>NZ_FONY01000120.1 GCF_900113045.1 Thermoflexibacter ruber
GCTCCTGCGGCATCTACATAGTCTTTGGTGGTCAGGGTAGTACCAGCATCAGCGGGGACTGTGCTTGCAGAAGTACCTTTTCCAGTCAGAGCTAATGAATTGGAATTAACTGCCCCTGTGGTAGTAATATTTTGTGTTCCAAAGTTAGGATTTATTTTAGTACCTGCTATGGCAGCGGTGGCGTTTACATCTGCATCTACAATCGTACCATCTAAAATTTTTGCTGAATTAACCGCATCGTTTTGAATAGTGGTAGCTCCTGTATTGTCAATATTTACATCTCCTGACATATTAACGGCAGTAGCCACATTCAAAGCATTGCCAACAAAAATTTGTCCACTATTTAATGGGGGGGTGCCTATTGCGGTTTTATCTATCCAAGTCATCAACCCACCTGCATTAGTGGTTAAAACCTTATCATTCCCTGCACCAGTAGCATCTATTTTTCCTATAGTAACAGCATTATTAACAATAGTTAGATTAGGATATGTACCCGTTAAATCACCAGTAGCTGGTGGGAAAGTGGGTGGTGCTGGTGGAGGTACTACAATAGGACCTCCTGAACCAGAGATAGGAATGACGGTGATACTTGTAATGCGTCCTTTATTATCTACAGTGATTTGAGGTACTCCTGTCGCACCTCCGTAAGTACCTGCGGTTACACCTGTTGTGGAGAGCTTATCCGAATTAATAGCACCATTATTTATAGTAAGTACACCCGCATTATTGAGTGTTACATCTCCACTTAATGTAACAGGGATTAACTGTCCACCGTTACCTACTAATATTTGTCCATCTGTTACTCCACTTGAGGTTGTAAAGTTGAGCAGAGTTTTCCAAATAGGCTCTGTATTAGTACCAGCGTTATACACAAATGTGTTTAAATCTACATCATAGACAACTAAGCCATTGGCTGGATTGCTAATACTATTGCGTTGTGTAGTGGTCAAACGCGGAATCAATAAACCTCCTGTGTTCCCTCCTACGTGCAAAGTAGCGGATGGGTCTGGTGGGTTCACATTAATACCAACATTGGTTTGCGCTTGTGTAGCTATACTCAAAAAAGTGAGGCAAGCCACGATAAGAATTTTGTAAATGTGTATCTCAATAAAGCGACTCATAGTTTTATATAATATTAACGTGAATTATTTTACATTTTCTTGAATAAATACAATTTGTTTGTCCTCTAATTTTTGTGGATATGCTTTTATGTTTGGTGTTTTTT
>NZ_FONY01000119.1 GCF_900113045.1 Thermoflexibacter ruber
TCCTACCTTGATTTTGGGTCTGCAAAGGTCTGAACTATTTCCCTAACCTCCAAATAAATTAATAAAAAAAATTAGAAAAATTTGCAAATAACATAAAATAATTGATTAGCAAATAGTTGCAAATCAGCCATTGGATAGCAAATTTCATCAAACTCAATTTTGTACATTAATTCTATAACCTTTCAAGAAAATAATCTAAATTAGCTATATGATAATGTATCACTTCACATTTACTCTCTAAATTTATATGGCTAAAAAGCTATTTTTCAATATTTTGGCATTTTTATTTTGCTTTACATCACATAGTAAAGCCTTTGATTCTTTGGGTATAGTAAAAAAAGAAGATAAGTTTTTCATTATACATAAGGTTTCTCCGCGTGAAACTTTGATTGGGCTTGCTAAACGCTATCAGGTCAAAGTAGAAGAACTGAGAAAGCACAATGAGGCACTTGCAAAAAAAGACCAAATTAATGTAGGACAAGTCTTATACATACCAACTAAGGAAGTGCCCGCTCCTCCGAAAGCAAATTTGACTGAGAAAAATGCACAAAAGAAAAACAACCGTAAGCCTAAGTATCATATAGTTAAAGAGAATGAAAGCCTTTACAAAATAGCTTTTATGCATAATGTACATATAGACAGTGTAAAAAAATGGAATCAATTAGCTGATAATCAGATAAAAATAAATGATAGATTAATGGTGGGTTATGCCTTTGCCTCTACTACTGAAGAACCTGCTATCCCAAAATCAGGGGCAAATATTGTCCAAGAGTCAGGCATGGGGGCAATGATTAGTGGGACGAAAACCGATTTGAAATTGGCTTTGCATAGAAAATTGCCCGTTGGTTCTTATGTAAGGGTATTTAATGAAAGTAGTGGAACTTCGGTAACGGTAAAAATCATAGGAAAAATTCCTAACATAGATGCCGACCAGAAAGTCATCATCAAACTTTCGCAGTCTGCTTGCAAGTCTTTGGGCGTGGTCAATGAGCGATTTCCTGTAACACTTTCGTATGAAAAGGTAAAATAGATAAAATTCGCTATGCAGTAAAAATTACTTACTTTTATTTATATATAGAAAACTTATAATTTTACTCCAAACTTTAAATTGAAACCAGCCAAAATATCTGCGTTATTATTTATAACGTGAATTATTTTACATTTTCTTGAATAAATACAATTTGTTTGTCCTCTAATTTTTGTGGATATGCTTTTATGTTTGGTGTTTTTTCCA
>NZ_FONY01000118.1 GCF_900113045.1 Thermoflexibacter ruber
CATTGGTAACACTTCCGTCAGCTAACTTAGCAGTAGTTACATTAGCATCAGCGATTTTAGCAGTAGTTACGTTAGCGTCAGCGATTTTAGCAGTAGTTACTGCATTGTTGGATATAGTCAAAGTAACGTTTGTAGCATCAATACTTGTAATACTTGCATCTCCATTAGGTACTCTTGCAACTGTACTCGTTCCGTCTCCTACCAAGATTTGATTCAATGCTAAAGAAGGAACAGCTGAGTTAATGGCACTTCTCACAGCGGCTTCAGTAACTAAGTTTGTATTTAGACCCGGGTCGCCTACTGTGGTAGCTATACCAGTTGCAGTTTGACCAAATAGCCCAAAACGTAAACCATTAGTAGCACTGAATTGAGTTAAATTATTCATTACCGTTGTACCACCTCCTGTAGTACTACCAATATTGATGTTAGTAGTTCCAGACGCAGCAGTTCCTGTACCCAGATTAATGGTTTTAGTTGCTGCTGTAGTTGCTTGTGTAGCTATATTTAAAGTGCTTGCAGTACCAACAGTAGGAGCGATGGTATGTGTAGCTGGCAAATTTGTGTTGGTAGCCGCCATATTAACTTGCCCAAAAAAGGTTGTAACACCAGTACCTCCTGTTACACTAAAAGCAGGTTGAGCAGCACCTGCATTGACCGTGAAACTAACAGGAGTGGGACCACCAACAGCTACAGTAGCTGGAGTCAAATTAAGTATATTATTTGCTCCATTCACAAAAGACATTTGGAAGCCAGATTGATTAATAGAAGTAGCAGCAGTCAGAGGTCCTCCTAAAGCTATATTAGTTCCTGTTTTTGTTAAACCATTATTTGCTGTAACAGTAGTAGCATTAATTGCATTGACTACTGCGGTTTCTGTTACCAATTTGTCATTAAGAGGGGTTGTCAGATTGATGCCTGCACCCAAAGGAGGAGCAAATACAATTCCATTTACAAAAGGTGAAGCTGCACCAAATCTGAGATTACCTGACATAGTAATACTTACTGCTTCAACGGTTCCTGTCATTAACAAATTACCACCTACAGCGGTATTCCCAGAGGTGGCTAAACTCATAGCATTTATACCACCTGCTACATTTATCGATGTTGCTCCATTATCGGTAATAAGTCCCGGTACTAAGGTGGTGCCATTACCTCTAAAAACAACGTTTGTTGTTGGTGTAACGCCAGTAATAACACCTCCATTTCTGACCAGCACTCCGGTAGAAGTAGATAAACCATTAGTAATACCATCTACATAGTCTTTGGTGGTCAGGGTAGTACCAGCATCAGCGGGGACTGTGCTTGCAGAAGTACCTTTTCCAGTCAGAGCTAAGGTGGTAGAA
>NZ_FONY01000117.1 GCF_900113045.1 Thermoflexibacter ruber
AACATCCCTAACTTTTGCTATTTATTTAAACTTTATAACTCAACAACCTATCTTAGATATAAAAAACTTTATATTTTAACTAGCACAATTGGTATCTATATCTTTTTATATTTTAACAAGTCAAAAATATATGAAACAATCTTATTTTTTCTCGTTCTTGATATTAAATCTTTTATTGAATATTTTGCCAATAAATGCTCAAGATTTAAACTGTATCCCAGATATAAAATGCTATACAGACTGGGCTGTAGAAGCCAATGCAACTGTAAGAATAGTAGTAGCTACTCTTGATGGGCAAGGCAAAAGAGGCACTGGAATTTTATTGAACAATGAGAGCAGAAATGGTCGTGCTTTCCTTCTAACGGCATTCCATGTGATTGATTTAGACGATGATGGCATAATCTCGCAAGCAGAAAGAAATAGCATCTTGAATGGCAATAATTCTTTTACTTTCAAATATCAGACCACTTCATGTAATGGGAATGCCCTTGATTTGGCACAATATGCTTTTGTCAATGGGGCTATTGTGAGAGCTGCATATAAGCCTACAGATATGGCATTGTTAGAATTAGTAGGTACTATCCCTGTTGATGTAAATTATGCAGGTTGGAATAGGGCAGCTGGTACACCCTCAAGTGGTGTGATTATTCATCATCCATCAGGTAGCCATGCAAGAATAGCAACCTCGAGCAATATTACCTTAGATTCTGATAATCAGCTACGTGCAAGATATGGAACTGGTACTATCGCTCGTGGGTCTTCAGGAGCAGGTTTTTTTAATCAAAATCATCAAGTCATTGGACAATTGTTAGGAAGTTCAAAAGACCCTTTCTCGTTATGGAGAGATGATTGTGTCGGATGCCCTGCTTCTTGGTCGTGTCCCTTTTATATTAACCGTTTATCAGACTCTTGGCTTGGCGGAGGCACTCCTGATACACAATTAAAAGCGTGGCTCTCCCCTAATCAAAATTTATCATCAATCTCTCATTTAATCCCTTCAAGAATCAATGGAGCAGAACAAGTCTGTGCGAATAATTCTACTACCTATTCTTTGGAACTACCAGCCACTATGAATGCCACTTGAACTGTTTCAGGAAATCTAAGCATACTGAGTCAAAATCGCAATAGTGTAACTGTAACTCCCGCAAGTTCTTTAAGTGCAGGGACAGGTACTATTTCTGCTAATGTGCCTTATTTCTTGAATATAGGCGGTGTTACTACTACCAGCACCAAAACTATCCAAGTAAATCTCCCTGTGAGCAATCAAGGTGTTACCATTCGCAATACAAGCAATAATACCCAATGGAGTTCTACAAGCGGAGGAAACTTAACCATGTGCTACGGACAGCCTAATTACTTACAACTTACTTATGCTAATGGAAACGGGGCAACAAATGCAGAGTGGACTTTCCCAAGTGGTTGGTCTTATAGCTCGCTGTATGGCACAACTGTAGGACTTACTCCTTATAGCACAGGGTACGCCAACCTGACAGTGAAAGTTGCCAATAGTTG
>NZ_FONY01000115.1 GCF_900113045.1 Thermoflexibacter ruber
GGCTCACCTTCTTTGATATACTCCGTAACTAATTTAGACACACCATAAATCATACGCTGAAAGTAGTCAATTTCAGAGTCATTCTGAACTTCTACCAGCATCAACTCATTATTTGGACTTTTTACTAAAATATCTACACGATTGTATTTATCGTATTCGTCTTGCTTGTTACCTTCACTTTCCAAAATGCTTTCTATGGTTACATCAAAACGAAGTAACTCCGATAAAAAGCCTTCCAAAATGCCAAAATTGGCTTTGTGGCGAAGCAATTTTTTCATTGCCCAATCAAAACGAATTAGTTTTCTGCTCATATCATTTTTTTTACAAAGTAATAAAAAATTAGGCACATTTTCAGTGCCTAATTTAAAAAATTACCAACCATTAGTACTCCGTTTAGGGAAATAGGTTTTGTTGCCATTACTGTTGATGTAGTATTGCCCACCCTTTGGTCCCGTTTGGATTATCTGTCCTTGTCCGTAGTTGTAAGCACCTGATGAATAGTCTTGTGCTTTTGTTCCTGTTGAACCTGTGTAAGGATTATAGTTTGGTGTCGTTGAGAAATTATCCCAATTTGTACCGTTATTATTGGTTTTGTAGTGTCCATCTACATAAGTTCCGTTACTTTTGATGTAACCACTTTGGTATCTAACATCTGTGTTAGTTGTACCATAGTTGTACGAAGGCGTGCTATACGTGGAACTGCCATAAGTTTGCTTGTTTGCCTTATAACGCATATCAGGCGTACCATCTTTTTTGAGTTATGAGAAAGCCAAAGAACTTGTTAGCATTAGCACCAAAATCAATAAATTTTTCATTTGACAATAAATTTGAATTTTGCCTACTCTATTGGCTTTTCAGCAACCGCCACCTGAGTTTTTGGGACTTCGGTGTTATTCCCGTTAAGCACGTCTTTTCTCAAACATAATGTTGCAGGCTGGCATTTTTATTTATCCGTAGTACGTTGCTTTATCCAAGTTACAATTTGTTGAAAGTCAAGTTATCCTGATGCAACGGAAATAACAAAGTTGTATTTCTCATCTTGTGTGGCTTGTATGTCCTTGCCAAAGTTCATCAAAACCAAACGCATTAAAACGTAACCTGTTCTTTTGTTTCCGTCTATAAAAGGGTGGTTCTTGACTATGCTCTCCAAAATTGCACCTGCTTTTTCTTCGGGATTTGGGTAAAATTCAGTTTCCCCAAAACCGCTAAAAGGTCATTCAAGTGCCGATTTTAGTCCGTCTTCATCTCTTACGCCTTGCGAACCGCCAAACTCTTGTATCAAAACTTGATGAATTTCAAGAACTTCTTGATAGTCTATCATTTCGCCAATTTTTCAAGTAGTTCTCGGTCTTCGGTCAAAATTGTATTCAAGTTTAGAGAAAGACGCATTTTTTTGGTAGTAGTTTTTTCTACTTGGCGAAGGTATTGCAAAAGTTCACCCAAAACTTCGTTGGGTAACTTATTGACAATTTGCACTATTTCTTGTTTGAGTTCCATCTGTCCGTTCCGTTTGTTTATTGCTTAACGTTGTTTTTTATTGGTTGGTTCGTTTTGATGTTTCCTTTCTATGCTTGCCGCTAACGGAACGAGGATTTGCGAAGTTCCAAAAATTCTGAGCGAAGCGAAGAAAATTTTTGGAATTTTGCAAATCCTTTGTTGGGTGACGTGC
>NZ_FONY01000113.1 GCF_900113045.1 Thermoflexibacter ruber
TATTTTTTTGCAATCATATTCTATGTTGTTTTAGACAAAGATAGGGAAAATCATGGGCAAATCTGGAATGAAAAGGCAAGATTATAAATACATGATAAACTTGGATCGCAAAGCCTTGATAAAGTAGGGCGAAATTACTCCACAATGGTTACAAATCCTACCCAAGCAAGGAAACTATTATAGTTTACCATCTACCTCTATTCCTCAATTTCTAATTTAAGAATCTTGCCTTCAAAATAATGGATACGAACTTGTAAACCCTCTCTTATATAGCCTCCTTCTCCATATACTTTTCTGTAACCATTCCCCAGTACATTTCTATTATATTGAAAATATTTATTTGAAACAGTGAAACTTTCAGATTTTTTACTAAAAGTGTGCATAGGAGTAAAATTTTCAACTCTACCTTCTACGATACCTACCTTACCTTCCCTAAGTAAATTACATAAATAAACAAAGTTAGCATAGAGATAAATAGTTATTCCTAAGCATATTATGAAAGCAAATGCTCTAAAAATTAATATTTTCTTTTTGGCTATGCTTGCTCTTTTCTCTGATATAATAGTAATTAGATAAAAAAATATGTAGAAAAAAAGAGCATGATAGTCAGAGAAAAAAGTTTCGCTAATATCATAAACAACTTTATACATAAATAAAGGATTATTTCTGATTAGATGAATGAGGGTAAATTGATTTTATTGTATTGAAGCCTTCTTTTAATACAGATTGGCTTATGTGTCCTTGCAAATATTCTGGGATTTGCTCACTTTGATAAATAGGAATTATGAAAGTCCATCCAGCATCTATATATGCTCCAGCACCTTTTCCCCAACTACCAGCATTAATAGGATTCCCTATACCTAACCCTCCATACCAATTATCAATATTGACCAAATCTACTGCCGCATTTAGTTCAAAGGAAAAGTCGACAATAGAAAGAGCATTGATGAAACCGCCGATATTTAGCCCTAAACCACTTATATCTTCCAAACTATTCGCTTTAAAAAAATTGATAGAACCCATAACACCATATGTATCACCTATGCCTAATCCTATTCCTGCAGTCGGTGTAATTAATAACCCAAAATTCACTCCATCGTATCCTAATGCAATGGTACCAGAAAAGGTTAAAGAACTCCAACCAATAGGAACCATCACTCTACCTTCAAAAATACTAAAAGTTATTACCTTATATTTGTGATGGTTATTCTTTACAAAGTCATTAACCTTATTGGTAAAATCTTTTTGCTTTTTCCCTTTATCTTTCCTGCCATCATTGGGATTAGAATTACTGTTCTTATGTCTTTTCTTTTTATCATCATCATCATCATCCCCATTTTGCAAGTATTGAATAAACTCATCAAATCCTTCTTGAATAAGTTTCTCTTTTTCCTCATCATAATACATATCTATGCCATCTCTGCCCGTAGGGTCTATGTACCTCAGCGGGTTGTTATTCAAGAAAGAATAGGGCGAAACACTCACGTACCTATCCCCATGAGAGTCAAGGGTAGTCGTCCTACCTGTCTGATAGTCATAGCTCCTAGCACTGAAATCGTAGTGGTGCAGCCCAAGCTCTGTCTGCTTCTCCTTGCCATTGAACTGCCATTTATCCTCCTTCGCTGGAGTCTGCACATAATCCAAGCCCTTCATGCCGAGTCTGAAAGATAAGGTAGAAATAAGAGTTTGCCA
>NZ_FONY01000111.1 GCF_900113045.1 Thermoflexibacter ruber
TAAAAGAAGAATTTGCAGAAAGAAACTTGCACTTAATCACTAAGTTAAGAGCTAATATGAAGAAAAATCAAGTATTAACAGAACCACAAGCCTATTATTTAAGGCATAGAGGATTGATAGAAACTGCTTTCGATGTACTTAAAAATCAACTAAATATAGAACATTCAAGGCACAGAAGCCCTAAAAATTTTCTTATTAATTTGCTGGCAGGCTTAATTGCTTATACATTTTTGGAAAAAACACCAAACATAAAAGCATATCCACAAAAATTAGAGGACAAACAAATTGTATTTATTCAAGAAAATGTAAAATAATTCACGTTGATTTACATTCTGCACATAACCCAAGCCCTTCATGCCCAAGCCGAGGAGATAATAGTGATTTTCTTGCACTACCATAGCCGTAGGCTTGTCAGTAATCTCTATCTTCAGCTCATCAAACCAAGTGTAAAACTCTGTATCTGCCTCAGTGCTGATGACGTATGCCTCTACCCTGACCTGTGCGGTGGTAGTAAAGCCTATGCTGAGTTCCTCCCATGCGGTTTCCCCTGCAAGGGTTACGTACCGCTCTGCAACAGCAAAGTCGGATTACAAATCCCTCAATAAAGAAAGTCCGCATTGCAAATGCGGACTAACAGGAGTACGAGATTTACAATCCTGCCCAAGTGCATCACAAAGGTAAAAATAGCTTGATAAAATATTATTTTTTTGCCCCAAATAATCGTATTAACCCTAATATGCAATATATTGCAGCAAGTATTCTTGATATTAATAGCCAATTTTTGGGTATTTTATCGCTGATTTGCTCAAAATATATCATTAATGAAAATAAAATAACTCCGCTAACAAAAAGAATTTTTTTTAACATAGATTTAAATGTAATTTTTAACTATTTCAACTTAATTATCATGTTTTCTGGATTTGTATTAATAGAATTACCTGCCGCAGTTACATAGACCCCTGCCATTGTTAATCCATATCCCGCTAACTCGATTGTTTTTCCAAGTAAAGGAGGTGTTTTAATAGCAAGACCTATGGTTGATACAAACCCACCTCCATATGTTACATATGTGCCAACTGTGCCATAAAAATCTTTGTCATTAGTTTTATCCCTTGCAATTTGCTGAATAGGACTTATCCCATTTTTCTGCTTAAAATCTGCAACAGAGGTAGCCGCTTTTTCTAAATCTTTACTGATACTTCCTATATATGATTTATCCGATACAGGTATTGTATTACTTTCTACATAATTTGAAGTTTGCACTCCTTTTTTACTATTTATTGTGACTATAGTAATTTTACCTTGAGTAAGGCTATTGCTAATTTCTCCTTTAGCATCAATAGTTACTGTAGTTGTGCTTAGTTCTGTCATACGATAAAGTTCTCTTCCTCTATCATCTCTTTGTATTGTCGTTGTAGTGGTTTGATGTGCAATCATATCCACTCCGCAATCCCTACAATTATCATTGTACTTAAAAGTTTGATACATTCTCGTTTGCGTTGAAACTTCAGGTTTGGGTAAATCTCTATTACTCCCTCGCTGTT
The DNA here is from genome assembly GCF_900113045.1 of Thermoflexibacter ruber. Classification (GTDB taxonomy): domain Bacteria; phylum Bacteroidota; class Bacteroidia; order Cytophagales; family Thermoflexibacteraceae; genus Thermoflexibacter; species Thermoflexibacter ruber. The sequence goes on from NZ_FONY01000111.1 coordinate 1,545, forward strand.
GCAACTGCCTAAACATATTTTGAGCATCTACACCTGTATATCTCGTTCCCCATGCCGTTTCGGTAACATCCCTCCCCGTCGGGTCTATGTACCTCAGCGGGTTGTTATTCAAGAAACTATACCCACTTACATTTACATACCTATCCCCATGAGGGTCAAGGGTAGTAGTCCTA
>NZ_FONY01000110.1 GCF_900113045.1 Thermoflexibacter ruber
TCTATTTTCTCATTGGTTTCTATGTAAGCAAGGTTAATGTTTGTGCCGTAGTCAAAAGATAGCTTGATGACAGCTAAGCCATCTCTGCTTTCTGCTTGGAGGTCTGCTAAGTGATTGACCTGCAAGAGTTGGTTTTTGAGTGGCTTGACTATCGCCTTGTGTAACTAACTTCTTTTATATAAACTAATTACGAAACTTAAATAATGTAAAACTTAGTTTGTCATCTTGCATTTCTGGGTTCTCAGGGTGATTATTAGAAATATAAAGCCCTTCTTTTGCAACAAAAGCATTACTAATCAAAAACTTATTTTGTGGCAATTTCAATTCTCCTATTTTTTTAAAATTTTTGTCGATTATGATAATGCTTGCTAAAGGTGGATAGGAAACAAGTTTCTCCAAATTGGCTTTGGACGTAACCTCTATGCCTAAATTTACAAATCTATAGAATACCTCCCTATATTCATCATATATTAGGTAATCGTAATAGGAGTTTTCACACATATACTTCATATAGTCAATTACATCACCTTTGTTTTTAGGATAAGGTTTCATTTTTTCAAAAAACTGGCTTCCTGCAAAATATTTATCAAACTTATTATGGTCTTGGGTAACATAGAGATAGTTATCACCTAAGAAAGAATAAACAAATTTGTCTTTTGCTTTAATTCTACTAAAAATAGGGTCTTTCTTACCCTCAAGCCAATAATCTTTGGGTAATGTAAAAGATAAATACGCCGCTTCTTTTTTTATGGTATCAACTTGCAAGCAAATATACTTCTTATTGAGGTCTTCTTGTGTCATATAAGTCCAATTTCCATCTGGAAGTATGGGGAGTAAAATCTTATGTCTGTCAAATAATATAGGATTATGATAATCTACAATTGCTGGAGAAGTATTTTGATTATCTTTTGTACGGGAGTAGTCAATTTTACGTTTTATTTCTCCATACTGATTTATTATGGCAATATACAAAGTGCTATGAGAGGTTACATAAATAGTGTTCCAATCCTTAATATAAAATCCTCTAATGAAGCCTACACCATTTGGCCCCTCTATATCTATCGGAATAATTTTAACAAGTTCCTTGCTATCGAGAGAAAAAACTAAAATCTCATTCCGCTTATTGGTTACATTGGCATAAGCCAAGTATTCTTTACCATTTTCATCTGTATAGGTATATAAGAATTTTGTCCGATTAATCACATTACTATCTATTTCAAAAGTCAGGATTTGGTTGCTAATATTCAGTATAGGTAAGTTTTCTAAGGTTTTATTTTGTGAATCTGATGTACTACAACTCAAATATAGACTACTCAATATAAGAATTAAGCAATATGTAATTTGTTTCGATAAATTCATTGTAATACTACGATTAAATGGTAAGCAAACTTAAAAATGACATCAAGCCAATACATAATTAGCTTGATGCCTCAAAATTAATATTTAGGTTTTACTACTGGCGCACCTCCATCACACATTAAGCAACAAGTTGAACCACCAGTACTACAGCCATAAGCTACGCTAAAGTAACACACACAACCGCCAGTTTGTGCTTTTACTTCCTGTTCTTTGACAAAGTTTATATTAGTGAGCATTAGAATAAATATAGCTATTCCAATTTTCTTCAATTTTGATTTCATAAATTTAAACGATTTAAAATTTCAACAAGATTGATAATTTTCAGATTCCAGATTCACTTAGCTAAGTACCAAAGTACGCTACAATAATATGTAAGCATTTTGTATTT
>NZ_FONY01000109.1 GCF_900113045.1 Thermoflexibacter ruber
AAAGGAAAAGAAACAGAGTGCAAAAACCTTGCACCCTATATGAACAAATCGTTAAGTTTTCAAAATGCAAAGCCTATCTGAAAGCCAAGCTTGGGGAGGATGCCTGAGTATGCTTTGTCTGAAAACCGAGAGATGCCTGTTAATGCTATAGGATAATATATTTTCTCTATATCAGAAATTTTTGAATGAGAGTTTCTAAATCCTATACCTCCATATATATCAAAAACAAAACTTTTCCACCATATCCATTGATAGCCTAAGATAAAGCCATATTGAATAGAATTAATCTTTTGAGTTTGTGGATTAGTGTCGTGTCCTATCAAATTCCCGTTAGCATCTGTAATCTGCTTTCTATAGGCTAACTTATTGAACTTAACTGATAAATACTCAAAATGCAGAAATGAACTCATATAAAATCCTTTTGGGATTGATGTTTCTCATGGGAGAAAAACCAAAAGGGTAATATCGATAAGATAAACCTACACCTATGCCAAATTCTTCAGAAGACTCTGCATTTACTACACCTAATGGCGAATTAATATTAAACACCTTATTACTTTTTATCAGATAATAGTCAGCAACTAAACTATTTCGTAAGCTTTTAAAAATATATTCATTTTTTAAACCCCACTGTTGAGGGAAAAAAAGCAAGTGTTGAGGTGAAACTTTCAAGTTAAAGTGACTAACTTTATCTTTTTCTTGCCCATAAACGCATAATTGATGCAAAAGGCAAAGGAGAATAATTATTTTTTTCATAAAGAAAAGATTTTTTTTAATAAGTGAATTCTAAAAATAATAGTAATGGTCTCTATCTCCAGAATACGCATCTCTACAATATACTCTACTAAAACCAGTAACGTTAGTTACTGTATCATCGTACACTACTGCCGAAAAACTTGCAACATTAGGAAGATAATCTGTAAATGAAATGTTACCTGCACCTAAGTTATAAGTAGCAGTTATTCCCGTGAAATCTAAAGCAAAAGGAACTGCTCCAAGTATAATATGCCGTGCTATAGCCCAACAATTACCTGAAAGTCTTGTTTTATCTTGGTAGCCAGAAATATAGTATAGAGGAGTACATATCCCTAAAAAGCACTGTGTACCAACAATAATGCTATAATCATAAACAGGTGCTTGGTAACTCAATTCCTCGAAGCAAGAATTAAAATATCCACTGTTTGCTACATAACAGCATGGTAAAGTAATAGAGGAGTTTTGACATGATGAAGATTCGGTTCTGCCACTCATAAAAATATTCGTTTTTGAAAGAATTATCTTTATAGTTATTACTCCTGTATCTCTATTGGCTTTTTTCAACTCATCAATTTTTGTTACATCGCCCCCTTTGAGTATCTTGATAGCCTCCTTAGTAAACTGAAAAATATCTCCCCCTATTTTTACTAAGCCATCTTTGCTTACCAAACTCCCCACCTCCTCAAAAGCAATATTCATCTTGAAAAAACCATCCTCCAAAAAGATAAATCTTTCTTTGTGCTGTTTCACAAAATCTGCATAGAACTGTTCTTGTGAGTACGAACTAATCAAAGGCTTGGTTTCTAATGCGAGCTTTGCCTTTTCTATCTCTAACTTTTGCCTCTCCATAGCCTGTGCATAAATACTTTGCAAAGAAACAAAACCTTCAAACTGACTTTCCCACTTTGCCAAGGTTTCACTGTCTTTATTCATTAATTCTGCTCTTATTTTATCAAAAATCAGATAATCTGAGAAATACAAGAATCCATTTTCCGCATCATAGTAAACAAAAGATTCCTTCACTTGCGGGTGTAAGTTTTCATACCTGAGCAGAAAAGGTTTTTCTTCCACTCGTGCCGTATGCTTCTTAGCATTTTCAGTAGGTAGTGGACTTACTTTTTCCATTTTATCGCACCCAAGCAAGGCAAAGAAAAGCACCAAAATCAACCAAAAATTAAATTTGTTTGGAATTTGTTTGGAATT
>NZ_FONY01000105.1 GCF_900113045.1 Thermoflexibacter ruber
ATAAGTATAAATACTGAGATTATTCCAAGAAAGTATGGTGCTTTTCTAAGAAATTAATGATTTTTATAGCTAATGATATAGCTTATAAAGTTTTGAGGCTAAAATTTAATGATTTGTTAATATTAAAAAGAAGATGTTGCTATTCCAACACCTTCTTTTTAAGCTAAGATACTGGCTTATCTAAAAATGTAACTCACTCTTGGGAGCAGGTGGAAACCAGACCAAGGGAAATCAGGCATGAGAAATATACCGCTCTCGACACCAACTGTCCAATGTTGTGAAATATTAAATGAAAGCTCTGCCTTAAATGGGAAAGCCAAATTAGAACTACCTGCGAAAGCAAAACTTTGAAACTGCCAAAAATTATTATTCTCTTCATACAAAGGAAATCTTGAAAGATGAGTCAATATGCCTAAACCTGTACCTAATGCCATGCTAAAACGATTTATATCTATTACCCTGTATTTGTACATCAATGAAAACGACCTAAACTCTACTTTAGAGGTTGGAAAAAAAGAAACAGCAGTGCTTTTAGAAATATCCTCATTGAATCTTGATACATACTCATGATTACCTGTGGTATAGTTCAGTGAAAATATGTGCCGTTTTTTGATAAAATAATTCGCATCGATAGCATAACCTAATCCAACTTCTGGTGATTTGAAGTATCTTCCTGAAGGAGAGCCAATCATGCCAATACCCAAAGAAATCATCAAATCTTTGTGGTCTTGGGCAAAAGCAAAATTGCTTGCTAATAAGAATAAAATGATTAATTTTTTCATAATTAAAGATGATTTATATGTTATAACAATCACAGCCTACTAAATCAGCATGAAGTAATCTATTAGACTGTGATTTTTTAACATTATTTGGATATTAAAAGAATACTTGAAAGGTAAAGGAAGACCTTGTACCATACGTCCAATTTGATGGTTCTGTTCTCCAAACAGTCCAACCACCAATCCAAATATCGCCACTCTTCCTACTTACTTCAGTTGATAATGAAATAGTTGGCGAATTTCCTGTTTGATACGAAACAGATAAAGTTGTTGGACTATTCGAACCTGTATCATCCCACTCAAGCCAACCATAACTAATAGCATTGCCATAGCTTGTATTCCATGTAAATAAAAAATCTCCGTAGTAGCAACCATCATCATTAGTGCCAGGACCATTTTGATCCATGCCACATTCTCGCCCACATGTGTATAGGCTATTATCTATGAGTTTTGATACTGTAGTTCCGTTTTGACTAGCTGCAACTGTCAATCTAAATTCCATTTGACCTTGTGACCAATGTTCAAATAAACTTGCATCTGGGAAATATATTCTACCCAACCTTTCTGCACTATTTTCACCTCTCCCGTTAGAAATAGGCTTATGATTTACTAATCCATCATACAAATTTCCATTATCATCTGTTCTTTCACTCCTGCCCAAGACTATAACTGGCTTATCTGGTACTTTTTGTCCATCAATAAAATATACATTACCCTTGTGGTCAAAAGCCTTAAGTTGCTTTATATCCCGTTCAATAATCCCTTGTGCTTGTGGTGCTATTACAACTAAAGGTATATAATTATCCGTATCCCAACCTTCACAATTTACGGGAACAGAGATTTGAAACTTCGGGATTTTTGATGCTTGAGTACGCACATTGCTATTTTTCTGTTGTAAGTGTTCTTCTACCGATAAGCCGTTTTGCATTTTCAGATTTTTAAAATTTTTGTAGAGAATATCATAGTCCCCATCAAACTGTTTCATTGCCTCTGTTTTTATCAGTTTCCGTATTTCAGGGTTTGCCATTTCTTTGGCAAGTGCAAGCGCAAATTCTTCCAGATTGCGATTAATTTCATCATAATTGAAACCCTCATCGTTAAAAGGAGAAGACGTGGATTGGCTTGCTTTCTCATTCACATTTAACACTTCTTTCTCTATGTCTTTGATTTGGGACTTTTGACAACTTACTGCAAAAATTAAAACTAAAATAAGTGCTAAAAATCTTTGCTTGTCAAAGAAAAAAATACTAAAGAATTTTGAATTTTTGAATTTTTGAATTTTTGAATTTTTGAATTTTTGAATTTTTGAATTTTTGAATTTTTGAATTTTTTTCTACTAACTTTTTCATACAATTAAAAATTTTAGGTTTTGAAAAAAATACTTGTCAGAGTAGGAAAAGTTGCAACTTCAAAAAAGCAAGCATAGACAAGGGGGCTATACCTGCCCAACACCACAAAGGAAA
>NZ_FONY01000104.1 GCF_900113045.1 Thermoflexibacter ruber
ACGTTGGCTGATATTTTAAGAAAAAAACAACAACAAAGGACGAAAACTGATAACCTCAATGTCCCAAGAAATTTGTAACTTGCAAGCACATATAAAAGTGTCGGAAATGCTTACAAAGGAACTAATTACAGAACTCAAAAACAACGGAAATGGAGATTTAGGGTATCTTGTTGATAAACAACAAGATAGTGGAAGTATTGCGTTTATTTTGGAAAATTTGGGCTTCTTACCTAAAAATTTTAATGGAAATTTTTTAATAGATTTACTCAAACACGAACACCACCAAATAAGACTTTTAGCGGTTAAAAATATAGGCAAATTAGGTAATGAAAATTACTTAACCCCTCTCTCGCAACTATTTGATAATGAAACAAATACAAGTGTAAAGCGTGAAATTGTTTCGGCTATTGGGCGAATGAGAAATCCAAAAAATAAAGAAATACTATACAAAATTTTACAAGACGAAGACCCCAAAATTGTGTGTCAGGCGATACGTGCTTTGTTGGTTTTTGATAAAGATGACGAAGTAAAAGAACAACTAAAACCTTTGGTAAATCACCCTAACGAAATGGTGCGGACAGTGATTTACAAAGAGTTTTTTGCAGACCAAGAAAGCAAAACACCATCAAGTTTGCCCCACGCTGAAACTTACGATTTTCTGAAAAATACAGTGGTAAATGGAGATGTTTTAGAAGTTCTAAAATATGTACCAAACGAAAGTGTGCATTTAACTTTTACCTCACCCCCTTATTACAATGCTCGTGATTATTCAATTTACCCAAGTTATCAGGCGTATTTAGAATTTTTGGAAGAAGTTTTTAAGGAAACACACCGCATTACAAAAGAAGGTAGATTTTTGATAGTCAATACTTCACCAATCATTATTCCTCGTGTAAGTCGTTCACATTCAAGCAAAAGATACCCTATTCCGTTTGACTTGCACCCCTATTTGGTTAAAAATGGTTGGGAATTTATAGACGATATTATTTGGCAAAAGCCCGATTATTCGGTAAAAAATCGTATTGGTGGTTTTATGCAACACCGCAAACCGTTAATGTATAAACCTAATGCAGTAACAGAATATTTAATGGTATATCGCAAAGAAACTACCAAGTTAATTGATTGGAATATAAGAAGTTATGACAAGGAAACAACCGAACAAAGCAAAGTAGCAGACGGTTACGAAACTACAAATGTTTGGAAAATAGACCCTTGTTTTGATAAAGTTCATTCTGCGGTTTTTCCAGTGGAATTATGCAAAAGGGTAATTCAATACTATTCTTTCAAAGGAGATTTAGTTTTTGACCCTTTTGGTGGAAGTGGAACAGTGGGGAAAACAGCAAAAGCATTAGGGAGAAAGTTTTTTTTAACAGAAAAAGAACCGACCTATTTTGAATATATGAAAAGCAAAGCCAAACCAAACCTTTTGGGCGAATTTGAAACCCAATTTTTTTGGACTTTGCAAGAGTTTGTTAATCACGTTTTACCATAAAACAGAATGACTTTAACCGAACAAGTAACGAAAAACATCATTTCACGTCTGATAAAAGGGCAAGATTACCGTATAGAAGTTGTGGCACTTATCAACGCCCAATTTTTGCAGTTTGCTATGGACTTTTTTGAGAAAATCGTACAAGCCAAATTGCGAAACAAAGACGTGATTGATTGGTACAAAAAGGAGTTTTTGAACCCAAAATTGAGTTCAGAAGAAATTGCTATCAATTCGGGGCTGAATAAAAAGACTATAACCAATATGTTCAATTCGGCAACGAAAGAAATCGTGATAGATGCCTCAAATGAGCATTACGAAATTCTGTATAATTCAATTTTGCAACTCATTGAAAATCAAAGCGAAATAGATTTAACTTTGACTATCAAATTTCGTGGAGTGAGTGTAGAACTGAATATAAACGAAAGCCTAATTGTTATCAATACGTTGGCAGTAAAACGAGCCGCTTTGCGTGGTGGCTTGTGGAGTACAGCAGGTAAAAAGGTAGAAAAACCACTAATGCAAACTTTGTGTATGCTTTTTGACGTGCCGAAAGAAAATTATGCAATTCATTTGAAAGGTGCAAAAGCCAAACAAGAAGATGAATTAGATTTTGAACGAGAAATTGACTTTTACCTCATAAGTAACGGACAAAACCACAAATGCGAAGTGAAACTAATGGGCAAAGGCAACCCCGAAAGTGCAGACGCAGTAATAGCGAGGGATAGTAAAGTTTTCATAGCCGACAAACTTTCAGACCTAAACAAAACACAATTAGACAGTTTAAAAGTAAATTGGATAGAGTTACGAAGTGAAAACGGTTATCAAAGATTTGAAAAAGCCTTGCAAAGTTTGGGCATTTCGTACAACAAATTTTCAGGAGACATAGATAACAAATTGACAGAAATATTTGCGTTAATATTCTGAAAATGAGTGCGATAAAAAGCAAAAACATCAGCCAACATTGGCTTGGCGGAAAGCGGGGCTGATGTGCTAATTTGTAGAGTAGTGCTTTTTATTTACATTCGTGCTTATGTGAAGTCTGGTGCTGTTAAACCCCCGCCTTCGCCAAGCCTTTTCCGTT
>NZ_FONY01000103.1 GCF_900113045.1 Thermoflexibacter ruber
GTGCTAAATTAAACATTTGTGCTTTCTATGGACTTTTGTGCATGTGGAAACGATAGTGCTACTAAGCCCGCCCTGCACAAATGCTTTTCCGTTAGGCGATACTTAGAAACGCCAAAGTTTAAACCTAAAACTTAGAAACTGTATGATAACAGTAAACAAAGACGGTAAAGATTTCAATTTGACTTATGCTGAACATATGGTTCATCATAAGAATTTGGAAAGTGTTTTGACTAACGGACTTTTATCCCACAATAAAGCCTACGAAAAAGGACTTATCAAGGAAGATATTTCTATGAGTGAAGTCCAAGAAAGACGACAAAAACGGGTATTACGAATTGACGACTTTCAAGTTGGGATACACGACTTGGTTTCTTTTTACTTCAACTCGAAGAACCCAATGCTTTATCGTAGAAAAAATATTCAGCACGAATTAGTCATTATCTTAATAAGTGCCGATATTTTAGATAGTAAGCACACCGACAGTAAATTTGCAATTTTCTCAAATGGTAACGCAGGGAGCAATGCAACAAAATTTTTCATAGGCAAAGATAAACTTGTCAATGTTGATTTAGAATTGATTTTTAGCGGTTCTTGGAACAATGAAGATGCAGAAATTAAGAAAGAGAATGTACGTAAAATGTGTTCCGAAATTTTAGTTTACCCTTCTGTAACTGTAAAAGACATACAGAAAATAATATGCCCAAATCAAACAATGTACGACTATGTTACAAGCCTAAAAAATAAGTTAGGCAGTAGTGTTGCACATATTACAGTAGAAACTCAAACAGGTTACTTTTTCTAAGGCTCACAAATATGCAAGAAATATTACAAAAAGTACCTTTTGAGCCTCAAAAACTACTTAACGAGTTGAAAACAAGTTTAAATTTGAGTAGTATTTATGAGCAAAAAGTTAGGCATTATACACTTGAAAAACATACATTATTGGTAATGAATGGGTTTGAAAAATATTTTTCCACAACAGAATTACCAATAAGTAAAAATTTGTTTCGTTTGATGTTAGCCTTACACGATATTGGAAAACCGAAAGCCTTTAATGAAGGAAATAAGAATAACCAATATCAATACACTGTTGAGATGATTAACAGTATTCGTAATAATTTGCCCTTTCAGGCAAGCGAAATAGATTTGATAATAGTGTTAGTAGGTACTGATGTCTTGGGTTTATATATGCAAAACTTGATAAGTATTGAAAATGCTAAACAGCAGATTATAAAATTGGCTCAACAAACCAATTTGCCTGTTTCTGCGTTTTATAAATTGATGACTGTTTATTATCAATGTGATATAGGCAGTTACACAGCAGATGCGGGTGGTTTTGCCTACTTAGAACACATATTTGAATACCAAAACGGTAGCAAAGTATTTGATTTTAACAAGCAAAGACTAAATTTTTCGCATCAGTTTGAAACAAAATTTGTGGAACTTGAAAAAACATTGTTGTTATGAGTGAGATAAAGTTTATAAAAGGAAATATTTTTACGTCAAAGCATCAAACCCTTGTAAATACGGTTAATTGCGTAGGTATTATGGGAGCGGGTATTGCTTTGGAGTTTAAATATCGCTATCCTGAAATGTTCGAGAAGTATGCTAAATATTGCGAAGACAAACTCATACAAATAGGTAAATTGTGGGTTTATGAAGTTCCCAATGTTAATCAGAAAGTTTTAAACTTCCCAACCAAACAGCATTGGAAATATCCGAGCAAGTACGAGTATTTGGAAAAGGGTTTAAGTAAGTTTGTAGAAACTTATAAGGACAAAGGTATTACCTCTATTGCGTTTCCAATGCTTGGTGCTTTGAATGGTGGTTTAGACCCTGATAGAGTAATAGACTTAATGCAACAATATTTAAGTTCTTGCGATATTCCTATTGAAGTCTATGAATATGACGGACAAGCCTCTGATGATTTGATAGATAAGTTTCGTAATGCTTTTATTTACGATAGTTTGAAAGAACTTGAAAAAACAACAGGTTTAAAACCTAATGTTTTAAAAAAAGTAAAATCAGTATTAGAAAATCAAGATTTAAACAGTTTAATTCAACTTGATAAGGTGAAAGGCATTGGCGAAGAAACTGTTAAGGCTTGTTATCAGTTTGCTATGAAACTGAAAACTAAACCCAAAGCACAACAGGCTATTGCCCAAGATATTTTTAGTATTGCAGAACCACAAAAGCAGGAAATAGTACAAAACCCTAAATCAATTAAAGTAAATGGTATAAAAACAGAATTTGACTTGTCTGAAAAAGTAACTTTGACAGGTTTAGACGTTCAAACCATTCAAAAAATTGAGAGTAAGGAAGAAGAAGTAAGCATAAGAGCAATTAAAACATATTGCCAAGCATTAAAACTTAACTTTGCAGAGTTTATAGCAAAAAATTACGTAACTACTTGATAAAGAGCAAAATAAGCATCGCCTAACATTGCATTTGTGGCAAGGCGGGCAGACGTGCTAAATTGAACTTTTGTGCTTTCTATGGGCTTTTGTGCGTGTGGAAACAGTAGTGCTATTAAACCCGCCCTGCACAAATGCTTTTCCGTTAGCGGTTATTGTAAGAATAAATTTTTGATGCGGTTTGTGCTATCAAACTACTTTCTGCTAAAAGTTTTGCGACAAAGTGCGTTTT
>NZ_FONY01000102.1 GCF_900113045.1 Thermoflexibacter ruber
GGATTTTGCAGGGTATTTAGGTTGATTTGGTGATAGATGCCGTCAGGGGAGAGATAGACAGTTTTCACATTTTCCCCTAACTGCTCGGCAATAGGCTTCCAAAAGGCATTGTAAAGCAGAGTATCCTCAAAAACTTTGGGGTTCATGGTAACTTTCATTAGCTTTTGGTACTCTTGGAAGTAGGTGGTTTCTAAGGATGGAGCATTTTTGATGAGAAGAGTGCGAATGTCTTGAGTAGTAATAATGAAAGCAAGATAAATAATATCTGCTTGTTTTTTTACAAATACAGAGTCATTTTTTATGATAAGTATTTTTTTACTTTTAGTTTCGGCACTTAATATCTCTATTTTACATGATTCTTCTTTCAATAGGCTTGATACTTGGCTAATAGATTTTCCACTTGTAATAATATCATTTATACTTAATATTTCATCATTAATTTTTAAACCTATCTTATAGGCAGGACTCTTGTTAGATATTACTTTTATAACTCTTACTGCTCCATTGCTTCCAAGTGTATCGTAACTAAAACCTTTACCTATGTAATCAAAAACATATTCATCATTAGGTAATAATGGTGTTCTTATTAGTTCTACAGCCACTTCGCCTGCTTTGAGATTTTTTTGAATATCTGATAGCTGGATATTGATATTTTCATAAGTTTCTTTAAATATAGAAGATTTTGTAAACAAGTAGCGTTCTAAGTTATTTATTTCATTTTCTAAGAATAATATTTGTTGTGTATTTCTTTCTCTATCAGCAAGAGGCAGATTATAAATTTTAGAAATTTGGGTTTTATACCTTTGCCAAGCAACTAATTTATTTCTTAGGCTTGTATCGCTACTATGCAAAATATGATTTTTCATCTTCTTTACCTCAGAAAGCATTAAGCCTTTTGATTGTAAGGTAAAATTAAAAGTATTTTGCAAAAGTACATTTAGGTCTTTGTAGGAAGTTTCGTTTTCTAAAATTTTTACTAAAATAGAATAAAATCCGATACGATTGCTGCTAATGGTGTTAAAATAATCTTTTTTCTCTTTTTCGCTTAAATGAAGTAAATTCTTTTTTAAGTAATCAAATTCAATTTTGATGGCTTCGCTAATTAATGGTGATGCATTTTCATATAATTTTTCTTGGTAATACAAAGCGGATATATTACTCAAAGTTTTTATATACTCTGTATGCTCTTTACCAAATTGTTTTTCGTAAATATCCAATGCCTCTTGGTACAAAGAAAGAGCCTGTTTAAAAAAACCACGTTTTGAGTAGAAAAATCCTAAGTTATTACAAGAATAAGCATACCAAGGATGATTTATGCCTAAGGTTATTTTACGAATATTTTTAGCTTCAATACGTAAAGACTCTGCCTCTTCATAAAGTTCTAATTCTTCATAACAACCCCCTAAGTTATCACAGTAAGTAGCGTATTCAGGATGATTTTTACCTAAGAAAATCTCGGCTATTTCTTTAGCTTCTTTATACAAAGCTAATGCAGATTCATAATAACCAACTCGAGAATATAATAAAGCAAGATTATGACATGATTGTCCATACTCTTCACTTTTTCTTGTGAATATTTTTTCTCGGATATCTTTTGATTCCAATAATACATCGTAGGCTTTTTTAAACAAACCTTGCTCTATGTATAGTAAGCCTAAGTTGCTACAGCATTGTGGGTACATACCTCTCTCATCTTCTTTACCAATATCCTTTTGTAGTATATCTTTCGCCTCTAAAAGTAGAAGCTCTGCCTTTACATAATTACCGTATTCATAATATAGCATTCCTAAATTATTGCATGTACGAACATACTCATAACTTTTTTTACCTAATAGACTATTACATATATCTTTTACTTCTAAGTATAATTTTTCTGCAATATCATACATTGCGCGTCTTTTATACAAAAGAGCTAAACTATTACAAACCTCAATATAGTTTAAAGATTGTCTTTGAAAATCTTTCTCAGTTTTTACTTTTAATTTTTCTAATACTAATTGTGCTTTTTCATACTTACCTTCATTCAATAGGTCGTTTCCTATGCGAAACATTACTTTCCAGTCGGCGTTTTCATATATTTGCATTCTTATTTCATCTCTTTCTGCTTGTAGTTCATTATATTTTTCTAATTGCCAAGTATTTTGATAACAATCAGAAAGAATATTTAGTAAGCCTAAATATGAAGACAGATTAGGCACATCTCTATACATTGCTTTTAAGGTTGCTATATTTTTCTCAAATAGATGTATAGCGTGTTTATACTGCCTATTTTGATAATGTTCAATAGCCATCTTTATATCTTCCATAAGTTGTTCTTCATTTAGGCTATCCGATACCTCTTGATTCTGATTGGAATTCTGCGCATTACAGATTTGATATAAAGAAAAAAAAATTATTATAAACGTGATTATTCTTAGTATTCCCATAGATATTTAGTTTTTAAGATAGCTTAAATAAATAGATTACTGTACTAAGACAAAATTTAATAATTTTATATCTATTTGATAATAAATATATTATTGATAATGTAATAATTTTGTCAAAATTTGCTACTTTTTCTTCATTAAGAAACATATTACTGAGTTGCTTTAATCCGTATTTGAATAGACTATATTGTTTGCGTCCATGGGGAAGCGTTTTATACTCAATAAAAATTGGTTTTAGTTTTAGGGATATGAAAATTCCAAGAAATAGCCTGTTTAATTCCTGCTTATATTGGGTAATATGGGTAAAAAACTCACAGACCTTTTCCTTGAAATCTTGAAACTTTCTATAAAAACAAGTATCAATGACCTTTTTACGCATAAATTTCCATA
>NZ_FONY01000099.1 GCF_900113045.1 Thermoflexibacter ruber
TGGGAACTTTCCAAGGCTACCGACACAAAGGCTCAGTTACGGAAATCCTCAAACGCCGATTTTATTATCCCAATAGGATTAGGTGAGAAAAATTAATTTGGAAAGCAATGTCTAAAAATCATTTTAACCATTTCAGCACTTGTTTAAGTTTTAGGATAGATTTGGTTTTTATGCGTCTAATGCTATGGTTCAAATTTGCCAAAAATAGGATTGTTTTTTCTAAAAAACTTATTTCAAATACTCCTTTTTTGATAAATACGCTATCAGATGTATTTTTATACCATAATTGATAATTATTATCTTGCATCCACATCAAGATATCTTTTAAAAAGGGATTAGTGTATAATTTCCCATGAGTTTCAATAGAAATCACAGATGGACGGCTTTTCATATGCTTGATGACATACCACTCTGCTCCCTCAATATCAATGCTTAATAAATCTATAGTACCATCATCAATTTCATCAAATCGTTTTGCTTCTACAGTAAATTTATTATTCTCGCTAATTTGATAATTGTCATTGACTAATGCAGGAGTAGCCTCGAGTGTGGTAATAAAAGAAGATGCGCCTGCGTTGGCAAACTCAACAATTCCATGGTAGTCAAAAATAGCTACAGGAAAGATAGTGATAGCATGCTGATTACGAAAGTAAGCCCGAATACGCTCTACCATTTCAGGGTCAGCCTCTACCAACGTTGCTCGGATATTTTGTTGAATAAAATCCAGTAAATTAGATGTTTCGGGTAGATATACACCGACCTCAGCCACATGTTTAGGACAAAAGTTTTTTGTTTTACACATATCATAAATAGTCTGAGTCATACTGCTGATTTTTAGATACTTACTTTATAAGGTAAAAATTAGATAATATTTTAATGATTGACAGTTAATAGTTAATGCCCTTCTATCTATAATTTGAGTATAAATAAACTTTTACTTAATGATATAGCTAAGACGAGGAAGCAAAGAGATGCCGACCAAAGGATAGGCTGTAGGAGCAGAGAATACTCCACTATCTACCCCTAATATCCAATTACTTGCTAAGCGAAAATTAAGCTCCAATTTAAAAGGGAAAGCTAAATCAGTATGTTTGAAAAATCTCATCTCTTTAAAAGAAAGATTGTCTTTTATACCTTCATAGATAGGATGTCTATGAAGGCTATGCAATAGACTGAATCCTGTTCCTATATCAATGCTGAAGTAGTTTTTATGTAATATTTTATATTTAAAAATTAAACTTAAAGCTCTAAGTTGGATTTTTGAAGCTAATAGAGGAGTACTTGAATCATAAATATTGGAAGTATATTCATGGCTGCCACTTGTATAATCTATCGCAATCGTATAATGATTACTGATTATATAGTTAGTGCTGAGAAAATAGCTCATGCCAAGACTTGGTGCTTGGATTCTATGACTTGCAGGAGAACTTATGCCGCCTATACCAAAAGAAAACATCAAATTCCTACTCCCTTGCCCAAATGATATGTGAAATAAAAGTAGCCCAATGATTAATAATCTAATTTTTTTTGACATATATACAAATGATTAAAAAAAGAATAATCTTAGAAAGAGTCATGATTATTACAAAAAATCTTTGACTCTTTCCAATGCCATGGTTATCGACTTAATTTATCCTAAACTTGAAATATCCATCAGATATTCTAACGCGACTTGGGTTTTCCTTTTGCTGAGGTGACACTTCTACACACTCTACACTAAAATACCCTTCAATAACTTCATTATTCATCATGATAATTTTAATTTCAGGAGTGCCAAGATAGCCTGTATCTCCATTATGATAAATACAAGAAGATATTTGCCCTATTTCAAGCTCAGAAATGGGATGATTGTAAAAAAAACCATCTAAAGATTGTCTATTATCAATGATAATAAGTTGTAGAGATTCTCTATTGAGTTTTCCTTCAAACGCCACAGAATTAAGGGCTTTTGTGTTTTTCATAAGAAAATGCTTATCCACTTCTTGAGCTATCCAGTCATTCTCGTTTATTTTTGCTTTTAGTACATTTTCTGAGATGGGTTTTAGGATCAATCTATCACAAGCACTTCCTAAACAAACTGTTAAGAGTAATATTACTCCTACATAGAGTTTTCTTAAAAGATTTTTTTCCATTATGATTTTTTTATTTAAGTAAGATAAATCATTAAGTAATTTATAATGTCTATGATGCTTTACGTTTTTTTGCTGATTACTAAAAATTATAGCCAAGTGATAATTTATGTAACTGCTTAAAACCAATAAATAAACTCAGAATAATAACCGGTACCACAGCTATTTCCAGTCTGATTTTGATAAAAAGGATAAACCTTAGTCAAATATTGACCTTGCATTTGATTAATATACCATTTGCTTTCTGAGGAATAGGAGGATGCTAATTCTTGTTGTAATGTGTAATTACCTGCAAGACTCCATGAAGCATTAGAATAAGTGCGATATACATTTACACCATTTCCAAAACTTGCTGTAAAATTGGAGATAAATTTTTCTGAATATTCACCTGCATTTTTCCAAGTACCAGAATTGCTGTGAAAATACTCTACTTTAATCTGTGTTCTTAAAAACATTTTATACTGACCAGAGCCAACATAAGCCCCCGCATTCCATAGTTCAAAGACTATCTTATAGTTAATATTTGTAGAAAAATAACATATCCGATTAATTACTTGATTGAGCGATATAGAGCCAGACTCAGTTCTCCCGTTAGAAATAGATTCGCCCGTATCATTTTTATATAGCTTATGAATCTCAAGAACTGAACCTTTGGGAGGATTAGTTATATTAGCTTTAATTCTATTTAATGAAGATACATTTTTTTCTAAAAGAAATATTTGATAACCTTTGTAAAAGGCAACAATAGTATCTCCAATTTGATATTCCCCTTCTTCGTTCAGTAAACAAGCAATAAAATTAGGAATGAATACACCTTCTTCAAGGGTAATACGCTCCGTACTATCGTTCCAATTTTTAAAAGGCTTAATGCTAAGGTTTTTTCTAATAGAATCTATTTCTGTTGGTGTTCTTTTTATATCTGCAAGTAATTCTACAAGGTTTACAAATTCTTTCCTTGATTTGAACAACAAACGTCCATTTTTTACTTTTAGCTTAGAAAAAGACTTAGAAATATCTATTTTTTCTTGCAAAGAAGAAGAATTAGGTTTTATTTGACTCATCTCCTGTTCTATTTCTGTTAGATTAGTTTTACAACCTTCTAATAAGAGAAGATAGAGAAATAATAGTAGTAAAATTTGCTTTTTTGACCTCGGAAAAGTACTAAATTTTTGAATTTTTGAATTTTTGAATTTTT
>NZ_FONY01000097.1 GCF_900113045.1 Thermoflexibacter ruber
TCTTTGTGGAAAGTAGATGACAAAACTACCCAAGATTTCATGCAAAGATTTTACAAGGAATGGTTAGTGAATGGAAAAAGCAAAAGAAACGCCTTCGTAGAAGCCCAGAGGCAAGTCAGAAAGGAAAAAGCATATCCTTACTATTGGGGAGCGTTTGTCATGGTTGGCGAGTAGTCCCGATTTTCCCAAATTGGGAAGACAAGTGATTTAGAAAATCAGTGCTACGAGAGAGCAGATATTTATTTAACCTTAATCAAAATAGGTACATACGTCAATTTAAAATTCTTAAAATTATTAAAAACTATTACTCATTGGATTATGGATTTAGGTTTAAAAGGCAAGGTAATCATAGTTACAGGGGGGTACAGTGGGATTGGAGAGGCAATAGTGAAGGAAGCGGCAAAAGAAGGGGCTATCCCTGTTATTGTAGGGCGTTCCGCAGAGCGAGGCAAAGTCTTAGAAACAGCTCTTAAACAAGAAGGCTTTGAGTGCTTTGCGGTAGCCGCAGAACTGAGCGAAGCCAAACATTGCCAACATGCTGTAGAGCAAGTCTTGGCAAAGTATGGACGTATCAATGCCTTAGTCAATAATGCAGGTTTTAATGACGGAGTAGGTTTGGAGAATGGTAGCCCAGAGAAGTTCATGGCTTCTATCCAAAACAATATTTTCCACTACTACACCATGGCTCACTATGCCCTGCCCGCTCTAAAGAAAGAGCAAGACAGTAGCATCATCAATATCAGTTCCAAGACAGGGGTAACAGGGCAGGGAGGCACCTCAGCCTACGTTGCCTCTAAGGCAGGACAGTTGGGACTTACCCGAGAATGGGCGGTAGAACTCCTGCCCTATAAGATTCGCGTCAATGCCATCGCTCCTGCGGAGGTAATGACCCCTTTATATGAAAAGTGGTTGAATACCTTTGAAAATCCGCAGGAAAAACTCCAAGAAATTACCCGACGCATTCCCTTAGGCAAGCGTATGACTACTTCTGAGGAAATCGCTTACATGACGCTTTTTCTGATTTCAGATAAATCTATGCACACCACAGGGCAGATTATCTATGTAGATGGTGGCTATACGCACTTAGATAGAGCAATTACATAAAAAAGCCTCACAAATTTTTATTTCTGTGAGGCTTAGAGAAGTTGTCTTTACTCTCCTTTTTTTAGTTTTGCTTTAAAAACTTTTTTGAATTTTTCTACTTTAGGGGCAATCACAAAGGAGCAGTAGCCTTGGTTGGGATTGTCGTTAAAGTAGTTTTGATGATAGTCCTCTGCAATATACAATTCTTGTGCAGGTGAAATCTCAGTAACTATGGGCTTATCAAATACCTTCTCTTCGGTCAGTGCTTGCTTGTACTTTTCTGCAAGTTGTTTCTGCTGGTCGTTGTGATAAAAAATGACAGAGCGGTACTGCGTCCCTACGTCTGCCCCTTGTCTGTTGAGGGTGGTGGGGTCATGTGTTTTCCAGAAAATTTCCAATAACTCATCGTAAGAAATTTTTTCAGGGTCATAAGTAATTTGACATACTTCGGCATGATTGGTTGTGCCTGTGCAAACTTCCTTGTAAGTAGGATTCTTTGTTTTGCCTCCCATATACCCTGAAACAACTTTGTGTACACCTTCTACACGCTGGAATATTGCCTCTACGCACCAAAAACAACCCGCTCCAAATGTTGCTATATCCATATTTTTATTTGTTAATGATTGATTATCAGAAGATTTTGCTTTTTTATCGCTCTTAGATTGGGTATTGCCTTCCTGCACACAGGCGAGAAGCGTTCCCAAAAGCAATATATAACATAATAAGTAACTTGCCTTGCTTTTCATTGTTTTAGATATAATAAATTAGAAAATAAACTCCATTTTGTGATATTGCCCTGATGGATATGGGCTTTATCATGTACGATTCAATAACAATTTTACAAACAAGTAAGTTTTCTAAATGTTTGTTAGCTGACATTTTATCATTGTTTAACCAAAGTAAGTAAACCATCGCACAAAAATAACTACCCCTTCCCCAAACCTTCAGTTGCACTGCGCCCCTCTTGGAGAAGCGAGTCAAGTCTTTGATTATCAAGAAGTCTTTCTCCTTATGGGGAAAGATTTAGATAGAGAGCAAAAAGAACATTTACAATTATTTTTGCATTTAATTTACTATCTCAGCCTAAATTTTCATGCTATCTTTTTGATTTTAAATTTTAAAAGTCTTAACTTTAAAATAAAATAAAATCTGCCCCCCAAAGAGTAGGATATTTTGTAGGATATTTTTAAAATTAAAAGATAAATTTATAAGTGCCGTGAAACAACTCAAAAGGCTCTTCTTGAGGGTAAAGATGTTTTTCTACAATAATACAATTATTGCTATTGCAGTAATTATATTTCTATTTGGTGCTCTAATCGCTTTTACCCTTCCTATTTTCCTGACAAGTATAGAATATTTAGGTATGACTGCTCCTAACGAAATAGGAGATGCGTTTGGTGGGGCGACCAATCCTGTCATCGGCTTGATAGGTGTAGGTGTAACATTCTTAGCCTTTTATATCCAATACAAAGCTACAGAAAAGCAGCGCGAAGACCTCAAAGAGCAACAACGCTATAATCAGTACAAATACCTCCAAGAAGCCATCAAAGACGTAAAAGACGACATCAAAGACCTTCGCTTTACCAAAGACCAAGTAACTTACACCTACTCAGAAGCAATATGGAACTTTATGATGGACAACTTGCAGCATGGCATGGCAGAGCAGCAGATTCTCAGCCCTTTGTATTATCAGTTGGAGTATATTTTGACGCTTTTTGAGCCTATCATTGCGGAAGTAGAAAACTCAGATTTGAGCAAAAAAGAGAAGTTCCAAATGCTGATGAATATTGACGGGCTTTTTGAATCTTCGCTGGCTTTTATCTTGCGCGTATATGATAGGTCGGTAGTTGAGGGCAAGGAAAAAATGTTTAGAGAATCCGTAAAGTACAAAATCATTATTCCTGCAAAAAAAATTAAGCAGGAACTCCGCGAAACCTTAGACCGCTACCGCGAGCCTGAAAAAGATATTTTCCACCGAGTGGTCATGCGTATCAAAGGAGCGGCGTTTGTTCGCCATACGCGCATGATTGGTAAAAAAGGAATTGTAATTTTCTATAAAGATTACGAAACCTATAAATTGGAAAACCCAGAAGGAAATATTACCCAAGAAAGATTTGATGCATTTTTTGCTGACCAAGACAATGCAGAAAAAATCATCATCAACGAGCCTATACGCCTGTTGATGAAGTTAGATTTTTTAGAGAAGGTGGCTTTTCAACTCTACCTTAAAGACTATACCTAACGTGAGTTATTGAGGTAATTGCTTAAAAGTCAATTTTTTATGATAAAAAATGTTCAATATTAATAAATATAGTATATTTGAAAATT
>NZ_FONY01000045.1 GCF_900113045.1 Thermoflexibacter ruber
GTATAACTGTTTGGAAAATAAGATTTTAGATAGCCTTTAATAATACTTTGATAGTAATATTTGAAACATTTCATGCCTGATATATGATAATAAATCACAATTGCCATGATTTCTGAACAAGACATTTTTTCTTGTGGTACAACTTGTCCTTGACTTAATTGATACTGTTCAAATTTTTTAGCAAAGTCATCACAAGTAATGTAAATTTCTATTAGTTTTGTTGTGTTCAATATTAAGTACATAGTATTCTTTGATTAGTGTAATTTTCAAATATACTATATTTATTAATATTGAACATTTTTTATCATAAAAAATTGACTTTTAAACAATTACCTCAATAACTCACGTTATTAATAGTTTGCGTCCATTTATGAATGTAGCTATTGTCGGTTCTCGTACTTTTGGCAAGTTTGTAGGAGGACCGATTATGGTAGAGCAAAATCATACTTTCTCTCCTATTACTTTTCGCACTACCAATGCAATAGGTGAAGTATTTTACCAAGGCATGGAACCTAATTTTGCTACTGTGGAAGACGCTTCTCGCAATTGGGGAGATACACGCGACCCTATGTTTGGTGCGGCTTTGCACTATGCCATCAACGGTAACTTTAATGGTTTCTCTGCCTCGACTTCGGGTAGAATAGAAATAGGAACGGAAATCACCAATATTTATGGCACAGAACCTATGTTAGAAGGCTTGTATTGGAGAAATTAGTAGGTAAACTTTTGAATAATGAGATGAGTTTGTCTAAAAAGCCAAAATTTTGACCTTTTAGACAAATTTTTTTTAATTTTATACTCTAAAGCCCATCACCAGCACATCGTCTATTTGCTTGGTATCCTTTTTCCAATTATCAAATTCATTGGATAGAATCTCTCTTTGACGCTCAAATTCCTCTTGATGTATTGAGAGCAGAAGTTCACTAAGCCGTTGTTTGCTGTACTTTTTATTAGTTTCTCCACCAAATTGGTCGTGGAAGCCATCAGAGAATAGATAACAAGTGGTAGGTTTGTCTATGGAAATAGTGTGCTTTGTAAAATTATTTTCTTTAAGTTGAAGTCCGCCTAAGGACATCATTGTTCCTTTGATGCTATGTAGCTCACCGTCTTGGATATACAGCAGAGGAGTTTTGGCTCCTGCATATTCTAAGGTCTTATTGGTTTTATCTATGAGGCATATACCCATATCCATGCCGTCATTGTTTGCACTTTCTTCTTGATTGAGCATGTATCGAATCCCTGTATGCAACTCAGTCAAAATCACATCTGGGGAGTCTATCCCTTGCGTATTGATAATTTTTTCTAAAAGTGCATCACCTACCATACTCATAAAGGCACCGGGTACGCCGTGTCCTGTGCAGTCTGCTGCTATCAAAAAAGTTTGCTTATGCCCTGTAACAGGATTAGTTTTTTCTGAGAACCAGTAAAAATCACCACTAACAATATCTCGGGGTCTAAAAAAGACGAAAAAGTTGGGGATAGCCTGCTGAATAAGTGCCACATCAGGGAAAGTAGATTTTTGGAGGCGTTGGGCATAGTTCAAACTTGCAGTAATATTGGCATCTTTTTTATGTAATTCTTGATTTATCTTTTGCAGATTCTCAGCTTGCACACGCATTTCTTCATTTTTCTGGTTGATTTCATCTACTTTTTCGCTCAGTTGTTGGGTAGCTACTGCTAAGTTTTTATTTGCTACTTCTATTTTCTTCTTTTGAGTATTTACATATCTCAAAACAGTAAGAGAAGCAATGACCAACAAGCCTAAAATCGCCGCTACCGCAGAAATAGCCAATATATTTTTACGAAAATCGGATTCCATTTCCTGTTTTTCCTTTTCCATTTCTCTGAGCAGCTCCTCGTCCATTTTATTTTTTGCAGAAACAAAAGAACGCATCATTTCCAATCGGTTCTTGGTCTGTTGTTGATTGTACTCAAATACTTTAGCATTTGTATTCATTAACTCTTCCAAACTTACCAAATAGCTTTGTAGGACTTGCTTTTGTGATTCATTCAGGGACTTATCTTTGGCTAACTCCTCATTAATTTTATCAATTTCTGCCTTAACCCTATCACTTGACTGCTCAAAAAGTTCTTTTTCTGCATTCAGCTCGTCTGTAACCCGGTTGAATCGGCTCGCATAATCTCCTTTTTTGATGGTATCTGCCTTGTTGCTTACTGTTTTAACATCTGTATTCGCAGGATTAATATTGGCTTCTTCTATGACAGGAGAACGTGGAAGTTCACTGCGTACAAGGATAAAAACTTTGTTTCCCTCTGCGTAATCTGTCTTCAACTTGTCAAAACCTTTGATGATGAACTTCACTGAGCGAATATCTTTGGCTTCTATACTAAACTTGCCTTCGGAGTCCGTCTTGAAAAATCCTATCCCCCACGCATTCACAGAAAGGTCTGTAACAGGCTTGGAGTTCTCGTCTAAGATATTAATTTGATAGGTGCTAAGTTTATCTGCTAAAGCATCGCTTTTGTTGGTAGTTTCTTTCTCACTTTCATTGAGCGTAGTAGCCCCGTTTCCCTCACCTTTCCAGATGATATACAAGGTCATTTTTTTCTCATCGTATTTCACATAAGAAGCGTTGATATGCTTGCCATCTACTAAAATTTTATTCTTGTTGCTAAACTTCTCATCGGGTGGGATTCGCAAGTAAAAAACTCCTTTCTCATTGGTCATCGCTACGTCCATGAGCGCAACTCCTTCTACCGTAATCCATGCTTTTTTTACAGGTACCCCATTGGCGTTATAAAGTATTCCTTTGATAGTTTTAGCACTTAAAATCTCATTTTGAGAGAGTCTAATCATCTCTATAATAAGTAGTTCCTTTTCCCTATCAAATTTCCAATTTTCTAATTTATAGCCGGACTTATATACTTTTACATTTTTAATTTCAGGATTTTTAGAAAAGATAGTAGCGCGAAACCTACCCATAGAAGTACTCTGAATGTACTGTCCATTTTCTATGGATACCTTCGCATCGCCTACGGGAAGCCCCGTATCATCTATGATACGTCCGTTTATCTCTACGTGACTTTGGGCAAGGAGAAAGGCTGTAGAGAAAAGAGCTGTGATAAGTGCTAAAAAAAATGCTAAATATTTCATCTTCTTAATCTAATGGGGTAAAGGTAAACTGTATCAAAGGTTTAAAGCAGTTAGAGTGAAAATCTGGATTCAAATAAAAAAATAGGTGTTTAACTATTTGCTATTTTATGCTTAAACCTTACATAATATTTTATACTATCTACTTATGCAATCTACGATATTTTTTGCATATATTTCTATGTTACACTCATTTTTTATGCCAAATTAAGTGGATTTACAGATAATTTTTAATATGATTTAACTTTTTCTAAGAAAACTTAAAAGTTTATCTTAGAAAACTTTTTCTTAAACAAATTCTTTTTAAAGATTTATATTAAAAATAAGATTAAAATATTACTTATGCCGAAAGTACCTCTTGCACTACTCTCTCCCCAGAGCGGATTGCCCCTTCTATGTAGCCATTCCAAATAGGAGAAGTCTCCGTTCCTGCCCAGTGAATATTCCCAAAAGGTTTGGCTAAGGCTTCGCCTAAAGATGTCCATGCTCCAGTAGTCATATAGCCTACATAACACCCGCGGCTCCATTCTTCCTCTGCCCAGCATTTATCTATGTAGTACGAAGGATTTAGTGCCTTTTCACCGAATAATTTTTCAAAAGTATTCAAAACCAGTGATTTACGTTCCTCTTGGGAAAAACTCATCAGTTGTTTTGCCCTGTCGGCTAATGAAAAGCCCAACAAGATACCATACTTAGCATCAAAAGGCGAGTTGTCAAAGGTTACTTGGACATATCCCTCATCTAACATAGCTTGTCCACTGTAGCCATGCTCTCTCCAAAAAGGTCGCTCGTAAATTGCCATACACTTAATCACCGTTCCCATAGGCATTCTTTGCAGGAGCTGCTCACGTTGCGCTGGGAGAAGTGGCTCATAATGAATACGCTGTGCCATAGGAGGCGGTACAGCAACAATGACTTTTTTAGCCAAAAAAATACCTTTTTCTGTAAAGACCTCTACCTTATTCCCTTCTTGCTTTATCTTTTGAACTGGGTGGCTCAGTAAAATATTTTCCTTTAATACTTCTGCTAACTTATTGGCTATCAGCTGCGCTCCTCCGACAAATCTATCTTGTTGCGCCCCGTTTTCTATATTGAGCAATACATTTAGATTAGTTCCTGACTTGATATAAAACAAGGCATGTAAAAGGGAAATTTCAGAAGGAGAACAGGCAAATAGTGTTTCCAAACCCGCCTCTACTACTTTTTGGGCATTAGAAAAATAAATGTTTTCTTTTAAAAAACTTGCTAAAGTTTTACTATCTAATTCCTTTGCCTTCATAGACTTCCAAGGATGTTGCAAATCTATCTGTTTGGCTACTCGGTCTAATTTTTTCAACACAAAGTCAATATTGAGTAAAGAAGGCAGGTCTATTTTAGGAATTAATCCAGTATATTCTTTGCGTTGATTGTTTAACAAAATCACATTTTTTCCCTCATTATAGGTTTTAAAAGTATTTACGTGCATCTCTCGGGCAAGAGCATAAATCCTATCTTGGGTAGGTCCTATCCATTGACCACCTAAGTCCACATATAACTGATTATCAATGTAGTGTGTGTAAACTCTGCCCCCAACTCTTTCTCTGGCTTCTAAAAGGAGAACGGTTTTCCCTGTTTCTTTGAGCAAACGGGTTGCTGTTAGCCCTGCATAACCCGCTCCTATGACGATTACGTCTAATAATGCGTTGTTTTCCATAAATTTGTTATCCAATAAGTCATTAAAAAGGTTAATTTACCTTATTGTGCTTGCATTTTGCAAAATGGCTTAAAAGTTTGTTAATATTGTGCAAAAATGCTTCAATAAAGATATTGCGAAAAATATCAAAAACTATGGAGCGGTTAGTTTATAAATAAAAAATCACATACAAAAATGATTAACCTTTTTAAAACCAGATATTTAGCTTTGTACTTTTCTCTTATTCCTGCCTTTATTTTAAGTGCTTGCTTTGAGGTGAAAGAAGAAGTTTCTTTGAAAAATAATGGTTCAGGGACTTATACCATGTTGATAGACCTAAGCAAGAGTAAGAACCTTGTGGATATTTTTATGAAAATGAACCAAAATGAGGAGAAAATCAGTGCTGAGGAGATAGATTCTACTTTCGTCAAAGGTGCCGAAGACCTCAATAAAATGGAAGGCATCAGCAACGCTCAGGGAATTAATGACAAGGTAAATTATATTTTTGGAATGAAGTTCGATTTCAAAGATATAGATGCGCTTAACGATGCCTTAAATGAAATGAACCGCCGCAAATACCCTGAATTAGAGAGTTTTCCTGCAATTTACAAGATAGAAAAAAAGAATTTGGAAAGGATTAATTTTTTTCACTTAAAAGGGTTGACTGATTTCTCGGAGCAGTCAGGGGGCGACCAGCAAAAAGAAGAACAGATGAAAAATTTTTTAAAAACAGCCACTTTTACCTCTGTGATTCGCCTTAGTGAGGGGAAAATCCGCAAGTCATCTAACGAGAAATTTGTTTTGTCAGCAGACAAGAAAGAAATTAAGCTACAAGCCAATCTTTTAGAAGTATCCGAAGGCAAAGTAAATTTGGAAAATGTAATTAGAATAAAATAAGTCTTTTCGTATATTTCGAGAAATATTTGTTTTTCAAAAGCAGATAGAGCCATGACCAAATGAAAAATGACGAACTCAAAGAAATTTTCTTGGCAGAAGCCTTAGAAAGCTACGAACAGTTGAACCGCTTTTTCACCCAATTGGAAAAAGACCACACCAACCAAAAGGCGGTAGAGGCTATTTTTCGCATTACTCACACGCTCAAAGCCAATGCAGCCGCGATGGGCTACGAAGGCATTGCAGAAATTGCTCACCTGCTCGAGGATATTTTTGGGGAGGTTAAGAAAGGAAATTTACTTCTCGATACGCAGAAATTCAACGACTTATTTAGAGCAAATGACAAACTTGGCGAACTTATACAAAACATCAATGCTGATAGGAAAATTGCTTACAAGGGCTTAACTACCAAGCTAAAAGTAATTTTAAGGGAAAGTGCTAACAAAAAGATAGAAGGAGAAACCATAGTAAATACTCCTCTCCAAACTGAATTGGTGAAGGTCGATAATGAACTACCCAACGAGGAGAAAATTGCTGAGGAAGAGAAAAACGAAGAAATCAATGCTACTACCTCCCAATTAGCCTTCTCTGATTTGATACAAGTGCCTATCCGTAAGTTAGATAGCCTGCTCAACTTAGTAGGGGAGTTGTTGGTGGAGAGAGATAGGCTGATGCTGAAAGTAGCTGATGACCGTCTGCGAAAAAATGAATATGCCCGCCTTTATCGCTTGACCTCTGATTTGCAGTATGGAGTGATGAATGTTCGCTTAGTGCAGGTCAATTTGCTATTTATGAAATTCCACCGCATTGTCAGAGATGTTGCTACCTTAGAAGCAAAAAAAGTAAATTTAGTATTAGAAGGTACTGAAATAGAAATAGATGGAGCCGTTTTGCAAAGTATTAGCGATGCAATGGTGCATTTGGTCAGAAATGCCATCAGCCATGGTATAGAGCCACCTACCGACAGGGTATTGAAAAGTAAATCGGAAGTAGGTACGGTAAAGCTAAGTGCAAGAAACGAGCGCGATGCAGTAATTATCGAGATAAGCGATGACGGAAAAGGCATTAATCCTGAGTATATTAGGAAAAAATTGGTACAAAAAAAAATGGTGAGCCAAGAAGCCGCAGATAGTCTTTCTGATGACGATGTGATTAATTATATTTTTGAATCGGGCTTCTCGAGTGCAGAGCAAGTTACCGAAGTTTCAGGTCGCGGCGTGGGCATGGACGTGGTAAAAAATACTATCAATGCGATTGGAGGAAAAATCAGCATTAGGACAATGGTCAATGCTGGGACTACTTTTAGCCTTGCTTTGCCGACTTCTTTGGCTGTAAAAAGTGTGATGCTTTTTGAAGTATTAGCAACTAAGTACGCTATTCCTATCATTTTTACCGAAGCAGTTGTGGCATTCAAAAAAACTAATTTTCAAAAATTAGGCAAAGGCTTGGTAGTAACGTATTTAGAGGAAACCTTACCCGTCATTTTCCTGAGAGATTTGTTCAGTATTCAATCTTTGGCAGACCTTTATCAAAGTGCTTTTTGGCAAAACACTTATCAAACTCTTGATGAAAAAGAAAAAATTTATATAATTATCGTTTCCTTTGACAATAAGCAAATTGGCTTGGTGGTAGATAAGTTGGTACAACAAAAAGAAATTGTGGAAAAACCCTTGCTTTATCCCTTACATCATCATAAATTGATAAGTGGAACAACTATCTTAGGCGATGGGAGTGTGTGTCTTGTGTTGGATATTCCTTCTATTGTAAATTTGCTGTTCAGAGGACGAAAAGCCCTGCAAACTATCCCTAATGGAGTATCGGTAAATTAAAAAAATAACTGAACATGAACGATTTGCTCGAACCCAATGAGCTACATTTAGCAAATAAACTTATGAATTTGGCACTGGCAAATTCAGCAGAATCCTTTTCTCAATTAGCAAAAAATGAGATAAAATTGCAAAGTGCCGAAGTACAATTTAAACCGATTCGTTATGTGCTTGCAGAGAACCTGAACCAAGATGAGTTGCAGTATGTACTTGCCTCAGCTATCATGGGGGATATGCCTGCCCACAGTTACCTGATTTTAAAATTTGCTGATGCCGCCAATCTTTCCAAAGCCTGCCTTCCCGCTTCTGCTCACCACGATACAGAGATGCGAGAGGCTTTTCTCACAGAAATTGCCAATATCTTGACCGCTTCGGTCATTACTCAACTATCTAACTTTTTCAAAATCAAAATTTTTGGCTACGTGCCTTTGCTGAAAAAACTTTCTTTCCCCAAAATCAAAGAAATGATAATGAACGAAATGGACAAAGACGATGTAAGTTTTTATTTGAAAACCAATTTTATTACCCCTGATTTGAAGATACAACCTGATTTTATTTGGACGTTTAACCATTCTTTTATTGATATTATTAAAAATATGTCAAAAAATGAAAATAACCTCTTATATTTAACCAATCAAGATAGCTACGTAAAGCAGTACATTGTAGCATAACTTTTAAAATAAAATCAAAAAAGACGAGTGAAGAAACTAACTGTATATCATATACTTGTAGGTCTGCTAACGTTAATTTTCTTACTTGCTTTGTCTATATATTTTTGGGGCAAAGAAAGGTGGAGTTTTGTCTTCATTATTGCTATTGTCTTGCTTTCTTTGCTTTGCATTTATCTACTTTACAGGCATTTTAGAGTAGCTATCCCACACTTGATTGAAATTAGCGATGAGGTTTCTACGGGCAATTTTAACGCAAGCCTCAGACGCAGAGTAGATAAGACCTTGCTGCCCTTAGTATATTCATTCAATCGAGTAGTCAATAATTTTAAAAATGCTACTCATTTTGCCCTTCATATTGGGGAAGGGAAGTTTGATGCTCCTTTCCAAAAAGCAGGGGAGGGCGACCTGCTCGGTGAGGCACTAATAGAGATGCGAAATAAACTCAAAAAAGCCTATGAAGACGAAGAAGAAAGACGCAGACAAGGCAGAATCAGAGGAGAAATGGGCAACTTGCTCCGCCAATATCAACGCGCTGAGTTGAAAACCCTTTGCGATGCTTTCCTTGCTAAACTAATCCCTATTTTAGACCTCAACCAAGGGGGCATCTTTTTGATAATCAATGAGGAGAATACCCAGCCTTTCTTAGCATTAGTGTCTTGCTACGCCTATAACAAGAAAAAATACATAGAAAAACGCCTTAGTATCAATCAAGGATTGATAGGGCAGTGTTTGAAAGAAAAAAATACCATTTATTTAGAGGAAATCCCTGAAAACTATGTCTATATCACCTCAGGCTTGGGGCAGGCTGTTCCCCAAAGC
Source organism: Thermoflexibacter ruber (assembly GCF_900113045.1). Taxonomy (GTDB): domain Bacteria; phylum Bacteroidota; class Bacteroidia; order Cytophagales; family Thermoflexibacteraceae; genus Thermoflexibacter; species Thermoflexibacter ruber. The sequence continues at coordinate 8,995 of NZ_FONY01000045.1, forward strand.
CTGCTACTCGCCCCAATCAGAGCCAATGAAAAAATAATAGGTGTATTAGAGGTTGCCTCTTTGCATGCTATCGGTCGGGAGAATATCCAACTTGTGGAAGTCCTCAGCGAAAGATTAGGAGGCATTATTGCGACTATTCAAACCAATGAGCAAACTAAGAAATTCTTGGAAGAGGCTACTCGCATCAACACAGAACTGATGTCCAAAGAGCATCTTATGCGAAAAAACGCAGAGGAACTAAGCCGAGTCAAAGAAGAATTGAGCAAAAAGCTCCTCGAGCAGCAGCAAGAAAGTAATTTGATGAAATACATTTTAGAGGCAATTAATAAAACCAATGCTGCCGTAGAGTTTGATTTTGAAGGGAATATCATCAGCGTGAATGAGATGTACTTGAAAGTCATGGGCTATCAGAAGGAAGAACTCATCGGGCAAAATGAAAGAATACTTCTCCCCAAAGACGAGATAGACTCCCAACGTTATCAACTGCTCTGGGAAAGCCTGAAAAGCGGCGCGCACATCACAGGGGAATACCGCAGAGTAAGCAAGTCGGGTAAAGAAGTTTGGCTCAACGGTACCTATAATCCCATTTTTGACATAGATGGCAGACCTACCTCTGTGATTCAATTTGCCCAATTCACTACGGAGGAAAAAGAAAAAGACTTGGACTATGCCTCCAAAATTGCTGCACTCAATCAGTCTGTTCCTGTTTTAGAACTCGACCTACACTGTCATATCAAAACTGTAAACCAACTGTTTGCCAATATGACCCAGTACAAACGTAATCAGTTGATAAAAAAGAATTTTTGTGAGTTGATACCAGCTAAAGAGGACTTTCAAAAAGAATGGGAGCAGATAGCTGCGGGGGAAGTAAAAAATATAGTCTTAGCCATCATTGCAGCAGACAATACGCTGATGTTTTTTCATACTAACTTCTGCCCCATCAGGAACTTAGAGGGAAAAATTCACAAAGTTCAGGTCATCATGGTCAATATTACTGAGCAGAAAGAAATGGAAATGGAACTACTCAATAAGCAGGAAGCCATGCGCGAAGCCTTAGAAAAATTAGAACTTGCTCAAAAAGAGGTAAAAAACAGAGAAGCAGAGTTAGAAGTACTGCTTGCCCAAGAGCGTGCTAAAAACAGTATTTTTAGTGCCAAATAGAAAAAACAGCTGATTTGGTCTTTTTTAGTCTTGGGAAAAATAGAAAACTATCTACTAATCGTATAATTTTGTACGTAAAACTATAACTTAAAACCCAATGCTATTATTACGTAGATTTTATTTTTATCGCTTGAAATCTCATTTTTTGATTCTACTTTTTGCAATTTCCTTTTTATTTTACGCTTGCGACAGTCAAAGAGTTTTTGAGGGCTACCAAGACCTGCCGCAAAGAAAATGGGCTGATAATCAAATCATGAGTTTTGATTTTGAAATCCAAGATATACAAGTACCTTACAATTTGTATTACCACATTCGCAATACACTATCCTATCCATATTATAACTTATACATTGTCTATGAGTTAAAAGACTCGACAGGAAAAGTAATTGCTGAGAAAATGATAGAGAATAACCTCATGCACCCTCAAACAGGCGAACCTTACGGCAAAGGCATAGGAGATTTATTTGACCACCGTTTTGCCTTGCTTACCAATTACCGATTTGCTCGAGCAGGAAAATATACCCTTCATTTGCGCCAATATATGCGTATGCAAGAACTCCCTGAGATTGTGGCAGTAGGTTGCAGAGTAGAGAAGGCAATAGAGAACTAAACTTTATTGAAACAAAACAAATCTTGTAAGGCTTAGGTTATAAGAAAAACCTGATTCCCTAAGCCAATGAAGATATTACGCCTTGTACTTGGCGACCAACTCAATCATCATCACTCTTGGTTTCAACAAGTTGATAGCCAAGTAACTTACGTAATGATGGAGGTTTTGCAAGAAACCAACTATGTCAGGCATCATATCCAAAAAATTGTAGCCTTTTTTGCCTCCATGCGATACTTCGTTTCCGAGATGCAAGCAAAAGGACATCAGTTTATTTACCTGACCTTAGACCATGTTGAAAATCATCAGTCTATTCCTGAGAATTTGCTGAACATTATTGAGAAGTACTCAGTAGAAAAATTTGAATACCTCCTTCCTGACGAGTATCGCTTAGATGTTCAGCTTGCCGACTTTTGTAAAAAACTCTCTATCCCTTCGCAAGCGTATGATACTGAGCATTTTTTGACTACCCGCTACGAAATGCGCAATTTTTTCAAAGGCAAGAAAACCTACCTGTTGGAAAGCTTTTATCGAAGTATGCGAAAAAAATACCATATCCTTATGGAAAATGGAGAACCGCAGGGGGGAAGGTGGAACTTTGATGCAGAAAATCGGAAAAAGTTTGATGGAAAAGTAAACGTGCCTACCCCGCTTACTTTTAAAAACGAGGTGAAGGAAATTGTAAAGATGATTAAAAAATTCAATATCAATACCATAGGTAGAATTGAGATAGATAATTTTGAGTGGTGTATTAACCGAGAACAAGCCCTGCAACTCTTAGATTTTTTTGTAAAGCGTTGTTTAAAACATTTTGGTACGTACCAAGACGCTATGGAAACAAACTTCCCTTATCTTTTCCATTCGCGACTTTCTTTTGTGATGAATGTAAAACTGCTTAGTCCTCTGGAAGTAGTGCAAGCCGCCATAGACTATTGGGAAAAAAATCAGCATGAAATAGCGATTGCTCAAATAGAAGGATTTGTGCGGCAAATCATAGGCTGGCGGGAGTACATGAGGGGAGCGTATTGGGCAAATATGCCGCAGTATGCAACGCTAAACTTTTTTGAGCATCAAAACCCACTTCCTGAGTTCTATTGGACTGGGCAGACTAAAATGAACTGTCTAAAACACGCTATCAATCAATCTTTGGACAAAGCCTATGCCCATCATATCCAAAGACTAATGGTTACAGGTAGCTTTGCCAATTTAGCAGGCGTACACCCTGACTACGTAGATGAATGGTACTTAGGTATTTATATAGATGCCATAGAATGGGTAGAAATTACCAACACTCGTGGCATGAGCCAATTTGCCGATGGAGGCTTGGTAGCTACCAAACCCTACGTAGGCAGTGCCAACTATATGCACAAAATGACCAACTATTGTACTAAATGCCACTACAACAAGGACTTAAAATACGGGGACAGTGCCTGTCCTTTCAATAGCTTGTATTGGCACTTCTATCACAGGCATAGGGAAAAATTAGAGAAAAATCCGCGTATAGGCATGATGTACGTAACCCTAAACAAAATGCCGCAAGAGGAACTGACAAAGATACTCCAACAAGCAGATAGGTATTTAGAGAAAATAAATGAATTGTGATTTTATCAATTCAAACAAAACTAAATAATGCCCAGCTAATCATTCTTTTTATACTTTTTGGGTGGTCGCTGTACTCTGCAAGTCAAGCCTACTTTAAGTAAGATTAAGTCCAAAGGGTTTGAGTAAATCCTACCCGCATTATCAAGGATATATAATGTCAGGTCTTGCTTCGCTGGCAAAGGGTATCACTACTTCACTACCCGCATTGGGATTAGGCATATCATTTTTCAAGACCATATAGCGTGCATCTTCTCCTCCTGTAAGGTGTGTAACACTGACATCTAAACAAATATAGTTAGTGCGGTGGGTATCATCGTCATATTCTATCTTATGCAAAACAAAACGCAGTCCCAATGTTGCCGACCTCTGAGGTGTTATCGACTCAAATAGATTGTCTATTTTCTCAGGCTTTGGGCAATCTCTCGTATATACCTCAGGGTCTCTTACTACCAGTTCTGTCTTGAAACGTGTGTTACCTGCACTGACAGCAACAAAAGGTCTTACTTTATATGTGCGCATCAGTTCCAATTCGTAAGTGAAACTATAATTGCCGTATCGATTTGTTACATACAATTCTAAATCTGGTGTAATAATTGGAGAATTGGTAATTTTTCTCTAAATTATTGAAACGACCGTAGCCTGCCCAAGAAAAATTGATGCCAATGTAACTTCTTAGTTTGGGAATATACACATAAGCGGGGAAATAAGCACCGTGTGCTGCTTTGCCAAAATTCTGTCGCATCTCTCCTGATGTCTGAGTATAAGTACAACCCAAACCGAATCCAAACTGCGCCTTTAATGAAGAAGAAACTGTCCCCACTAAACAAAAAATAAGTAATGCTTGAATGAGCTTTTTCATGTAGTTAAAAAGGTAGAAGTTTTTAGTAATCAAAAAGATAGCCTTAGGATTGTATTTCTAAGATTGCAAATAGCTGAGTAACAAAGCTTTCATATAGATAATACAACTATTATTGAGCAATTCTAAACTCTGTGAATAGTTTTGTGTTATTAGTAAAACCTTATGCAAGATAGATTAATTTCGCACATTTTTAGCGAATTTTAACAACAAAAAACAAGTGTTTTGATTTTATTTGCCAAAAAAACTACAAACAATCTCTATATTTGCACTATCATCGGTAAACTCTAATTCATCAAAGATGTTGGAAACAAAAGATACAAAGGAAAAAACTAAAACTGAAAAGACAGCAAAAAAGAAAAGTGCTTTACGAGAGTGGGTGGACGCCATTGTTTTTGCGATTATAGCGGCTACTATCATTCGCTGGTTTTTGATTGAGGCATTCACTATCCCTACGCCTTCTATGGAAAAATCCTTGTTGGTAGGAGATTTTTTATTTGTAAGCAAATTTCACTATGGAGCGCGTACCCCCCAAACCTTGTTGCAACTTCCGCTTACTCATCAAAAAATATGGGGGACAGAGATTCCTTCTTACTTAGATTGGATTCAACTCCCTATGTACAGACTTCCCGGTATCAGTGAAATTAAAAATAATGATGTGGTAGTTTTCAACTATCCTCCCGAGGATAACTATCCTACTGATTTGAAAACCAATTATATAAAGAGGTGCATTGGTATTGCAGGAGATACCATAGAAATCAAAAACCGCCAAGTATATATCAATAGAAAAGAGGTAGAAAATCCTCCTTTGATGCAATCCAGCTACGATGTTCGTACCAATGGCTCAGTAATTAACGATAGAGTTTTTAAAAAATACGACATTACAGATACTTACGGTACAGACAAAGGCTATGTAGTCCAAGCTACTCCTGAAACAATGGAAAAGTTTAAAGCTGAGGTAGATATAGTCAAAGCTGTTACCGAAATTACTAACGAAAAGGGGGCTTATTCAGAAATGACTTTCCCTATGGCAGAGGGCTTTGATTGGAGCATAGATAATTTCGGACCTTTGTACATCCCTAAAAGAGGAGATAAAATAAATATAGACAAGAGAAACTTGGCTTTGTACGGAAAGGTAATTACGTACTACGACGGCAATAAGAATGCAGAAATCAAAGAAGATAAGCTATTGATAGACGGCAAGGAAGTTACTGAATATACTTTCAACCAAAATTATTACTTCATGATGGGAGATAATCGCCACAACTCCCAAGATTCTCGCATCTGGGGTTTTGTTCCCGAAGACCATATCTTAGGGAAAGGTTTGTTGGTTTGGTGGTCAATAGACCCCGAGGGAGGTTTAGGAAGTATTTTTAGCCGTATCCGTTGGGGCAGGATAGGAATGTTGATTAAGTAAGGTTTTGGTAATTAACTTTTTAATTCTATGAAATACTTATTTTTGTCATTTTTACTTGGATTATTGGGTGTGGTAGCCTGTTCGCCTCGTACTGCCCAAATAGAGGGAAATGCAGAAGTAAGCAAATCAATAGATACCAGCGTGATTATTTCACCAAGTACGGAAAGGAGAATCATTTATACAGAAAAAGCCCCCAAACCCGTAGGACCTTACAGTCAAGCGATTTTTAAGAACAATACTTTGTATGTAGCGGGTCAGTTAGGCATAGACCCTAAAACAGGACTATTGGTGGGTGACTCGATAGATGTACAGACGCGACAAGCCTTAGAAAATATCAAAGTAATCGTAGAAGAAGCAGGGCTGAGACTGTCTGACGTAGTGCAAACGACTGTATACCTGAAAAATATCAATGATTTCAATAAAATGAATAAGGTGTACGCCACTTACTTTGGGGGAATTTCTCCTGCTCGTGCTACCATAGAAGTTGCCGCTATACCGCTCAAAGCCAAAGTAGAAATTGTAGCGGTGGCAGCGAAATAAAAAACAAGCGATACTTTAAAAGAGTATCGCTTGTTTTTTACTAAAAATATTGACTTTTCTCACTAATCTGCTTCTGCTTCCAACATTTCCTCATCAACTATCTGCATATTTGTATTTGTAGGGTGTTTTTCTCTCAATTTAGTTTTGTGTTTTCCTACTTGCTTTTTAAGCGAAGCTACTGCCTCATCAGTAGCGGCTTCAAAGCTATTTTTTTGTTCTTTGGCAAAGAGGGTTTGACCGGGAAGAAACAACTTGATTTCCACTACCTTGTTATCTCTGCTGTGTTCGCCTTTGTCTAATCGGAGGTAAACTTCGCCGCCTGTGATTCTGTCAAAAAAAGTTTCTAATTTAGCTACTTTTTTGTTGATAAAATCTAACAATTTCTTGTCAGCGTCGAAATGGATGGAATGAATTTGAAGTTTCATAACATTAAAAATTTAATGTGAAAAATGATTTTGAAGCAAGAATAAAACGAAAGTCTTACTCTCAATTAACATACGATTTACATTCGCTTAATGTTGCAGCCATGTAAGGTATTCAAGATTTATGCTTTGGGGTGTGCTTTTTCAAATACACGCTTCAACTTTTCTACTGAATTGTGGGCATAAACCTGTGTAGAGGCGAGTGTACTGTGTCCAAGCAAATCTTTAATAGCATTCAAGTCTGCTCCATTGTTAAGCAAATGCGTAGCGAAGGTATGCCTAAGTACATGAGGACTTCGCCTCTCCAGCGTGCTGACTTGGTCGAGCATTTTTTTGACTATTCGCCAAATCATCATCGGATAAGCCTGCTCCCCATCTGCGGTTGTAATAAGATAGTCATCTGAGGACATCCCTTCAACTATGCCTTTAAGTTGTAAAAATTTTTTTAAAAAGTCAAGTAAAATGTCATGAATTGGAATAATTCTTTCTTTATTTCTTTTGCCTAAGACTTTGATAGTTGCCTTGTGCAAGTTTATATCGCTGATTTTCAGTCCTAAAAGCTCAGATAAGCGAATACCCGTTCCGTACAATAACTCTATGATGAGCTTGTCCCTGATTCCCTCGAAGCCATCCTCGAAAGGAACTTCCTCTAAGAGTTTTTCCATGCGGTCCTCTACGACAAAGAGAGGCAAGTTTTTGCTTACTTTTAACCTTTTTATTTTACTAACGGGATTTTTTTCTACTAATCCTTTCTTTTCTAAGAAGTTATAAAAAGATTTGAGAGCAGAAAGTTTGCGATTGACGGACTTATGATTAAGTTTGGTGCCGTCTTCCTGTGTTTCTACCAAAGAAATTACCCAACAGCGTATGTCTTGTAAGGTAACTTTGTCTAAGGTGATTTCTTCTAACTTTTGCCCTTCTTCTAAGCAAAGTTTTTCATAAAATCCTTCAAACTGAGCCAAGTCGGTCATGTAGGCGGTGATAGTATGTTTGCTACTACGTTTTTGGTATTCTAAGTATTCGGCAAAAGCATCGAGCATGATTTGTCTTTTTTATAAGCTAAATTAACACAATTTTTATTTCTTGCTACATAAAAAGTATAACTTGATATAAAAAAATAATTTTGTCATATATTTGCAGCTAATTAATGAACCAACCAACGTAACCACACAACGCATAGTGCTGAGCATTAAGGATTTGACATTAGCATACCAATCTGAGCGTCTTATTTTGGAAAATCTACATCTTGAAATAGCAGACGGTCAGGTACATGGTTTAGTAGGTATCAATGGCTCAGGCAAGACAAGTCTGCTAAAATGTATCAGTGGAGAAATAGATTTTTATAAAGGCAAGATTTTTTGGAAAGGTAAAGCACTGTCATATAAAGAGGTGGCACTTTTAGAAACAAATAATTATTTTTATCACTATTTGACGGGAAGGGAGTATTTACAAATTTTTCAAGCCTATCAGTCGCAATTCGACATAGCACTTGTCAATGAGATTTTTCAACTTCCTTTGCACGAACTCATAGACAATTACTCAACAGGCATGAAGAAAAAATTAGCTTTTATGGCACTACTTAGCTTGGATAGACCTATCATTATCTTAGACGAGCCTTTCAACGGAATAGACATTGAAGGAAGTTTTGCTTTTCGCAAAATCATCAATGTATTGAAAGAAAAAGGAAAAACCTTGCTGATTACTTCTCATATTTTTGAATCATTGACCAATATTTGCGACCAGATTCATTACTTAGCAGCAAAGAAAATTTATAAGTCTTACACCCAAGCGGAGTTTGGAGATTTGTATAAAGACCTTGAAAATTTATTGGAAAAACAAAATGGATACGCTTGGGAAAAAATAAAGAATATCATTTAGCAAACAGATAAATTTGCATTTTTTAAAGTAAACTAACAATTTTACGCTTTAATTTGTAAAGCATAATTCTTAATCAACATGAAAAACATTGCTGTATTTACCTCAGGAGGAGATGCGCCGGGCATGAACGCCTGCATTAGGGCAGTGGTAAGAGCGGGGATTTATTATGGACTTAACGTATATGGCATCGTAAGAGGCTATGCGGGAATGATTAGCGGGGACATTAGGAAGTTGGAATCTCATTCTGTAAGCAATATTATCCAAAGGGGAGGAACTATTTTAAAATCAGCACGTTGTGAGGAGTTTAAGACAAAAGAAGGACGTGCAAAAGCTTACGAACAAATCAGAAAACATGAAATAGATGGTTTAGTAGCGATTGGAGGGAATGGTACCTTCACTGGAGCGCAGATTTTTTATGAAGAATACGGTATCCCAACCGTAGGTGCGCCCGGTACGATAGACAATGACCTTTACGGCACTGACTACACCATAGGTTTTGATACGGCGGTAAATACTGCCCTCGATGCCATAGACAAAATCCGCGATACAGCAGACTCGCATGACCGCGTATTTTTTATCGAGGTAATGGGGCGCGATTCAGGCTACATTGCTTTGCGCTCTGGCATAGGCGGCGGGGCAGAGCTGGTCATGATTCCCGAAAGACCCAATAGCATTGAGAGAGTGATAGAAACACTTAGAAGTGGAAAGTTTAACTCTAAAACTTCCTCTATTGTGATAGTTGCAGAGGGCGAGCAGATAGGAAATGCCAATAGTGTAGCCCACCAAGTCCGTCAAGAACTCAGCGAACTGGACATACGCGTAACTACTTTGGGACATATCCAACGTGGTGGTTCTCCCACAGCCCTTGACCGCATTATTGCCAGCAGAATGGGCGTAGCCGCAGTAGAGGGCTTGTTGGAAGGAAAGAAAAATGTCATGGCAGGCATCATCAACAACGAAATCATTTATACGCCTTTTATAGATACCATCACCAAGAAAAAACCGCTTTTGCAAGACTTACTCAGAATGTTACCTATATTAAGGATATGAAAAAATTAGCTTGTTCTTTTTTTATTCTAATCTTTTTTATTTTCATGATAGCTTGTACCAATGAAAATAAAACTACGAAGGAAGATATAGCAAATTCTCCAAAAGAAAGTGTAGAAGATACCTCTACAAAAGAAGTAAAAAATATTCTTTTCTTTGGGAATAGCCTTACCGCAGGCTATGGCTTGGAACTTTCTCAAGCTTTTCCTGCTTTGATTCAAGCAAAAATAGACTCTTTAAATTTGCCTTACAAAGTCATCAATGCAGGACTAAGTGGGGAAACTACAGAAAGCGGGAATACACGCATAGATTGGATGCTCAATCAAAAAATTGATGTGTTGGTATTAGAATTAGGAGGTAATGACGGCTTGAGGGGCATAAGTCCTGAATTGACTAAGAAAAACCTACAATCTATCATAGAAAAGACTAAAAATAAGTATCCTGACGTAAAAATAGTATTAGCGGGCATGGAAGCTCCGCCTAATATGGGCGAAAAATTCACTTCTGATTTTAGGAAATTATACAAAGAATTAGCAGAAGCCAATCAAATTGCTTTCATTCCCTTCCTTTTGGAAGGAGTAGGCGGCGACCCCAAGCTAAACCTGCCTGATGGCATTCACCCTACCCCCGAGGGTCATAAAATTGTAGCTGAAACAGTTTGGAAAGTATTGAAGGAGGTACTATAAAGCATTAAAAATACCAACCAAGCGAAAACCAATAATATTGAGGCGAAGTCCTGCCGAGTAGGTATCGCGATTGGTAAGCATACAACATCTGATTCCGTCTCGCCAGCTACCTCCCCGATTGATGCGATTAGTATTGGATTCCAAGTGCGTATTTTCTTTTAAGCATCTTTCTAAGGCTATGATTTGTCCGTTGATGCAAACAGGATTAAGCATTTCTGAGGGCATTTTGGAGAAAGCCTCGCTATCAAAATCATCTTCACACCATTCCCAGACATTGCCACAGAGGTCATGTATGCCCAAATTAGTAGGCTTTTTTAGACCTATTTCTTGGCTTTGGTTGCGACTATTCTCATCGTACCACCCCACTGCAATCAAGTCATCGCCTCCTGCATAAGCATAGTTACTCGTTCCTCTATCGCTGGCGGCATATTCCCACTCTGCTTCTGTAGGTAGGCGAAAGAATACTCCTACCGCCTTCACCTCTTGCCGTACATTGAGCTTGCTAAGAAAATGCTTGCAATCATACCAACTTACCTGCTCAACAGGCTTGCGATAATGCTTAAAATAAGAAGGGTTTTCTCCCATCACCTCTTCGTAAAGTGCTTGGTGTACGGGATATTTCCCTATCCAAAAATCAGAAAGTCTGATACGAGGATTGTGTTTATCTCTGCCCATTTGATAAGAGCCTCCTTGAACTTTTATCATCTCGAGGGTAGCTTTGCCTATTTTTATTTCTACTACGTTAGGGTTTGTATGTTGGCTAATCATGGGAGAAGGTATATGAAATAGTCTTAGAGATAAAATTTTAAATGCTTATATCTTTTTACCTTAATTTTCCTGTAAATTTAGGCAATTTCAAAATATATTCTATATTTAAATAATTTGTTCAAAAGCAATTTTACTCTCATTAAATATTGTTTCTAACATAATAAGTTATTGTTTATCAAATATTTGGGAGTATAAAGTCTTATTATTTAACCAAAGGCATCTATGAAAATACTTTGTATAGGAGAAGCGTTGATAGATATGATTTGCATTGATAAAGGGAAACCTTTGTCAGAAGGAGAAAATTTTTTGAAAAAAACAGGAGGCGCACCCACCAATGTAGCCGCTGCAGTAGCCGCTCTGGGGGGGCAGGTAGCATTAGCGGCGAAAGTGGGGAATGACCCTTTTGGCAAGCAGTTGATTGATACCATGCAAAATTTTGGGGTGGATACTCGTCTAATGTTCCAAGATAAAAACGTTTTTACTACTCTTGCTTTTGTTTCTTTGATGGAAAATGGGGAAAGAGATTTTGTTTTTAGTCGGGGAGCCGATGCCAATTTAAGTATAGAAGAAATTGAGCGGGTTGATTTGAATGAATTTGGCATTGTTCACTTTGGCTCGGCTACTTGCTTTTTAGAAGGAGACTTGCGAGAGGCTTATCAATACCTCCTGAACAAGGCATTAACAAACAATCTATTTATTAGTTTTGACCCTAACTATCGCCATCTTTTATTCAAAGATAAAATTCAAGATTTTATTGACCAATCTTGGTATTTTTTGGAGCATTGTCATTTTTTCAAATTGAGTGATGAGGAGGCAATGCTTCTGACCAAGAAAAATTCTTTGCAAGAGGCAGCAAGGCATTTTTTAGAAAAGACAAAGGCTATTTTTGCGATTACCTTAGGCAAGGAAGGCACGCTACTTGGCTATCAAGACCAACTTTACACCATACCAAGTATTCCTATTAATCCTGTGGATACTACCGGAGCGGGAGATGCTTTTGTAGGTGCGGTGCTTTACCAACTCAGCCGTTATTCACGCATGCAGACTCAATCTTTGTCTTTTGCAGAATGGCAAAGCATCATCACCAATGCAAATCGTGCAGGGGCGCACACATGCGAGTACATGGGGGCAATGGAGGCTTTTAAGCATCTAAGTAGTGGAATTTTTTTACAATAGAAAAACAACAGGCAAACCTAAAAATTTACAAAGCCTCCAAAAGGAAATTCTTTTTCCCTTTGCTTGTATTCTTGGCGAAGTTCTTTTAAAAACTCTTTTAAAATTTTGTAATCAGTATGTGCATTGATAGAGTCTTGTAAACTATCTATGATGTGTTGGAGTTCGGTTTTTTCCTGTTTGAAAATTCTATCTGTAGCTTGTGGAGTAGGTCTGCAATACTTTTCATAAATCATACCCGTAGGACTTCCCCAACCAATGATACTAAACCTTTCATTTTCCAATTCACGGATTTGCTCTTGCAAAAGTTGGTTGTAGCGTTTGAGTTGGTCTTCCATGAGGCTCTCGATATGCTCGTGCTGAATCTGATACTCTAATTGCAAACGCAAAAGTTCAAACAAGTCGTTGGCTTCGTAGGCGGCAGTTACGCGCTTCATCATCTCCGTTTTTCGGTGGCGTTCTGCTTCATCTTGCTCTAAATCAGGGTGCAGTTCTTTTGCCAAGCTGGTATAGATAGTGCGAATATCTTTGCTGAGTAGCTTTTTCTCTTCGGCTTGTTGTTGTTCTTTTTCTATTTGTTTTTTGGTTTTCTTTCTATTGCCTTGCCTATTCCCCCAAGCATCTTGTTGCCCTTCTTCCATCTCTTGTTGCTTTTTCTGGAAATACGCTTGTGGATTTTTTCGCATCTCGTCCAAGTCTATGTCTATGCCAAACATAGTACGTATGATTTCTTTGGCGGTATCATCTATGATTTCTTTTTCCTCCTGAGTGAACATAAGCGTTTCGTACTTTTCTTTGAGTTGCTCTACCTGCTCGTCTTCAGTTATCTTTTCCTCATCTACAAATTCAGGCTTTGCCAAGATGTGTTCACAAAGTTCAAGAATGTGTTGTATCAATGTTTCACTATCTCTTTTTTTGAAAAAACCTGATTCATAGGCTTTATCGAGAATCAGCACATATTTTTTTTGTTTTTCTTTTATTTTTTCCCTCAGAGGGAAAATATCGCTGACTACTCTCAGACGTATATTTGCTATCTGCTCTTTGATGCTTGTAATTTCTTTTTTTAAACTCTCTATGCGTTTGATTTTCTTATTGAAGTCAGCTTCGTGTTTGCTGAGTATTTTTTCTTTGCTTTTCCCAATAACAGGTACAGAAGACTGATTTACATCTACATTATTTTCTAATTGCGAGGGAGTAGTAGAAGTAGCTTTCTTTCTTGGCATATTGATTTTTTATGTTTGATGCGGCAAATTTAAGGCTATTTTTGAGAAAAAATAAAAAGGAGGTTTATTATTCAGAAATTTGCTGTTAATATTGCAGGGGGAATAAACAACACGAATGAGTAATACCTTAGAAAAAATCCAAGCACCTATTGCCAAAGAAATGACAGAGTTCGAGAAAAAATTTCGCGATTCTGTCAAAACTAATATTTGGATTTTGGACAATGTCATGAATTACATCATCAAGGGCAAAGGCAAGCAAATGCGTCCTATGTTTGTTTTTTTGACTGCGGGAATATGTGGGCAGATTACAGAAGCTACTTATAGGGGGGCAGCCCTTATAGAACTCTTGCACACAGCCACTTTGGTACACGACGACGTAGTAGATGACGCTCATTATCGTAGGGGTTTTTTCTCTATCAATGCTTTGTGGAAAAATAAGGTAGCCGTTCTGGTGGGGGATTACTTGCTTGCGAAAGGCTTATTACTTTCTATTGATAATCAAGATTTTGGATTATTAAAAATTGTTTCTAACGCGGTGAGAGAAATGAGCGAAGGCGAGCTATTGCAAATGGAAAAAGCACGCTCTTTGGACATTACAGAAGCAGTTTATTTTGACATTATTCGCCAAAAAACAGCTACGTTGATAGCTTCTTGCTGTGGAGTAGGAGCGAGTTCATCTGGCGCAAGCGAGGGGGTAGTCCAAAAAATGCTTCAATTTGGGGAAAAAATTGGCATTGCTTTCCAAATCAAAGATGACCTTTTTGACTATGGTACAGCAGAAATAGGCAAGCCGGTAGGGATAGACATCAAAGAAAAAAAAATGACCTTGCCCCTGATTTATGCTCTGAATAAAGCAGATAAAAACGATAAAAGGCGCATTATCAACCTGATAAAAAATGAGAGTGAAAAGCCCAAGAAAGTAGTGGAGGTTATTGACTTTGTTAAGCAATCAGGAGGGATTGAATACACGCAGCAAGTCATGCAGGGCTATTACCAAGAGGCAGAGCAAATCTTGGCAGGCTTTCCTGACTCTATTTATAAAACCTCTTTACAGGACTTGGTTAAGTTTACGATAGAGAGGAGTAGGTAAGGACTATTGGTTTTGCAAAATACTCAAACTTTCGCTATATACTTAATAATTCCTCATACTTTTCCTCATTACAGGCTTTCAAGGCATTTTCTATTTGTTGTTTCCACAAACGTATGTTTTCTTCTTGAAAAGCCTCTATTTCATCTAAAATGCTTTTCACATCGCTGTATTCGTAAACCGTTAGCTTTTTTAATCGGTCAAAAAATGGAGCTAACTGCATTCGTTCTTGTGGAGAAAGCACAATTTTTTTGGCGAGTAGCTTGCCATTCATAGGAAATAAGTTGGGTTCGTAATGTATTTTTGCCAAAGGTAGTGAAAACCAAAAAGTAGCTCCTTGCCCCTCTTTGGAAACTACCCCTATCTGCCCTTTGTGCGACTCTATCGCCATTTTGCAAAAAGTTAAGCCCAGACCTGTAGAGCGTACATCGCCTGATTTGAGCGCCTCGACCTGAGCAAATTTCTCAAAAATGACTTCTAACTTATCCTCTGGAATCCCTATCCCTGAGTCAGCAATCGCAATGCTTACTTGGTCATTGGCTTGTGTTGCAAAATCAGGATTGATGTAAAGCCTTATTTTTCCATTATTGGGAGTAAATTTGATAGCATTGGTAAGCAGATTAATCATCACTCTTTCAATAACTTCCGCATCTATGCTAACTACAATATGGTTGGGTATTTGATTGATGACCTCAATAGATTTTCTTTCTAACAAGAGTCTAACTTGATTGAGCGAATTATATACAATCCTTATCAGTCTTTGCTGAGAGATTTGCAATTGAAATTGGGTGTTTTCAAACTTTTGTACGTCCAAGATATTGAATACCATGTTGAGCATCTGCCTTGCTGCTTGGAGAACTTCTTGCTTTTCTGTGATGCCCAAAATCGTATTGAGCGGATTTTTTAAGTCATGCACTATCATGCTCGTCAAACCTTCTTTGAACTTATTGAGGTCTAAGAGTTGTGCATTGACATTTTGCAATTTCTGCGTTTGCTTTTCTAATATGGATTTTTGTACTTCCATGACTTTAAGGCTGCTCTCTAATTTGTCATTGGCTAAGGCTAAATCTTGGGTACGTTCTTTGACCAATTTTTCTAAGGCAATTTCATGGGCTTGGATTTGCCTAATACGCCATTGGTACAAGAAAAATAAGGTAGCCAAAATACTCAAAACCGCCAAAGAAACAAACCACCATGTTTGCCAAAAAGGAGGAGTAATCACTACTCTGAGCGAGCTAACTTCCTCATTCCAAATGCCGTCGCCATTAGTGGCTTTCACCAAAAAAGTGTAGGTATTCGGAGAAAGATTGGTATAAGTGGCAAAAGGTCGCTTGGCATCGGTGTAGTTCCAATCTTTATCGAAGCCTTGCATCTTGTAGGCATACTTTATTTTTGAGCGATTGCTAAAATGCAGGGCGGAAAATTCAAAGCCAAAAATATAATCATTGTAAGAAAGCACAATTTCCTTGCTTTCTGAAATATGCTTTTTTAAAATATAATCTTCGCCATAATTGCGTTCAGGCTTATTAAACAGTTGAAATTCAGTGATGATGACTTTTGGTTTATAGGTGCTTAGTTGAATCTTCTCAGGAAAAAAAGCATTGAAACCATTGACCCCTCCAAAGAACATTTCTCCTTTACTATTTTTGTGAAAAGCATTGATATTGAACTCATTGCTTTGCAAGCCGTCATTGGCATCAAAAGTAGTAATTTGGTAGCTTTTCTTATTAAATTTAATTAGCCCTTTGTTGCTACTCAACCATAAGTTACTTTCACTATCTTCTAAAATACCGTAAATCACCTCATTAGGGAAGCCATTTTTCTTTCCAAAATTAGTAAAATTGTCAGAGATTTCATTGAAGCGACTTAATCCTCCAGCTGTCCCAATCCAAATCGTTCCTTCCTTGTCTGAATAGATACAAATTACTCTATCATTTGCTAAACTCAAAGAATCATTGTTGTTATGAAGATAGGTTTTAAAAGTGTTATTTTTAGGATTATATACTCTGATACCATGACTTTGTATGCCAATCCAAATGCTCCCTTTTTTATCCTCAATAAGGTAATTAATAGTGCAGCCTTGAGGGAAAATAGCTTCATTTTTCTTTGCATCAGAAAAAAGTATGGATAGATTGGTTCTATGGGTGTTCCATACTGCCAAAGCACCTACCATGCCTATCCAGAGATTATCTTGGCTGTCTGTCAAAAGACTACGTACCTGCCTGCTTGGAAGGTGCAAAGCATTGGTATCCTTTGGGTTAAAAGAAAGCCGATTGACAAATTTTTTCTCTTTGTACTCAAATAAACCGCCAAAAGTAGCTAACCAAACTATGCCTCTTTTATCTTGGCAAATATCTACGGCGAAGTTATAAGGAGCATTTTTATAGTCTTCTAAATCTACGTTTTCTAATTGATAAGGCGGGTGTTGAAACCTATTTTCTATGCGGTCTTGCGGGGTAGCCATGTTAATCCCTTTTTGCGTAGCACAAACCCACAAGTTTCCTTCTTTGTCTTCGAATATCCTTCTTAAAGAGTTGTAAGACAAGCTGTTAAGATTGTTTTCTTCACTTCTGTAATACAAAAAATAATGGCGTTTTTTCAAATCAAAGTAATGCACACCACCGTTTACCGTACCTACCCACAGCACGCCTGCCTCGTCCTCAAACATAGAAACTAACTCATTGACATTTAATGTACTTGGGTTAGATAGATTTTTTTGAAATCGTTTAAAAGTAACACTCTCTCCCCTCTGCTGGAGCAGATTTAGCCCACCTGCTTCAGTAGCTACCCAAAGTTCTCCTGTGGAGGTTTCTAAAACATCACTGATATAATCGCTGCCAAGAGATTGAGGATTGTTCTCATCATACCTGTAAGCAATAAATTGGCGTTTTTTCTTATCAAATTTATTTAAGCCACCGCCGTAAGTGCCAATCCAAACGCTTTGGTCTTTGCTGATTAAGATGCTGTTAATGAAGTTATTAGCTATGCTAAAACTATTATTTTCTTCATTTTTAAAAGATTCTAAAACTCCTGTTTTTTTGTTAAGAATAAATAGCCCCTCTTTGATTGTTCCTATGTAAAGATTTCCCTCTGCGTCTTTGGCAAGGCTTTTAATGTAACAATCGCTTGCCTTGCTTTCTTTGCAAAAAGAAAGGTAAGAGGAAAACTGCCTACTTTTCTTATCAAATTTTTTTAAGCCCAAGTTACTCGTAGCAATCAGTAAGGTATTATCTGAATCTTCTATAATTGCTTCTATGCGTGCTATTTCTCTACCTTTTTCATCTTTTGGGAAATTGGTGAATCGGTCTTTTTCATAATCATACAGGCTTAGTCCCCTTAGTGTTCCTACCCATAAATTTTTGTCTTTATCAACAAACAAAGCCGAAGCAAAACTGTTTGGAAGCGAGGTGCTATCTTTGGGAATGTGGTAGTAAGTAGTAATTTTGTTTCCATCGTACTTGTTTAATCCATCAGAAGTGCCAATCCATATCAAACCTTTTTTATCTTGGGCAATGCTATAAGCCGTATTTTGAGAAAGTCCTTCTTCGGTAGTGATTTTACTGAAACGAATTCCTTGTGCTTCAATTTTAGAAACAAGGCAAACAAAAGTGAAAAGAAGGAGTTGTTGATATAGCTTTTTTCTTTTGGACATTCAATCAGACAAGTATTTTTCCACAAAGGTAAGGAAAAGTTGTGCAATAGGGAAAACAAGTATTGTGTTTGGCAGTTTATTAAAGAAAGTTTCTTGCTTTATTTCAATATTTTCAAAATTAAATGCTATCTTTGAACTCCCACAATTAAACCTATCAACTTTTCTCCTTATTTTCTTGATATTTTATACAGTTTTAATTTTTACATTATACGAACTTTTTTGATAAAAAAATGAGTCTTTCATCTATCAGTATTCAGCGACCTGTTTTTACTATTGTATTAAACATAGTCATTATCATTTTCGGATACATTGGCTTTAACTTTCTGGGAGTCAGGGAATATCCGAGCATAGAATCGCCTGTGATTACCGTCAATACGCGCTATGTAGGGGCGAATGCGGAAATCATAGAGTCCCAAATCACTGAGCCTTTGGAAGAGGCAATTAACGGGATTGCGGGAGTTACGAGTATTACTTCTACGAGTAGGGATGGCTCGAGCAGTATTTCTGTAGAATTTGCCTTAGAGGTAGATTTGGAAACTGCCGCTAACGATGTAAGGGACAAGGTTTCTGGGGCGTTGGACAGGCTTCCGCCTGATGCCGACCCACCGAGAATTGCGAAGGCAGACGTGGACGGTGGGGTAATTATTGCCTTGAATGCTAAGAGTTCAAAACGCTCGTTGCTCGATTTGAATGCGATAGGAGAATCACTCATCAAAGAGCGTTTGCAAACTATTCCCGGAGTTAGTGAGGTGCAAGTATGGGGAGAGAAACGCTATGCCATGCGTTTGGAAATAGATTTGGCAAAACTTGCCGCTTACCAAATTACCCCTTTGGAAGTAAGAACTGCCTTGAGCAGAGAGAACGTAGAGCTACCAAGCGGGAGAATAGAAGGGCAACAAACAGAACTTACCGTAAAAACTATGGGAAGGCTTACTTCCGTAGAGGAGTTTAATAACTTGGTTATCAAGCAAGAAGAAGATAGACTGGTGCGTTTTAAAGATATTGGGCAGGTAAGGTTATCTCCTGAAAATGAAAGAACACTGCTTCGCAGAGATGGGGTTACTATGGTTGCCTATGCAGTTTCTGCACAACCCGGTTCAAATCATATTGATATTTCCAATAATTTTTACAAAAGAGTAGAGCAGATAAAGAAAGACTTACCCGAGGACATAGAATTAGTGATTGGTTTTGATAATACGAAGTACATTCGTTCTTCTATCGCTGAGGTACAAGAAACCATTTTTATTGCCTTTGGTTTGGTGGTTAGTATTATTTTCTTGTTTTTGCGAGATTGGAGAACCACAGTTATCCCTGTTTTGGCAATTCCTATTTCTTTGATAGGGACTTTCTTTATCATGTATATTGCTGGTTTTTCTATCAATGTGCTTACTCTCTTGGGAATAGTACTGGCAATTGGTTTGGTAGTAGATGATGCGATTGTAGTGTTGGAGAATATTTATACTAAAATAGAGGAAGGCATGAAGCCTTTGGAAGCAGCATACAAAGGAGCAAATGAGATTTTCTTTGCCGTTATTTCTACTACGATTACACTTGTTGCTGTATTTATGCCTGTTATTTTCTTGCAAGGGATTACGGGAAGATTATTTAAAGAATTTGGTGTAGTGGTAGCTGGAGCAGTAGTCATTTCCTCTTTTGTAGCCTTGACCTTGACGGTGATGCTGTCCTCTAAGATATTGAAACACAGGGAAAAACATAATTGGTTTTACAATGTAACTGAGCCTTTCTTTGTCAAGTTAAACAACTTTTATGAAAGTTCGCTCCATGCTTTCATGAAAATGCGTTGGTTAGCTTTCCCTTTATTAGCGGCTGCAATTTTTGCTATTTATGAGATATTCCAACTGCTTCCAAGCGAGTTGGCTCCTTTGGAAGACCGTGCAGGTTTGCGCATTTCTGTTACTGCTCCAGAAGGAACAACTTTTGAAACTACTGATGCCTTCATGTTACGATTAGGGGAGTTCGTAAGCCAACAAGTGAAGCCAGAGGAAAGAGAAGCAGTGATTACCATTACCTCTCCGGGTTTTAGCACAGGCGGAGCGGCAAACACAGGCTTTGTGAGGTTGGTACTTACGCCAGCGGATAAAAGGCAACGCTCTCAGCAGCAAATAGCTGATACGCTAACCAAAGTACTCCGTCAGATGAGCGAGGCAAGGACTTTTGTGATTCAAGAACCTACCATCGGCGGAAGAAGGAGTGGGCAACCTGTGCAGTATGTATTGCAAACGGCTACTTTGGACAAACTTGTGCAGATTATTCCTGCTTTTATGGCAAAGGTCATGCAACACCCCGACCTATCCGCCGCAGACGTGAATTTGAAATTTACCAAGCCAGAAATTCGCATAGAAATAGATAGAGAAAAAGCCAGCAACTTGGAGGTGTCCGTAGCCGATGTAGCCCAAACTCTCCAATTAGGCTTTGCAGGGCAGAGGTTTGGTTACTTTATGATGAATGGAAAACAATACCAAGTAATTGGGGAATTGAAACGAGAAGATAGGAACAAGCCTTTGGATTTGAAGTCTTTGTACGTAAAAAATCGTGCAGGAAAGCTCATTCAGTTGGATAATTTAGTTACGCTCAGAGAGAGTAGTAGTCCGCCTTCATTGACGCGTTATAATCGCTTTGTTTCTGCGACCATCTCTGCCAACCCTGCTACAGGGAAAACCATTGGACAGGGCTTAAAAGCAATGGACGAGATTGCTAAGCAAGTCAGAGAAGAAACTGGTGAAAACTTTACCACCGCTCTGGCAGGGCAATCTAAGGAATTTGCCGAAAGTTCCTCAAGTTTGGCTTTTGCATTTGTATTGGCTTTGACCTTGATTTACTTAGTGTTAGCGGCACAGTTTGAGAGTTTTCGCGACCCCTTTATCATCATGCTTACCGTACCTTTGGCTTTGGCAGGCGCCTTGTTCTCGCTTTGGTACACCAACCAAACCCTCAATATTTTTAGCCAAATTGGTATGATTATGTTGATAGGCTTAGTTACTAAAAATGCCATTTTGATTGTAGAATTTGCCAACCAGCGCAAAGAACAAGGATTGAATAAGTTAGAGGCAGTAATAGATGCGGCTATTGCCCGTTTCCGACCTATTTTGATGACTACGCTCTCTACCATTTTAGGCATCTTGCCTATTGCACTGTCTTTGGGGGCTGGTTCGGAAAGCAGGGTAGGTATGGGGATTGCAGTAGTGGGAGGTATGATACTTGCCACAGGATTGACGCTTTATATGATTCCTGCGATTTATTCTTTCTTCTCTACTGAGCATAAAGTCATTCCTACTTTTGACGATTTAGAAAAAGAAAATAAACAACAAGAAGAAGTAGAGGAAGTAGAGGCGGCAAGATAGTAAGTAAAATATTTTTTCTGTTATATTCAATAGTGTAATTCCTCATCTGTTTTAGTTAATGCTACGCAGAAAGAGGAATTATTTTTTTTACATGAGTTTGTTACATAGAGTTTACAAAAACATTTTATTTGCTATTAAATCAAAGTAAATGATTTTTAATTTGGCACAGTTTTTCTAATCACTTATATAAAATCACTTTTCTTATGAAAAAGCTGTTTGTTTCTTACATTTTTTTGTCATTATTTTTTGTTGCTAATGCCCAAGAAAAAATCAGAGTAACTACTCATTTTGATAGCGTAGATAGTGCTATCAAAGAAGAATATTATGTATTGGCAGACAATAAAGACATCATAGATGGGGACTACAAAAGCTACTATAAAAGTGGTAAACTCAAAACACAAGGCAAGTTTGAGAAGGGAAATATGGTGGGCAAGTATGTAAAATACTATGAATCAGGAGCTTTGGAAACAGAAGGTATGTTCATAGACGGCAAGCGACAAGGCAAGTTTATAGAATACTATGAAAATGGAAAGAAAAAAATAGAATATGCTTACCAAGATGATAAAAAGGAAGGCGAGGTTCTCGCTTTTGATTTTGGAGGGAAAATTATACAAAAAGGTACATATCGGAATGATATGTTGCAAGATTCCTTTTTCACTTATTACGAGGACGCTAAAATAAGAACTATCGCTCTTTTCAAGGATAATGAGTTACACGGCATAGTCAAAGAATTTTATCCCAATGGAAATCTGAAAAAATCTATTACTTACGTGAAACATGTTCAACATGGAAAGGAAATCACATACTATGAAAACGGCAATCCACAAATAGAAGTAAACTATGTCAATGGAGAACTTTCTACGGATTCGCTACGCAACTTTTTTGATAACGGAGTTATGGAGTTGGAAGTGCTAAGGGATAATGACCGTTTTAATAAGTTTAAAACTTTCAACAGAAATGGAAAAAAAATATCTGAAGGGCGTGTAATGATGAAAAACAAAGAGGGGTTTCTTAGCTACTCTAATACTACACAAGCCTTAGCTTTCTTAGGGGCGGTGCTACATGGAGAAGTGAAAACTTATTACGACAATGGAAACATCAAAGCAGAGTTGCGTTATTCACAGGGGAAAAAAAGTGGGAAAAACTTGTATTATTATGAAAATGGAGAGAAAAAAGAACAGATAGATTACAGCAACGATGAAAAGGACAGAAAGATAAAAAGATTTTACCCTAACGGCGAATTGGAAAGCGAAATCCAATACAAAGATAATACACCCGTAGGAACTTGGGAGTTTTTCTATCCTAACAAGCAACTCAAATACAAAGAAACCTACATAGAAGGCAAGGTAGAAGGTACAAAAATTACTTATTACGAAGATGGAAAAATAGCCTCAGAAGAAACTTTCATCAAAGGCAGGTTAAATGGGCTGGTAAAAACTTTCTATCCATCGGGGAAGCCCAAAGCAGAAATACCCTACATCAGAGGGACTATCAATGGGATAGTAAAAAACTTCTATGAAAACGGCAAACTCCAAAGTACAGGAAGGCAAATTAATAACACCAAAGTAGGCAAGTGGAACTACTACAACGAGCAAGGAAAATTAGAAAAAACTGAAAACTGGAAAAGAGGAGAAGCCACTGAAGTAAAAACCTTTTGACTTGTCCAACAGAAATGAGTTGTAAAATCCTCTAAGGTTGTTTAGACTTTATAGGATTTATTTTTTTACAAATAAAATTCAAAAAATTTTGAAACTTCTATATGAATTACTAAATTGAATTTTAATTTTTTAGCACAAGCACTTGATTTATGACATTAGACGAAGCAAAAAAAAAATTTATCCAAACTTGGGGAGGTTTAGGTGCGCAATGGGGTATTAATAAAACGATGGCTCAACTTCATGCCTTGCTTTTTATCTCTGCACAACCTCTTAGTACAGAGGATATTATGGAAACTCTCCAAATCTCTCGTGGGAATGTCAATATGAATGTACGAGAACTCATAGACTGGGGGCTGGTATATAGGGTAAATAAAACAGGCGACCGTAAAGACTATTACCAAGCGGAAAAAGATGTGTGGAAGATAGCCAAACTTATCGTTAGGGAGAGAAAAAAGAGAGAGTTAGAGCCTATTATTGAGGTGCTGACAGAGTTAAAAAAAGTAGAAGGAGATAAAAAATCTGAGGAATATCAGTCTTTTGTAGAAAGCATGACTCAACTTAAAAACTTTTCCGAAACGGTCAATAACTCAGTAGATAAAATGATTAAAGCAGATGAAAACTGGCTGGGGAATTTGTTTTTAAGTATGCTAAAAAAATAAAATAGGTCAGATTTGAAAATCTGACCTATTTTATTGGATTGATTTTATCCTTTTGTAACCTCTTTTTCTCTTACTTCTTTTTCTTTGACCTTATTTGTTTTTACATTGACAAAGGTTTCTAAGAATCTTTGTCTTTCTCGCTTGTCATAGATGTACTTTCCTACAAACTCATCTCGCCAGCGGTCTTTGTTAAGTTGGAACTCTGCTAAGTCCATGTCCAAAAACTCTTGAATTTCGTTTCTATCTACTTCTATATTGTAGGTATAACGTGAATTATTTTACATTTTCTTGAATAAATACAATTTGTTTGTCCTCTAATTTTTGTGGATATGCTTTTATGTTTGGTGTTTTTTCCAAAAATGTATAAGCAATTAAGCCTGCCAGCAAATTAATAAGAAAATTTTTAGGGCTTCTGTGCCTTGAATGTTCTATATTTAGTTGATTTTTAAGTACATCGAAAGCAGTTTCTATCAATCCTCTATGCCTTAAATAATAGGCTTGTGGTTCTGTTAATACTTGATTTTTCTTCATATTAGCTCTTAACTTAGTGATTAAGTGCAAGT
>NZ_FONY01000042.1 GCF_900113045.1 Thermoflexibacter ruber
GTGCCACACTCAACTTGCCTGTATAACCTTGATAATTATCTTGTAAATAGGCTTCCAAACCTACTTGCTCATATCGCTGCCGATAGTTCCTCACTGTTCCTTCACTGATGCCTAAACTGGCACTAATCACCTCCATACTTTGACCCAAATGAAGCATTAAAAGCACAGTTATCTTCTTGTACGCTCTGGCATAGCGTTCATTGTGTTGTAACTCCCTTAGTAAATCATAGTCTGCTTGTGATAACATTTTTACTAATTTGATTACCAAATATTGTACTTTTTTCGTAATTTTCCTAATCCAAATTTCAAAACCTTTTACTTTTTAGTATAATAAAAGGTGGACAGCACAATTTTCATTTTGAGAATATTACAGGAACATGCGTTGGATTTTATATGCCCCAATACACCGCAAAAATCAACGTTCCGGGCTTTCATCTGCATTTTATCTCTGAAGATAAAACAA
The DNA here is from genome assembly GCF_900113045.1 of Thermoflexibacter ruber. Taxonomy (GTDB): domain Bacteria; phylum Bacteroidota; class Bacteroidia; order Cytophagales; family Thermoflexibacteraceae; genus Thermoflexibacter; species Thermoflexibacter ruber. The sequence continues at coordinate 464 of NZ_FONY01000042.1, forward strand.
AAGGTGGTCATGTCCTTGATTTTGCAACTGACAACCCGCTTATAGTAGAACTTGACAAAGCCTCAGGTTTAATAATAGAAGAAAACACCCACACCGATTGGCAAAATATCAACTTAAAAACTAACAGAGAAAAAGATTTAAAGCAAGTAGAGTAAAGTTGCTGACCGAAAATCCAAAAGTTTTCCAACACGTGCCATTGAAATACGTTGCAACTTATCTCGGCATTACCGACACATCGTTGAGCCGTCTATGTAAGGAGCTTCTGAGAAAGTAATTTCTTGCCATTTGCTAAGTAATTTCTTGAAAAAACTATCGGACTTTGCATGAATAAAATTACAAATTTATGCAAGCAACAATGTTACAACAAAACGACTTTGAAAAGCAAGTTACCCTCGTAGTTGTTTTTTGGGGCATTGCCAGTTTTTTTGTTAGGGTATCATGGATTTTTCAATCTTATACCACGCCCGGTCTTCAGTGCTGCCGTAGTACTTATACTGAGCAGCTTAATTCTTTATTACCAACTGAACGATAAGTTTAGGCAATTCTGCAACAACATTCCTCTGAAAGCGATTACTTTATTTCATGCTTGGCGAATTTTTGCAGGTTGGATTTTCTTGTCGTACAGCGGAGTGCTTTGAGAAACGTTCATCAATAACGCAGCGTATGGTGATATTATTTCAGGATTTTTTGATTGAGCGTGTTCGTGTTTTGGTCATTCTAAACTGAATTACTTCATCTTCAATATAGTTGGCTTACTTGACTTTATTGTAGCCGTAGGCACAGGCATCACACTAACAATTTTGGGAGATGAAGGAATGAGACCCGTTATTCATCTGCCCTTAATTATGATACCACTTTTTGGCGTTCCACTTTCAGGGTTTACGCATTTCATTTCACTAAGCCGTTTGCTAAAAATGAAAAACTACAAACTAAGCGAAATAATTGGGTAATATGAGCAATGAATTTAAAAGACTTGCCCTCTTTGGCATAATTATAAGTTTACTAACCTCTACCTATGTTAGTTTTCTCGGAACAATTTTCAAGCAAGGATTTGGCACTGAGAACCTTGTTTACAATTGGTTAAGTCTTGTGCTCAAAGCATATATTGCTGTACTACCCTTTGTACTTATAACCGGACCATTGGTAAGACGATTGGCTGATTGGATTTTCGTAAAATTGACTTCAATCAAGAAGAAGTGAGAAGAAAGGCAGGGATAGACCCGTTAGCGGGCATTATATCCGAAATTATCAGCGGACTTTAAACCTTTATCTTGATGATGTGTCTAAGGTTGAAAATTGATCATATTAACCTCACTTCGTATGCAAAAAATACTTTCAATTATCAAACTCTTAACTTTTTTGCTGTTTGTATCTTGCAGCAAAGAAGATACACCACAACCAACTACCCCTCCTCTCTCTGAGAAAGATTTTTCACCTCTTACAGCCATTATGCAAAGCAATTTATCGGCTTTCAATGGCAATGCAGGGCTACTTTTGATGAGCAAAGATGGAACAATATTGTACAAGCAATACTTTGGCTCGTACAACGACAATACCTACATTCCTATTGCTTCGGGGTCTAAACTGCCTTCTATGGTTACTATAATGGCATTGGTAGATAAAGGTTTGGTGAATTTAAATGACAAAGTAAGTTTATTCTATCCGGCCGAATTTGCTGCTACTGATAGAAAAGATATTACAGTAAGGCAATTAATGTCGCACACATCAGGTTTTGCAGGCGGTAGTCAATGGATTAGTACCGACCTCGTCAACCTTCAAGAGGCGGTGAAAGGAATTGGGCAAGGTGGAGTGATAGGTACAAATAATGTGCCAGCAGCCTCAATGCCTTACGCACCCAATGGGTCTAAATTTGGTTATGGTGGAGTGAGTATGCACGTAGCAGGCGGAATTGCAGAAAAAGTTACTGGAAAAACTTGGGATGTTATTTTTAAAGAACAGGTAGCAGACAAATTAGCAATGCCCAATACCAATTATGTTGCTTTGGGTAACACCACCAACTACCGTATTGCTGGTGGGGCAGGTACAAGAATGATGGAATTTGCCAATCTATTACTCATGCTCTTGAATGATGGAAAGTTTAACGGGGTACAAATACTTTCAAAAAATGCTATTGATGAAATGCTCAAAGACCAAACCAACGGAATGCCAATTGCCTTTACGCCCTATGAAGGTGACCCTTTGAGGCAAAATTTTCGGTATGGCTTGGGATGTTGGGTGGAGGAAGTAACCAACGGAGTTCCTACTGCCTTTGGCTCGCAAGGTGCGTTTGGTTTCAGCCCTTGGATTGATAAGAAAAGAAATGTCATTGGAATTCTTTTTGTGCAAAGAACACTCGGGGCGGTAAACACGCAACCTACAGCTGAAACAGCTCCTTACACGCTTATCCGAAAAAAGATTAATGAAATTATAGACGCTCCCTAACATGAAAAATTTATTGATTAGCATTTTGTGGATAGTATTTTTAGCCGCCTGTCAAAAAGAAACTGAAGACCCCACTCCTGCAACACCCCCCTCTGTGGAATTTGCTTGGCTAAGGTCGGTTGGTGGTGCAAATGATGAAGTCATCAGAGGTACTTTTTTAGATGCTCAAAACAATACGCACATCGTGGGTACATTTAGGGGGACTATGAGTATTGGTGGTCAATCTTTGGCGAGTAACGGTTTGTTGGATTTGTTTATGGCAAAATTAGACCCAAACGGCAATTTTATTTGGCAAAAATCCTTTGGAAGCAGCACAGGAAGCGACCTTGCCGTAGATGTTGATGGCGATGCTATGGGCAATATGTATGTTACAGGAATGTTTAGTAAAAATATCAACTTTGGCAACGGCATATCACTAAATGCAGGCACAAGTGATGATGATGTTTTTGTAGCAAAATTTGATGCCAATGGCACTTGCCTGTGGGCTAAGATGGGATTAGGAGATGCCACGGATTATGGCAACGAAATCAACGTAACATCTGATAATAAAATTTTGACTATTGGTTTTGCCAATAAAGGTATAACTTTTGAAAATACAACGCTCAACAATTCTACTAATTACGGAATGTTTGTAAGCAAGCATAACAGTAGTGGTTTTTTAGAGTGGGCTAAACTTTTTTCTTCCACAGGTGAGGTTTTAGGCAGAGGCATCAGTTCTGATGAGAACGGAAATGCACTCATTACAGGTACATTCAAAGGAACACTTACGCTTGGCACAACTTCACTAACAGCGACTTCGGCTAACGGAGATGTGTTTATAGCCAAACTTGATATCAATGGCAATACACTTTGGGCAAAAAGGTTTGGACAAACAGGTGAAAATTATGCAAGAGGAATTGACAGTGATGCAGAGGGGAATATCTACGTTTCGGGTGTCTTTGATATGCAAATTTTATTCGGTTCAATTAACCTTACTAGCAACGGACAAAAAGATATTTTCCTTACCAAGTTTGATGCTAATGGGAATGTAATCTGGTCAAAATCAATAGGAAGTACAGGCAATGAAGAAGGTTGCGAAATAGAAGTAAATACTAACGGAAATATCTTTTTAACAGGCAGTTACACAGGCACACTTACCTTGAATAATGATAATTTTACAGCAAAAGGTTTGCGAGATGTTTTTGTGGTAAAGACAGATAAAAATGGCAAGTTCATTTGGCAAAAAACTATGGGAAGCCCGCAAGATGATGTAAATTATGCAATAGGATTAAACCGAACCAATGAGAATGCAGTTACAGTAGGCACTTTTGCAGGTACTTTTTCGCAAGCCACTCAATCTGTTACGAGTTTGGGGAATTATGATAGTTATATTTCCCTCTTAAAATAATAACGCCCGCTAACACGGGTTTTGCGTCAGGCGGGGTGACCTGCAAAATTAGGGCTTTGTGCTTCCATTCAAGTTCCGTGCAGGGTTGACAGTTTTTTGCTTCGAGACCCGCCCGAACGCAAAGCCCGAAAACGTTATCGGCATAATTTTAAAAAGCCAACGGAAAAGGCGAGAAACGAAAATTGACAGCCTAACTATCTTAAAATGAAAATTATGTTTCACTTTAAATAGTTAGTTTTATGAAAATCAAGTTAGTTTTAATCCATTTTGTTGTTTTGACAACATTTCTGTTTCAAGTTTCTTATTCAAGTACCTATGCCCACTTATTGGACAAAAATGTGCTTGCCTTTCAAGAAGAATACAGGGTGACTGGTTAAAGGAAAACCTATAATGGTTGGGTAAAAGTGCCTTTAAAGATTAGAGTCACTCAACCAAGTTTTGGCAAGGAAAAAGTGGAAGTAATAGCTTATCACACAGGTTATGGTTGGAGTGATGTTACTTTTTGTATTGTATCATCTGTTTCAAAATACACAGACGGAGAATATGCCGCAGCAAATTTTCAATATAAGGCATCTTGTGCAGGCACAGTTTATTTCAATTTTTAAAATTTGAACTTATGAATGCCAAATGGGAATTTTATCAAGACCCACAAAACTTGTGGCGTTGGAGAAGAATAGCACCTAATGGGCGAATAGTAGGCTCATCTTCACAAGGTTATGTAAACAAATCCGATTGCATTGATAATGCAAAACGAAACGGATACAAGGGTTAATTTTTTGAGTTAGGGCACTGAAAATGTGCCTAACTTTTTATAAATTTGTAAAAAAACACTATGAGTAGGAAACTAATCCGTTTTGACTGGGCAATGAAAAAATTGCTACGCCAAAAAGCTAATTTTGGCATTTTAGAAGGTTTTTTATCGGAGTTACTTCGTTTTGATGTAACGATAGAAAGCATTTTGGAAAGCGAAGCCAACAAGCAAGACGAATACGATAAATACAATCGTGTGGATATTTTGGTTAAAAGCCAAAGGAATGAATTGATGTTAGTGGAAGTCCAAAATGATTCTGAAATAGATTATTTCCAACGTATGCTCTTTGGTGTGTCCAAATTAGTAACCGAGTATATTAAAGAAGGCGAACCCTACGGAACAATTAAAAAAATTTACTCTATAAATATTGTCTATTTTGGTTTAGGGTAGGGCAAAGATTATGTTTATGAATACAAAGGCGAATTTGTAGGCTTGCACCAAAACGATACTTTGCTACCAACAAGTTTGCAAAAGCAAGATTTCAAAGTAGAAAAGGTATCTGATATTTTTCCGAAATACTACATTATAAAAGTAAATAACTTTAATGATGTAGCCAAAGACACCCTTGACGAGTGGGTTTATTTCCTCAAAAACAGCGAAATAAAAGACAATTTCAAGGCTAAAGGTTTAGACAAAGCCAAAGAAAAACTGCGTTACGAAAGTTTGACAGAGGAGGAAAAGAAAATGTATGACCGCTTTCAAGAAAACAGGCGTATTGAAACCAGTGTGAGTTATACAGCCAAGCAAGAAGAAAAAGTTGATATGGCTAAAAAAGCAATTAAAAAAGGCTTTGATAACCAAATTATCGCAGATTTGACTGATTTAACCACTGAAAAAATTGAACAATTAAGAAGTGCGAAAGAGTAAAAACTGTGCCTAACATTATGTTTGCGAGGGTCGCCCCGCGAAAAGGCAGGCTGATGTACATAATTTAGGCTTTTGTACTTTCTATAAACTTTGTGTGTAGGGCAAGGAAAGTGCTATTAAAGCCCGCCCTTCGCAAACATTTTTCCGTTAATGGTAATTTTACAACGACAAACTAAAAAGTAAAGAGTATGAAAAATCTATTGTTTTTATTCCTGTTGAGTAGTAGTGTAGCATTTGTCTACTCTACCCTACTATTTTTAACTACTTGATAGCGTATATTTTAGTTTATTTTTAAAGAATTTTATTTTTTGAACTATCAAAAATCTAATCAACTTATGGGCAAAACATTCAAACTTTTTGACACTTTATTTGAGTATATCTTTAAGCCAATCAATACCTGTCCTGCAAAAACTGTATGACTTATAGCCATGCTTTTTTTCTTTGATTTTCTCAATTTTCTTATCTACATAAACCCCTACATGCATACATACACTAAATCCTATACTGACTAAACCCACTAATTTTTTTAACTTATCACCATGTTTAAAATGTGTATTTTCTATGTCAAAACCTCTTTTTTTGAAGGGCTGAAACATAGTTTCTACTGTCCACCGCTTGCGATAAGCTTGCCCTAAATGTTTAGGGTCAGACATGGTGCCTACCAAAAACAATAAATCCCCGCCTTCTAATTTTTTCAGATATACCTTCACCCATACCCTATCTATCAAACAATCCTTCAAATACAAGGGCTGATGGCTTGCCAAGTCCTCTGCTGATTGGATACGCCCATCAAACCGTTCTATCAAATGATGTTTAGGCATACGAACACAAAAAGGTATCTGCTTGTTTTTCAAAAATTTAAATCAAGCATGACCCACCAATTCCCTATCTGCCACCACCAGCCCAATTCTTTCCACTCCTATTAAATTAATCACTTTTTGTAATAAATCTATGCGATTTTGACAGGACGAATTGCCACTATGCTTATCTAAAAAAGTCTTCTAATCGGTGATGAATACTTTTAACTTTGATGGTATCTCCTTCCTGTTTTATCCTCTCTGCAATAGCTGTTAGTTGAACTTTTAATAAATATTTAATGCTTCTTTGTCCAAATAACCACCTGCAACGCTATTAATTGATAATCCATAAAATATGTGTTAAAAAACCTCTGCATTCTTTTTTTAACAGCCGCTGTACTTGCCTTACTATCAAATCCACTCGCTATCTTGTCGATATTTACTGTTTTTACCTTGCATAGTGCCAATACAAAGAGCGTAATAAATTTTCGCATTGATTTATGTACTTTGGGCAAGTGAGTTTGTAAATTTTCAATAATTTCTTTTCCTTTGTTTAAACTTTTAACCTGATATGTAGCCATAGCTTTTTGAGTGTTTTTATGTAATATTTTCTCAAAACTATGGTTTTTCTATGATTTATAAAGGTTTTGTCATGCTACAATAAAGTAGGCATTAGACAGGCTAATTTCTTGGAATTTTAAAACTAAAACCAATTTTTACTGAGCATAACAAAGCATCATACAATCAAAAACACTCCGTACAATCACTTATTCATGTAATCTAAAACTAAAAAACTATGAAAAAAAATTTTTACCAATTCCTATTTATAAGTAGTTTTCTCCTGCTAAGTAACCTTTACTCCTATGCTCAAATCACTTTTGAGGTTACATTTCCAGAGGAAAGAAGTAAAACAGCCTTAGATGGTCGCTTGCTGCTTTTTATTGCTACGCATAACCAATCAGAACCTCGTTTTCAAGTAGTTGATGAGGTAAAAACTGCTCAAGTTTTTGGCTTAGATGTCGACGGCTGGAAAGCAAAACAAGTCATGAAAATAGACGGCAAGGCTTTTGGCTATCCTATTCGCAGTTTGGCAAACTTGCCCAAAGGAAAATACTTCGTGCAAGCACTTTTGCATAAGTACGAAACTTTCAAACGCTCCGATGGGCATACTGTAAAGTTGCCGATGGATAGAGGCGAAGGGCAAAACTACCGCACTGCTCCGGGCAATATTTACAGCGAAGTCATGGAAGTAGAGTTAGACCCTGCTACTGCCAAAGTAGTCAAGTTAGATTTGACCAAAGAAAACCCACCTATCGTCCCTCCCAAAGACACCAAATACATTAAGCACGTGAAAATTAGGAGTGAAAAATTATCTAAATTTTGGGGAAGGGATATGTACTTGGGTGCAAATATTCTGCTCCCTGAGGGTTTTGATGAACACCCTGAAGCACGCTATCCGCTCATGGTCTATCACGGGCATTTTCCCTATGACTTTGGCGGATTCAGAGAAACTCCTCCAGACCCCAACCTCCCTACCACTGACTACAGTGAAAGATTTAGAATTTACGGATACAATAAAATAGTCCAAGAAGAAGCCTACAATTTCTATAAACTTTGGACGAGCAAAGATTTTCCACGCTTCTTAATCATTGAAATTCAGCACGCTAACCCTTACTATGACGACTCCTATGCGGTCAATTCTGCTAACTTAGGACCTTATGGAGATGCGATTATGTATGAACTAATCCCGCATATAGAAAAGCAGTTTAGAGGAATCGGGCAAGGCTGGGCAAGATTCACCTATGGTGGCTCTACAGGAGGCTGGGAAGCCTTAGCTGTACAGGTTTTTTATCCTGACGAGTTTAATGGTTGCTTTGCCGCTTGCCCTGACCCCATAGATTTTAGAGCTTATACCGTAGTGGACATCTACAAAGATAAAAATGCTTATTACCAAGAGGGGGCTTTTAAGAGGGTGCCTCGTCCCGGCAAGAGAGATTATTTGGGACATGTATATTGTACGCTGGAGGATGCTAATTTGAAGGAATTAGCATTGGGAACAAAATCTCGCTCAGGCGACCAGTGGGACATTTGGCAGGCAGTGTACTCCCCCGTAGGGGCTGACGGCTATCCTAAACCTATTTGGGACAAACTCACAGGTGAAATAGATAGGTCAGTGGCTGAGTATTGGCGAGAAAACTACGATTTAGGTTATATCTTGAGGAGGGATTGGGACAAAATTGGGAAAAAGTTAGAGGGAAAAATCCATATTTACTGTGGCGATATGGACAACTACTACCTCAATAATGCGGTTTATTTGGTAGAAGACTTCCTGAAAAGTACTAAAAATCCATTCTATGGTGGTGAAGTAACCTATGGCGATAGGGCGGAACATTGTTGGAATGGCGACCCCAATCTGCCAAATCACATTACTCGTTTGCGTTATAACTTCATGTATGTACCCAAAATTTTAGATAGGATTCAAAAAAGTGCCCCAGCAGGAGCAGATTTGAAAAGTTGGAGGTACTAAGTGGCTTTGTAAATATAAATCGGATTGTTGATTCAGGCATGTAAGTAATTTAACAGAGTTATCAGGTTTGAGTATTTCCCAGACAAATAAGTCAGTATTTTTCAAAAAGTTTACGTAAAATTTACATACTTTTGAATATACAACAGGTTAAAGATTTTTCAACTTGCTACATTTAGTAAGCCAACATATCAATTCATTATCAAATATTTATCATATATACGCTTATGTACGAACAGTATCACAGGTGGTATTCTCACCGCATAGGTCGCGAGTTTGAGATGCTTACCTTCGGTTATGGAGGTTTTCCTATCATCGCTTACCCTACCTCTATGGGCAAGTATTATCAAAATAAGGACTTTCATCTGATAGATTCCATCGCTTGGTTTATCAATAATGGCAAGGTCAAGGTTTATTGCCCTGATAGTATTGACAACGATAGTTTTTACAATAAGGGTATCCACCCTGCCCACAAAATTATGAATCATGTCATTTATGACGATTTGATTTTGAATGAGGTAGTCTATAGGGCAATGCACGAAACAGGTTTTGGTAAGGTCGCTATGGTAGGGTGTAGCTTTGGAGGTTATCATGCCCTTAATTTTTCTTTCAGACACCCCGATAAGGTGGCTTACATGTTTAGTCTGGGGGGAGCTTTTGACATTAGTTCCTTCATGTGGGGCTACCACGATGACAATGTGTATTTTAACAACCCTGTAGAGTATATGCCCAATTTAGGCGAAGGGTGGTACTTGGACAATATCCGCAGAATGGGCATTATTTTAGCCACAGGCGACCAAGACATCTGCAAAGAGGACAATTACAGAATGTCGGGTATTTTGCACTCTAAAGGCATCAATCACTGGTTAGATGTGCGTTGGGGGGCGCAGGGGATTCACGACTGGCCTGCTTGGAGAGCCATGTTACCTGACTATGTGTCGCAAATTAGGTGGTAAAGAACTCATAAAGATATGAAAATGAAAACTTCAAGGCGAAATTTTTTGAGGGGTTTTGCCTTTGCTTCTTTGGTTACACCTTCTTTGCTCTCTGCGAAAGTAAAGGCAAAAAACCTTCCTATTTCTTGCAACACTTATAATTGGGTTACTTTCTATCGCCGCCAAGGAAAAGAATGGGGAAAGGATTGGGAGGCTTGCATCAGCGAATTTGCTCAGACAGGTATCCCTGCTATAGAGCCGAGTTTTCAAAGTGCAGAAGAAGTAAAGGTTTTAGCTCCTATCTTGAAAAAGTACAATATCCTGATGCCCTCTTTGTATGTAAATAGCTTGTTGCACAAGGCAGAGGAAGCAGAAAAATCCATTACTTCTGTGCTAAAAATAGCAGAAGAAGCCAAGCAACAGATGAATACGCAGATTTTTGTAACTAACCCAAGCCCAATCCGATGGGGCGGGAATGAGGTCAAATCTGATGCAGAGCTATTGGTGCAGTCTAAGAACGTAGAAAAATTAGGAGCAGAGTTACGAAAAAAAGGCATTATCTTAGCCTATCATACCCACGATATGGAAATGCTGGCAGGCGCAAGAGAGTTTCACCATATCTTGCTAAATACCTCCCCTGAAAATGTAGCCTTTTGCTTTGACGTGCATTGGGTTTACAGAGGCTCACAAAACTCACAAGTAGCTGTTTTTGATGTACTTAAACTCTATGGTAAACGCATCGTAGAACTGCACATTCGGCAGTCGGTAGGGGGAACGTGGACAGAAACTTTTGCAGGCAAGGGCGACATAGACTACTTGCGGTTTGCCAAAGAAATAGAAAAAATGAAGATACAACCACACTTGGTCATAGAACAATGTCTGGAGGAGAAAACCAATGTTTCCCTTAGTGCAGTAGAAGCCCACCGACAAGATTTAGCGAGTATTAAGGAGGTTTTTGGGAGGAGATAAAAATAAAAAGAGCAATCAAGGAAATTCTCGATTGCTCTTTGTGATTCCGCTGGGGCTCGAACCCAGGACCCCTACATTAAAAGTGTAATGCTCTACCGACTGAGCTACGGAATCTGATAAACGTAAACAAAAGATTATGAATGAGTTGCAAAAATTCATTGCCCTATTCATAATTTTGGACTGCAAAGGTCGTGATTTGTTCTTTATTAAGCAAGTAAAAAAGCATTAATTTTAAAAATTTTTACTTTTTATTCATAACCCTTTGCTAATCAGTATATAGTGCGCACGAGAAGATTCGAACTTCCACAGGATTGCTCCCGCTACCACCTCAAAGTAGTGCGTCTACCAATTTCGCCACGTGCGCTTTAGGATAGTCAAGTGATTCCGCTGGGGCTCGAACCCAGGACCCCTACATTAAAAGTGTAATGCTCTACCGACTGAGCTACGGAATCAAGTCATCTACATTGATTAAGCACTAACAAAAAATCTTAGCTAAAATGTTTCAAAAAGAAAGCAATTTTAGTTAAGAAATGAAAAAAACTTGTCGTCTAACAAGCAATTACTGTAAATTGCGGTGCAAAATTAATAGCTAAAATTTTCAAATGCAAACCTGCCGTCTATTTTTATTTGTACTATTTTTCCTTGTTGCCGCATTTCTGCCTCAAACAGGCTATACAGAAGATTATTTTACTAAACTCGACAAGGCAGATTCTTTGTTTAGGCAACGCAAATATACCGATGCGCTCAAATTATTTGAGGAGGTGCTGGACAATCAAAACAAAGATGAAAAGGACAGCAATGAAAATAAAGAAGATGAAAAAAAGGGCTACTTTACCTATAGAATGTTGCTCCAAATGGCATATATTACAGAAGGTTTAAATGATTATGCCGCTACCATGTACTACCTCAATCTCTATTACCTCAACAATCCTGAGCAAAAGGTTTTAAACAAAATTTCTGAACTTGCTTCTAAACACAAACTTGTCGGCTATGAGCCTAACGATGTAGAATATTTAGTAGCTATTTACAAGAAAAATCAAGTTTGGTTTCTCTCTTTCATTTTTATCCTATTTATGTCATTTTTAGGATTTTTGATATATAGACGTGCTAAAGGAAAGGAAATACTCTATCCAAGCATTGCTTTGAGTTTTGCCTTAGCGATTTTCTTTTTTATTTATAACTATTATGGGTTGGACTGGAAAAAGGGTATCATAAAAAATGAAAAAGTATTCTTGATGAATGCTCCCTCAGCAGGCGGGGACATGGTGAGTATGCTGAATAAAGGGGATTGCGTACAAATCATTGGACAAGAAGATATTTGGTACAAGGTAAGGTGGAAAGACAAGGACAATATTGCCTACTTAAGAGCAAATAACGTGTACGTTATTCAATAGCTACTTCCTAACCCAAATCCAGCCTTCTTTTTTAGCCATTGCGATATGCTCAGGCAGATAGACTGACCCTTCTAAGAAGTCTTTGGCGGCAAGCAAACACACTACCGCATCTAACATATCTGCTCGGCTATCAGCGTGAATTAGGCCGCTGATGTTAAGAATATGAGGCGCTAAATCTTGGATAATTTGTTTCCTTTTGGTTTTTTCCTCTGGTGAATCACCTTTATACCCACTTGATATAGTTTGGTATGCCCTTAGTGTAGCACTCGGATATACTTCTATGATGCCGTTTGCATCTTGTTTTCCTACTTCCCAGCACATTGGAAGAGAAAGTCCTTTGGCTCGTAACTCGCCAATAATTTTCAAAGCAGAGTGTGCAGTTCTGGCGATGCGGTCTGCTCCTACTTCCAAAGGTAGCTTGCCTGTTTTTTGATGCACAAAAGTATCGGTCAGCCTACGAAAAAAGCGGTCTTGTTCCTCTGCAAGAGGGTCGCCTGCTTGATGCAAAGCAAGTAAACGTCCCATAGGCTCAGACCAACCCAAAGGTGCATCAATAGCCATCAGTACCTCAGCAGGCGAAGATACGCTGGCATAGATAAGATCTGCAATATTTTGTTTTTTATTTCCCATATAGACCTCAGATAGCCAAAGGTTTGAGTTTTGGTAAGTCCCTATGGCTACGGCTGTGTTTTCTGCTTTGGAGGCGCAGTCTATACCGATGATTTGCAGCATATTAGGTTATTTGTCAAAATAAATTGTGATGAATTTTAGCTTTTATCCCTCGCCATAATGCAAAGAGCGAAAAGCCTTGCTCAAATATTTAATAATATCTCCCGCTATCATCGCTTCTTGAGATAATCTCTTGGCTGCCATATTGCCAGAAGTACCATGCAAGTAAGTCCCTATGCAACAAGCCTCTTCTGGCGTGTATCCTTGTGCTAATAAAGAGGTCAAAATACCAGTAAGTACATCTCCACTCCCTCCTGTTGCCATGCCTGCATTGCCTTGTGTGTTGAAGTAAGTCTTACCTTCTGGCGTAGTGATACAAGTAGTCGCTCCTTTCAAAATGATAAATACTTGACGCTGTATAGACATAGCTATTTGCAACTGATGACGCAAGTAAGGATTATTGGCACGTCCAAACAATCGTTCAAACTCTTTGGGGTGCGGGGTCAAAATACTATGCTTAGGGACAAAGTCCCACCAAGACAGATTCTCTGCTAAAATGTTCAGTCCATCTGCATCGATGACCATAGGCATAGAAGTTGATTTGAGCAAGTCGTGAAAAGCCTGAACTGTTTTCTCTCCCTTACCTAACCCACACCCAACTCCTATCGCAGTATATTTTTCTAAATCAGTAGATTCTCGGCAAATTTTAGAAATACTTTTTTTCTTTTTATCTACTACGACCATTGCCTCAGGAATAGCCGTCTGCATGATATTGTAACCACACTTAGGGACATGTACCGTCAGTAAACCTACCCCGGTTCGCATACATGCTTTAGCTGATAAGACTGCCGCTCCCATTTTCCCCTCACTCCCAACTACCAACAAGGCATGACCAAAATTTCCTTTATGAGCCGTTTTAGGTCTGACTTTCAGTTTTTTATAAATATCTTGTTTAGTCAATAAAAATAAATCAGAGGCTTGCTGACCCATGAAGTTTTTATCTAAGCCAATGTGTACTATGTGTACTTTGCCTGTAAAAACATAATTTTGGTCGTAAAGAAATGCTAACTTGTAGCCTTCAAAAGTAAGCGTATGATTTGCTTTAATAATAGCTCTATGCTCAATATCTTCATTGTTTTCTGCGAAAAGACCAGAGGGAATATCGATAGCGATAATTTGAGCCTTGCTATGGTTAAGGTAGGCAATGAGTTGGGCAGTAAAGTCCTTGATAGGCTTGTTAAGTCCTGAGCCAAAAATAGCATCTATGACTACATCGCTTGCTTGAATCTCTGGAAAATCAGAAACTGATTTGATGTAATGTAGGCTAAGATGTTGTTGGGTGGGGATTGGCTCACGGGTCGCAAGTGTTGCTTTTTTATTACTTTTGTTTTTTTTCTTTTCCAACTTCTGAATGACTTTTTCCAATCTTTTTATATTTTCCTCACAATCAGGGGAATACTTATCTGAGTAATTGATAATAAATACTTGGATATTACTCAAACCTTTTTCTGCCAAAAGCCTTGCTATTACTAAGCCGTCGCCCCCGTTATTGCCCATACCAGAAAATATTTTTAGTGTTTTATCAAAAGAAAAACAATATCCCAAAGGTGAATCTTCATCATAAAGTAGCCAATCTACGCACTGCGAAGCAGCTCTCTCCATGAGGTCAATAGAGCTAATAGGTTCATTTTGAATAGTATATTGGTCGGCTTGGCGAATCTGCTCGGCAGTTAGGATTTTCATAGTAACATGTTTTATATTTACTGTTTCTTTGGCTTTTGAATTATAATTATACAAAATTAAATGTAATTTTGCTTTTGAAAGTAGGTATTACTTTTCAATTAAATTATTTTTCAATGCCTAATAAATCATTTAAGTAACTCTATACAAAAAGACTATGGACATAAGGCATTTACTTAGTAAATTTGATATAAATTGTACTAATTTCAAATGTAGGATTTTGATTTTTTTCCTAATTTCTGCTTGTAGCAGTGATTACAGCGACCCTCAACTCCTTTCTGAATTTCATACCAAATATGTTTGGAAACCCAGCCTCCAAGTCTCAATCAATGACTCTTTGGACGTTTACTTAGACTACTCCTCTGGCATGTACGAAGCTATGTATGCCTCCCTTGATTTAGCAGTTAATGAGGTGCTTACCATTGCCAAAGGAGAAAAAACCAAGTTTTATCGAGCAGGTGCTACTTCCCCTTACTTGATTGATATAGAAGCCAGCGACAATATCCCTACTACTACGACCAACTACAAAGAAAACCGCTCTGTTTTAGACGAGCCTATTAAGCGTATTGTCAGAGGAGGTAAACAAGGAGTTTTCATTACTGATTTTGAGTTTGTTCCAACTGGACAAAAAATTTTTGAAGGAGCAGTGCCTGACGGGAGTCGGGTGAAAACATGGATAAACCCCGATGCTTGGGCTACTAACCTTTTTGAAACTTGGCTCAATAAAGGCAATCAGATAGACATTTATGCTTGCAAGTTTAGGGAAAAGCAGTTTTTGTACATTTTGATTTTTACCCCACAGGGATTGATAGGAAAGGACAACGCGCTTATCTCGAGGCTAAAACAATTGGATACTAAACTTTCAGATAGGTTGTACCATTTTAGCTTTTTTAACCTAAAAAATGCTAAGGCAGTAGCTAAAAACTATGATGCTCACTATGGAGGTTTGACAGAGCATCTTGCGGCTTTGGATTATGCGTATAAGCCTGAACGCCAATTTGAATATTATGAAGTCCCTTTGAAAGACATAGAAAAATACATTCATCAAGAACCTTCCGTCAAAGATAAGCGAATTTTAAGAAAAGTATTTTTAGAGGGAGATTGGCAACTATATGAAAATGTGGATATTGGGTTGAGAGCATACCGTATCTCTGAGGTATTTGGCTTGTATCAGCAAAACCAAAACCAAGCCCCTCCTGAGTACGAAATAGACCCAGAAACTGGGGACTCTACCTTAGTTTCTGGACAGCAAATGGTTTTTAGCTATACAGAAGGAGAAGCAGTAGATAATGTTTTTGAGGTAGTATTCAATAAAGAAACCAAAGAAATAGGCATCAAAACCAAAGCTGATTTTTATGGGACAGGCAACCCAAATGAAATTTATAGAATAGATATTTTTTTAAAGAATGCCAATTTCAAAGAAAGCCCTGAGATGAGCAAAGTTTTGCAATGGCAAGATAAGCAAGGCTTTATGGTTCGCTCTCTATATGAAAGCCTCACCGAAGCCTTACGAAGGACTGAAAAAAATGCCAAGGAACAGTTCCTCTATCGCTACTATGTCAAATTGGATTTTTAAAAAGGTAAATCCTCCTCGCTTTCAGGAGCATCTCTAAAAGTAAATTCCTCTGGCAAAGGAATTTCTGAGCTGGCTGTGTCCTTATTTTCTTTGATGGCATCTATCCGCCAGACATCTAAGTTGTTAAAATAGGTAGTAACTCCGTCTTTGGTGTAGGGCTTGCCTCTCAAATTGAAAAATACATTTATCTCCTCACCTACATTGAAGCGGTCTAAAATATCGCATTTATCTTGTGTAAGTTGGAACTTGACCTGCTCGGTGTAGTTCCCACTTGGGATTTCTACTACAAACTCACGCTTTTTGAAGCGTTCTGTAAGTTGTTGGCTATCATATTTAAGCAATAGCTTTCCTTTGACCTCAAAAGATGACATAGATGACAATATTTTTTGTTAGTTGTTCTTCTTTTTTTGCTGTCCCGGAGGTACTCCTCCCTTTTTCATTAATCCCGGTGGAGTATTTTTTTTCTTTGCTTGTCCGGGTGGAAGAGGCTTGCAAGCAATTGAAAAGCAGAAAGCAAACAATAAGATAATTAAAAGTAGTTTTTTCATGCGCTTTATCTAAAAAGTTTTATTGGCTAATTTTTTATTATTTTACTTTGTAACTTCAAAGTTATCGATTTTAAATCCATTTCTAAAATTTATTGAAAAAAAATCGCAACATACTTCTTAGAAATTAATTACTTTGCTAAAGCGATTTACTATTCTACCGTCATGAGTAGAAACAAAAAGCGTAGCGTTGTGGCTTTGGGCTTGTTGAATCAACATCTCTATTACGGCTTCTGTATTTTTATCGTCCAAACTTGCAGTGGGTTCGTCTGCTAAAATAATAGATGGTTGGTTAAGCAAAGCTCTGGCAATTACTACACGTTGTGCTTCGCCCCTGCTCAACTGCTCGGGTAGTTGTTTGGCTACATGAGCAACATTGAGTTGTTCTAAGCTATTGATACAAACCTTTTTGTTTTGGGGTTTTCCTGCCATATATTGGGCAAGAATGAGATTTTCAAGCACGTTTAAAGTTTTGATAAGATAAGTTTGTTGGAAAATCATACCAATTTTGCTTCCGCGAAATTGGTCAAGTCTTGCACCTTGCAAAGTGCTAAGGTCAGTCCCAGCGATGCTTACCTTGCCCGCAGTGGGTTTGAGCAAGCCTGCCATGATGTGAAGCAATGTCGTTTTTCCACTTCCTGATGCCCCCCTAAGCAAAATCTGTTCGCCTTGTGAGGCTTGCATTTCTTCTATGGAAAGTACGATGCGGTTTTCGTATTGATGTTGGAGTTTTTGGAGTTGAAACATATTTTTTCGGTTTATATTCCTTCAAATAACTGATAGCTTTCCAAGTATTGTGGAATAAAAGTATTCCACCCTAATTTTTCTTTGATAGTTTTTGCCAAAGCCTCTGCACTTTCTTTTTCACCATGCACGATAAAAGTATTCTTGGGTGCTTCTTGGAAAGAAGACAACCACTCGAATAACTCTTCAGAGTCTGCGTGGGCAGATAAACCGTCCAGTTTAGTAACTTTGCATTTCACAGGTACAAACTCACCAAATATTCTGACTTCTGGTTCGCCGTTTAGTATGCGTCTGCCTCGCGTACCTTCGCCCTGATAGCCGACAAAAAGCAATGTATCGTTTTCTCTGGGTAAGCGGTGGTATAAATGATGCAAAATACGCCCACCTGTTGCCATACCACTCGCCGAGATAATAATTGCATTGGATTTAATGTCGTTGATTTGCATAGAAGCCTGCTGTTCGTGGCAGTAGTAAAGATTATCAAAATCAAAAGGTTCATTATCCTCCTCGAACAAAGAGGCTTTGCACAAGTCTTTATTTTTATTGTAAATGTCCGTAGCGTTCATAGCCATAGGACTATCTATGAAAACACGACAAGGAGAAATTTTATGTGCCTTGAATAGTTGTTTTAGGTAGTAAAGAATAGCCTGTGTTCTCCCCAATGCAAACGCTGGAATAAGTATGCAGCCGTTGTAATACAAAGTTTCATTGATGATGCTGGCTAAGTCTGCTCTTGGGTCTTGGTCTGTAAGGTTGCGATTCCCGTAAGTAGATTCTACAAACAAGAAATCTGCCTCAGCAATCTTTTTAGGGGGATACAGCACAGGGTCATTAGACCTTCCCAAATCACCAGAAAAGACAATTTTCTTGTTCATCTGATTGCCTTTCAAGAATAGTTCTATGATGCCCGCTCCTAAAATATGCCCTGCGTATTGGTAGCGAAAAGAAACCTGCTCGTTTAAGAAAAATTCTTTTTCAAAAGGAATACCTACTAATAAAGGCAAAACCATATCCACATCTTTCAGCGTATAGAGAGGTTGTGGCTTGTCATGCTTAGAATACTGCTTGTGTTCGGCGTACTGAGCTTCTTCCTCTTGGAGTTTTGCTGCATCTTTGAGCATCATAGGAATCAAATCCAGAGAAGCATCTGTACAGTAAATCGCTCCTCTAAACCCTTGCTTGCATAGTCTTGGCAAGTAGCCGATGTGGTCTATATGCGCATGGGTAAGTAAGATAGCATCTATACTATCGGGATTGATAGGGAAGGGACTCCAATTTTTGAGGCGGTCTTCTTTTTTGCCTTGGAAAAGCCCACAATCTATCAAGAGGCGAAAACTATCAATGTCTAACAGGTACTTAGAACCTGTAACTATCTGTGCCGCACCAAGAAATTTGACAGATACGTCCATTAGTTTCATGTTTATTTTTTATGACAGTATCGTAAAAGTATAGCTAAATTTTGAAAAGAGTAAGAATTTGAGAAATAAAATTAATTCAGTGCCTTTACATAGTATTCGTATGCAATTATACTCACAGATGACAGGTTTGGCAAACCTATTCGGTGTAAAAGATTGATAATAATATTTTTTATTTGCAAACTCATTTTGTTTAGGCATATATCTGTCATATACCCTTTTTCTCAGGATAATCTTGAATAGGATTGCAATTTTCTAATTTAAAAAAAACTCCTATTTTTTTCTAAAAAATACAATTTTTACTTGTACTTTTGTCAAGTTTTTAAAATACAGATGAAGCATTTTTTAGCACATAGTTTTTCATATCCTTCTACTCCTCGCTTGCATTCAAGGCAAGTTTTACGCAGGAACTTCTATAGGCGACCCTAATGTGGGAAGATTTTTCTTTTAAAGTTTCACGTTCCCTTTTTATCATATTTTTTTCTTCTTAAAAGCACAGCGTTTTAACGACCAATCGTTTTTTTGAAGGTTTTTATTTGTAATTTTCTTGTCTTAGTGTTTGGACTTTCATGTTTGTATTTTAAAACTTTTAAAAAATCTCGAGTAAAAATTTTCTAATTTGGTTAAAAATTAAAATGGAATTTATTGTTCAGGTTGCCACAGAAAAACATTTAGAATACGCAGAAACCATTTGCAAAGAAATGGAAGAGTCAGCACGCCAACGTGGTACAGGTATTGCAAAAAGAGACCCTGAGTATATTAGGCAAAAAATGCGTGAAGGAAAAGCTATCATCGCTTTGAGAGAAGACGGTGCATGGGCAGGTTTTTGCTACATAGAAACGTGGAGTCATGCCAAATACGTGGCAAACTCTGGTCTAATCGTCAATCCTGAATTTAGAAAGTTTGGTTTAGCTACACGTATCAAGCAGGTAGCTTTTAACTTGTCGCGTGAGAAATATCCTGAAGCTAAGCTATTTGGCTTGACTACAAGCTCGGCTGTTATGAAAATCAACTCTGAACTTGGATATCGTCCTGTTACCCTTCCTGAACTCACTGACGATGAGCAGTTTTGGAAAGGTTGTCAGAGTTGTGTAAACTACGACATCTTGACCCGCATGAACCGCAAGCACTGCCTCTGCGTAGGCATGTTGTACGACCCTGCCGAGCATCAGAAAACACAAAATGAGCAGGTACAACTTCCTGAAAAAGAGGCAGTAAATGGGGCAGGTACTACTCAGAATGGAAAAAAGAAAAAGCGAATAGGACGGATTTTGAGCCAAGGAAGAATCAACTTTAATGAAAAAAGAAAACTTTTTGAGAGGTGGCTTAGAATCAAAGCGAATATTTTGCTTAAAAGATTCAAAAAAGAAGAAAATGGCAAAAATGGCAACGGCTCAGGCATCAAACAAAAACAAAAAGAAGTAGTGGAAGTGTAAGGCTTTAATTTCTAACTATTGAACTATCAAACAATAAAAAACTGAAATGAAAGATAAAGTAGTGTTAGCATTCAGCGGAGGTTTAGATACCTCTTACTGTGCTATTTACCTTAATAAAGAACTAAATTTAGAAGTTTATTCTGCCATAGTCAATACAGGCGGATTCAGCGAGGAGGAGCTTCAAGCTATTGAAAACAAAGCATATAGCTTAGGTGTAAGCAAGCACGTCAGTCTTGACCAGACCCAATACTACTATGATAAGTGCATTCGCTACATGATTTTTGGTAATGTACTTAGAAACAATACCTATCCGCTTTCTGTCAGTGCCGAGAGAATGTTTCAGGCACTGGCGATTGTACAGTATGCCAAGGAAGTAGGCGCCAAATACATAGCACATGGAAGCACAGGTGCGGGCAACGACCAAGTGCGTTTTGACTTGGTTTTCCAGATTCTTGCCCCTGAAATTCAGATTATTACCCCTATTCGTGATAAAAAGCTATCAAGAGAGGAAGAAATAGCATACCTCCAAAGCCATGGAGTTGTTGCCAACTGGGAAAAAGCCAAGTACTCTATCAATCAAGGAATTTGGGGAACAAGCGTAGGCGGAAAGGAAACTTTGACCTCTCACTTACCTTTGCCCGAAGAAGCCTACCCAAGCCAACTAAAACGCACCGATAGCCAAGAAATAGAAATTACTTTTGAAAAGGGAGAACCTGTAGCCCTCAATGGCAAGCTATTAGGAAGCGTAGCGGTTATCCAAGAACTTGCTAAAACTGCTTCTGAGTATGCGATTGGACGAGATATTCATATCGGCGACACAATCATTGGCATTAAGGGAAGGGTTGGCTTTGAAGCACCCGCCTCTCTCATTACTATCAAAGCACACCACGCACTTGAAAAACATACTTTGACCAAGTGGCAGATGTATTGGAAAGAGCAGTTGGGAAATTGGTACGGAATGCTGCTCCATGAAGGGCAGTATTTGGAACCTGTGATGCGAAACGTAGAAACTTTTTTAGAAGATACGCAGAAAAATGTAAGCGGAAAAGTAAAAGTAAAACTCATGCCATACCGCTTTGAAATTCAGGGCATAGAGTCGCCACACGATTTGATGTCTGCCAAATTTGGTTCGTATGGTGAAATGAACAATGCTTGGACAGGCGAGGACGTAAAAGGCTTTACCAAGATAATAGGCAACCAGATGAAGATTTATTATCAGGTGAATAATTCGCAATAATAATCATATAAAGTTTTGAAAAACTTGCATTTCTTCTTATAAATTTGCAAGATAGTTCATTAAAATTTCGTTTGATAGCAGTAGCCTATTAATTTTGATTCAAAATCTAAAAAACTTACGTATGAAATCCTTAAAACACTTTTATACATTCCTTGCCTTGCTTGTAGTAATCATCTTGGCAGGTTGCGGAAATAATGCAGAAACGGATAAACTTCGCTTGCAAAATGAAGAGTTGCTTGCCCAAGCGCGAAAAGATAGCTTGTATATCCAAAGTATTACCAACGAAATGAATGAGTTGTACGTAAACTTGGACTCAATGAGGGCGAGAGAGGAGCGTATTCGCCAGATGTCAGCGCGTATGCGTGCAGGCTCAGTAAGCGGTAGAGAAGGAGGGCTAAGCATAGATGAAAGTTTTGCAGAAATGGAAAAACTCAATGCAGAAAATCAAAGAAAAATAGCTTCCTTGCAAGCACAGTTGAAAAAAGCAGGCACAGAGAACGCACTTATCAAGAAAATGGTAGAGGAGTTGCAAAAAACTATTGCAGACAAAGATAAGTATATCAATGACTTGCAAATACAAATCTCTGATTTGCAACAAGAAGTAGAGGGCTGGAAATCTAAGTATGCCGCTACTGAGGTAGAAAAAACACAAGTCAAAGAAGAACTCGTACAAACACAAGATGTGATGAATACAGTATTCTATACGATAGGAACTAAAAAAGAACTTGCTGATAGAGGAGTGATAGACAAGAGAGGTTTATTTGGCAATATCAAGGAACTTAATGAAAGTCTTGATGATGATAAGTTTACTAAGATAGATATGCGTACTGTTAGCGAAATTCCTTTAGGAAAATATAAAGTAAAACGCATAGAACTCCTCCCAGAAAGACCTGCCAATTCTTTTGTATTAGAGGAAAGTGGAGAAAATGTTACCTTGAAAATCACTAATCCACAAGTTTTTTGGAAAAATAAGTATTTGGCGGTTGTAGTCAAGTAAGAAGATTGCTCAACCAGATGAGGTTTGAAGCACCTCATCTGGTTGGCTATATAAAAAGCATACTAAGACAATAATAATTTGATTACCTCCTCCCAATTTCTACTTCTGAAATCTACTTTTTCCTCATCTTCTTGCAAAACAAGGCTTTCTCCAAAAAATACGGTGAGCATTCCTGCATTTTTCCCAAATTCCATGTCGGAAATACTATCCCCAATTATCAAAGACTTTTGAAAATCTACCTCAGGAAATTCTTTTTGTGCTTTCAAAGCCATACCAATGTTAGGCTTGCGACATATATCGTTGCTTGATTTCAAAGAAGGACAGTAGTAAATCTTATCAATGATAGGAAGCAAAGTAGGATTATGCTCGGCTAATTTTGCTAACATGTTTTGATGAATATTGGCTAAATCTGCTTCGCTCATCAGCCCTTTCCCTATGCCTTGCTGATTGGTAACAACAAAAATATATTTGAAAATAGTACGAAGCTGAGCTATACTCGCCTGAGCATCAGGCATAAACTCAAACTCTTCCCACGTTTTTACATAATCTTCCACAAGGCGGACATTGATGACCCCATCACGGTCTAAAAATAAAGTCCAAGAAGGGTCTATGGATAGATTTGGCATAGATAGTTTTATATAAGCAATTGAAGTAAAATGTTAGGTAGGTGTTTGATTTTTTTTCTTTTTCCTTCTTCTTATCCACCACCAAGCTACCCCTGCAACCGCAATAAGCAAGGGCCAAACTGATACTAAACCTATAAGAAAACCGAGCAAACCTTCCCAGCCCTCTACAAGGCTTTCTCCAACTTTATTCAAGAAACTTGCCTTGGGAGGCTTTTGGTATTTTTCATTGGTTTGGTAGTAGTTGAGATGAATAGTGCTAAACTGTACTTGGTTTTTGAGGTATTTTAGTCTGCCCTCTCTGGATTCTATCTCTTCCCTGATAACTCTTAGTTTCTCCTCGACTTCCAAGATTTCACTGATGGTCTTGGCGCGGCTCAGGATTTCCAAATATCGCTTTTCTACTTCTCTTTTTGTTTTGAGGCGAGTAATGACATCTACAAACTCCTCTGTAACGTCCTCTGCACTTTCATTTTTAAAATTGACGTAGATAGCAATTTCTAAGATTTCTTTGATTGCTTTATCAAAGTTTTTGCTTGGTACTCTTACTACCATTTCGCCATCCAAAGTATATCCATTATTTCGCTCATTAGCAGAGGAAATGTAGGCTTGATTGGCTTTGGCTACTTGCTGTATTTTTTCAGTAGCCTCTTTAAAATCTTGGACTTGGAAATTGAGTTGTGCTATTCTTATAATTTGCTTGCCTATTTCCACAGTATCCTTGTCAGTATCTTGCGTTTGCTTTACCTGTTTGAAATCCTCCTCTTGTGGAGAAAGTAACTTGGTAGTAGGAATATCTTGCTCAGGAGCTTCGTTCCTCTCCAATCCTAATTCAGAATCGCCTACGCCTGCTCCTTTTTCGCTTCTGTTCCCACAACTCCACAAAAGCAATAAAGTAATAAGAATAATACAACGCATGTTCATACTTATTATGCTTGTAATCAAAACTTTAACAAGGTTCTACTCCAAAGTAAAACTTTGTCAAAGATACACTAAAAATTATTGCCAATCTTCCTCTTCCAGAGAAAATATTTCTTCTACTTTTTTTTCAAATACCTTAGCAACTTTCAAGGCTAAGACCGTAGAAGGCACGTACTTGTTGCTCTCTATGGCATTGATAGTTTGGCGAGAAACCTTTACTAAGTCTGCCAGCTCTGCTTGGGTGATGTTCTTGATAGCTCTTTCTATTCTAATGGTATTTTTCATTATATCAGAATTTGTACGGATTGCTTTTTCTCTCTCCAAAAGAAGCCAATTAAATCAGCAAAAACCAGCCTATTCGTTTGTAGCGATGTGGGAATGAAAGTTATGTTTCCATAATATTTACTTCATTAAGTTAAAATGTAAAGTTTGTTTTACAAAATAAATATTTAGTTTACAAAAAGTAAAATTTACTTTACATTTTAACAGAATTTAATTTGGAAACGAGGTAAGCGTTTTTTTAAAACTTCACTACTTCCCAAAATGCTTTTTTGGGTTGATGGTTTTGGTCAAAAAGCAAGGGAAAATCTTTTCGACCGCGCACAGGAAAATTATCTAACCATGAATACCTGTCTGACAAGTTCCAAAAAGTAACGCCTGAAATCTTATCTTTGTGTTTGCGAAAAATCTCAAATAGCATTTTGTAGTGAGCCGCTTGTTTGTTATTCATTTCAGGCGTAAACTCTGCCTTGTCTGTGTCTTTGCGTTCACGACTTGTATGCTCTTTGGGGTACACAGAAACGTCTAACTCAGTGATTTGTACTTTCAAGCCCAGACTTGCGAACTTAGTAATGGATTCTTCCAATTCTTGGGCAGTAGGCTCGTACAATGACCAATGCCCCTGCAAACCTACCCCATGGATAGGTACTCCCTTGTCAAGTAACCCTTTCACAAGTTGGTAGATTTTCTCCCTTTTTACCTTATCTTCTGTATTATAATCATTGTAAAAAAGTTGGGCATTGGGGTCTGCTTCGTGGGCATAGCGAAAGGCAAGTTCTATGTACTCCTCACCGATGATTTCATAAAACTTAGACTTGCGATAGATTTCTGTACCGTTGCCATCAGGTACAGCCTCATTGACTACGTCCCAAGCGTAAATCGCTCCTTTATAGCGATTTACTACTTCAAAAATGTGTTTTTTCAATCTTGCCAATAGTACTTCCTTGCTTACCTGCTTACCTTCTGCATCAGTGAAAAGCCAATTAGGGGTTTGGTTGTGCCAGCAAAGCGTATGACCTCTCAATTTTAAACCATTTTTTACAGCAAACTCCGCAATTTTATCGGCAGGTTCCCAATTGTAGCGGTTCTCCTCGGGGTGTATAGGTCCCATTTTCATCGCATTTTCAGCAGTCATGCTATTGAACTGTGTCAAAATCAAATCGGCTTCTGCACCTGCATCTAACATGCGAGGGTTTACTGCTACCCCAATAGAGAAGTAATCTTTGTAGTAATCTTTCAAACCTTTAGTATCTTTGGTTTGCGAAAATGTGCCTGTAATACCGCAAATAAAGAGTACAAGAACAATTGCTAATTTTTTCATTTTAAGAAATTTGTTTTAGTAATTTAATAATAAACTGAAATTGAACTGGCGATATTTCCTCACCGCCCCTTCTGACCTTCAGACTTTGACCCACATGAAGTATTCAAAGCATAGTTATCTTGTTTTACACTATTGCATAGCCTTCACTGTGTGATAGCACCCTTAACAAATCGTATTCTGTATATATACTTTTTCTGTAATTTTTCTAATCTAAATTCCAAAACCTTTTACTCTTTAGCATAAAATATTAGTTTGGGCAAACTCAAAAAACTATCATACATTTGAAATCAACCTCCGTTTATACGGTAGAAAAACAAAAATAATTACTTACCATCTATATTTAATTCATTTTTACAATTTTTTTTCTCATCTTTACCAACTTTACAAGGGTACTTGCTGTTTAAGTATTGTATTTCAAACTTATTGGGAAAATGGTAATACTGCCTGCCTTTCCACAAAAAGGCATTTTTAACTTGTAATTTATTTTAATTTTATGATGCAAATAACTCCTGTAGTAAGAAATCTGCTCATTATTAATTTTGGCGTATTTCTGCTTGGTATGTTTCTTAATTTAGACCTATCCCAAACCTTTGGGTTGCGTTATTTCTTTACCCCTGAGTTTGCTCCTTATCAGATTGTAACGCACCTCTTTCTGCATGGAGGGTTCAGTCATATATTTAGCAACATGTTATCCCTTTTCTTCTTCGGTCCTTTGTTAGAAGGTTATATGGGGTCTAAAAGGTTTTTGATATTTTATTTGATTTGTGGTTTCGGTGCAAGTGCCTTGTACTCAGGGATTAACTACTTTGAAATTTCTCAACTCAAAGATGCTGTAGAGATGTATTTAGCCCACCCTACTCCTACGGAGTTTACCAACTTTATGAGCAAATACGGCAGTATGTTCAAGCCTGAATATGTTTTTGAGATTACTAACAAGTTTGAGGAGTATCCTAATAGCAGTCAGCTAATTGCAGAAACCAAAGAAGTAGTTTCTTACCTCTATCAAGCCAAAAGCCAAACAGTGCTAATAGGGGCTTCAGGAGCAGTTTTTGGTATTTTAATGGCAATGGGCGTACTATTCCCTAACTTACGTTTGATGTTACTTTTTCCTCCGATTCCAATGAAAGCAAAATATTTTGTACTTTTGTATGGTGCTTACGAGGTTTATGCAGAAATTATCCAAAAAGCAGGTGATAATATTGCACATGCAGCTCACTTAGGGGGAATGTTGTTTGCTTATATTTTGATTCGCTACTGGGGGTTGAGAACAGTACACTAAGAAATAATATCGAATAATTACATATTAGTAATTACTAAAAATATGAGTGCTTTATTAGACGACTTTAAAAATGTATGGACAAAGCCCAATAATGCTTTGATGCAGATTATTGTGCTGAATATCATTGTTTTTACAGTGATAAATATTATCTATGTAATCAGTGTGATTGCAGGAGAAGACTGGCTATTTGTGCTGATTGCCAAAGGCATATTTATCCCTGCGGCAATAGGAGAGTATGTATGGCGGCCCTGGACGCTCATTACTTATTTTTTTACTCATCAAAACCCTTTGCATATCTTATTTAATATGCTGATTTTGTACTGGTTTGGTATGATTGTCAGGGACTATCTGGGCAATAGCAAGTTGATAGCTTTGTATGCTTGGGGAGGAATTGTAGGGGGAGTTTTATACCTGATTTGCTTTAATACCATTCCTTATTTTATGAAACTTACCCCACAAATAGGCATCAAAGGAGCTGATGCGGCGGTCTATGCCATAGTGGTAGGTGCTGCTACTTATCGCCCTCACTTGCAAATACACATGCTCTTCTTCGGAGCTATCAAAATTGTTTACATTGCCGCAGTGGTAGTCATTCTATCTTTTATTGGGGTGGCTTCTTACTCCTCTGACGCAGGCATGGCTACTAACTTAGCCGAATTAGGTGGGGCACTGCTCGGATATATTTTCGTAAGGCAATATGAAAAAGGAAGAGATTGGAGTATCCCTATTGAAAAGGTACTGAATAGCATCAGAAATATTTTTAGACCCAGCAGTAGCAACCGTAATCGTAGTAAAGCCTACTCCAAAGCCTCTACCAGCAAAGGAAGTAGTGCAAAAGCCAAAGGGGGTAGTTTTACTTCCTCGGCTACTCCTTCCCAAGACGAAATAGATATGATTTTAGATAAGATTTCTGCACATGGCTATGAGTCATTGACCACAGAAGAAAAACAAATTTTGTTCAAAGCAAGTCAAAAAAAGTAAATGAATCTGAATACTTTAACTGCAATTTCCCCCATAGATGGTAGATACAGAAGGCAAGTAAACCAACTTGCCGATTTTTTTTCAGAGTACGCACTCATCAAGTATAGGGTCAGGGTGGAAATAGAATATTTTATTGCCTTATGCGAGCTGCCCCTGCCTCATCTGGCGGATATTGACGAAGAGATATATCCTTCGTTAAGAGAAATCTATGAAAACTTTTGCCTTGAAGATGCGCAAAAAGTCAAGGAGATAGAGCTAATCACCAACCATGATGTAAAGGCAGTGGAGTATTTTATCAAAGAAAAGTTCAAAGTATTGGAGTTGGGAAAATACCAAGAGTTTGTTCACTTTGGGCTTACCTCCCAAGACATCAATAATACAGCCATTCCTTTGCTGCTTAAAGAGGCTATTTCTGAAATTTTTAATCCCCTATTTGACCAACTCTCTGCTAAGTTAGCTTCTCTTGCTAAACTCTATGCCGATGTGCCTATGCTTGCTTTTACACATGGGCAACCTGCCTCACCCACGCGTTTAGGCAAAGAATTAGGTGTATTTGCCTATAGATTGGAGCAGCAATATCATCAACTTTTAGAAATTCCGCATAGTGCCAAATTTGGAGGCGCAACAGGCAACATGAATGCTCATGCCGTTAGCTATCCTAACATAGATTGGCTCGCTTTTGCAGATAGTTTTGTAAATGATACTTTGGAACTGCATCGTTCGCAACTAACTACTCAAATAGAAAACTACGATAACTTTGCTGCTCTTTGCGATAATATCCGCAGAATCAATACAATACTAATAGATTTAGCAAGAGATATTTGGACTTATATTTCTATGGGCTATTTCAAACAAAAAATTAATCCCAAAGAAGTAGGCTCTTCTGCCATGCCTCACAAGGTCAATCCCATAGATTTTGAGAATGCAGAAGGAAACTTAGGCGTAGCTAATGCACTTTTTACTCATTTTTCAGAAAAACTACCAATTTCTCGCTTGCAAAGGGACTTGACCGACTCCACTGTCTTGCGAAATATTGGAGTTCCTTTCGCTCATACTATCATCGCTTTCAAGTCTTTGCTCAAAGGTCTAGATAAATTGGAAATGAACCAAGAACGCATCAGTGGGGACTTGCAAGAAAACTGGGCAGTAGTAGCTGAGGGTATCCAAAGTATCCTACGTAGAGAAGGCTATCCCCAGCCTTATGAAGCCCTTAAAGCACTTACCCGCAAGAATGAAAAAATTACGGCAGAAGTCATTAGCCATTTTGTAGATAGCCTTGACGTAAGTGAGGAAGTTAAAACAGAATTAAAGCAAATTACACCGTTTAATTATACGGGAATTAGCGTATCTTATTGATAATTAGTTACTAACAATGAATTCATACGGAAAGATATTTAGGATTACGACTTTTGGAGAGTCGCATGGTACGGCAGTAGGTGTTATCATAGATGGCTGCCCCGCAGGTTTGCCCATCGACATCAATTTTATACAAGCAGAACTTGACCGCCGCCGACCGGGACAGTCCAAAATTACTACGCAAAGGCAAGAAGGAGATAAAGTAGAAGTACTTTCAGGAATTTTTGAAGGGAAGTCGCAAGGTACGCCCATCACCTTAGCCGTTTGGAACGAAGACCAAAGAAGTAAGGACTACTCGCATATCGCAGATAAGTTCCGACCCTCTCATGCTGATTACACCTACCAAATGAAGTACGGCACGAGAGATTATAGAGGAGGAGGGCGAAGCTCAGCCAGAGAAACTCTGGCTCGTGTAGCCGCAGGGGCTGTAGCTAAGCAGTTCTTAGCTACCTTAGGGGTTAAAATTACTGCCTATGTTTCCCAAGTGGGGCATCTACAATTAGAAAATGATTATACGAAATACAATTTTGAGGAAATAGAAAATAACATAGTTCGCTGTCCCGAGCCAAGCATGGCAGAGCAAATGATAGCCTTGATAGATGAAACAAGAAAGAGTAGAGATACTATTGGAGGAGTAGTTACGTGTGTAATTCAGGGAACGCCTGTAGGTTTGGGAGAGCCTGCTTTTGACAAGTTACATGCGGAATTAGGGAAGGCTATGCTTAGCATCAATGCGGTCAAGGGCTTTGAATACGGAAGCGGTTTTGAGGGGGTAAAAATGTACGGTTCACAGCACAACGACCTCTTTTATACTTCGGAAGATGGCAGCATAAGAACTAAAACCAACCACTCAGGAGGTATTCAAGGAGGAATTTCTAACGGTGAAGACATCTATTTTAGGGTAGCTTTCAAGCCTGTGGCTACTATCATGCAAGACCAACAAAGCGTAAATGAGGCAGGCGAAAGCGTCATCGTTTCAGGCAAGGGTAGGCATGACCCTTGTGTAGTTCCTCGAGCCGTACCTATTGTAGAGGCAATGGCGGCATTGGTCATTGCTGATTTTTATTTGAGAAATAAAACTACTCAAAAATAATTCTTTGTTGATTTCAGCAACCTCCTATTACCTTTTAGGAAATAAAAAAGAGCAACAACCTTTGTAGATTGTTGCTCTTTATATTTTTAAACGCTTAGATTAAATTATTTTTTAATCTGAGGTTTGAATTCAACACGACGGTTCAAAGCCCAGTTTGCTTGAGAATTGTTTGGTACCATTGGAGATTTCTCACCGAAGGCGCGTACTTCAATTCTGCTTTCTGGAATACCTTTTACCTTAGTTAGATAATATCTCGCCGCTGCTGCTCTGCGTTCTGACAATCCTTGGTTGTAATCATCACTACCACGGTCGTCGGTGTGTGCCTCAATTCTGATAGAAATTCTTGGATAATCCGTCATGAATTTATGTACTTTATCAAGTTCTTGTCTTGCTTTTGGTAAAAGCGAAGCATCAAGTTCTTTCTCGTCCATAGTACGAGGTCTTGCAGTGTTAAAGTTGATATTCTGGAATACAATCTTAGATAAGTCAAACAAGTAGATTTCTCTGTTGATAGTATCACCAGCTACTTTATTTTTCAAGTCTAAGGAGATAGAGGCAGGCTCGTATTGGTCAGCAGAACCATTGGCAGTATAAGTAGTACCTGGGTTCAACAAAGCAAAGAACTTACCTGGACCTGTTTTCTTGAACTCAGAAACTTTGCCATTTGCATCGTCAGGCTTGATTTCAGCATTAGATTCAGCAATTACTTCGTTAGTTAAGCCGTCCAGTACAGTAATAGTAGCTTGTACGCCTTTCTTACGCATTTTAATCATGGCACTGCACTCCCACTCAGAGATGTCTTTGGTCAAATCTACTACTTTAGTTACAGGCTCATAATCATCAAGTTCGAATACGATTCTATATTTATTGCTTTCAGTCAATACAGTTTTGAACTTACCCTGTTCGGCATATTTTTCGTAGCTCAAAGGCTCGCGAGTAAGGTTAGTTACTTTCACCGTAGGCTTTAGCTTTGCCCCAGTAGCAGAATCTACCACTGTAGCATTAAACCAGCAAGTTCTCTTTGGCTTAAATCTTTCTTGTAAAGGATAAGTGAATAGTTCGTGAGAAGCACCTCTGTAAGAGCTGAAGTAAGCCAATACGTGAGGATTATCATTAGGGGCAACAGAAACTAACATGTCAGGCTGATAAGAATACATAGTAGTTCTTACCCAAGGACTCATGTCTGTCAATACAGGTGCAGTCCAAGCCCCCCCTGGTTCCATTGCAGAGTAGTACAAATCAAAATCTTTAGAATCTTTTGGAGATAACCAAGTACGAGTAGAGGAGAAGAATAATGATTGACCGTCAGGCATGATTCTCACGTGCTTATCACAATCGCCGGGAATTGGTGAAGGAAGTTCAGTAGGTTCTCCGAAGCTACCATCCAATTTTCTCTTAGCTACCATTAGCTTATAGCAAGAAGGATATTTAGTCTTGCTACCTCCTTTGTCAGACTCGGCACTTCCACTGTTAGAAGAAGAACCTCCATCTTTTTTTCTCATAAAGTACAGGAACATGCCATCGGGAGAAATAGAAGGGAAACCTTCGTATTCGCCTGTATTTACTGCTCCAGCTACTTTTTCAGGCTTGCTCCATTTGCCGTCTGTCCCTTTGGTAGATTGGTAAATGTCTTCTGAACCCTCACCCATTTTGGCAAAAAAGTACAAAGTTTTACCGTCATAGCTTAGGCTTGGACCTCCGTAGATGTCGCCTTGTTTAAAGTCTCCATTGATTTCGTCAATAGGAGAAGGTTTTGTCCAGAAACCAGTTACAGTATCGCGCATAGACTGCCACAATCTGTAGTATTCCCACGTTTTTCCGCCTGCATTAGACTGATAAACGAGAGTCCTTCCGTCTGGACTAATGGCTGGTGCATATTCATCATGCAATAAAGTATTGATGATGTTAGGCATTCTTTCTACCTTAGGTTGCACGTCGCGTTTAGTAATCCTGTCAGCAATGGTTTGAGCTTGTGCGTTATAGCCCAAAATCAAAGTGAACAGAAACATCAGACTTACATAGTTCACTCTTTTTCTCATAGGTTTAAGTATTAGATTAGGTTAATTCAAGTAAAAATTTTTTGACCATGAATTGAGTACCAAAAATAGTTCTTTAAATGAAAAGACTACAATTTTATCTTGAAATTTTCAAATTTATACAAATTCATCAATATCCAAAATTCATCGGTCTTTCTTTTTCCAAAACACTATTTTTAATACGATTTTGTAAAATTTAGGTTTTAAAGAGTTAAAAATAAACTTTTATATCATTCCTGCAAATTTAGAAGATTAAATTGATAATTCACACTATCCTATCACGATTTTTTGATTATCTTCCCAAATTTGAGTATTACTTCTGCAAATTAATACTTTACTTTAAATAATAATGCTGTATTTTTAGAAAATAATTGTTGTATTTTTTGGATTACAACGCTTTACCTATGAAATTAGTATAAATGAAAAATGATTTGCCATGCACAGGGTTTGCTTGGTTGATGAAAATATGAAAATGAGATAGACTATGGAACTAAAACGAGCATTTGATTTAATTTATTATCAGGCGGAGAAGTATTCCCGACCAGATGCACTCAATAGCAAGATAAACGGCAAATGGGTGCAATACAGTACGCAAGATGTAATAGATACAGTCAATCGCCTAAGTCTTGGTTTGCTGAAATTAGGCTTAAAAAAAGGGGATAAGGTAGCTATTGTGTCCAATGGTCGTCCAGAGTGGAATCTGATAGACTTGGCTACTCAGCAAATAGGAGTGGTCAATGTGCCTATGTATCCGACTATTTCTATTGCAGATTACGAGTATATTTTTAATGATTCTGAAGCAAAAATAGCTTTTGTAGGTACACAAGAACTGTATGACAAAGTAAAAAAAGCCACAGAGAGTAAAAGTATTCCTATTTATACTTTTGACCTACTTCCTAACCTTGCCCATTGGTCAGAAATAGAAAACTTAGGCAAGGGCGAGGAGGTCAGCCAATTAGATGCTCACAAAGCTAATGTAGATGAAAATGACTTACTTACA
This sequence comes from Thermoflexibacter ruber, assembly GCF_900113045.1. GTDB lineage: Bacteria > Bacteroidota > Bacteroidia > Cytophagales > Thermoflexibacteraceae > Thermoflexibacter > Thermoflexibacter ruber. The sequence goes on from NZ_FONY01000042.1 coordinate 33,838, forward strand.
CTCATTTATACTTCTGGCACTACAGGCGTTCCGAAGGGAGTAATGCTTTCTCATAAGAACATTGTAAGCAATGTAATAAGTGTAAGCAAAGCCTTCATCGAGCAGAGTGATAAATTGCAACTTGGTTTAGGGAAAGCTAAATCTCTAAGTTTTCTCCCTCTTTGCCATATTTATGAACGCACAGGCTCTTTTGTATATATGTACTTGGGGATAGGTATTTATTATGTAGAGAGCATGGATACCATAGTAGCCAATATACAGGAAGTCAAACCTGATTGCTTTAATGCTGTACCACGTATTTTTGAGAAAGTTTATAATGGGATTGTCGCCAAAGGCATGGAACTGAAAGGTTTAAAAAAGAGGATTTTCTTTTGGGCTTTAAAAATAGGAGAGCAATATGAACCTAATAAGAAATACGGTTGGTGGTACAACAAGCAACTTGAAATAGCAAATAAGTTAGTATTTAGCAAATGGAGAGCAGCTTTGGGGGGAAATCTAAAAATGGTAAGCTCAGGCGCTGCCTCTCTCCAGCCACGCTTGGCACGTATTTTCTGGGCGGCAGGCATCAGAATTTACGAAGGCTACGGGCTAACGGAAACCTCACCTGTTATTACTTCTTCTCTTAATGATATGGAAAATGTAAGATTGGGGTGTGTGGGGACAGTAATAGACGGGGTAGAAATTAAAATCGCTGAAGATGGAGAAATTCTCTGTAAGGGTGATAATGTCATGATGGGCTATTACAAACAACCTGAACTTACTAAGCAAGTACTTAAAGACGGCTGGTTCCATACAGGTGATATAGGGGAGTTGGTAGAAGGTAAATTCCTGAAAATCACTGATAGAAAGAAAGAAATGTTTAAAACATCGGGAGGAAAGTACGTGGCTCCACAAATCTTGGAAAATAAATTCAAAGAATCTCCTTTTATAGAACAAGTGATTGTCATAGGGGAGAATAAGAATTTTCCTGCTGCCCTCATCGTTCCTGCTTTTGACCACTTGAAAAAATGGTGCGAGCATAAGGGTATTCCTTACACTAAGCCAGAAGAAATGTTAAAACACCCTAAAGTCATAGAAAAGTTCGACGAGGAAGTAAAAAAAGTGAATGAAAATTTTGGAAATTGGGAAAAAGTAAAGAAATTTACATTACTATCAACTCCTTGGGGGATTGATAGTGGAGAACTAACCCCAACGTTAAAATTAAAACGTAAGTCGATTTATAGTAAGTATGAAAGAATGATAGATGAAATTTACTCTTAGAGAAGGCTCAGTTATCTCAACTTTAACTTTACCACAACGCAAAACTCAACTGACCCTTGTGATAACGCTTCTCCCTTACAAAAGAAATTTTCATCTTATTGCAAGCCAAAATAGACCTTTCGCAAGAGAGGTCTTTTTGCTTTGGTTCACTAACCACCTTACTCACTCCACTCCCAAGCACTTTTATAAGCATGAATTGTATCTACATAATTGAGAAAATTATTGTAAAAGTCAAACTTGGCAAGAGTAGCACTGTCGCCGATGACCACTAATTTTTTCCGAGCGCGCGTCATAGCTACATTCATACGCCTTGTATCTTTCAAAAAGCCTATTTCCCCTTCGCTATTGCTCCTCACTAAACTGATGTAAATAATATCTCGCTCTTGCCCTTGAAAGCTATCTACTGTATTTACCTCAATATCAAGATATAACTGATTGGATACGTGATTTTTTTCTTGCTTTTCTAAGGCAAACTTTTCAGGGTATTCTTGCTTAAAATATTCCAATTCTTCTTTGAGCAAGTGCGTTTGTGCTTTATAAGGAGAAATAAGTCCAATAGAAATAATACCTTTCACGCTTTGACTATCAATTTCTTGTATCAAAACTTTCAAATGCCTGAACAATAGCTTTGCCTCTTCGGGATTGGCTGTGCTTCCTGTTTCTGGATTGGGAGTTTCCTCGAATCCACACCCTGCGGTGTCTATAAACTCTATAGGAGCAATATTCTCACCTAAGACCCAATGCCTTACCTTGTCGCTTGCCATGAGTTGATTTTCATAAAACTGCTCATTGGGAAACTGCATAATCGCCTCATTCATGCGGTATTGGGTGCGAAGCATGACATCTACGGGACTATCCAACTTTTTATGCCTAAGTATGCACTTTTCAAAAAGTGTTTTGCTCAAACCTTTGCGGTCTGCCTCCATAGACTTGACCGTAGGGGGAAGTTGCCAATGGTCGCCTGCAAAAACAACTTTTTCTGCTTTTAAAATGGGTATCCAAGTGGCTGGTTCTAAGGCTTGTGCCGCCTCATCTATGAAAACAGTATCAAATCGCCTTTCGTGTAGGACTTGATTTGCCGCCCCTACCAAAGTCGCCGTAATGACCTCTGCCTTGTCCAAAATATCCTTGCTAATGTATTTTTCCAACTCGCTTGCCTCTTTAAGTAGTTTTTTGGCTTCGGCATAAAGCAGTCTTCTTTGCTCTCTTTCGTCGGACCCAAAGTTGCGTTTGTATTTGCCTGCCATCTGCCTAAAATTCTCTGCATCTTTACGGTATTTTTTCAAATCTTTGAAAAGTGGGTGATTAGAGATTTGATTATCAAGAGTATATCGTTGTACGTCCTCATCTACTCTGGCAGGATTGCCTATGCGCAAGACCTTGATGCCTTCGCTTGCCAATTTTTCTGTGAGTAAGTCGACTGCGGTATTGCTTGGAGCAGCCACCAACAAACTCAAAGCATTTTCTTTACTTTTCAGAGCTAAGCGTATCGCTTGCACCAAAGTAGTAGTCTTGCCCGTACCAGGGGGACCGTGAATAATCGCTACTTCTTGGGCAGAAAGTACATTTCTCACCGCTTGATTCTGAGAATCATTGAGTTGGGGCAGGGAGATTTCATATTTCAAAGGTTTAAAGTTGGCTTTTTTTTCACCTAATAAAATCTCTCGCAATTGCACTATCCGCCCCTTTTCTGCCTTGATGACCTGCTTTAAGGCATTTTCCATTTCTCTATAGCTTACATTATCAAAGAGAATATCTATGCCTAACTTCCCATCTTCCACCCAGTCAGGCAGTTCGTCTGTATGCAGGGCTATTTTCATGGTATCTTTCCAAATCGCTGAAATTACGCCACTTACACTATTATTTTGAGTATTTTTTTCTTCTGTATTCACAAAAAACGATACCATGCTCCCTACGGAAAAGGCATGAGGCGCACCCAAGGAAGAGGTACGCTCCACACTGATATAAACGAGCTCACCTGTCCCGATTTCCGAATAGTTTAGCTTGACAGGATACCAACAAAAACCTTGCTTTCTTCGCTCATTCAGAGGAGTTTGCAAGATGTACTGTTGGTAGTTTCTGAAATCTTCCTCTTGCTCTATTTTCAGAATGTTGAGTAGGTCTTGGAGTTCTTGCACAGTATTATCGCATTATTAAAAAGGCTGCCTAAAAGTTCTGATTTTTAGACAGCCTCGCTTTATATATTTTGTTATGAAATCTCTATTCCATCACTCCGCACTTGCACTGAATCCCTAACTTTTTGCTTAGTTCTTCTATGTCCGTATAATCTCCCCTCATGTTAGGGCGTTGTGTAGGTGCGCCGCCCTTTTTTGCATTGACCATCTTCTGAATAAGACGATTACGTTCTGCATTGATTTCCTCTCTGAGTTGTTTATCTCTGTCTATGTCATAGTAAAGTACGCCATCTACAAAGGTTTTTTCTGCTTTAGCATAAATAGAAAGTGGGTTATCAGACCAAAGCACTACATCTGCATCTTTGCCTACTTTGATGCTGCCTGTACGATTGTCCAAGTGTAACATTTTCGCAGGATTCAAAGTAACCATTTTCAAGGCATCTTCCTCTGACATTCCACCGTATTTGACTGACTTGGCAGCTTCTTGGTTCAGGCGGCGAGCCATTTCTGCGTCATCAGAGTTGATAGCCGTAATAACGCCTGCATTGGTCAATAAAACAGGGTTGTAAGGAATGGCATCATATACTTCAAATTTGTAGCCCCACCAATCAGAGAAAGAGGAAGCCGCTACACCATGTTTTTGCATTTTGTCAGCTACCTTGTAGCCTTCTAAGATGTGAGTAAAGGTATTCACTTTGAAGCCAAACTGCTCGGCTACTTTCATTAGCATATTGATTTCTGACTGCACGTAGGAGTGGCAAGTAATAAATCTTTTCTTGTTGAGTATTTCTGCCAAAGCCTCTAATTGCAAATCTTTTCTTGTTTGAGTAGGGTTTGCTTTCATATTTTTGTCGTATTCCCTTGCTCTGGTAAAGCCCTCGACATAAATCTGCTCTACGCCCATGCGCGTATTGGGGAAACGAGTAATGTTACCGCCAAAAGTACGTCCACGCTTTACATTTTCGCCCAAAGCAAACTTAATAAAGCCATCTGCACCCTCGATTTTCATTTTCTCAGGAGAAAGTCCCCAACGGAATTTGACGATAGCCGACTGCCCACCTACCGCATTGGCAGAGCCATGCAACAACTGCGCCCCAATCACTCCCCCTGAAAGTTGGCGATAAATATTAATCGCCTCAGAATTAATGACATCGCCCATGCGAACCTCAGAACTAAGCGAATAAGTAAACTCATTTACTCCGTCCAAAGCGATGTGAGAGTGTTCGTCAATGATACCTGCGCTGAGGTGCTTGCCTGTACCGTCTATGACTTTCGCTCCTGTGGCAGAGAGATTCTGACCTATTTTCTCTATTTTCCCATTATTAATCAGCACATCTGTATTTTTCAAAATGCCTTCTTTTTCATTTGTCCAAACGGTTGCATTTTTTATCAATACCATTTCTGCCTTAGGCACTTCAGGCAAGCCGTAAGCAGAAAAAGGAAAAGTAACCTTGCCTAATTCGGGAGCTTTGGTATCTTTCTTAGCTTCGTCTTTTTTGGTTTCTTCTTTGGGTTCTCCTGTTTTCTCTGCTACCCAAGCCAGCCATTTACCATTTTCATCTTGCCCTTCGCCGTACAGTTTGCCATCTATTACTCCTGTCAAACGAACCTTTTTATTGTTTCTGTCAAAAGTCAAAGTAAGCAATTTGCCGTCTATGCTTCCGCTGGTTGTGTATTTGATAGTGTCTTTATTTACCTTAAAATCAGGCTTTTCCGCTTTCCCGCTAATGCTCAAACTCAATAGCTCATTGCCAAAAGTAAGTTTGTACCCGCCTCTGATGTCTGTAACATTCATGTCATTGATGATGTAGCGATTACCTTGTACCCAGTTTTCGTAAATGGTATTTTCCTTGTCAAAAAGTTCTTTGGAAGTAATCAAGAAGTTAGCAACCATTCCCTTTTTCAAACTACCTACAATATTTTCCGCGCCTACAAGTTTGGCAGGAGTATAAGTTACTGCTTTCAAGGCAGTTTGCTTGTCTAAGCCATATTCTATGGCTTGTTGGATATTTTTGATAAAATCGCTTTTATTTTTCAAACCATCTGCGGTAAAGGCAAACTCTATACCTGCCTTTGCCAAAACACTTGGGTTGGTAGGGGCAAGTTCCCAATGTTTCATGTTTGCCAAAGAAACCAACTTGGCATCGTAGGGGTCTTCTACATCATAAGCCTCAGGGAAATTCACAGGCAAAATAAAAGAGGCTTTGCTTGCTTTGATTTCATCAATAAGTTGGTACTCATCTCCTGAGCCTTTGATAATGAATTGCTTGCCAAACTCATCACCAATTTTGTCAGCACGAAGCGCATTGAGTTTGTTATTCACCGCAAAGATTTGAGGAAGGGCAAGGTTTTTATTGAAATAATCCAAAGAAATATTGTACTCTAAGGTATTTCCAAAGTTTTTGTACCAAATTCCATCGTAAAAAGTTTGCCTGAGCAGGGCAATGTAACCCATTTGAGAGGTTGGATACACCTGCGTACTTGTGCCTTTGTCGAAAGAATAGTAGGCAGCAGTTTCACCCTTTAATACTGTTTTTTGCTCTTTCTCATCAGATAAACTTACCAAAACTCCTGTTCCCCTAACTACTCCGTCCATCAAATGCGTAGAAACCGCTCCAAAGCCTATATCTCTTAAAGATTTGGCATTCGCTGAGTTAGCATTAAAAAGTTCATTGCCTTTGGTTTCAGGCTTGACCGCTTCGTTGGCGTTGAATGCTCCCTTCTTTTTAGAAAGAAACTCTCCACTTGCAAAAAAGCCTCTTGCCCCTTGGGGTTTAGGCTGCTCGATTCCGTAGTCAGAGAAAATATCGACCATAGAAGGATAGATGTATTTCCCTTTGAGGTCTATGACCATTGCACCTTGTGGTATAGGCAAGTTCGTACCAACTGCCTCTACTTTTCCTTTGACCACCACCAATGTACTATTAACCATAGTAGTTTGATAATCCACTACCACATTGGCATTGGTAAAAACATAGATTTCTGGTCGCTTGTCCTGCGCTCCATTGACTGGGTGCGTTTCTTGGGCAGAAACGTGCAGGACTATCATTAAAAACAAGAGTGTAGATAAAAAATGCTTCATCGTAAATAAAGGATATAGTTTAGACATGAAAATTGAGTGATTGAATAGATTGATACGAAGTTGTCTGAAAGTTAGCAACTTTCAAAATAGTTATAGCGAAATTTTTGTAGAAATATCAAAAACTAATCACTTAGAACAAAGGATTTATTTTTTTTCAGATAAAATATCTCTGACAATGAACTCGATACGCCGGTTAAGTTGATGCTCCTCGCTGTTGCATCTTACTCCGTTAGCACAGTGATTGACTAAGCGAGTTTCTCCGTAGCCTTTGGCAGAGAGGCGATTTTTAGGAATCCCTTTTTTGATAAGGTTAAAAGCTATCTCATCTGCTCTGCCTTGCGAAAGTACTAAGTTGTACTCGTCATTCCCTCTTGAATCGGTATGCACCCCGATTTCAAAAACCAAGTGGGGGTTCTCATCCATGAGTTTATGCAACTTTTCCAAAGTAACCTCTGATTCTTGGGTAGGAATATTGGTATTAGGGTCAAACTCAATGCCTTCTATGCGGACTCCTTTGCCTATAACTACCTCTCTTAGCTTGAAAGTGTATTGGAAAATCTTATTTCGCATGGTCGTATTGACCTCTATACTTGCTTGGGTAAAATATTGGGGGTGGCTAATGATGGCATCATAAACTTGCTCAGCATCTAAAAGAGTATTAAAATATCCTTTGGCATCAGTGATTACTTTAATAGTCAGGCTTTTTTGTATATTTTTAAACAGTACCGTAGCATTGGCAATAGGCTCGTTACTTTCTTCATTTAGTACCCAACCCTCTACGGAATAAAAAACAGTTCTACCATAGCTATCAGCGATTAAGACAGGATTTTTTGATATGAAAAAAATGAAAGCAATTAGGAAGAAGTGTAAATTAAAGTTCATTTAACTCGTTTTTTTCTTTTTTAGTCAATTTGCTCACTACCAAGTCGTAGGAGTGCAAAATCCAATGCTTGATTTCCTCATCGCTCAGTTCTCCGACTATGGCTATGGTATTCCAATGTTTTTTGTTCATGTGGTAGCCCGCTGTTACACCGCTATACCTTTCGCGAAGGTCTATGGCTGTTTCAGGCTCGCATTTGACATTGATACTTTCAAACTTATCTATGTCTGCTATAGCAAAAACTTTACTCATTACCTTCATCACTAAGGTATTATCATCAAAGTGAGTGGATTCTGTAACTCCCTTCAAATTTAGGCAAAACTCGCGAAATTCCTCAATATTCATCAATCAAAAAAATAGCCTTTTGGCTAACCAAACCACAAAGGCAAATAAAAACATAAGGATAGAAATACGGTTAATGCCATGCATGACTTTCAGGTTGAAATTAGGCTTGCCGTTAGCATCTTTGCGAAAAACTCTGAAAAAGTAGTGAAATACCTCATTGACAGCAAAATACTCTCTGAGCGTATTTCTTCCTTTTTGGGCTTGTTTGTTCTCGATATTTTCCATTGGTAAATGTTAGTCTTTAAATTGATTAATAATATGTTGCCAAGTCAAAATGACATATCAATATTAATAAAGATAGAAACATACTATTTTGTTTGCAAGTTAGGCAATTTTGTTTGAATTAAAAAAATTAGAACTACCTTTGCCGTGCAAGAAAACTTGCAAGTGAGTTATTTCTTTATATTCGAAGATGGAGGCAATCAAAGAAACCAATTTTCATTTTCCTCAAAGCAATCAATTTTACAAAGGCAAGGTCAGAGATGTTTATCATTTTGCAGACAAGTTAGCCGTAGTTGCTACTGACCGCATTTCTGCTTTTGATGTAGTGCTACCCAGAGCTATTCCTTACAAAGGGCAAGTTCTCAATCAGATAGCAGCACATTTTTTAAAAGCGACAGCTTCTATCGTTCCTAACTGGTTGGAAGCTATTCCTCACCCTAACGTCAGCATTGGCAAAAAATGTCAGCCTTTTGCTGTGGAAATGGTCATTCGTGGTTATCTTTCTGGACACGCATGGCGAGAGTACAAGGCAGGCAAACGCACTCTCTGTGGGGAAACTTTGCCAGAGGGCTTAAAGGAAAATGACCAACTCCCCTATCCCATCATTACGCCTACTACCAAAGCACACGAAGGACATGACGAGGATATTTCTGAAAGTGAAATCATTAGAAAAAAAATAGTGAGCCAAGAGGACTACGCAATCCTTAAAAAATATACTTTTGCCCTATTTGAAAAGGGTACGGTCATGGCAAAGGAAAGAGGGCTGATATTGGTAGATACCAAGTATGAGTTTGGGAAATTGGGAGATAAAATCTACCTCATAGATGAGGTGCATACGCCTGATTCCTCCCGATACTTTTATGCGGAAGGCTATGAGGAAAGGCAGGCAAAAGGAGAAGCCCAGAAGCAACTTTCTAAAGAGTTTGTGAGAGAGTGGCTCATTGCCAATGGCTTTCAAGGCAAAGAAGGGCAGCAAGTTCCAGAAATGACAGACGAAAAAGTAGCCTCTATTACTGCTCGTTATATAGAACTTTATGAGCAGATTACAGGGAGTACTTTTCAACAAGTAAGCTATGAAAACATATTGGAACAGATAGAACAAAGTATCCGCACATCAATTTCTATATGAAGTTTTCTTGACTTTTGAGAAGAAAGTTTTGTAGAAAATTGTGAATAATCAATGTAAATTTTAAAAATTATAATTATTTTATCTATCTTTACATTTGTAATTATTTAGACCTTACAAGGTTTTGCACACCTTACAAGGCTACGCATAAGTTAAACAATAAACTTACGAAATTGTCAAATTTTACAAGGGTTATCTTATCAATAATCAATATGAAATATAGCATAGATAAACAGGAGAGATACAGCATTTTGGCGTTAGATGAGGAAAAGTTAGACACCTTGATTGCTCCCAAGCTAAAGTCTGAATTTGTAACCCTATTCCAATCGGGTACAACTAACTTAATTTTGGATATGAGTAAGGTGAAGTATGTGGATTCGTCAGGGTTGAGTGCTATCTTGGTAGCTAATCGCTTGGCGGGAGATGTAGATGGCTTTCTGGTATTAGCAGGCGTAACTCCTCATGTGATGAAGCTAATCACAATTTCAAAGTTAGATAATGTACTCAATTTGTTACCTACCGTTAAGGAAGCAGTAGAGGCAATACACCTTAGCGAAGTAGAAAAAGAATTAAAACAAGAAAATGGTATGGAATAACTATTACGAGCAGGATTTATTTATTTCTTTGAAAATCTAAAAGTTAGTCCCAAAAAATTTTTTGGGTGTTAGCTAAAAATCACTTACTTTCCCACCGTTCTGAGCGGTGGGTTTTCTGTATAGCCACGAATTTCACGGATTTACACGAATTTATTTTGCTTTACCTAAAATTATCTATCTTATGAACAAAAGAAAAACATTTATTATCGTCTATTTACTTTCTCTACTGCTGTTTTTCTTTCCTATTGAGGGACATAGCCAAGATGCCAACTTTACGCAGTTTTATGCCTCGCCTACTTACATGAACCCTGCTTTTGCAGGTGCTGTACCACAATACCGAGCCACTGTACAGTACAGAAACCAATATCCAAGTATCCCTAATTCCTACGAAACCAACATCTTTTCCTTTGATTATAATTGGGACGACTATGACTCTGGTTTGGGAGCGATGATACTGCAAGACAGATTGAGTTCCTTCTCTATGACCTCTACAAGTTTGCTTTTAGCCTACTCTTATCAAGTCAAAATTACTAAAAAATGGGTGGCTCGCTTGGGCTTGCAAGGGGCTTATACTACGCGTACCACCGATTTTTCGCGCTTAGTTTTCCAAGACCAAATCAACACAGGCAATCCTACGAGAGAAAACTTAGTCGGAAATTTTATCCATTACCCCGATTTTTCTACAGGTTTTTTAGTCTATAATAAAACATTTTGGTTTGGAGCGGGCATACATCATTTGACTCGCCCTTTTCAGTCTATCGTCAATACCAGCGAAAGATTAGCCATGCGACAAACCGTACAAGCAGGTGCAAAGTTTTCATTTTCAAAAGATTGGGACAAAGACATTTCCCTTGCTCCTGCTATTTTGTACCAACGCCAAGCCCCTTTTGACCAGTTGGACTTAGGGGTGAACTTCTTTTACGAACCCTTGATTATCGGCTTGTGGTACAGAGGTATTCCTATCCAAAAAAATGTAGCAGGTCGCATCAACCAAGATGCGATTGCAGGATTAGCTGGTTTCCGCTATAAAAATTGGATTTTTACTTATAGCTATGATGCCACTATCTCCTCTTTGAACCGCTCTGGAGGGGCGCATGAAATCTCGCTGACCTTAGCCCCACGCTATGACAAAAGAAACAAAAGAGGAAGCAAGCATATAGATTGCCCTGTATTTTTCTGATAAAACAATTCTTAAATTTGCTTTGCACAAACTGAATTTTGTATCTTTAAGCAAAAAGTTATTGCTTTATGCTTCATAGAATCAGATTCAAACTGCTCTTTGCCTTTTTGTTAGTAGGTATAGTCCCATTTGCATTAACTATGTGGTGGGAATATCGCAACTCAACTACTTTACTGAAAGAGCGAACTTTTGAACAACTAAGAACAGTACGGGAAAGTAAAAAGATGGAAATAGAAAATTACTTTACCCAAACACGCCAAGAAATTGGCTATTTCGCTCAAAATAGTTTGGTAAATAAGGCAATGAAGGATTTTAAAGAAGCATTCGAGAATATACAACCTAAAGAATTACCTCCAGAATATCCTCAAAAGCTAAGAATGTATTATGAAAATGAGTTCATTCCTAAGCTCAGGCATCACCAAGACACTTTCACAGTAGCGCATTTTTTACCTACTAACTACAAAAGTATTTTGCTTCAAACCCAATACCTTATCAGCAATAAGACTGCTTTTAAACCTTCTTCTTACAGCTATGTGCATGACAAATACCACAGCTCTCTTTCTACCTTCTTGAAAATAGGAGGCTATTATGATATTTTTTTGGTAGAAGACGAAACAGGCTACATTGTTTATAGTGTGAATAAGGAAGTGGACTTTGGAACAAGTTTATTATCAGGGATTTATGCCGATTCTAACTTGGGTAGGCTATACAGAAAAATCAGGCATATAGGGATAAAGTATCATACCCTACTTTGCGATTTTGAAACTTATCTTCCTTCTTATTTAGCCCCTGCCGCCTTTATAGCTGCTCCTATCTTTGACGAAGAAAAAAAGATAGGCAACCAATTGTGCTAGTTAAAATATAAAGTTTTTTATATCTAAGATAGGTTGTTGAGTTATAAAGTTTAAATAAATAGCAAAAGTTAGGGATGTTATTTTTGCGATAATTCTATTTGTTAGTCCCCAAGCACTCTTTGCACGTGTATATTGTATGTTAAACTGCTCTGTCAGTATTGAGTTTACTGTTTCAATGGTTTTACGAAAAATACCAAGAAATGCTTTTTCAGTAGCAGTATTAGCTACTTGGTTTGCTCTATTTTGTATAATTAGCTCATAATCAAGTGTATTCTCAAGCCTTTTTCCCAACCCTACATACCCTTTATCG
>NZ_FONY01000041.1:0-5298 GCF_900113045.1 Thermoflexibacter ruber
AGAAAATACAAATATTTGAAAATCAAAATTTTGCAAAAAAGTAAATCTCTCACCAATTCATAAAATCATAACACTCACTGCAAGGTATTTGCAGTAGCTTTTTTTGGAGAGAATCTGGATATTGGCTACCTTTGCAAAGTACAAATCAGCCAAGCAAAAGAAACTATTTTTTTTGCCTGCCTTTTCCCTTCGTTGCAACGATATTTTTTACTCATACGTCTTTTTTTCAATAGTCATTATTAGTTTTACTTTAAACTGCATAAACCCATGAAAGCGATAAAATCTTTTTCATACCTTGCTTTGTTTTGTTTTTTTACCTTGTCCTGCAATAACAAGAAGCCTCCAATTATAGATATTCATGAATCTTGTGGTATTTTAATAGGACAAGAGGACTGCACGAGTGGTTCTGTAGCAAAGCAATGGTTTATAAGCCTTGAAAATCCACATACTAATGCGTCAAAAGATTTGCTGTACGATGGCAAAGTGTATCAAAATGTATTTATTGTAGGAACTAATCTGCCTGTTTTTGATGAAGAATATGTTATCGGTAAAAAATATAAGTTTCAATATGCAGCTCATGATGCTACTTTATTATCAATATGTCTTATTGGACAAACAACTGATAAATATTCTATCATAAGGCTGTTGAGAACTGAAAATTGTAACTAATTTTCTATTCATCTAATTTCCATTATTTTTAATTTTAAAACCTTATTTTTTATGAAAACTTATCAAAAGATCTTTCTTTTGAGTGTGTTGTTTATTGTATTCAGTTTTTCATCATTTGCTCAATGTATGAATGATGTAGCTTGTTACATGAATGATTGGAGAAATGAATCTAATGCTGTGATATTCTTGACAATACCTAATCCATCTGGAGGGAATTCAAAAACCTGTACAGGGACTTTAGTAAATAACGAAGCTCGCAATGGAAGACCCTACATCATTACTGCTTGCCATTGTATAGATACTGACGGGCAAAGCGGTCTATCGCAAGCAGAGAGAAATAATACTGCAAATTATATTTTTAGTTTTAGATTTAGAAGTTCTAATTGTGATGGGTCTCAATTAGATAATCAATGGCAAACAACAGGTGCAGTTTTTAGGATGGCGCATCAGGCTTCTGATATTGCTTTGATAGAATTAAACCAACAACCTCCTTTTGATATAAACTATATGGGCTGGAATGTAAGTGCTTCACTACCTGCTAATACAACAGTTATACACCATGAAAATAGTCAAAGACAAAAAATTTCATTTTCTAACAATACTACCGCTTTTACAGGAAATCATTACCAAGTAAACTATCACTCTGGGGCTACTAAGGGAGGCTCCTCTGGAGCGGCAGGTTTCAATGCTACTCACCAGATTACAGGCATCCTCTCTTTTGGCATAAATGGGTGTAGTACGATTGGACAGGTATTGCCTGACTATTATGGACGCTTGTCTGCAGCATGGTTGGGTGGTGGAACAGCAGATACACAATTAAGAGCATGGCTTTCCCCTAATCAGAACCTGCAAAGTATGTCTCATCTCATTCCCTCTCTTATCAGTGGAGTGGAACAGTTATGTGCGGGGAGTTCTACTACTTATACGCTACCTAATCTAATCGCTACTATGAATGCTACTTGGACTGTTTCTGGCAATCTAACTATCCTAAGCCAAAATCGCAGTAGTGTAACTGTTACTCCTGCAAGCTCCTCCAGTGCAGGGATAGGGACTATTACTGCTACAGTTGGAGGTATTACCAGCACCAAAACTATCCAAGTAAATCTCCCTGTAAGCAATCAAGGTGTTACTATTCGCAATACGAGTAATAATACCCAATAGAGTTCTACAAGCGGCGGAAACTTAACCATGTGCTACGGACAGCCTAATTACCTGCAACTTACCTATGCTCACGGAAACGGGGCAACAAATGCAGAGTGGACTTTCCCAAGCGGTTGGTCTTATAGCTCGCTGTATGGCACAACTGTAGGACTTACTCCTTATAGCACAGGGTACGCCAACCTGACAGTGAAAGTTGCCAATAGTTGCGGTTGGGCTTTGTATCCTGTGGGCTTCGGTGTCAATGTAAATCACTGCTATAGTGGATTTTCCGCAGGGAATGGCTATAAAGTCTATCCTAATCCTACCGATGATGTGTTACATATAGAATTTGAGCATACAGAGGAACTCCCCGAAGAAATAGCCTTGTTCAACTCGGTAGGCGAAAAAGTGGCTGAGGCAGACATGAAACAGAAAGCCAAAGACATGGAGTTTAAAGCCCAGAAAAAGATTACTTTTGATGTAAAGAAACTGCCCAAAGGTACTTATTATTTGCACATTGTCAGCAAAGAGCAGGTAGATAAAAAACAGATTTTGATAGGAATAAGCAGCAGCACAAGTCATTAGACCTTTTTAAGCCAAAGTTTCTTTCTTAGCTCATGCTTCCCTCAGAGGGAAGCATGAGCTTACTTTATATCCTCCTCACTGCAAGCATTTTGCAGTGGGTCGTAACATTCCGTTCATATTGAATACTTTTTTTGATTTGAGCGTTTAGAGAAAATACAAATATTTGAAAATCAAAATTTTGCAAAAAAGAACATCCCTCTCCAATTCATAAAATCATAATACTCACTGCAAGAGATTTGCAGTGGCTTTTTTTGGAGGGAATATGGATATTGGCTACCTTTGCAAAGTACAATTCAGCCAAGCAAAAGAAACTATTTTTTTGCCTCTCTTTTCCCTTCGTTGCAACGATATTTTTTACTCATACGTCTTTTTAAGTAACAAGTTATTTTTTCAAACAATGTTTTATGAAAGTTAATCAAAAAGGGAAATTTCCAAATTTTAAAGGAAATTTTCTAAAGAGTTCGCAAATTTTTGTCCTTGTTTTTTGTGTGACAGTGTTTTCTGCGTGTAATAAATTAGAAAACCTTAGCCCTGATGATAAAGACAATTTGCGAGGAAGCAATGCTCGTGTAGAGAAAGGTCAAGAGCCCTTTGAGGAACTATCCAGAGTTAAACTAAAAAATGGTCGCTTAATCTTCAGAGATTGGGAGCATTTTGTGAAGACTTGGCAGTATTTGAATACACTAAATCTTCAAGAGATTGAAAAGTGGGAAGAGGGGTTGGCTTTTTCTCTTTGAGAAACTTCAACGAAGATACCACAAAAGTAGCCCGTTTCAAAGATTACAAGTTCCCAATAGGTTACGAAGCTGCTATTAATCCTGACGGTGAGGTGCAAATTGGCAATATTATTTCTATTTTTAAAGATGACTATAAGTATTTCATGCTTGAGAAAGAAGAAGTGGCATTAGAAAAGTTGAAAAAAAATATACTGCAAGAAGAAGAAGAAAAGCAAAAAGGAATTGTAAAAGTAAAATTCCCAAAACCAACAGGAACTACTGAAAAAGCACCTCCGAATGGTAGAAATGAGGGCAGTGCTGTACTTAATGGAAATCAATTTCGTGAAATGATTTGGGAATACTCCACAGATATTACTTACCGAATTACTTTTGGATTAATCAATAGAATAGATTTAGCACCCTACTTAGTTGACCCAGGCATAGCAGTAGGTTGGGATTCTTATTTGGAAACTTATATAGATTTAGGATATTGGAGAAGAAATTTTTGGCAACAGTGGAATTTAGTTAGTGCAGGCGAATACAGAGACCAGTGGATTAGAAATCTCAATATTAATGCTGTACCTCCAACTACAATGGGCGTAGTAGTTGCTCCTCCTTCTACAGTCAATGACTATAGATATAGTAATTCTCGTTGGGTTAGAGGGCTTGGTAGAGCAAGTGGGGCTATTATATATACACCTACTTGGAATATAGTCAATTATTCTGGAGATTATGAAATGAGAGTTTATCCTCATTACAATACCTACTTCCCTCATTCAAGTAATAAAAGTAGAGGTTTATATAGAGAACTTGCATTTTTTCAATAAATAACTAAAAGCCAGTGAGAGCATTTTGCAATCTCATCGGATTTTGTTCTCTTAAATATTTAAAACTATGAAAATCAAATTATTATTTAGAATGTTTCTATTCTTTTTACTTATATCATGCCAAAAGAATAAAGTAGAGCCTCCTTATGAAGTAAAAGGTATAATTACAGCTACTATAGAAGGAAAGTCTTGGAAATCGGAATGGAAAAGTAATTACATAGAATTAGGCCCCTATTTTAATCCTCAATTTTACAGAAAAGCATATAACAATCGCGCTTCTTTAACAGGTTCTTTTACTGTTTGGAGCAAGGGAAGTGAAGACATGAAACTTGGATTTTCTGGTTGGGGTTGCTATTATGGTGCAGTAACAGACTGCTCCATTTTCCGTATCAGGGGGAAACTATCATACGCACTCAATGATGGAGTTGTAGTGGCTAATGGAATCATTTATCAGCCTGTGGCTTCGTCAAATGTCATAGAAATCATAGATTCAGATGAAAAAACTTTGACCATAGAGGGCAGATTCTCATTTGATGCTACCTCTCTGGGTAAATCAGTAATAGATACTGTTCATGTACGTAATGGATATTTTAAACTTACATTTCCTGACAATTAATAAGAGGTATGTTCTCGAATAATTTGACCAAAACCATTCTTAAAGAAATGAAAAATATAATCTATCTATGCCTTCTATTTTTATCTACTATTGCTTATGCTCAAGAAAAACCCTCTACACTTGACCTTAAAATAGGTTTAGGGTTTGGCTTAATAAATATTCCTGCTTATAAACTTGAAAATGAACTTACTAAAAAATGGAATCGCTTTTTTAGTAGCTCCATTTCTATTGGCTTTGCAGTAGGTAATGGAGATAATTACATGAAATCTTTAGATGTAATAGAGGGGGCTATCAATGGTTTTATTTCTCCATTTGGTAATCAAAAGAAAAATAATTTCAAAATAGGTTTGGGTTTGGCTTTTATTCGTAGCAATAACACAAGAGTTGTTTACAAAACTGAGCCTCCTTTTGTTCAAGTACCAGAAGAATGGTACGCATTGTATGAAGAAAGGAGAAGAAATCTCAACATCATCATAGACTATGAAAGATGTATTGGTAAAAAATATTTGATAGGCGCAAGAATTACCTCTCAACCTTATTTTTCAATTATTCCCTTCCTGCGCTTTGGAATCAAACTTTAATTCTTAACTAAGCTCATGCTTCCCTCAAAGGGAAACTCTCGCTTACTTTATACCCTCCTCACTGCAAGCATTTTGCAGTGGTTCGTAACATTCCGTTCATATTGAATACTTTTTTTGATTTGAGCGTTTAGAGAAAATACAAATATTTGAAAATCAAAATTTTG
>NZ_FONY01000041.1:5308-46075 GCF_900113045.1 Thermoflexibacter ruber
ACAACTGTAGGACTTACTCCTTATAGCACAGGGTACGCCAACCTGACAGTGAAAGTTGCCAATAGTTGCGGTTGGGCTTTGTATCCTGTGGGCTTTGGTGTCAATGTAAACCACTGCTATAGTGGATTTTCCGCAGGAAATGGCTATAAAGTCTATCCTAATCCTACCGATGATGTGTTAAACATAGAATTTGAGCATACAGAAGAACTCCCTGAAGAAATAGCCTTGTTCAATTCAGTAGGCGAGAAAGTGGCTGAGGCAGACATGAAACAGAAGGCAAAAGACATGGAGTTTCAAGCCCAGAAAAAGATTACTTTTGATGTAAAGAAACTTCCCAAAGGTACTTATTACTTGCACATTGTCAGCAAAGAGCAGGTAGATAAAAAACAGATTTTGATAGGGATAAGCAGTAGCACAAGTCATTAGACCTTTTTTAGCCAAAGTTTCTTTCTAAGTTGATGCTTCCCTCAGAGGGAAGCATCAACTGGAGGTAGTCCACTACCCCACCCCTAACTCTGCTTGAATCTGCTCCAAGGACTTGCCTTTGGTTTCTGGAATGTACTTCCAAACAAAAAACAAGGTAAAGAAACTCAAGGCAGAGAAGATTCCAAAGGCATACTGTCCCCCTATTTTTTCTAAGATATAGGGAAAAGTTTGCGTAACTAAGAAAGTGCAAGACCAATGTGCCGCTATCGCTACAGACATTGCCGTTCCGCGAATCTTATTGGGGAAGATTTCTGTAACTACTACCCAAGTAATAGGGGCTAAGGAAGCAGCAAAAGAAGCGATATATCCCAAGATAGAGATTAGCACTAAGTACCCTTCTAACTGATTGGTAATGAAGGCAAAAATGAGTAATAAAAGCGAAACTCCCATGCCCGCAGAGCCATAAATCATGAGCAGTTTTCTGCCTACTTTGTCTATGAGCCAAATAGCTACAAAAGTAAAGGTCAAATTCACCAAGCCGACCATGACGGTTTGCAAAAACTCATCGCCTCCCGTTTTCTCAAAAATCGTAGGGGCATAGTAAATCACCGCATTGATGCCTACTAACTGTTGCAAGCAAGCCAATACCAGCCCCAAGGTAAAAACTTTTGCCATTTTTCCTTTAAAAAGCTCACTGACAGGTACTTTTGCCTCGTCTATGCCATGGCTGATGTCTGCTATTTCTTTTTGTGCATTTTCTGCATTGCCGATTTTTACCAAAATTTTTTCTGCTTCTGAGTTTCTTCCTTTTTTCATCAGCCATCGCGGACTTTCGGGAGCGGAAAGCAATGCCAAGAAAAACAATAAGGCGGGCAAAGCCCCAATTCCAAGCATCACACGCCAATCGTTTTCTCCTCCTATTTGGTTTTTTATCAAGTAGTTAGAAAAGTAAGCGACTAAAATTCCTATCACTATCATCAATTGGTTGAGGGAAACCAAGCGACCTCGAATATTGGCAGGGGCAATTTCTGCGATATAGGTAGGGGACAGAACGGATACCGCCCCAATAGAAATGCCGCAAAGCACCCTAAAAATCACAAAAACTGCAAAAGAGTTAGGAATAGCTGTGCCTATGGAAGAAATAGCGAATAAGATGGCGGTGATTAGCAACATTTTCTTACGACCAATCAAATCGCTCGCATAGCCCGCTGTACCCGCCCCGATAGCGCAACCAATGACAGCAGAACTCACCGAAAAGCCCAGCCCTACTTCGTCTAATCCAAAAAAAGGCTTGATAGACTGCAATGCTCCCGAAATTACGGAGCTATCAAAACCAAATAATAAGCCCCCCAAAGCGGCGGCAAAGGTAGAGAAAAGAACAAAAGTAATATTTTTCATCATTTACTTGATAGTTTTAAAGAGATTAAAATAGCTCACAAACAAAATTGTAATTTGCATGAAGTAGGGAAGAAATCCAAGAAAGTTAAAATATTTAATTTGCGCCATTGTTTTTCCTTCAAATAGATGTGATAAAGAAATTTAGATTTTTTACTTTTACCAAGAAAAACTAAAACAAGATGAAGCAAGCTATTCTACTCATTTCAGTATTAGTATCTTTATTTTTCTTTCTTTCCTGCGAAAATCCAAAACAAGTAGCTGAAAGCCAACAAGATTCTATTATAGTTATCCAAGAAACACAAGAATGGGCTATCCTACCTTTTACCAAAGTCGACTCAGCTAATCCTATTTTGTTAGCAGAGAAAAACACCTCTTTCTTCTGCCCTGTTTCCCAAAAAAAAGTCTTTTGGGAAGCCAACGATGTGTATAATCCAAGTACAGTGGTGCGAAATGGAAAGATTTACATGATTTATCGGGCGGAGGACACCGTAAAAACAGTCAATGGGACTTCTCGCTTAGGTTTGGCAGAAAGCGAAGACGGAATTCATTTTAAGCGACTACCTCAACCTGTTTTTTTCCCTGACAATGATGAAATGAAAAAATACGAATGGATGGGTGGGTGCGAAGACCCTCGCATTGTGGAAGATAGCAGTGGGACGTACTTTATGACCTACACCGCCTATGACGGGAAAGTTGCGCGCTTGTGTGTAGCGTCTTCCAAAGACCTCTTGCAGTGGAAAAAGCATGGCTTGGTGTTTAAAAATCCTAAAAATAGGGATAGGTGGTCTAAATCAGGGGCTATTGTTTGCACTCTTACCCAAGACGGTAAAATGATTGCTACCAAAATCAAGGGGAAATACGTGATGTATTGGGGGGAAAATGGCTTGATAGCTTTTTCTAACGACTTGCTTACTTGGGAGTTTTTAGCAGATGAACGAGGCGAGCCTAAATCTGTTTTACCTAAAAGAGAAGGTCAAGATATTTTTGACAATGCCTTAGTAGAGCCAGGTCCTCCTGCCCTACTCACTGAAAAAGGCATCTTGCTGATTTACAATGGAGCATCAAAAGATAAAACCACAGGAGGTATTTCCAACTATTGCGGTGGACAGGCTTTGTTCGATAAAAATGACCCTACCAAACTCATCAGTCGCTTAGATACACCTTTTATCCAGCCCGAAAAAGACTACGAACTCACAGGCTTGGTAAACAAAGTTACTTTTGTCGAAGGGCTATCTTATTTCAAAAATCAGTGGTTTCTGTACTACGGAACAGCAGATTCGAGGATTGCGGTGGCATTGGCGAGCATCAAATAGCCTCATGTAAGCAAGTTTCGGATTTTATCTTTGCAAAATGCTTGCGACATTTGCCATACCAAACTCAGATACCCAATGAATCACGAAGAGAATATGCACTACGCCCAAGTCGCTAAGGCAATCGAGTACATCAAAGCAAACTTTCAAGCCCAACCTTCGTTGGAAGAGATAGCAGAGAAAGTGCATCTTAGCCCTTTTCATTTCCAAAGATTGTTTACGGAGTGGGCAGGTACAAGCCCTAAGAAATTTTTACAATACATCAGCATAGGACACGCAAAAAAGCTATTGAGGGAAAATCATGCTACCCTATTTGAAACTGCATACGATACAGGGCTTTCTGGTACGAGCCGCTTGCATGACCTTTTTGTAAATATAGAAGGAATGACCCCAGCAGAGTACAAAAATGGAGGAAAAAATCTTGCTATCAACTATCATTTTGCGGGAAGCCCTTTTGGAAATATCATTGTAGCTTCTACTTCCAAAGGGATTTGTTACATGGCTTTTTATGAAAAAGAAGAGGAAGCCTTAGAGAACTTGAAAACAAACTTTCCTTTGGCTTCTTTTGAGAAAAAATCCGACTTCACTCAGCAAAATGCGCTTGCTATTTTTGGGAACGATTGGAGTAACCTCAAACAAATCAAACTACACCTCAAAGGTACAGATTTTCAACTAAAAGTCTGGGAAACCTTGCTCAAAATACCTATGGGACAGCTTTCTACGTATGGAAAAATCGCTGAGCAGATAGGGCAAGCCACCGCTTCGAGAGCAGTGGGGACAGCCATAGGAAGCAATCCCATAGCATTTTTAATCCCTTGCCACAGGGTAATCCAATCCTCTGGAAATATAGGTGGTTATATGTGGGGAACTACCCGCAAGACAGCCATTATCGGCTGGGAAAGTGCAAAAGTTAAGGGTTAGCTTCCTTCTGATTCTTTTCTCTCTTGTGCTTCCAACGCTTGTGCGACCATAGCCAATAGGCTGGCTCCTCTTGGATAGTCTTTTCTAAAATATCTACATATTGTTGAGTAAGTACACCATGAGGAAGGTTTTTGGGTTCTTTTTCCATTAGTTCAAACCCCATCTCGTACTTGCCTCTGCCTGTTTTTTTGATATACATAAACACCGCCACCTGATTCAACTTCTTGGCAATCTTCTCAGGACCTGTATAGAAGGGCGTGTCTTGATGCAAAAATTCCGTCCAATATGCCCCCTCTACCGCAGGTGATTGGTCTGCCGCAAGCCACACAATCGTCGGAATATTTTTTTGCTTGTAGTCAATTAATACCCTCAGTGTTTCTTTCATAGGGGTTGGCACTCCGCCAAACTTTCCTCTGAGTTTTACAAAATACGCATCTGAATAGGGATTAGTTAAGGGGTGATAGACGGGTAAAACCACGTGTTTGAGCATCTGAGGAATAAACAACACCCATTCCCAGTTGCCATAGTGGGAACAGTACACTACTATACTTCTCCCTTCTTCATAAAGTTGGTTCAACAGTTCCGTATTTTTTACTACAATCTGCTTTTGAAAGTCCTCAAAGGTCATCGCCGAAGTCTTGATAGACTCTACCAACAAATCGCAGAAATGTTTGTAAAATTTTTTAGCAAGATAGGTAATCTCTTGAGAAGATTTATGTGGGAATGAGTTTTTTAAGTTTTCAAAAACTACTCTTTTTCTATATCCAACTACATAGTAAATCACTAAGAACAAAAAGTCTGAGAGCCAGTAAAGCACGCTCAGAGGTGTTTTAGCAAGCAAGTCAAGCAAACCATAAAATACAAGATATATCCACCTCATTGATTTATAGGTAAAAATGATTTAATTTTAGGGTGCAAAGATACTTAACAAATTTATGGAATTAAAGTTGATTGAGTAAAAGCTATACACCACATTAAAATTTTAAACAAAATGATAGTTAGAGGAATGTTTAAAAATCTATTTTTGATGTATTTATGCTTGTTTTTTTTATTGTTCAGTAACCTATCTTCTTTTGCTCAGAACAGAGAGGGTTGGGAATTTCTTTCTTGGGATATGAAAATGCGTCAAGTACAGGATTCTTTGACAGAAAGAAAGATTTTTTATACTTACGACTTGAACGAAGGAAAAGGAACTTACATAAAATTTAAAATTGCTGACTATGAGGCTTATGAAGTAAATTTATTTTTTCATACTGAAAATCAACTTCTCTATCAGGTCAATACCAAACGCAAATTTTCTTTGAAAGAAAACCAAGAAGCAGAAATAGAACTGGAACGAGTAGTTTCGGCTTTGCGAGAGGCTTGGGGCGCCCCTATCAAGGAGACCATGGACAAAACTGCTCCTTTTTGCCAATATGAAATCGTTTGGGAATTAGAAAAAAACTTAGTCAGCGTTACTTATTGTAAAACTTCCTCTATATCTTTGACTATCAACTATAATAAAAGAAGCTAAAAATATGATAGCATTGGTCATCTTGGCGGCGGGAGAATCGCGGCGCATGGGTACACCCAAGCAGTTACTAACTTTTGGAGGCAAAACATTGATTCGGCACAGTGCCTTGGTAGCTTTGGAGTCCTTATGCTCGCCTGCTATTGCTGTCTTAGGGGCAAATCAAGAAAAAATAGTCCCTGAAATAGCCCATCTTACTCTTAATGATAAGCTACTTCACGTCTTAAACAATCCAGACTGGCAGGAAGGTATGGCTTCATCTATTCGCTTATCTATCAATCATTTGGTAGAGGTTATGGGAAAAAACTTGGAGGCTATCGTGTTCATGCTTTGCGACCAGCCTTTCGTAGATGCAGCATTGATTAATGAGTTAGTTACGGTGTATAGGCGTACTCGCAGTCCCTTAGTAGTTTCTACGTATGAAAACGGCGTGAATGGCGTTCCTGCCCTTTTTTCAAGTGCAATTTTCCCCGAGCTTTTGCAACTCAACGGGGATACAGGTGCAAGAAAAATCATTATGCAGTTTTCTGAGAAAATGCTATCTGTTCCTTTTCCCAAAGGGAACATAGACTTAGATACTCCCGAAGCCTATCAACTATTTTTGGAACAGTATAAATAAAAAAATTACTTACTTCCTTTTTTCCATACCGCTTAGTACTCGCCTAATATCGTTGGCATGCACCATGAGGGCTTTGGTAGCCTCTATGTCCTCATTGTCAATGATTTCCTTAAAGTATTGTAGTTTTTGTATATAGCTTCCTAAGGCTACAGAAATATTTTGCTTGTTCTGCACAAAGATAGGCGACCACATTTGAGGAGAACTTTTTGCTAAGCGCACAGTAGAGGAAAAACCACTTCCCGCCATGTCAAAAATGCTTTGCTCATCTTGCTCTTTGTCCAAAACCGTTGCGCCTAAGGCAAAAGAACTGATATGGCTAAGATGAGAAACATACGCCAAATGTCTATCATGCTCATCAGAAGGCATATAGCGAATCTTCATCTCTAAGATATTGCTAAGCAGTTCTATTATCATCAAAGCCTGAGGACTACTTTTTTCTTTATCGCAAATAATCATGATTTTATCTTTGAGCAAGTCCGCAAAAGCGGCTTCAGGTCCAGAGTTTTCCGTTCCTGCAATAGGGTGCAAGGCTACGTATTGTTGCCTCTTGGGGTGTTGGTCTGCTATTTTGCAGATTTGCTCTTTGGTGCTACCCAAGTCGGTAAGCACGCTGGTTTCTGGAAGTATGTCCAAGACCTTGCCTATCTGCTGACTAATCACATCTACTGGCGTAGCCAATACAGTCAGAGAGGCTTTTCTGATGCCTTCCTCAAAAGAGGCTGATTCGTTAATAATACCTAATTCTAAGGCTTTTTCTACGTGCAAGGGGTTGATATCCACCCCGATAATATGAGTTTCTTTGATTTTTTCTTTTAGTCCCAGCGAAAAAGAGCCTCCCAATAAACCCAGACCAATAATGCAAATTTTCATTTTTCTTCACTAGCTAAGCAATCATATAATTAAAATACCTACAAAAGTAACAACAATGAAATATAGATGAAATACACTGAAGCACTTTATTTCCCTCCCGCAGGGCAGTGAGTGCGTAAGTAATTGGTAAACAAGGTAGAAAGATGCTCAAAAGTGCCTTCGCCCTCTGCTAAACTATGACTGCGATTAGGATAAGCCATGAACTGGAACTGCCTGTTGTGCTTTATCAACTCATTGAGCAGCATTTCTGCATTTTGGTAATGTACGTTATCGTCATGCGTTCCATGAATGTACAAGAGATTGCCTATAAGGTTTTTAGCATGGGTAATAGGTGAGCCTTGAATAAAATCTTGGAGGTTTTCTTGTGGCAACCCCATGTATCGCTCTTGGTAAATATTATCATAGGTTAGTTGGTTAGCCACCGCAGCAATGGCAATGCCTGTCTTGTAAATATCAGGATATTGGAAAAGGAGATTAAGCGTAGCAGAGCCACCTCCACTCCAGCCCCAAACTGCTACTCTTTCTGGGTCTATAAACTTCCATTGGAGGATTTCTCTGGCGGCGAGTGCTTGGTCTTTGATATTAACTACGCCTATTTTCCGATAAATAGCTTTTCGCCAAGCCCTTCCCTTAGGGGCAGGTGTACCACGACCATCTAAGGAAATGTAGATATAGCCATCTTCGGTCATATCTCCTTGATAAAGAAAGTTATAGCCTGTTGCATAAGTATCTGTTACTGTCTGAGCGGCTGGTTCAGAGTAAACGTAAAAAACGACAGGATACTTTTTGTTAGGGTCAAAATGACTTGGCTTGACCATCCAACCGTCCATTTCTACACCTTCGGAAGTAATGATTTTGAAAAACTCTACCCTGTTTCTCGACTTATCTATGCTTTTAATTTTATTTTCAATGCTATTAGATTCATTAGTAGGCTTTTGTGTAATCAGATTGACTATTTCCTTGCTTGGAGGAATGTAAGTATTGGAAAAAGTATGCACTGCCCAAATTCCATTAGGAGAAATCTCGTAGTTGTGCGTACCTGACTGATTAGCAGGGGTTAGCATTTCCAAATTCCCCTTACCATCTAAGCGAGTGCGGTACAGATAGGCTTGAGTAGCATTGGTTGGGGAAGCCAAAAAGTACACCCAGCTATTTTTTTCATCTATGTATTTTACCCCCATGACATCGTAGTTGCCTTTGGTGATGAGGGTTTCTTTCTTTCCGTCTTGCGAAATACGGTAGAGATGCCGCCACCCGTCTTTTTCACTTAGCCAAAGAATTTCTTTGCTATTAGGTAAAAAATGAAACTGATGTTTGAAATCCACATGGTAGGCATTGTCAGAGTCGTCAGGAGAGCCAAAATCTATCCAAGCCTCGTCTTTTTCTACGTAAATTACCCTACTACTGCCCGTTTCTGCATTGCAAAGGTAAATCTTGCTCTCGTTTTGTTTGCGGTTGAGTTGCTGCACCAGCACCTCTTTTCCGCTTGAAAGCCAATCTAAACGTACAAGGTAGTGCTGCCTTTTATCTCCTTCTATGTTGAGCCAAGTAGTTTTAGCCGTATTGATGTCTATGATACCTATTCTGCAAGCTGAGGGCGATTTGCCGACTTTGGGGTACTCGACAGGAATAGGGGTAGAATAGACAGAGTCTATGTAGTTAATCATCAGAAAATCGTCAATATCCGTAGCATCTATCTGCCAATAAGCCAAAGACTTGCCGTCAGGACTCCACCGAAAACCGTCCCTGCAAAAGAACTCCTCCTCATACGCCCAGTCAAACGTTCCATTGATGAGTTTGCGGTTGCCGTCAGTAGTTAGTTGCTTAATATTTCCTGTATTCAAGTCCTCTACATACAAATTGTATTCGCTCACGTAGGCTACCTTGCTTGCATCGGGAGAAAACTTGGCAAACATCATAGAGCCGCGAGGTACGGATTTGCCTAATTGCTTTAAAGTCTTGGTAGCCAAATCATAAAGCCAGTATTCTCCTCTGGTATTGATACGCCAAACCCTTTGAGCATTGGCATAAAGTAAGATTTTCTTCTCGTCAGGAGAAAAATAAAAATCAGTCAAGACAAGGGGGCTATTTTCTCCTTGTGGAACGAGGTTTTGATTGCTTACAATGACATTTTTATTTTCTGAAGGAAGTTGATAAAGGGCTATCTCATTTCTCTCCAGTTGGTAAAAAGCATTGCCATCTCTTGACCACTTCAGCGATTGAGCGGGAGAAAGATGAACTAAGAGTAATAAGAAGAGAACTGCAAGCAGATATTTTTTTAAAATTTTCATGGTATTAAGATGATATTTGATAACCTAAAAATACATTTGAAATCAACACCGATGTGCCTTGCCAATAAGTAAACCTACCAATTTACTTTGCTTGTTGGCTATGTAAAGCTACCTCTCCCGCTTATAAGCTAATGTTACTATAAAAATATTATTCCTCTGGAACAGTTTGTCGATACCCAACACCGAAGGTAAGCGTATTTGAAGCTCTTTATGAAGTTTTCTTTGGTAAAGTTTATCTTTATTATTGGTAACACAGTTTGTAAAAATATAAATCTTGCATGTAATTGTCTATAATTAGATGAAGTAATTTTTAGTATTAGAGCTTACTTATTCATAATCAATGAGTTAAATAGATAACTTTTTTAGACAATAATTTTAGAACACGGATTTTACAGGTTAGACTGATTTTCACTGATGAATTACTCAAAAAATCTATGTTTTATTCGTAAAATCAGTATTATCCGTGTTCTATAAATAGTCAGTAACAATTCAGATGAATTAACCATGTATGATTGGAAAAGTAGTCTATTGAAAATCAGATAGTAAAAATTTTATTATAGTACATGCTTTTCAAGCACAAAATGCTTAGACTATTAACTTTACACAATCCTCAGAAACAAAGCTTTTCTCGTCTTTTATCCAATCGGGCAAGCCAGCCCCCTGCACAGTTTCTCCCTTTGCTTCTTTCTCTGCAACTTGCAAGTTGAGTTCTAAGATTTGACTCAATAAGTCGTAATCTTCCTCAAATCCGTATGTTTCTAAAACAATTTTATCTAATTTTTTTTGTAAGACTAATACAGGGTGCGCAGAGAACTCTTCTGCATTTCGATAAATATCTCTCAAAGAAATTTTTTTATGCTTTTTCATAATTTCATTTCTTGATTTCCTCAATTCTCTACCCAATTCAGCAATTTTTGTTATCTGTTTGCGAGTAGGTTTTTGCGGAAAAGGGAAAGTTTCCCATACAGATTCAGAAGTATAGCGAAAATCCTCCTTTAAAGTAGAACATTTTGCTTTCCACCATTCCCAATGCACTTTGGATTGCAAAATACCATAAGAGTAATCATCTTCGAAAGCGAATACCATCAAAGCATCATTAGGACGGATAGAAGTACAAACAAAATCAAAAATATTTCTTTTAGAAACACGAGAACAAACGATATATCTTTTGAGGTCTTTGATGCTTTTAAGCATTTCCTCACGCCCGTAAGCCAACTTCCACCAATATTTGAAAAAATTGAGGTGATGTTTGTTCGTATATGCTTTTGGGTCTTTTTCTAATAAGGCATTATTTATTTTTTCCTGCTCCTCCGCCTTTTTTTCTCTATCAGGAAAAACCTTTGCTTTGACTATTTGATATAATTCTGGATATGTTGTCTTTATATCTTCATAATCAATGTCGTCAAAATCAATGACAAAGCGATTGGGCTGCGACAAGTTCTCTGTAAGCCACTCTCTTGCTATGAGGAAAGGTTTTAAAACTTTTTCTAAACTTGGAGTTACCTCCAGCATTTGCAATGCTGTTTCTTTGGGGACTAAAAAGCCTTCATGCCCATGTGTTTGCCCTTGAAATACTCTTTTTTCTCTTATGTTGCACTGCAAAGTTTTAGCAATCGTTACATCTATTTTCAAAGAAAGACTTGTATTTATCTCTTGTACATGGTGTTCCTGGAGAATACCTTTTTTATCTAAAACAAATAATTTCTTCTGCCCCTCATATTTTCCCTTTTTCCAATTGACAATAGATACATGAACTACTGCCTCTCCTTCCCAAGGTTGTGAAGAAACCGCATTAAAAATATCGCCTCCATTGGCTACGATGTAATCCAAACTGCTTTCTCTACTATAATTTTGGCGAATAGTATTGGTTGCTACCAGACCTGCATAAGCATCTTCTTTCAGGTATTGATGTGCTTTATAAAACCAATAAACGCAAAAATCAGCATGACCATTTACTTCTGGATAAGCACTTCTCACTCTGTTAAGGTATTCATTGCCAAACTCATACTTCATCTTATTTTTAGATTGGAAAGGTGGATTTCCTATGATTGCATTTGCCTTTATCCACTCTGTTGGCTTACCCTTATCATTGACTAAAGCATCAGCACAAATGATATTTTTGTCTAAGTTATCTAAGGGTAAAGGGCTATATTTATTATCATACGTTTCTTTATAGTCAAAATAGCTCATTTCCTTAGCAATCATCAGAGATAGCCTAGCAAGTTCTACCGCATATTTATTTTTGTCTATTCCATAAAACTGTCGTGTACTTACAAAAGAGTAATCTTCTAAAAACTTTGTTAGTCTTTTTGCTTCATGCGGCTTTACAGACAGGCTTCGCACCTTATTTAGTAATTGATTTTCAATCCCTTTTAACTCTTTAAAAGCTACAAAAAGAAAATTTCCACTTCCGCAAGCAGGGTCAAGGACTTTGTAATTGGTAATTTCGTGAAGTAATAAATAATAATCGTCTAAGGTTTGAGCTTTTTCTATCTTTCTCAACCAAGGCTGAACTATGCAAGGATAGACAATCTTTTGAATATCTGCTTCCGAAGTATAGTGCGCCCCCAATATGTGCCTTTCCCCTTTTTCTAAACCTTGCTCAAATACACTCCCAAAAATAGAAGGGTTTACTTTTCGCCAATTCTTTTGAGAAGCAAAAAAAATGTTATTAACCTCTTTTACAGTAAGTTCAAATGCTTCTATTTTTTCAAATAATCCTCCATTGAAATAAGGCACTCCTTTAAATTTACCAAATTCTTGGACTCCTTCTGTATTCATGGCTTCAAAAAGTCCTTTTATCCAATCATAGCTTTGAGGCAAAGAATGATAACCCAATTTCCCGTGATTTGTGTCTTTTTCTAACTCGGAAATAATGCGAAAAAATACCTTATCAGGAAGCAAGCCAATGTCTTGAGCAAACATAGCCAAAATACACTGCATACAGTAATGTAGAGCTACTTCTGGCTTTATGTCCCTCTCTTTGAAGGATTTGAAAGTATGTGCCATTAAGTAAGCGGCTTCTTTAGTAACTACCTCATTACTTTTTTGAAAAATTGGCTCTACATAGTCAGGATATAAAAAAGAAAGGGCGGGGTGCAATTCTTCCAAATCAACTACTCTGACTCTTTCTACGGGTTCTATTAACTGCTTGTTGAAATCGTAAATCCAAATCTCGTCAAAGTTACACAGTAGTGCAAACTTAGGTCTGTTAGGAACGAGCAGAAGCCAATAGTTGAGCAACTGCTCGTAGTGTGCTTGGAGATATTCGCCCCTTTTTTTCATTTCTATAATACAGCGAGGTTTCCAAACCAAATCAGCAAAGTTGGTAGTATTTTTTGTTGCATCTTTCAACTTAAACTCGCACTCTGCCCCTGCTCCTCTAATACCGTCTGTATGTCCAAAAGCAATAAAAAGTCTTTCTAAAAAAACTTGCGCTTCCTGCCTTTCTTTTCCTTTGATGTACTCTTTCCAATATCTTACAAAGTCACCTATGGATTCTTTCATGGAGATTTAATAACTATTGAATCCAAAGTTATTTATTTTTTTAAAAGAAGCAAACTTTTGAAAACTTTGCTTCTTTGTCCTTCCTGTTGCAATTTATATCCTCAATCCCACCGAGAAGGTAAAACCTCTGCCGTCAGAACTCCAAATTCCCGGTCCTGGGTAAAAAGTGGGTCTTTTGGTAAAATACTGCTTGTTGAGAAGGTTATTTACTCCAAAGCGGAAGGTAAATTTTTTAAGGTAATAAGTAGTATTAAAATCTAAAATGCCGTAAGAGGGGACAAGCCCAACTGCTCCATTGGCAGAGGGAGTTTCGGTATTAAGTGCATCAGCATAAGTCTGGCTTACATAGCTATAGAGCAAAGTCATAGAAAGGTTTTGGTAGCCAAAATTAATACCGCTTCGGCTTGTCCATTGGGGCGCGCTTTCTACCCAATTTCCTGCAATAGAGCGATTGGCACTGCCTACTGCTAAGATACCTTCGGTATAACGAGCATTGATGTAAGCTGTGGAATTAAATATAGATAGATACAGTTTGTAATAATCTATCACTTTCCAATCTATGAGGCTCTCTACACCGAAATTGCGGCTGTTGCCAATATTAGTTTTGAGAATATAAGACTCTCCTTTTTCATTGGTAACAAGTAAGTTGCCTAAGCGATTTTGGTAAGTAAGTTCAAAAACGTTGATGTCATAATTGATTTTTCCGAAAATTTCTCCTCTGACACCTATTTCTGCATTATGACCAAAAGCATTTTTTAGGTTTTTATCTGCTCTTTCTAAGCGAGAGGCAGGAATAATATCCTTGAAAATCACAGGGCGGTAAGCCTGCGACCAACCTGCATAGAGTTGATTTTTCTCATCAATTTGGTACTGGGCGGAAAGTCCGAAAAGTGGGAAACGATGTGGAATAAAGTTAGGTACATCTTGGGCATCTAAGTAAGCGATGTAGCCACTCATGTCTGATTGTCCATTTTCTATTCTAAACCCTTGTGTAAGAGAGAGTTTTTCTCCTATTTTCAACACATTTTCTACAAAAAAAGCAATATTCTTTGTTTTAAAGTGCATATCTCTCCCAAAGCCTTCTTGGGTAACAGCCAAATCAAAATCGCTTCCCGTAGTACCTCTGCCTTGCTGCCTGCGGTGCAAATCGTTGTTCATGTATTGCAAGCCACTTGAAAAATAGGCTTTTACATTTTTTATCTTGTACTCTTGCAAAACCCTTAATTCAGTAGTATAGCTATTGAAATTATCTATGTCGACTTGGCGAGGATTGTACTGCTGAGTAAGTGCGTTAATCGTATCTCTGACATTGGCAAAGCGGTCAAAAAGTACGCTGTTTCTAAAACCTAAAATTGCAGAACTTGTCAGACTTACTTTGGTATTTTTCCCAGCCTGCCAAAGCATCGACAAAGAAGGCACATAAATATCAGGGCTGTACCAATTGCGAGAACGCACAGATTGTCGTGGATTTTCAGCAAACATAGCGTCTGTCAGTTGTCCTGGGAGTCGGTAAAGGTAGATACTATGCCCTAATTCTGCTTTCAAAGTCAGTTTGTCGTTAGGTTGGTAAGTGAGGTTTATGAACTGACTTTCTGCATCGGAGCGGGCATTCTCTCTGTAGCCATTGGAAACTCTTTTGTGCCAATAGGCATAGTAAGAGAACTTGCCCACTTTTCCCCCAATCGCATTGTAGGAAC
This sequence comes from Thermoflexibacter ruber, assembly GCF_900113045.1. Classification (GTDB taxonomy): domain Bacteria; phylum Bacteroidota; class Bacteroidia; order Cytophagales; family Thermoflexibacteraceae; genus Thermoflexibacter; species Thermoflexibacter ruber. Next base: position 19,858 of record NZ_FONY01000041.1, read on the forward strand.
TGAGCAAGCCAAAAGAACCTGCGGTATTGATGCTTTCAAATTCAAATTTTTTATTGGGGTTGGCTTGTTTGCTCACGTAATTAAGCATTCCCCCAAACTGCGCCCCATATTGCAAAGAGCCTGTACCTCTCACTAATTCTACCTTTTCTATAGACTCCATTGGAGGGTTATAATGACTTGCGGGATAGCCGTACATATCTGAATTAGTGATGATTCCGTTGTGTCTGATATTGAGTTCCCAGCTTCGGTGCGGGTCAAGTCCTCTGGTGCTAATATTCATTTGATTACCACTCCCGTCCATATCATACACAAAAACTCCCGGGATTTTCGCAAAAAGCTGTCGTCCTGTTTTTTCTGCGATATTGGTATTTAAGGCTTGAATGTGAATCACCTCGCTTTTTTTCCCTGCAAAAATATAGGTGTACTGGGTTTCGGGTAATTGCGTAATTACCTGTTCTCTGATTAAATAATCTTGAATAGTAACAGAATCCAAAACTTTGGTCTTTAGCGAATCTTGGGTTTGTGCCAAGAGTAAATGGTTTGAAAATATACAGATAGTAAAAATTAGCTTTTTCATTTTAGTAAACTTTTTTATGATTAGTGATGTGTGTGTTATCACACACATCACTGATTAGTCACCTTTTTATATGTTATCACATGAAAAGCAAAAATTTACCTATTCCCCTGCTTGCTTCGCCCAATTAATCGTGTATTGTCCAATGACTTTCCCGTGTGCCACTCCCATTTCGCAGTCGCTTCGGTAGTGAATGCCTCCATAAAGTCTTGACATGGAGGCTTCCAAAGCCATATTTTGTAATTTTTGGCTCTCATTAGGGAAAAGATAGCTCAAAACCGTAGCGGCTGTACTTGAGAACGTAGAGTGTCCTGAGGTATAAGCGGGGAAATTAGGTACACCCGTACCTGTCTTAATGCTTGGGTCAAGTTGGCTGGGTCGTGGATTAAAGTAAAAGTTTTTTACGTCCCAGCAAGCAATCGCTGCGTCCATAAGGCTCATATTGGTCAGTGCAAAGATACGAGCTGCTCGGACTTCACTCATTTTTGCTTTGATAACCAAATCCGCTGCAATAGCGTTCCAGTGTCCTGGAGGAGAGTATGTACCTACGCCGTCAGCCCAAAAATGCACAATTCTCAATCTTTCCCTGGTCATGTTTTTAGCGTACCACTTTACTTCTTCTATTTCTTTTTTCATCTGCTCCGACTTAGTAGAAGGTGGTGGTGCAGGTCTGAAACTTATCATTTGCTCAGTAGTGAACATCCACGGTTTTACTTTTCCGAATCCCGGCAACATTGGAGGGCGGTGCGGGGTTTCTAAGCTAATCCAAGGTGTTTCGCCTTTTTCAATAGCTGCCTGCTCTAAGGCTTTCCACATCGCAGGATTCCCAGCTGCCGCTCCCGCTCCGTCAGTTCTTGCTCTTGCCACTACTTTTGCGGCAACTGCCTTGCCCAGAGCCTCCCCAGCAATAATGTCGCTTAGCACATTTTTTCCAGACCAAAGTGCATAATTTTTACACTCCTCAGCTTTTTGAGTTAAAAAGTTCACTTCGCCGGGAAAAAGTAGCTTCATGGTTTCTAAACTTGCAGCTGCTATTACTGCATCTTCCGAAGGATAAGAGGGTAAGTTGCTGATAGGCACAAGGGTTTGAATGGTATTATCAGTTTTAGAAGGGGCAGGGCGATTGAACTTAAACTTGTAGTTCCACGCTGCTACCAAAGCATCATACTGAGCCACAGCAATATAAGCATACGCTCTTGCCGCATAAGGTGGATTAGCAAAAGGAAAAAGCGGATATGCTAAGGGATTGTTGGGGTCAGGAAAAGGATAAGTCCCATCGGAATTGTGTACGGGTGGTAAATTGTATTTGGCTACTAATTCCCTCATAATTTGATTCCAACGCAACATTACCCCTCCACTCCAATACTTCACGATTTCTTTTTGCTCATTGGTAAGTTTGCTAACAGTTGTTTTCAACTGAGCCAACTCGCTTCTGTACTCATTAGACTGGATAGTCGCAGGCTCTGGGATACTAATTTCATTAGCATTTGCCAATACAACTGTTTTCCAATTTCCTGCTTGTTGGTCTAAGCTTACAGGCAGAAAAGCCTCTAACTGTTCCCTATCAGTAATACTTTTATCGCAAGCAGTGATAGAGAATAGGAATAATAAAGCAAAAGCTGTAAAAAACTTATATATAGATATTGACGTTTTCATAATTTTAAACCTTTTTAAATTTTGAGTTTTTTCATCTGATACTTCTCGGTTAGTTAGTAATTCGTGTAATAACACACCAATTATTGACAAGGTAATTTTTCACGGACTTCGTACCGAGAATTATCACGTGAAAAACAAGACTTTTAACCCTTTGTCTGTATATCGTAACATTTCAAACTATCTTAAACCATTTTAAACATTGTAAACTACTCCCAACATTTGATGATATACAAGACCGAAGCAGTAATATTATTTGATTGCCCTACGTTTCTTCCTGCAAGTGTGGTGCTGGCACTTAACGTAAAGCCAAAGTTTTGATAGCCATAAGGTCGGTAAGTAGCCATGATTCCTACCTTGCTAAAATTCATTCTATTAGACGGGAAAGGCATATCATTTCTGCGAATATCACCACCGCCGAGTGTATTCATGTTGTCAAAAAATGCCTCTAAAATCATACGTTCTTGCATGTAGCCTGCTCGTGCAGAAAAATGCGTTACGTGAGGCATTTCCACTTCATTGGAGTTAAATTGTTGTCCATCAGTATAATAAGAAGTGCGGTCTATGGTAATATTACTTCGCCAAATGTATCCCATCTGTGCAGTGGCAAAGATACCTTGCTTAGTACGGTAGTGAGCAATGAGCCTCCCTTGCAAGGTTTTTGCCTCCAATCCTATGGATAGAGGTAGAAAATCTGCGGTGTAGTTACTCATAGGTGCGGAGAACGCCCCTACTGCCATGACATTAAACCTTCCAAAATCAGATTTTAAGTCGAGAGGTCTATATTTCACCCCAATCATGAGGTCTTGTACGCCTCTCATACCTGTCAATGTGCCTGCGGTAGCTTCTGTCCAAACATACGGTAGCATAAACATCACGTTGATATTTTTATTTATGCCAAGTGCCCCCATAGCCGTAATGCTTTGAGTGCTTACTGTACCTAAGTTAAGATTATCTCGCTTCAAAGTGCCTTCCCAGTAATTTTTCCAACTATCATGGGTATAACTTAACCCACCACAGAACAATCCCTTTCCCATCATTTGCCCGTCTGTGAAGGTCTGAGCGGGTGCGGAGATAGTTAAGAGAAAAGTACAAAAGTATAGAAGAAGGACTGATTCTTTTAGAAAATAAACTTTACTATATTTCCCTCTGATATATGTAATGTTTTTCATTATTTTTCAAATTTATTTATTAGATAATAGCCTATCACCCTTTGCAGGATTGCAAAAGTATAGATTGACAAAAGTTTAATTACTATAATAGAATGTGTGTAAAACGGGTAATCCAACAAACAGTAAAGTGCTTATTAAGGTTGCCCTTTACTATGTTTTGTAGGCTTTTCTGCGGTTCTTAACTATACAAAAATTAGCCTTTGTAGTTGTTGAATTAATGAAAAAACGAGAAAATAGATTTAGACTTCGGGAGGTGGCGAGGGAGTAGCAATCAAGGGCATAGCAGGTGAAGAATCATCAAGAATTACATTTTTTTCACTCGTTTTATTCCTCTGGTAGATAGAAAGAATGTGGTAAGCAGAAACTTGCAAATACTCTTTTGCAAAGGATTTGAGCAATTTCTGGTTTTGGTTATTATTTTTATCATTTTCAAAATCAACTACATAGCTTTTTACGTAGTTTGCGATTTGTGAAGCAATTTTTTCTTTGTAGCGATTATTTGCACAGTAAATATAGAGCGTATCATTTTCCACTTTGCGCTTTACCATATCATAAAACTTGCCCTTGTACTCAAAACTTCCGCTAATGGGTTCAAAATCGGTGTTTTTAGCAGGTACATATAGAGAAGCAGGGACTTTGATAATGAAGAGGTCGTCGTCGGGGATATTGTCATGGGCTAAACTTTGAGAAAAGTACATATTGGCTACTTTTTGCTGGTAAATCAGCACTAAGTAGTGTCCTATCATGTTGTAAATCAGTAGGAAAACTAAAAATATAGCTACAAGTTTTCTCAAAATCTTTTTTCTTTTCTCATATTTACTTCCCAAATGTAAGGAAAAGTTTGGAAAAATAAAATTTTCAAGCAAAAAACTTTAATTTAATAAGTCAATAGTTAGCACTCTGAAGTTTATATAATTTATGATTATCTTTGCGAAATTGGATATTCGTTGAGTAAACGTAATTACACCTAAAAATCAGAAAATCATGGTATTACTTAGTACATTTGATTGGACACTCCCCTTAAAAAATCCTGTATTAATTTTTTCATTAATACTTTTCATTATTCTATTCGCCCCAATTATTCTCAATAAGTTCAAAATTCCTCACCTTATTGGGCTTATCATCGCTGGGGCAGTTATAGGCACCAATGGTTTGAATTTAATGCGTAGAGATAGTAGTATTATTCTTTTTGGAACGGTGGGTTTGCTCTACATCATGTTCTTAGCGGGTTTGGAAATAGACCTTGCCGACTTTAAAAAAAATAGCCGCAAAAGTATTATTTTTGGCTTATATACTTTCCTGATTCCCATGACCTTAGGTACGCTTTCTGGCTTGTACCTACTCCAATTTTCATTGCCCACTTCTGTTTTATTAGCAAGCATGTTTGCTTCGCATACTTTAATAGCTTACCCTATCGTAAGCAAATTGGGTGTTACCAAAAATAAAGCCGTAAATATTACCGTAGGCGGAACGGTAATTACAGATACTTTGGCACTTTTAGTCTTGGCGATCATTGTGGGAATGTCCACAGGCGAAATAACTAACGAGTTTTGGATTAAGTTAGGGATTTCCATTTTAGCCTTTGTGCTTGCAGTCATGTTTGGTTTCCCTATCATTGGCAGGTGGTTTTTCAAGCGTTTTGATGACCATATTTCGCAGTATATTTTTGTGCTGGGCATGGTGTTCTTAGGAGCTTTTTTGGCAGAAGCCGCAGGTATAGAGGCAATTATTGGAGCTTTTTTAGCAGGTTTGGCACTCAATAGACTTATTCCGCGTACCTCTCCTTTGATGAACAGGATTGAGTTTGTAGGGAATGCCTTATTTATTCCTTTTTTCCTTATTGGCGTGGGAATGTTGATTGACTACAAGGCTTTTTTCAAAGATTTTGAAACTATCAAAGTGGCTTTAGTGATGACTTCGGTGGCTACTTTATCTAAGTTTTGTGCAGCTTGGCTTACGCAAAAAACCTTTCGCTTTTCCATAGACGAAAGACGGCTGATTTTTGGTCTGAGTAACGCACAAGCGGCAGCTACGCTTGCCGCAGTTTTGGTAGGCTACAACATCGTGCTTGGGCAGACTGACAACGGAGAGCCTATTAGATTACTGAACGAGAGCGTACTAAATGGTACTATCCTCATGATTTTGATTACTTGCACCATCGCTACTTTTGTTGCTCAGAAGGGAGCGCAAAACATAGCAGCAATGGAAGCAACTAACGAGGAGGTAGATGAAAGCGAGGAGGAAGAGAAAATACTCATTTCTATCCACAATCCTGAAACGATTGAGGAGTTGATGAATCTTAGTATCATGGTTAAATCTAAAAAAAATAAGGCAGGCTTGTATGCACTCAATATTATTAGCAGTGAGAACTCCGATGAGGTGGCTTACAAAAAAGCAAAAAAGATGCTCGACAAAGCCATTGAGATAGCCTCCTCAACCGATAATCAGTTGAACGATTTAGTCCGCTATGACCTCAATGTAGTGAATGGAATCACCAATACAGTCAAAGAACATAAAATTACAGATTTAATTTTAGGCTTACATAAAAAAATAGGTATTTCAGACTCTTTTTTAGGGAACTTGACCGAAGGCATACTAACCAAGTGCAATGCCAATACCCTGATTTATAAGCCTTCACAACCCTTAGCAACGATTAAAAAGCACGTCATCATTGTTCCTAAGATGGCAGAGAAAGAACTTGGCTTTTATGCTTGGCTTGGCAAAGTTTGGAACATTGGACGCAATACAGGCGCAAAGCTGGTTTTTTATGCTACCGAACAAACGCTTCACGCGATTAAAGAGGTGCATAAAAAGCACCACATAGAAGCAGAGTTCAAGGAGTTTTCAGACTGGGAAGATTTCCTTGTGCTTTCCAGAGATATAAAAAGCGATGATAACTTAATTATTGTCATGAGTAGGAAAAACCGCCCTTCTTATGATGATAATATGCCCAAAATTCCTAAGTACCTTAATAAATATTTTCAAACTAACAATTTTATGCTCATTTTCCCTACGCAAATAGGGGTAAGCGAAGAAACAGTCATAGATGACTTCAAGAATCCTTCTGTTTTAGAACCAATCAAGGAAAATATAGGCAGGTTAGACAGCATCGGAAAAACAATTAGTGGACTTTTCAAAAAGAAAAAGCAATAATTATCAGCATATCTTACTTTTATAGAACAGTATATCACCTTTATTATTTTCATTTTCTGCAATTAAAGTTTTATTTTTGAGAAAGTAATCTATGCACTCATAGGTCAAATAAACTGTGATTGCCAAGCTAAAATTCAATGAAGTCTAAATTCTTGCTTGTATGCTTTCTTCTTGTGAGTACTCGCCTCTATGCCCAAGAAGTTCTTTTTATTGACGGCTTAGAAGAAGTCATCAATCCTCAAAAATATATGCTTATCTATGAAGATAAGAGTAGGAGTTTGGGCATAGAACCAATCTTAACTTCCTCATTGCAAAGAAAATTTGAGCCAATGCCTAACCATATCCTTAATCTGGGAAATACTCAGTCTGCGGTTTGGCTCAAATTAAAAATAGATATTCAAACAGAGAAGAAATACTACCTCCAGATAGAAAACCCTTACTTAGATAGTGTTTCTTTTTATTATCAAGATGAGCAAGACAACTATCAGCTTAGGCTCACAGGGAAAAAATTGCCTATCAAAAATGAGGATATCGCCTCTACCCATACCATCATTGCCTTACCTGCCAACCCAGCCACGAACAAAACTCAAACTTTGTACATTAGGTTGGTGTCTAATCGGTACATGTTTATAGAAACAAAAGTTATTACTCAGCAAAGTGTATTAAGTGTTTTATTGCATAGATACCTCATAGAATTAGTCTTTTTGGGGATTATTCTCTTAGCTATCATTTATAATCTATTCATGTTTTTTTCGGTCAAAGATTTTGCCTTTTTGTTTTATGTTACTTATACTTTTTTTATCGGTATCAATCTTTTAAATACAAGAGGTTATCTTAGCTTGTTTTTCCCTGAATACAGAGATTTCATAGGACGCTACACTTACCTGATTAGTTCTATCTATCCTATTTTTGTGATGCTTTTTACAGTTACTTTTTTAAAATTCAAAAAGTATAGCTGCACACTTTATCGCATCGCTTGGGTTCTTTTATCTATTTCTATATTTAGAATCGTATTAAATATATCAGGTTTAGGTAGTTTTTTTTTCAAGGGGAGTCTTTTTTTTCTTACCCTCGACTTTGCCTTTTATATCATTTCAGGCATCATCATCTATGCGAAGGGATACAAACCTGCTATCTATTACCTCATAGGCTGGAGCGCATTCATAATCCTAACTAATTGGGCAACTTTGTCTTATACAGGAGTCTTAGAGTTTCACAGCTTCTCCAAGTATCTCACGCCCACAGGAATCGTTTTGGAAACTATTATTTCCTCATTGGCACTTGCCAATAGAATCAATATTTTACAAAAAGAAAATATCGAGTTAGTACAAAAGCAAAAAGAAAACTTAGAAAAAGAAGTGCAAAAAAGAACCTCAGAATTAGAGGAAACCAAACAGGAAATAGAAAAGCAAAACGAAGAACTACAAGAGCAACGCAAAGAACTTATTGAGATTAATAGGCATCTGGAAACGCAAAACAAACTCATAGAAACGCAGTACAGGGAACTGCATCAGCAAAAAAACGAAATCATAGAACTCAATAACAATTTAGAAAATAAGGTGCAGCGGCGGACAGTAGAATTAAAACAAACACTGGACAACCTTACAAAACAGCATGAGGACTTAGCCCAGTTTTCTTATATAGTTTCGCACAATCTACGCGCTCCAGTAGCCCGCTTATTGGGCTTGATTAGCTTATTCAATGAAAAGGACTATGACGACCAAGCCAACCGACAAATTTTTGAGCATTTGAAAAAAACTTCCTACGACCTGGATACTGTCATCAAAGACTTGACGCAAATCATTACCATTCGCAATGACTTAAATAAAACCAAAGAATCTGTAAATCTCATGCAAGTCATAGAAACAGAAAAGTTCCTGCTAAAAGATGAAATAGAAAAAGCACAAGCAGAAATTCACACCTTTATCAGTGATACAAACACTATATATTGTATCAAAAGCTACGTCCAGAGTATTTTGCACAATCTACTTTCCAATGCCATCAAATATCGCTCTAATAAGCGAAAGCTAATTATCCGTATCCTTATAGAAAAGATGACAGATTTTATCTGCCTTTCCGTAGAGGATAATGGATTGGGTATAGACCTTAGCAAGACGGATACATATAAAATATTCGGTTTGTATCAAAGAATGCACGAACATGTAGAAGGGAAGGGATTAGGGCTTTTTTTAGTAAAAACACAAGTCGAGTCTTTTGGAGGGAAAATAGAAATAGAAAGTAAGTTAGACGTTGGCACAACTTTTAAAGTATATTTTCCTATTTAAAAATTTTTATCTAATTTCAAACACTAAGAATGATAGATATAAATATTTATGTCTAAGAGGCTTTTAGGCTTGTTACTTTATTTGTTGCTAATTCATGTACAAGGTTTTGCACAAAACAAAAACCTCATTGATAGCCTTTTGCAAGAACTAAATGCTCGCCCTACTGATTCCATTCAAGTAAAAATTTTAGCGGAATTAGTTATTTTGTACAGTGGGAACGATGTTTTGACAGCTATCAAGTATGGCAACCAAGGATTAGAAATAGCTAATAAAATTAATTATTCCTACGGCAAAGTTCTCTTGCTTCGCAATATCAGTTTAGCCTATTTTACCAAAAGTGATTTTACCAATGCACTAAAATATGCCTTAGCATCGGTAGAAGAGGCAAAAAAAATCCGTGTTAATCATATTCTTTCTACTAACTTTTCTATCATAGCCAATATCTACTTTGCGCAGGAAGAATACGAAAAAGCAGAACAATACTGCCAAGAGGCTATTCGATTCGCCTCTTTAGCCCAAGACGAGCAGTCCCTTTGCATAGCCCTTAACCGTCTGGGAAAAATACTCATTATCAAAGAAAAATACTTAGATGCCCTAAAAGTTTTGGGGAAAGCAGTAGCCCTTGCCAAGAAAATCAAGCAAAAAGACAAAGAAAGCGATGCACTTTTTTACCTTGCCAAAGTCTATTTTTTTCAGAAAAACTACCCTGCCTCTTTGCAGATTTTGCATCAATGCCTCGCCATAGATAAAACCGTCCAAGATAATTTGTCAATTGCTATGACCTTGAAGGAAATAGCTAAAACTCATCAGACTTCCCGCCAGTTAGACAGTGCGATGCTATACAGCCAACAAGCCCTTCGTCTGATTTTGAGCATAGACTCCAAGCAAGAAAAATTGGGAATCTACGAAATTATGTATCTCATTTACAAAGAAAAAAGAGATTTGGCAAAAGCACTTGCCTATCACGAACAAATACTCCTACTCAAAGATAGCCTTTTTACCAAAGATAAAATAGATGCCCTGACACGCCTTCAAACAGATTATGAAATCAGAGAGAAGCAAAATGAAATAGAAAAACAAAAAATTGCTCTCCAACTCCAAGAAAAAACAATAGAGGAACAAAATATCATTAGAAATGTTACCATCATAGGTTTAGTTTTGTCGTGTATAGTAGCTTACTTTTTCCATAAAAACAATAAAAAGATAAAAAAAGCCAATCATATTACTACCTTGCAAAACAGACTTATCCAAGAACAGAAAGAAACCTTGCAAACTATCAATGAGGAACTGAACCAGCAAAACGAAGAGATACTTAGAATGAACGAAAACTTGGAAAAAATAATCTCTGACCGCACCAGCGAACTCAAGCACACAGTAGAAAATCTTTCTAAACAAAACCAAGATTTAGAACAGTTTTCTTACATTATTTCTCATAACTTACGCGCTCCTGTTGCCCGAATACTTGGGCTGATGAATATTTTTGATAGAAGCGAGGTAGTCCAAGCCCATAACCAGCAAGTAATGAGCTACTTAGAGAAAGCCACTCAAAATTTAGACGAAGTTATCAAAGACCTGACTCAGATTATTTCTATTCGCAAGAATCTGACTTCTATCAAAGAACAAGTAGATATAGAACAAGAATTTGACAACGAACTAAATTATTTTATCGGGGAGATACAACTCAATCAAATAACCATAGTCCGCGATTTTCAAATTAAACACATCAACTCCGTCAAAAGCTATATCCAAAGCATCTTATTCAACTTCATTTCTAATGCAATCAAATATCGTTCAGAAAAAAGAAAGTTAATTATTCATGTTAGTACTACTAAAATAGATGACTTGTTTCTTCTTTCCTTTCAAGACAACGGGATAGGCATGGATTTGACCAATACAGACCCGTATAAAATCTTTGGCTTGTATCAAAGAATGCACGACCACGTAGAAGGAAAAGGCTTAGGGCTTTATCTGGTAAAAACGCAAGTAGAATTTTTGAATGGCACAGTAGAGGTAGAAAGTCAAGTGAATGTAGGCACTACTTTTAAAGTGTATCTGCCCGTTTAAAAATTAGTTCTCATTTACTTTTCTATCCCTCAAAAACCTTCAATTCCAGAATTTTAGCTATTGCTTGGGGCAGAGATATGGTTTCTAAGACAATCTCCTCATATTTTAAGGGTCTTTTGTAATAGTGGCTGGTAGTTATGAATTTGTCAGAGAGCTTTACGTTTTCTACCATCATTTCTATAAAAATATCATTAATTGGACTTACATAACCTACCCTGTAAGTTGCTTCTTCTATCAAATATTCTAAAATTAGCTGTTGGTGATGCCGTTCACTTATCAAGAAGTAAATAGCAGTACTAACACATTGGTAATGAGTAATAAAATGAGCAATAGCAAAGTAAGGATACAGAACTTCTTGGCAATCAATGTTATATTTTTCAAACAAGGTCTCAATTGCTTGTTTTTTCTCTTCCAAAACTTGGTGAATCCAATATTCTGACTCTACCTCGCTGATGGGTTTCCACTCTCCCAAAATATCTCTGTATTCTAAATTAGCCAAACGCAATTTGTAGTCAAATGTATAGCCCTTGTTGCTCAGCACTACATACCCAGGATAATAGCAAGTAAACCCTTTTGCCTTAGCATATTCTATTTCCAATAACATCGTATATGTGCCTAAGCTATATTTTTGATAGTCCTGGTCATGCAAGCCCAAAATGCTGGCAATAGACTGAAAGCCCAAGTCAAAAAAACTTACAGCGACCAATCTATCCCCGTCATAGACCGCAATCTCGTAAGTATCAAATACACAATCTCGTGCATCTAAGTAATCATACAAAAAAACATGCAGGTTCTCCATGACAAAAATCTCAAAGCGGCTTTTTTGCTTTTGATAGAGCATTTCTTTGACTTCGTCTATGCTTGCTTTTCTGATGATATGAGTAAACTTTTTCTTGTTCTTTGCTAATAACTTACGAAAACTTTTACTGAACTGATAATCGCTTAACTTAGCCCTAATATTAATCACAGAGCCTACCGTTCCATCTATGCACAGATATTGAAGGCGAGAAATACTTGAGGAGGTACGAAACCAGCCACCTGCCAAGAGTTTGTCCAAACGTGAAGGGGAAAGGCTTTTAGGTTGATAAACTTCAACAAGCATAGTTTAAGAAGCAAAGTCTAATAATTACTAAGAAATTCAAATTAGCCAAATTTAGTGAATAGGGCTAAAATTTCCTCAAATTTTAACATCTTAATTTGAAATCTTGGTGGGAGATTTGGGTAAAGTAAAATAGAAACAACTTCCTTTATTCAATTCACTTTTTACCCAAATTCTCCCTCCGTTTTGCACTACAAAATCTTTACAAAGTAACAGCCCTAACCCTGTTCCTTTTTCTCCTTTGGTGCCTCTGGTAGTAAAGTGCGTTTTGTTTTCAAAAAGTTGTTTCATTTGTTCTTCTTTCATACCTAACCCCGTATCCTTGACCCAAATAGTTACAAAATTGGTATCCTTTTCTTCTTCTTCTGCTCCCACTATTACTACCCCATTAGGAGAGGTAAATTTGATTGCATTGGCTATCAAGTTTCTTATAATTGCTCTGAACTGATTTAAGTCCGCATAAGCGATAGTATTCTTTGGTATATGATTCAGAAGTGTAATTTTTTTATCTTCGGCTATTGGCAAAAACAAGGCAATTTTTTGATTTATATTCTCTTGTATATCAATTATTTCTGAGGAGATAGTAGCTCCTTGCATTTGGCTTTTTGCCCATTGTAGCAAGTCATTCAAAGTTACATCTAAGGCATCTAAACGTCTTTTCACATCGTTGGTCATGGAATTGATTTCTTCTTTGCTCAGAGCATCTATTGCTAACAGTGCCAAAGTACCTTTTAGCGCACCCAAAGGACTGCGAAGGTCATGAGCAATAATAGAAAACATTTTGTCTTTGAATAAATTGTTTTTCACCAACTCTTCTGTTTGCAATTCTACGGTTTTCAGTGTTTGTTGTAGTTTGTTATTACTCTCTTGGAGTTCATAAGTGCGTTGTTCCACTTTCTCTTCCAAAAGTTTATTCTGCTCTAAAATAATAATCTTTTTTTCTTGCTCTTTTAATAGCTTCTCTTCCATCAAATCTCTTTTAGCCTCATTGATTTTATTTGCTAAAGCCAGAGAAAACAACATCATTTCTAAAATATTACCTACTAACATTCCATTCACGGTATAGATATTACTTTCTATCACTTGGAATAAATCAAGTACATAGATGATTACCCCAATATTGTAAAGGATATTTCCTATTAGATAGAATGTGATATTGCTTTTTACTTTTCTTATAGCAAGCAAAGAGATACAAAGTATCCCTAAATTAGCAATACCAGAACATATCATCAAGTAAATCTGGAGATACTCATACGCTCCAAATGCAATAAGCAAAAAATTAGAGCCTACCAGAAAGCATAGAAACAGGGCTATTTTGTTTAGAAAAGGCATATTCTTAGGTAGGTCTAAGAAACTACGAGTAAATAATAGCTGAAAAAGAACATAAAAAATAACAGGAATAAGTATTAACCACAAAAAATAAGTGGGGGGGGCTGGTGCTACTAATTCTTCATAAAGACCTCTTTCTGAGAAATCAGCAATGCCAAATGAGAATAGACATAAAACATAATACAAGTAATTTTTATCTTTTAAAATAATTAGCAAAATAAGGTTATAACAAAGCATTACGCTGATTGCTCCAATAAAAAGCAAAGAAAAATAACGTAAGCCCACTTTATTAGTTTCCCAAAAGTAATCATAATATTCCCCATGCAAAAAAGCAAAGTCTATAGCAGGTTTTACTTGCGAAATATAAATAGGCTGTGAGCGATTAATATGAAAATAAAAAGTGCTTTTATGAGGAGGTAACATGACATATTCTACATCTTCCAAGCGTTTAAAAGAACGTTGAGCGACTTTCTTGGTCAATGTATCGCTTGCAAGGTAGATAGTCAAATGCTCGAAATAGCCAAACTGTAAACCTATCTTTTTTGCTGTATCGCTTTTATTATCCACATCTAACCTCAGCCAAATGGATTTTGCCTTGATATCTAAGCTTTCAATATCGAGGCGATGGAATTGTTTTTGGACAGTAGGCAGTAAGATTGCATTTAAGTTTTTCTGTGTGGTACTATCTACCAAAATCTGAAGATATGGCAACAAAGAAATTCGCTTGTAATGGTCTGTAGGGTTTAGCACTAATGTAGGCGTATTCCCAGCAAATAGCTGAATAACAGTTAAACAAACAAAAACAAACAAAAAAAAATATCTAAACATTAGAAAAAAATAGCTTTTGAATAATAGCAAAAAACTCTCTTTTGATAACTTCTGAGTTTCTTTTTTGTTCCTAAAAATACGAGAAGTTCTTAACAAAGATACAAAAGCCTATATGAGACTGCATGAAAACCCTAAGGATTTTTGAAAATGCTTAGGCATAGCTAAGGAAATCATTATGAAAATTACTTTACAAAAATTGATTTTTTTGATAGCTTTATCATCAAATCTATCCTTTCAACAACCAACTCATCCCTTCTGCCTCTTTATCAAAAAATCGTGTGCTTTCCAACTGCTGTGGGTTCTCTTCCACCGCTTGCTGTATGGAAACTTGGGTAAAAATATCTTCAGGCATGATAAAAGCAAAGCGACTAACCCCTTGCTCGATAAGTGGCTGCACCAAATTGACATCTGTCCAGACTTGCAAGTCAGGCGTAATAACAAAAAATAAATTTTGTGTATTTACACATAGCTTAGCAGGCTTATTTTTCAAGCAAAAATCGCGAGTTTGAAGTTGCTCATTTCTGTACTGCTCCTCTGTCATTAGCTTAGTATTTTCCTGCCAAGTAATGCTTACTAACTTAGTGTCCGCATCAAAAGTAAGTAATTGAAAATCTGTTTTTTCTGTTATCATATTTTTTTAGTTTAGTAATGCAAATTAGTTGTTATTTTTCCTAACTTACAAATTGGTTTCTAAAATTTCTTTCACCGCCCTTGCTGCACTTTCCATCGCCCCGTGAATACTCGCATGATGCCCATTGGTGCAGGTAGCTTCTCCTGCAAAAAATAATTTCTCTGCTATTGGCTCAGCAAGTATCTGACGACTATCGCCACCTCCTACTTTGTCAAAAGAATATGTACCCTTGATAAAAGGTTCTTTTGTCCAGTCCATAAGGTAAGATTTCTCCAAATTGGCAGAGGCTACATTCGCACCAAAGATGTTGTCCAATTCATTTAAAATGGAGTTGATAGCTTCTTCCCCCTGATGACTTAAAAACTCTGCGTTCACCCCATTGACTAAGGCAGTCAAAACATATTCATTCTCATTTCTTTGAAAAGAAGTTACCCAATACTCAGGGACAAGTTGCCCAAAAATAGAGTTCGTATGCTCTCCCCAAAAAGCTTGCTTAAATTTCAAAATCACCTTCATTCCTGCTCCCATGCCTATTTTTTGAATTGCTAATTCTTTTTCTTTAGGTAAGACAGGATAAAAATTAATAAGATTCGCTTTCAAAATAGTCAAGGGAACAGTCAAGACAACCTTGCTTGCTTGGAAACTTTGTCCATTTTGGGTAATGATACTCACCAAATCTTCAGAATAATCTATGGCTTTTACCTCTTGATTGTACTGGATTTTGTCTAAAATACTTGCAAAGTAATTTTTTAAAATGGCAGAATGTGAATGATTTTTAAGCATAAAGGTCTGATAACCAGCCTTCCAATGCTGAAACTCATAAGCTAAACCTTTCATGCTAAGCCTACTCGCCGAAGTCCCCCTTTCATTGGCTAACTCTGCGTTCAAGATGTGTTGAATACTTTTGTCTATCTTCTGCTTGTCCATGTACTCTTGCAGAGAAATATCCTCCCCTTCATAGTTTACTATCTCCTCTATCAAATCTAAGGCTTTTTTATAGTGCTTGTTCTCATTGATGCGATCCTCGCTAAGCAGTTCATCATTTACAAAGTATAAGTTTTCTCCACTTTCACTGTCAAACATTTCTATATTAGCTTGTTTTACCATTTGGTAGTACAATGAGTTTTCTCCATGAATTTCCTCTGCACCTATTTCCACAGGAAAAGAAGCAAACCCTTCCAATGTCCTCACTCTACCACCCCATTGTGCTGAAGCCTCTAAAATAGTTACTTCAATGCCTTGATTATGCAAAAGATAAGCGGCATACATACCAGCTACACCCGCCCCTACAATAATGATGTTACTTTGTGCATGTACTTCGTGAAGTGCCTCAGTAGATTCCTCTATTGCTACTCCTCTACTTCGTGTATCAGACATTCTTACTGCCATAGTAGTTCAACTATTTTTTTATATTTAATTGGGTAAAAATAAAAAAATGAGTTGTAAAAATCCTCTACAACTCATTTCTATTTTTATTTAAAAAGCAGTTAGTTTACATTAAGTACAGCGTTACTCCTCAATGAGAATATATATTTTATCTTGTAAACAAGTAGATTCCACAAAAAGGCTATAATCATCAAAGAAAATTTAATAAGCAATGTTTTCATAAGATATGTAAGTTTTTATATAGTTAGTTTATTTTACAGTAGCTTATACGTTCATGTAAATATTTAGGTTGCAAACTTTATAAAAATATTCACTTATAAAATATCCCACTATCTTCATTTTAATCACGCTATCAAGGAATTTTCTCTTTTCCTTTACTCCTTCAAAAAAAAATTTAAAAAGTGTATAAAAAACACTAACCTTAGTGTAAAAAATACGTATATATTGTTAGAATCTGGAATCAAAAAAATTAGAAATCTGGAATTTCTTAATTTTAAATCATTCCAGATTAAATCATTCCAAATTAGCAAAAAGATGAACGACAGCAACAGAGAACGTGATTTAGTACTCGCGCCAAACGAGTACGCTTTTATTTCCGACCAAACCAAAGGCAACATCAATGTCTATGTAGGTCCTTACAAGACGAGCTTGGCAAATACCGACAAACCTGTACTGTTTGATGCCGAAACCAAACAGTTTATCAAATGTAATCTTGACGAGTCTATCCAAACTTTTACCATTGCACCAGAAGGGTGGTACGTGATTTTGAAAAATCCACCCAAAGACGGAAATCAGCCCAAAGTAGGCACTTCCAACAACTTAGGGGAGCTAAATATTGGGCGAAAAGTCAATATACCCGGTCCCGTTTTCTTCGCTCTTTGGCCTGGGCAAATCGCCAAAATCGTTACAGGGCATCACCTTCGCTCCAATCAGTATTTGGTCGTAAGGGTATATGATGAAACCGAAGCGAAGAAAAATTGGACAAAAGCAGTCGTAAAAGTGAAAAATGCAGAAAGCGGCGAAGACGAAATCATTAGTACAGAAGCACCCGATTTGATTACAGGTAAAACCCTGATAATCAAAGGAACAAATGTTTCCTTCTATATTCCTCCCACGGGCGTAGAAGTAGTCAGGGACGAGCAGGGCAACTATGTAAGGGAAGCCGTAACTCTGGAACGCTTGGAGTATTGCATTTTGCTTGATGAAAATGGAAAAAAACGCTACGTACAAGGTCCTAATGTAGTTTTTCCAGAGCCAACGGAAGACTTCGTAGTTCGCAACGGCAACCGTAAATTTAGAGCAATTGAGCTAAACGAAATCAGTGGTTTATACATCAAAGTCATAGCTCCTTATGAAGAAAACGGCATCCGTTATGAAGTAGGGCAAGAGTTATTTATTACGGGCAAAGACCAGATGATTTACTATCCACGCACCGAACACGCCATCATCAAGTACGGAGAGCAAGAAATCTATCATGCTGTAGCGATTCCCTCAGGGGAAGGTCGCTATGTACTCAACCGAAAAACGGGTGCCGTTACGCTCAAAACAGGACCTATTATGTTCTTACCAGACCCCAGAGAGGAGGTCATCGTAAGGCGAGTATTGGATTTGAGGCAGGTAGAGTTATGGTTTCCGGGGAATAAAGAAGCCTTAGAGTACAACGCCAGACTCAAAGAGCTTTTCCAGCAAACCCAACAAGACGAGTTTATTTTGGCAAAAGATGCGGACTTAGCCCTCAAAGGAGGTACAACCAAAGAGGAATCTCGCAAACGCTCTATGACGACCGTGCCTTCTGGCTTTACAGGGGAAGAATTTAATCGCCCAGAGCAGTTAGCAAGACCAAGAACAATCACGCTTTACAACAAGTACGAAGGAGCAGTAACTATCAATTTGTGGACAGGCTATGCGGTCTTGGTCGTAAGCAAAACAGGCACGCGCAAAGTCATTGTAGGTCCGCAAACTTATTTGTTGGAATACGATGAGAACTTACAAACCGTAGAACTTTCCACAGGTACGCCCAAGACAGAAGAAAATCTGCTTAGAACAGTCTATTTGAAGGTTTTACACAATAAAATTTCCGATATGGTCAAAGCAGAATCTTCTGATTTTTGCCAAGTGAACATTCATCTTTCTTATCGTGTAAACTTTGAGGGGGAGCCTGAAAAATGGTTCAATGTAGAAAATTACGTCAAGTTTTTAACCGACCATATTCGTTCTGTGATTAGAAATGCAGTCAAAAAGTACAAAATCATGGATTTTTATGCCAATGGCATCAATATCATCAGAGATACGGTACTGGGGGTAGCAGGGGAAAACGGCAAGCGTAATGGCAGGCGTTTTGAGGAAAACGGTATGCACATCTACGATGTAGAGGTGTTTGACATCAAGTTAGGCGATGCCAACATTGAAAAAATGCTCATCAATGCAGAGCAAGACGTGATTCGTCAAAACTTAGCCATTGCCAATGAAAAACGCAAGCTCGAGCTTACCGAAGAGGTAGAAAATGTCAATCGTAAAATCAGCGAAAGCAAGTCCCAAACCAAACAGCAAGCGTTAGAACTGCAAAAAATAGAAATCAAAAAAGAACTGGAAAGCAAAATGGCGGCAATAGAGTCTGAAATCAAATCTCGTCAGCGTAGTTTAGATGCCAAACTCGCTGAGCAAGACCTCTTGGCAAAAATCAGCAGTGCTGAACTTGCCGTAGAAAAAGAACGCCAAGCGTTTACGCTTGACGTAGAAAAGCAGCAATTGGAAATCTACTTGGCTGAACTCAAAGGAGAGGTCGAGGCAGTCGTTGCCAAAGCAAGTGCCGTTTCTCCAGATTTAGTAGCCGCACTCCAAGCGTTCAGCGATAGGGCATTGGCAGAAAAGGTAGCGACTTCCATGGCTCCGCTTTCTATCTTAGGAGGCAAAAGCGTAGCAGAAGTCTTTGCCAATATGCTCAAAGGAACGGTCTTAGGCAATACGCTTGGTAACGTGAAAGAACAGTTAGAAGAGGGTGGATTTGGTTTGTAAGACAAAAAACCAAACCCATCAGGTTTTGAAAACCTGATGGGTTTTATTATAAAAAGGAACGTGGAAAAATTTACCACGTTCCCTAAATTTATTACTCATTGTAAAAAACAAGAGATTTGTATAAATGTAACTGTACTTTTTGAAAAAAACAATAAAGTTTTTAACTTTGGAAAAAGTAACCACACTATGCTCACAGAGGTAAAAACCACACTTTATTCCTTAGATGACTATTTGCGATTGGTAGAGATTGTAGAAGACAAGCCTTTTTTTGAGTACAGCGAAGGCATCATTTATTGGAGGTACGACCAAAAAGAAGTCCCAGAAGAAATTTTGGATTTTCTTTTTAGCCCTGATTACGATTGGTACAAATTCATGCAACTTGCCCTTCAATACCATTTAGAAATGAAAAGTAAAAATCATTCCCTTATCAACTCTAATATTTTCTTAGAGATTGGTAAACAATTAAATCAAGAAAAGTATAATCTTTATACAGAAGACCCCAATATAAAAATTCCCAATAAAGAAAAATCTCGCATGCCTGACCTATGCGCCACTTCTGCTATAGATGAAAAGCGCGACGAGAAAGGTTTGGTAGAAAACCCCATAGTGAACATAGAGATTCTATTGCCTTCCACCCAAAAAATAGACAAAACAGAAAAATTAGAAGAATACCGTTCTATTCCCTCCCTCCAAGAGTACATTATGATTGAACAAGACAAAATAGGCATAGAGCAACACATCAGAAAGGGAAAAAGCAAATGGGAGGTAAACCTCTTAGACGAAAAAGACAAAAGCCTGCAAATCAAAGCAATAGAAGTGGATATAGCCATCGCTAAGATTTACAACAAAGTGGCTTTGAAGAAGTAAATAGAAATTCAATCCTAAGTAAATATGAAAAATAGAATTATCGCTAAATACCTGATTGAAACTGCTCACCCTGTCGAGAAAGCTGTAGCAGTGCTTGCAGGCGAGCAGAGCAGTGGCACTTTCGTAAAAGTTCCCGGTGAAACAGCCGAACTCACAGAAAAATACGGAGCTAAAGTAGAATCCATAGAAATCCTCGGTGAGAGTACCACCCCCTACCTAAACGATTCAAAACCTCCCAAAGGAGTTGCCCAAGCAATATTTCAAAAGGCAAGAATAGAAATTTCTTGGAATTATGACAACGTAGGGGCAAACTTGCCTACCCTTATGGCTACCGTAGCAGGAAATTTGTTTGAGCTTTCTCAATTCTCAGGCTTAAAACTTCTTGATATAGAACTTCCTCAGACTTATAAAGCACACTACTCGGGTCCTAAGTTTTCCATAGAAGGTACACAAAAATTAGCAGGAGTACATCAAAGACCTATCATCGGCACTATCATCAAGCCAAGCGTAGGGCTAAGTCCCGAGCAGAACGCAGAGCAAGTAAAAACTTTGATAGAAGGGGGAGTGGACTTCATCAAAGATGACGAACTTATGGCAGACCCTCCGCACTCCCCTTTTGAAAAAAGAGTACAATTAGCTATGTATCAGATTAATAAATACGCCGATGCCACAGGAAAAAAAGTGATGTACGCTTTTAACCTTAGTGGCGACTTGGACGATATGAAAAGAAGGCATGACATCGTACTCAAAAACGAAGGGACTTGCATCATGATGAGCTTGAATTGGGTAGGTATTTCCGCAGTGCATCAGATTTGCCAATTTACCCAACTTCCCGTACATGGACACAGAAACGGTTGGGGAATGTTTTATCGACCTGAGTTAATGGGAATGTCTTTTCCTGTGTATAAAAAAATATTTAGCTTAGCAGGTATAGACCACTTGCATACCAACGGATTGCGCAACAAGTTTTGCGAAAGCGATGAGTCTGTACTGAACTCGATTCGCGCTTGCCAAAGCGAAGCAGGAGGTTCTTACAAGGTTATGCCTGTTATCTCTTCTGGACAGTGGGCAGACCAAGCCGCAGATACTTATGCCAAAGTAGGCAATGCTGACCTGATGTATTTGTGTGGAGGAGGTATCACTGCACACCCCGACGGCATTAAAGCGGGGGTAGAAAGTATCCGCATTGCTTGGGAAGAAGGTATGAAAGGCAATCAACTGCAAGATATTGCTCATAAATACCCTGTTATTCAAAAGGCTTTGGCATTTTATGGAAAATAATATGAACATGCTGGATTTGACATTTTATGGAGATGATTTTACAGGCTCTACTGATGTCATGGAAGCCTTAGCCTTAGCACATGTACCTGTAGCTCTGTTTACTGAACCGCCTACCAAAGCACAAATTCACGATTTTCAGTTTAAAAATACCTTCTTTTCTATGCAAAAATTGCGTGCTGTCGGCGTAGCAGGTATCAGTCGCAGTCTGAACAGGGAACAGATGCAAGCAACCCTTCCCGCCATTTTTGAAAAATTAGCTGCACTGAACGCCAAATTTTTTCACTACAAGGTCTGTTCTACCTTTGACTCCTCGCCCGGTATTGGAAGCATTGGGCAAGCTATAGACATAGCCTCTGAATACTTTGAAAGTGAACTAATACCGCTTTTGGTAGGTATGCCCAAACTCAACCGCTTTGTCGTATTTGGCAATCTTTTCGCAAGAGTACAAGAAACTACTTACCGATTGGACAGACACCCAACTATGTCTAAGCACCCTATTACCCCTATGGACGAGAGCGATATTTTGTTACACCTTTCCAAACAAACAAAAAAAGAAGGCTTTTTAATAGATGTACTTCAATTGGAAGATAGGCAAAAAAACCTCACACAACTTTTGGACAAAGCAAAGTCAGCAGGTAAAAAAATTGTCTTGTTTGATACGCTTTCTCCTACACATCTAAACCTGATAGGCAAAGGGTTAAATGCTTATTTCCCTACATCTAATCAGTTAATCGTGGGTTCGTCAGCAGTAGCCACCGCTTTATTTCCTGAAAAAGAAAATGAAGCACAAAGAGCAAAAACTGCCATTGGAAAAGCCAAAAAAATGATAGCGATGTCAGGGAGTTGCTCTCCCGTAGCCGCCGAGCAGATTTTATACGCCCAACAAATTGGGTTTAAAACCATAGCTATAGATACAGTAAGGCTGTTAAATGAACAGGAAAGTGCCTCAGAACAAGAGCGTTTGATGCGTCTTGCCTCAGAAAGTAAAAATGATTATTTACCTATCATTTTTTACTCGGCATTAGGTCCGAATGACCCTTCTTTGCCTTTGGTTAAACAAATTCCTCACGGGCAAGAGAGGCTACCAATTTTATTAGGCAAACTTTTGAAAGACTTGGTTTTGCGTTACAAGCCAGACCGCGTCATCTCAGCAGGAGGCGATACCTCAGGCAAAATTACACGCCTGCTTGAAATAGATGCACTTGAGTTTTTGGCAGAGCTGACCGCAGGTTCTCCTTTCTGCCTTACTCATGCTCAGAGAAAAGAATTTGATAATCTTCAAATTGCATTAAAGGGAGGGCAAAACGGGAAAAAGTCATTTTACCAAGAGGCTTATGAAGGAGTAAAATATTAAACTATAAATACATTTGAAAATGAAAATCGCATTACTGGGTGCAGGCGGGAAAATGGGTTGCCGACTCACCGACAATTTTATTAAAGCAGGTACGAAAGAGGTGTATTACCTCGAAGTAAGCCAAGTAGGCAAAGAAAGACTTGCCCAAAGAGGAGTTACAGTTTCAGATGAGTCTGTTATTCCAGAGGCAGACGTAGTCATTCTTGCCCTGCCTGATATTCTCATCGGCAAAGTAGCTACTGAGCTACTGCCTAAGTTCAAGTCTGGTTGTATCGTCATTACCCTTGACCCTGCGGCGGCAGTAGGCGGACATCTGCCACAGCGAGAGGATATTGCCTATTTCATTACTCACCCTTGCCACCCCTCTGTATTTAACTGGGAAGAGGATAAAAAAGCCCATTATGATTATTTTGGAGGCATCGCTGCCAAGCAGTCTATCGTATGTGCTTTGTTGCAAGGCGAGGAGAAACACTATCAAATAGGCGAAGATTTGGCAAAGGTTTTTTATCAACCTGTGGAAAGGTCGCATCGCATTACCGCCGAGCAGATGGCACTGCTCGAACCCGGTTTGGCAGAAACTTTCTTGGGGGCAGTCATGGTAACTATCCGAGAAGCCTTAGAAGAAATCATAAAAAAAGGAGTACCCAGAGAAGCAGCTTTTGACTTTCTCATGGGACACATGAATATTGAATTGGCTCTTTGCTTTGACCAACTGCCGGGCGGAGTATTTTCTGATGCAGCATACAAGGCTATACACATCGGCAGACCTTTGATATTCAAGGAAGACTGGAAAAAAGTACTCGAGGTTGAGCATGTCAAATACCAAATTGGTGTAATGACTGACCCTAATGTTCCCGTTACTAAATTCTAATTCTTTCCAAAATGAAAACTTTAAAAGCTGGAAACTTAGATATTTTTTTAGACGAAACCCAACTCCGTTATATCCAATGCAATGGAGTGGAGATAGTCAGGGGAATTTACGCCGCAGTTCGCAATGAAAACTGGGATACTATTATTCCCAAAGTAGAAGTTGTTTCATTAAAAGAGGGAGAAGCTGCTTTCAAAATAGTATTAAATGCACTCTACCAGCAAGATGACATTCACTTTAAGGCAAGTTTGACCTATGAAGGCAAATCCAATAATGAAATAGAATGTATTTTTGAGGGAAAAGCATACAGTAATTTTAAAAAAAATAGAATTGGCTTTTGCGTGTTGCACCCATTGAGAGAGTGCGTAGGCAAAGAGATAATCATTAACGGTAGAGAGAAACAGACTTTCCCTGTCTTTATCTCTCCTCATCAGCCTTTTTCTAATGTGCAAAGCATGACTTGGTTTCCAATGGAAAATAGCCAAGCAGAACTATTTTTTGAAGGAGAAATTTTTGAAACTGAAGACCAAAGGAATTGGACTGATGCCTCCTACAAAACTTACTGCACACCTTTGAGCAAACCTTTTCCTGTATGGGTCACGGAAGGAGAAGAAATAAAGCAAAAAGTTGTTTTAAAATTACAAGTTTTTGATAATAAAGTATTTGCAGAAAAAAAAGCTCCTCACCTCCCCCAATTTCCTACAGAATTAGAGGAGATTCACACTTCCTTAGGTATGGGAATTTCAACGGACAAAGCCAATTTGAGCAAACAGGAAATTACATGGTTAAAAAGTACCAAAGTCGACCACCTAAGAGCGGATATTGAACTTTTTAATCTGAATTGGCAAGAGGAAATGAAAAGAGCAAGTGAACAAGCCAATACTTTGGGTTGGAAATTGGAGGCAGTGCTACATTTTAGCGAAAATTACAAGCAGGAAGCAAATGACTTTTTGAATCATACTCTTTCAATGTCAGCGAGTTATCATTCTATCTTATTGCTCAGATACCGTAAGGCTGGCTGGGAAACTACCGCTCAGCAATTTTTAGTTGATGCTTTTAGAAAGATTTTGCCTGAGGTAAAACTGGGTATTGGAACAGATGCTTATTTTGCAGAACTCAATAGAGCGAGTTTAGATATATCTAACATTGATTTTATAGGTTTTTCTATCAATCCCCAAGTTCATGCGTTTGATGACCTTTCGCTGATAGAAACCCTTGAAGCACAAAAAGATACTATCCTTACCGCTAAGCAGAAATATGGCAATATTCCCATTTATGTTCACTCAATTACGCTCAAACCAAGGTTCAATCCCAATGCCACTAATCCAAATGAAACAGGCTATCCTCAATCTGATGAGAGACAAAGCAGTGATTTTTGCTATCAATGGACAAAAGCAAGCATAGGCATCTTGCACAAAGCAGGAGCGGAATCTCTTACTTATTTTGAAACTGTAGGTCGGCGAGGAGTCATAGATGGCGAGAAATTTCCTGTTTTTGAGGCATTTTGCTAAAAACTATTTCGCCTCAAAAAGCAAGGGAAAAAACTTTCCTTCCATTTTTTGCCCTTTGGGAATAGGAGTTACACCTTCTAAAAGAGTATCATTGCTATCAGAGCAAACTCCATCTTTGAAAACATTGAGTACAAAAGCCCGTCTTGGTCGGTCAGTTCTATTCGCATACGAGCCGTGCATGAGTAATGGGTGGTGAAAAGCGGCGTATCCTTTTTTCAAAGGGATAGGAATGGGGCTGAACTGTGCCTTCTGTTCCTCTGTTAGGAAACGATAAATTCCATTCATATCTCCCGCTAACTCAGGCTTTTCTATCAGTCCCCAACGATGACTTTTGGGTACGTAGTACAAACAACCATTTTCCTCATCAGCATCATCTAAACCTACCCAACAAGTCAAGTGAGCCATAGGTTTTGTACGTGTCCAATATGAATAGTCTTGATGCCATGCCACCACGCCTCCATGCTTAGCAGGTTTGCAAAAAAGTTGGTCGTGCCAAAATCTTACGCTCCCTGCCAATAGCTGGCTGGCTGGTTTTACAAAAGCAGGATTCCACAAAACATCATGAAAACCTACAGAAATACGCCACGCTCCTAAGGCATGAAACAAGACATGGTCAGGCGAGGAGGATTCGTTGGTATGATACTCATAGAATAATTGATTTTTAGGGTGTTTAGGGTCAAAAAGTTCACTAAGTTCTTCTCGTAGCTTCTCTACTTGCGCTTCGTCAAGTAGCTTAATCCCAGCTAAATACCCATTTTCATGGAAAAAATCTACTTGTTCTTCGGTCAAGCTATACTTTTCCCAATCATTTGTACTTTCAAACATATCGCTGATGAGGGTGTGGACTTCTGCTAAGTCATACGGCAACGAGCTTATTGGCATCATGGTAAATCTAATTTTTATACCCAAACAAAATTGGTTTGCGAATTTATTTGAATGAAAAAGTACTATTATCAATCTTTTACACCAATGGGCTTGCAAAACCCGTCAGGTAAAATTAGGAAATATTCTTATATCCTTAAAAGACTATCAATATTTTTTTGCAAGCATATTATCACTTTCCCTATTGTACTTTTCCAAGAAGTTAATTGGATTATTAAAATATTTTCATGCTCTTAGTTTTCTTGCTATGTAATATATTATCTATT
>NZ_FONY01000046.1 GCF_900113045.1 Thermoflexibacter ruber
CATTACCTAATTTGCCTATATTTTTAACCGCTAAAAGTCTTATTTGGTGGTGTTCGTGTTTGAGTAAATCTATTAAAAAATTTCCATTAAAATTTTTAGGTAAGAAGCCCAAATTTTCCAAAATAAACGCAATACTTCCACTATCTTGTTGTTTATCAACAAGATACCCTAAATCTCCATTTCCGTTGTTTTTGAGTTCTGTAATTAGTTCCTTTGTAAGCATTTCCGACACTTTTATATGTGCTTGCAAGTTACAAATTTCTTGGGACATTGAGGTTATCAGTTTTCGTCCTTTGTTGTTGTTTTTTTCTTAAAATATCAGCCAACGTCCTGCAGCTTGGCGTAGTGGCGGATTTTTAGCACAAAAGTTCAATCGAAGCACTGCACTTGAGCGTACCACAAAACTGTCATACGAAGCACTGCACCCGCCATTACGCCAAGCCGCTGTTAGCTGCTGCCCTTCTGTCTTTCGTGTTGATTGTCTGTCGGTTGTGCGGTGGGACAGACACACTCTTTGCCAAGTTTTGGTCGGTGCGTTGGCTGGTGCGACTTGGCAATGTGTGTGGCTGTTGAGCGTTGGCATTTCTATTCGTTTAATGTGTTTTCTAATGTCGTTTTAAATTCGTTTTCGTTATTGTAATTGTAGAACGGAACGGCTGTTATCAAATAGGTGTCCGTGTGGATTTTGATTGTCTTTTGTTCTGCTCTGATTTCATTTAAAAAGTCTTCTTTCCACTTGTCGTGTCTTTTTAAATGCTCTCCTTTAGGTTCTATGAAAACCTGAAAAGTCATTTGTTCACCGTCACGTTGTTTGCAGAACAATAAAAAGTCTGGTTCAAAAGCTCGTCCAAGTTTGTCGAAGATTTTAATTTCTCTTTCGTTTCGGATTAAGTAAATGTTTTCAAACTTCTGATTCAGTCCTTTAAATCGTCTTGAAAACAGTTCTACAAATTTCTTTTCTTCACTTGTTCCGTAGTTGGCATTGTAAACATACCAAGGCTCGTTGGCTACCAAAGTTTCTTGTCCGTCTGCTCGTTCACTGTCTTTGTAAACTTTGATTTCTTTGTCTTTGAAAACTTTATGTATCCGCTCTCCGATATAATCTGAGCCCTCGTATTCTGTCGAATTGCTTTTAATATCTGCTTCAATATTTTGCAGCAGTCCGTTTAATGCTTGCAAATAATCGAAGTGGGTTATTTCTTTCAGTCGGTTTGCTGTTCCGCTAAATGTGATTTCCAAACCTGCTAAATAGTCTGTGCTGTCAATAAAATTGGAAAGCGAATCAATATGTGGAAAGTAACGTGATAAATTATCGAAGTAGTAAAACGGATTTTGACTTAGAGCGAACCGGATTATGTTTTTTGGAATGTCAGTAAGTTTTACATCTTTTGTTTTTATTACTTCATCATTTGATTGAGTGGGCTCTAATTCAAAAAATGCACTTGACATCATTCCCACTCCCGAAGATAAAGTATGACGATAGTTTGTTTTCTTTACGCCTAAATCGGTAAACGATTTTATGTTATCAAAACTTTTTGGGATTTTCTTATTGTAAAAGACGTGTCCGTTCTTGTAAAAATCGGTGCCTTTAAAATCTAATTTTAGTGTTAGCTGTTTGGTCACAAGATTTTCTTCATCTTCGTAAATCCCCGATTCTACAAGTGCTTTTTTCAATTCTGAAATATAACGGCTATCTTCTTTGGTGTGGTAATACAATTCTTCTAATGTTTTCAAATCATTAGAAATATCATTATCAAATTTCCTGGTGTATTTGTCTTGTCCTTCTTCTAAGGCAAACGGAAAATACCTTGCACCACGACCAATTAGCTGTGCTTCTGAAAGTGTGGTTTTTCCTGGCTTTCCGTCTTTGCCGTCTCGGTCTTCGTAAAGACGAACAATATCAAACAAATTCAAAACGTCCCAGCCTTCGTTCAGCTTTTGAACGGCAAAAACAGCACGGATTGGATTGTTTTCATCTTCCAAAGTATTGAGCAATATTTGGTTTTGCTCGGCTTCTGCATCGTTGTTGGCACTCAAACAGTTTTCCGGTTTAAAATTGGCTTGTATGCGTTTTACAATTTCGTTGGCTGAAATGCCTTTGGCTTCAAAAAAGCGGAAAGCCTTTTGAACGATTGGCACGGTAGAAGTTTTTTTGATTTTTTCTACCATTGCTACTGAAAAATCATCAATGAATTTGTGAAAGTTTTCCTTGTTCTGCTCCGATTCTTTGATTGTTCTTTTAGCTTTAAATAAAATTACGGGCTTCAAATTGATATTGTTTGAAGTGGCCAATTCCTGACGATACAGGTTTAAAATCAAGGCTTGTATGATACGGTCTTGCTCATCATACAAGGAACGAATCAGATTTATTTCTTTGGAATAACCGTCTAATCTAAATTGAGCAAGGTCGTATTTAAAAATTACTTTGTCTTGATAATGGTTTACTAATTCTGCCGTATCTGTGTCAATGGTTGCGGTAAATTCAAGAAGGATGTTATCAAAATTGGATTCGTGAATTTTTTTTACCGTGTCTTCCCAACTGCCAAACAAATTTCCTGATTTTGTTCCTGCTACCAAGTGGTGGGCTTCATCAGCTATCAAAACCAATTTTTTGTCCTTAAAATCTTCGTAGGTTACGCTGTTTTCTTTCGTGTTGTTCAGGTCAATATGAAGTTGTTGAATGGTGGTAAACTTGATATTGATATTCTGATTGTCGGCTTCTTCAAAGTTGCCAACCTCTTTGATGAGGACTTCTTTTCCGTCAATCACAATTTTGTTGTTGAACAAATATTTTGATGCCTGCGAATTCAGAAAATTGTCTTTGGTTTTCTGAATGATATTATTGCTGTTTACAAAAAACAAAAAGTTACGGTAGCCTTTTTGGTAAAGGTGCAACATCAAACCAGCCATTATCAAAGTTTTTCCGCTACCTGTTGCCATATTGTAAAGCAAGTGATAAGGCTTTCTTGGCTTTTCTTCTAAATCTTCCTGGTCTAAGTATATGTATCGCTTGAATGCTTCAATCTGATAAGGTCGCTGACCAAATCCGGGCTTTAAATTGTCGCTAATCCAATTAGGCACATCAACCTGTGCTAATGCTCGTTTAGCAAATGGATTATTGAATATTTCGTATAAAAATGCCATTACTTTTTCAATTTTTTAATGCTTGTATTCATTGCTACTGAAAATTTTGTTGTCAGGTGTTCCTTGACAGGTTACTTCATCCTATAAAAATCTTTGGTTACTTTCTTTTCTTCTTCGGTGCACGCAAAGTCGGTATCATTGAGAGAAGATAGATTTACATACAATTGGTTTTTGTCCAATAGTTCGCAAAGGTGTTGTTTTTGCTCTGCAAGGCTAAGGGTTTTAAATTCTTCCAAATGTTCGTTTTGTTTTTTAATGTCAACATTGTAATTCAGGAAGCTTTTGGCTTTCATTTGTTCCCAAATCTGCAAAAGTGTTTTAGTGTCTTTGGCTTCTTCTATTTGCTCTATGAAAGTTTGGTTGTATTTTTTGAGTTCCAGATAGACAAATTCTCCGCCACCTTTCCATTGAACATCTTCTTCTGTTGATATTCCAGAATTATCGCCATTAATAACATTTTTTAATCTTACTACACTATCATTTTCTCCGTAATTCAATTGTTCAACGCCAATAAATTGCCTTTTCATTTTATGAGCTACAGCGGCAGTAGTTCCGCTACCTAAATGATAATCTAACACAACATCCCCTTCATTGGTTATCATTTTTATTAACCTATAAAGAATTTTTTCAGGCTTCTTACCATTGCTTAATTTTACACCACCTTCTTCTGCAATTGCACCTGTAGTTTTAATATCTTGCCAAAAATCACAAGGATTCTTAAAAATATTGGAGTCTGCGAATATTACCTGTAAACGTGGCTGCTTTGTTTCTCTATTAAAATCTGTTATGTAGAAAAATAACACCCCCTTTTTAGAAACGGCCGCTGCAATATCTTGTTTTGGGACTTTATCTAAACTTTTTACTAATGTGGCAAGGCTTGAAGAACCTGCTGTTTTAATGATTCTGTAACTGTTCTTAAATAGCCATTCGCTTTTCTCATCTTCATTTTCAAATTCAAGGTCTTTTAACTTTGTCGCTAATGATATTTTCTTTGCTTTTTTCAAAATTTCATTGGCCTTGTTGACATCCGTCTGGTCATTAATTTCTTTTGCTTCAAGTTCAATTAGTTCAGAACGCTGCTCTTCTGTTAAATCTTCAATGAAAATATTATTCTCTGGATCCCATTCCTTTTGTTCGTATTTATCAACAGTAATAAACCCTTTGAAATTAGGCATTTTATACATCAAGATAAATTCCTTTAATTTTGGAAATCTACCTTTTGCGTGGTTCATTTTGACACCACTGGCTTCACTCATTTTAACAGCTACATTATTTAAAAAACGATTTTCAAAGACTTCATCCATCAAAATTTTCAGGTATGCGTTTTCATTATCATCACATTGAACACATATAATTCCGTCCTTTGATAATAGTGTTTTAGCTGCATAAAGCCTGTTTCTCATAAATGTAAGCCACGTAGACCGATTAAAACTATCATTGTAACCGAAAGAGTCATTTCCAGTATTATACGGCGGGTCTATGTAAATCAGTTTTACTTTTCCTGCAAATTCTTCTTTCAGTGTGTGCAATGCCAAAAGGTTATTGCCTTTTATAATCAAATTGTCGGTTATGGTATCTTCAGGTAAACCACGTTTTCTGTTCAGCTCAGCATCCCGCTTAAAACCATTAAAGGGGTGTTCACCGTCTTTATCAATGCGTTTTGCATTGGTCAAAACCTTTGGCTCTAAGAGTTGAGTAATTTCATCTTGTGCTAAAATTTCATTAAAAAATATTTCTTCCCTTTTTTGTTCCTCTTTGGTTTGTCCGCCTTCCAGAATGCAATCTTTAAATGGCCAAACTAAAGCTACTTCATTGCGTTGTTTAAAGTATTTGCCGTCAATGGTTAAGCCAACTTTGTTTTTGTATTTGGTGTAGCTGTCGTTCAGGTAGTTTTTCTGTTCCAGAAATTCTATAAACAGGTTTTGTTTTAATACCAGTACATCTTTTACCTTAACAAAGAATTTTTCTTTCAGCGTTTCATTTGCCAAAAGCAATTCAATCAATTCTTCGTCAAAATTCTGTGCTTTGTTCAGCACCACCCACTTTTTCAACTCTCCGTTGTCTGTTACGAAGTTGGGTTCTTTCTTGAGTTGCTGCTCTAATGTTTCAAATAATTTCATTTATCTTCTTTCAAATTATTTAATCGTCAAATTTACTTTTTATTGTCGGTTCTTTTGTCTGAGCGTTGGCAAAAAAATGGCTCTTTTGGTTTTTTGAGCGTTGGCTCGTGTGTCGGGAAAAACCAAATCCCGCCAAGTCGGGACAAGTTGTGCCATTTTGCGGGTGGGCTTTATTGTCGTCTGTCTGTTTGTTAATTTTTGCACTGTTGTTGTCTTTTAGGGTTGCAGCTAACATCTGGATAAACGCAACCCTTGCGTTTATTTTTAAAAACTTGCGTTTATTTCCGCTTTATCAGCAGGCTTATCCAACATGATAAAACTCTCCGCAATGATTTCTGTTACGTATTTTTTATTCCCTTCCTTATCTTCATAAGAGCGGGTTTTGATTTTCCCTTCCAAATAAATCGTACTGCCTTTCTTCAGATACTTCCCCGCCAAGTCTGCCAGACTTCGCCAAGCTACTATACTGTGCCATTCTGTTAGACTATGGGTTTCTCCTTTGTCGTCTTTGTAGCTCTCAGTAGTAGCCAAGGAAAATTTAGCCACTGTGATACCTCCTTCCAACGTCTGCTCCTCAGGGTCTTTGCCTAAGTTTCCTATCAGCATCACTTTGTTAAGTCCACGCATCTACGATTATTTTTTGTAAATTAAAAAATAAATTTTTTAATTTACAAATTATCTAACGGACTTTTTATTTGGTCAAAGCCCTTGTTTGTTACGTGTGTATAAACTTCTGTGGTTTTCGTACTTTCATGTCCCAATAAAACCTGAATATAACGCAAATCAGTGCCATTTTCCAAGAGATGCGTTGCAAAACTATGGCGTAAGGTATGCACCTTACTTTCTTTTTTATACCTACTTTTTTATATATTTCGTAACTATTTAAATACTTACAAAATTAATAAAAAGTTTGTATGTTTCTGCTATGAAATTAACTGACGACATAGAAAGTTTACAAAGCCTGTTGCAGAGGTGCTTGCCAAGTTAGCTGTTCTGAAAGAGGAGAATAGCAAGCTCCGCATGGAGAATGCCCAATTGCGACCCGAGAACGCTGAGTTGCGTAGGCGTTTGGACATGAACTCTGGCAATAGCCATAAACCTCCCAGCAGTGATGGCTATAAGAAAAAGAAAATAGTCGCCTTACCCAAACATGTAGGTCGTGTGTGGCAGGACAATTACATGGGTTTGATATGGTTTGTAATCAGTCATGGTGTTATATTTTTGTGCATATCAAAAGGGGGAAAAAGGCATTAGCAAGTCAAGCGTCCTTATTCCCTTTCTTACGGGGCTATGTGGTGCATGATTGCTGGGCAAGCTATTTTGGCTTTGATACTTGCAAACACGCCCTTTGCCATGCACATCTATTACGAGAGTTAAAGGCAGTCAGGCGAACGAGGGAAGCCCTCTGCACGGGGTAGAAGTATTTGCTCGCTTGCAAGGGGTAATGACCACGCTGAGAAAATAAGGGCTAAACCTATTGCAAACTTTGCTTGATATCAATGCAAAAATCAATGTGCAATTAAGGACTACCTAAATAGTTACTTTTTTTTGGTAATATCTTTTTCTATGTGCAAGTAGTGCTTAAAAAGACTTGTCTTACACATAAAACTTTGTGTTTGCTTTGTTTTCTAACTCCTTCACTATCTTTCTCACTGTTTGCCTTTGCTGGTTTGGCTTGATAGAGAACTAACAATAAACTGCTCATCTGCTCTGCTCACTGACTATCTTGCTGGCTCAATGTCCGCAACTCTTGTAAAAATGTGGGCATAGGGCATGCAACAAGCAATTATAATCTTGCAAGTACCGAAATAGTTACGATACTTTAAAACAAAAGAGGTTACATGTAAAACTATGTAACCTCTTTTGTTTTTTTAATTACTTAAAAATCAACACCTTACATAATGGAGCTGGGGGGAGTCGAACCCCCGTCCAAACATGGCAACTCATCATGCTTTCTACACGTTTAGTTCTTGTTAGTTGTCGGGAAAAGTCAGGTCAAGAACGCACCAAAACCTTTCCTTAGTTGCGGTGGACTTAGGCAAGCATCACAACCCTACTTACCGCAGTTCTGTAGATGACCTTCTATACGCCTAACAGACAGAACGGGCTATTAGGCAGAAGGCAAGCCGTTTAATTTATCCTAAATTAAGCAGCAAGAGCGAAAGAAGTTTCGCCATTTATGGTTTGTGAGTTTTATTTACGGGTAATGCTCACGACACCCGACGTGCTTACATGGAACTACTCACGCTGTCAAAACCAGTCAGCCCCAAGTGATTTTTTTTACAAAAGGGAAGCAAAATTAGTTCATTTTCATATAAAAAACAAGTTTTGATAGAGATGTCCTGCGAAAATCTTTATTTTTGTAGCATTATTTGTCAAAATGTTTTATGCCTATTTTACCACCAAAAGAATTAAAACCGCCTTTTTACTATCTGGGAAATGCACATTTGCAAACTATTGTCCCAAGTCTTTTTAGAAAAGTCAATGGAGTAGTGTACGAAAGAGAGCGAATCAATACACCAGATGGAGATTTCTTAGACTTGGACTGGGCATGGGCAGAGCAACAAGAAAAAGTCAATGGCTCTCTATCCTCCAACAAGGTCAAGCCAAGTAAAAAACTCCTCATCGTTTCGCATGGCTTAGAAGGCAGTGCAGACAGGCACTATGTCAAAGGACTTATCAAAGTAATGAATAAAGAAGGCTGGGACGGCTTGGGTTGGAACTGTCGCAGTTGCAGTGGCGAGCTGAACAGACTGCCCAGATTTTACCATCACGGCGATACACCTGATTTGGATTTGGTAGTACAGCATGCTTTAAAAAGATTTGGTTATCAGACTATTGCTTTGGCAGGTTTTAGCATGGGGGGAAGCATGACGCTGAAATACTTTGGAGAAAGAGGAGAAAATATCTTACCTCAAATCAAAAAAGGAGTAGCTTTTTCCGTTCCTTGCGATTTAGCCGCTTGCAGTGATGAACTTTCCAAGTCAAGTAAGATGTTCTATACCAAGCGTTTTCTCAAGAAACTTAACAAAAAAATTATAGAAAAGGCAAAACTGATGCCTGAGAAAATTTCTGCTGAACCTATCAAAAATATTCGTGTTTTCAGAGATTTTGATAATGCCTACTCCTCTCAACTGCATGGATTTAAAGATGCAGACGACTACTACTCCCAAGCAAGTTCAATTAATTATTTGCATGGGATTCGCAAACCTGTACTACTGATAAATACTTTGAACGACCCCTTTCTTACACCATCGTGCTTCCCAAAAGAAATAGCTGAAAATCACCCATTTTTACACTTAGAAATGCCTTTACAAGGAGGGCATGTAGGTTTTCAGTGTTCAGGGCAAAGAGAAACTTACGCAGAGTTGCGAGCCAGAGAATGGCTAAGCAATTTATAAATATTTCCAACACTTTCAACGTAAACAGAGTTTATATCGTATCTTTTCTAAAAACACAGTCGCCCATGAAAAAAATACTTACTTTCTTCCACTTATTTTGTCTGATTACTCCTGTTTTTGCCCAGAATTTTTCTTTTAGCCTCGAGCAGAATGTAAAAATAAATGTCAATGGAGTAGATTTGGCTTTCCCTTGGACAGGGGGCTTTAACTCCGCACAGGTTTCTACTATTGACTTGAACGGCGATAATCAGCAAGATGTAATGATTTTTGACCGCACAAACTACAAAGTAAGTACTTTTTTGAACCGGAACGGAAAATTAGTCTATGCTCCTGATTATGAGGTGGCTTTTCCTGCTATGGAAAATTGGTGTTTGCTCATCGACTATGACAATGACGGAAGAAAAGATATTTTTACGGCTACCCGAGCAGGGATTCGGGTGTATAGAAATGTTACTGAACGAGGACAAAGCCTTACCTTTAGGCTTTTCAAAGATGCTCTTTCCGTCAAAAGCACTACGGGAAATATGCTTAGGTTACTACCTGATTTGACCGATATTCCTGCGATTGCTGACATAGATAATGATGGGGACGTAGATGTGCTAAACTTTATTCCTTTAACAGGACAGTCCATAGAATGGAGTAAAAACTTCAGCATGGAGAGATACAACCGCCCTGATAGCTTGGAATTTGAGAAAGTAACCTTGCAATGGGGTAATCTTTACGAATGTAGTAATTGCAATGAGTATTTTTTTGGCACGGTGAATTGTAGAGTGGAGCAGGTAGAACACTCAGGGCATGCCATGACAGTTTTAGACCTGAACGGCGATAATGTCAAAGATTTTTTACTTTCAGATGTAAACTGCACAGGTGTAGTGGCTTTTACTAACAAAGGCACGCCAACTAATCCTGTTTTTGATAGCTTCATGCCTAATTTCCCCCCTGATTTTCCTGTGAATATGGTTTCTTTCCCTGCTACTTTTTACGAAGATGTGGACGGCGATGGAGTAAAAGATTTGTTAGTAAGCCCTAACCAATTCTTTAACGAAGGCAATCGCATAGATTTCACTAATTCTATTTGGTTTTACAAGAACATAGGTACAAACAATCGTCCTAATTTTATATTCCAAAAAAACAACTTTTTCCAAGACCAAACCATTGACTTAGGGGAATTTGCCAGACCTGTTTTTGCAGATTACGATGCTGACGGCGATTTGGACTTATTTGTCAGCAATGGCGGTCAAGCGATTAACGGCGAGCCTTTTAGGGCAAAGATTTTTCTTTTTGAAAATGTAGGCTCTCAGGAAAATCCTTCTTTTCGCTTGGTGAATAACGATTATGCTAACTTTTCTCAACTTGACTTGCGTTTTTTGAAAATTACCTTTGCAGACCTCAACGCCGACGGTTCTTTGGATTTGGCTTTTACGGCAGTGAACAATACAAATAGTCAAACCTCACTTCGTTATGTACTAAATACCGCTCCTAATAATCAAAGATTTAACTTCAATATCAATCATATACTTACTCTCAATTTGCCCAATCTTATTCCTTTTGACGAGCCTCTATTCTTGGATATTGATGGGGATAAAGACCCAGATTTGTTGCTGGGACGTTTTCAAGGCGGTTTGTTTTTATTTGAGAATACAGGCAATTTGACTTTTTCGCTTCGTAACCAAAGCGTGGGAGGCATCGCTGATGATTTTAATAAGAGGGCATTGAGCATTGCAGTTGCAGATTTTAATAAAAACAATAAAGCAGATTTGGTAACAGGCGACCGCTCAGGAAAGCTAAACATTTATACGGACTTCACTGAAAGGCTTAGTGGAACATGGACTGCCAGCCCTGACCTTGTATTCAATGAGTTACAAAATAGAAATGTGGCTTACAATTTTGGTAGAGAAGTTTTCCCTGCGGCTTACGGTGATGACATTGTGGTAGGACTGACAGGTGGCGGCTTACAGTTTTTAAAAAATAAAGGTGTAGTAAATGCAGTAGAGAAAAGTGAACTTTTTTCCTTTCAGTTCAATATTTTCCCCAATCCAAGCTATGATAACATCGCTATTCTATGCGATAAAGTTGGGAAAATAGCCATTTTTAATTTGCTTGGGATTCAAGTAATAGACGAACAGAAAATCACGCCTCAAAGTCCTTTGGAGATAAACCTCAAAAACTTTCCGCAAGGGGGCTATATCATTACTTTTATTGGGGAAGGTGGAGAAAAAGCAATGAGAAAGTTAGTAAGACAGTAGAGTAATCAGGAGAAGCAGAACTGTTATTTGTATTTTTATTTAATAAGCCCTACATTTGTTTTATTAATTTAAAATATTATGAGAAAGTTATTCTATGCCTTGTTTTTTTCTATTCTTTTGCTAACATCATGTCAAAAGAATCAAACCTCCCAACAAACAAAAGAAACCCCTTCTCAGACTGTAAGTTTAAAAATAAATGATGCGGATATTCTCCACCAAAGCGTAAAAGCCTTGAGTGCTGTCATCATCGAGGATATATTTGTCCCTCCTGTATCGAGCCGTATTTATGCCTATGCAACCTTAGCTGCTTATGAAGCCCTGCGTAATGAATACCCTGATTATCAGTCTATAACTGCACAGTTGAATGGTTTTGAGCCTATGCCTGCCCCAGAACCGAGCAAGCAATATGCTTTTGTCATAGCAAGTATTAGGGCTTTTTTTACAGTAGGCAAAGGTTTGATTCACTCTCCTCAGGAATTGGAAAAATATGAAAATCAACTTTACAATCAGTTAAAACCTCAAATCGCTTCAGAAGAAGTTTTCAAAAATTCTATAGAATTTGGCAATGCCGTAGCAGAGGTATTTAAAAAACGAATCACCAAAGATAATTACAAAGAAACCAGAGGTATGGAGCGATACACACCTTTGAAAGGAGAACAATACTGGCAACCTACCGCTCCTGCTTACATGGACGCTGTAGAGCCTTTCTGGAATAAAATTCTACCTTTTTCCTTAGAAAAAACTGACCAATTTAAGCCAGAACAGCCTTATCCGTTTAGCTTAGACAAGAAAAGCCCGTTTTACAAAGAAACCATAGAAGTTTACGAGGTAGGTAAAAATTTGACGCAGGAGCAGAAAATCATTGCTACCTTTTGGGATAATAACCCTTTTGAAATGAAATATGAAGGGCATTTAGAATATGCAGTAAAAAAAATCTCCCCCGGCGGGCATTGGATTCAGATTACTTCCCTTGTCGCACAAGCCACTCAAGCAAACCTTATGCAAACCGCAGAGAGTTATGCTTTGGTAGCAGTAGCCTTAGCCGACGGGTTTATTAGCTGTTGGGACGAGAAATACAGAAGCAATTATGTTAGACCTCAAACAGTCATAGAAAAGCATATTGACGATAAGTGGACACCTTATATTCAAACTCCCCCCTTCCCCGAATACACAAGTGGGCATAGCGTAATCTCTCACTCAGCAGCTACCGTACTGACCAAACTTTATGGAGAAAACTTTGCTTTTACAGATTCTACCCAGACCGAATATGGACTTCCTCCTCGCTCCTTCAAATCTTTTTTAGAAGCTTCTGGGGAAGCCTCTATGAGTCGTCTTTACGGCGGGATTCACTTCCGCAAAGCCTTAGAAAAAGGAGGTGAGCAGGGTATCAAAGTGGGTACTTGGGTCATGGAAAAAGTAAAAACCAAGAAAACAGCTTTAGCAAAAAAAGACTAAAACTCATTCTACGAACAAATCTACAAACTTAAACTCTTTACCACTAAACAAACCTTTATCGCTGAGTTTGAGGTCAGGAATGACCAGCAAAGCCATGAAAGAAAGCGTCATAAAGGGAGATTTTAGCTTGCTTCCTAATGCTTTGGCTTTTTTATCTATATCTGCATACAGTTTGGCAACTTTGTAGCCGTCTTCGGTAGTCATCAATCCAGCTACAGGCAGGGGCAGTACATAGTTTTTCTTCTTAGTTCTATCTACTACGGCTATTCCTCCTTTTGCTTCTATAAGCAGATTGACGGCTATGCTCATGGCAAAATCATCTACCCCAACAACGATGATATTGTGCGAATCATGCCCTACCGAAGAGGCAATCGCACCTCTTTGTAAACCAAAGTTTTTGATAAAAGCTACCGCAGGCGGAACGTTTTGATAGCGATTGACTACTGCTATTTTTAAAATATCGCGTTCTGTATCGCTCATAGCACCCACTATCTCCGTACCATTATTCACAAAATTAAGTACCCCTAACTTCGCATCGCAGATAAGTTCGTTACTTACCAACTGCCCATCTAAGGCTTCTATTACTCTGATTTTCCTAAAATCACTAGAAGGGACTTCAAAATCTTTATGGTTCTTAGGTGAGGTATCAAAGTTGTTGATAGCTTGCTCAGGGACAGATTTGATAAAAGATTTTCCTTTCTCCGCCACTAACTGCCCGTTGATATAGGTGCGTAAAACATTAAACTCCTCTAAGTTATCTACTAAAATAAAATCCGCAGGGTCGCCAATTCCTAACTGCCCTACCTCCAGACCATAATGCTCGACAGGATTAAGACAAGCCGCTTGTAAGACCTTAAAAACATCAATACCTCTGGCAACGGCTCGCCTGACCAATTCGTTGATGTGTCCCTCTACTAAGTTGTCGGGGTGCTTGTCATCGGAGCAGAACATCATATTTTCATAATGCTCAGGAAGCAAATCTATCAAAGCCTCAAAGTTTTTTGCTGCACTACCTTCGCGAATGATAATTTTCATGCCATATTGGAGCTTTTCTAAGGCTTCTTCTCGTGTAAAACATTCATGGTCAGTACTAATACCTTCGCTGATATACTGTTTTGCCTGCTCGCCTCTGAGGGCTGGCGCATGTCCATCTATTTTTTTCCCATATTTTTTAGCAATCGCCAATTTTTCCATGACTTCCTTGTCTTTGAAAAGTACACCAGGGTAATTCATCATCTCGGCAAGGTATTTGAGGTTTTCACTTTCAAAGAGTTGGGCAACTTCGGCAGGGCTAATGCCTGCTCCTGCGGTTTCAAAGTGCGTAGCAGGAACGCAAGAAGGGGCACCAAAATAAAACTTAAAAGGTACTTTTTTGCCGTTCTCTATCATGAACTTAACTCCATTTACCCCACAGACATTGGCAATTTCGTGCGGGTCAGATACCGTAGCGACTGTCCCATGCACTACTGCCAAGCGAGCAAATTCAGAAGGAATGAGCATAGAACTCTCAATATGTACGTGAGCATCTATAAAACCGGGCAAAGCAAAACGATTGAAAAAAGTTTCTACATATTTGATATTGACAATTTGCCCATTCTCGATATAAATATGAGCGGGTTTGATGCTTCTTTGGCGGATATTTACTAAGTTTGCTTTGATAAATGTCATGGGTAAGGATTTTTTTTAAAGTAAAATTAAAATATAGATTGATATGATAAAATATTTGATAAAAAAATACTTGGTGCGTAGTGTGATATTTTTCTCTTTGTTTTGTTTTTTTGCGTGTGCTTACTCACCCAATACAGCTTGGACGCCACGCCGCTCTAAGGTTTGGAGAAAAAGAGGTCCTTTGCCACCAGAAAAGAAAGTAAGAAGATTAACCATGTGGAAATGAGAAAGTTATTGGCTAAAATATTAATCCTAATTGTGCTTGCATCTACTTCGGGGTGCTATCTTGCACCGCGTACCGCTTGGACTCCTAAAAAGTACAAAAAGAAAACCCTGAGCCACAAAGCACCTAAGACCAAGCACTAAATCATACAAATCCTATGTATAAAAAAAATCTGAGAATATTCTTTTCTATTCTTCTGTTATTGCTTTTGCCTTTTTTTCTTGATGCTTGTGCTTCTGGGAGAGGGAAAGGAAAAATAAAACGTGGGAAACCTATCCCTTGCCCTGTCAAAGATTGCTAATTTTGTAACTTCAAAATTATTATTTTTTGCGCTGAGGGGCACTATCAGGAAAAATACATTTTCCTGATTTCCAAACATATTGGGGCAGTAACCTCCCTTGTTGGTACAAAATTTCGCGATAATCTGCACAGGGATAGGCTTGCAAATCTGCCCTATAACCAACTGCTATTTTCCCAATATGATTGATATTCAAGGCTTTCGCCGCCCTAAAAGTCAGCCCTGCTAATACCTCTGCCGTACTTAACTTTTGGTAACAGGCTAATACCGAAGCCTGCAAAAGTAGCTTCCCCATAGGAGCAGACCCGGGGTTAAAATCTGAAGCAATAGCCAAACAAGCCCCTGCATCTAAGAGTTGGCGTGCTGGAGCAAAAGGTTCTCCAAGTCCCATAGACGCTCCTGCCAAAACTACAGCAACCGTATTGCTTTTTGCTAATAGTTCAATCTGGCTATCTGTGCTTGCTTCCAAGTGGTCAGCAGATACTGCCCCAACTTTGACCGCCACTTCTGCCCCCATAGGCGTAAACTGGTCAGCATGAATAGTCAAATCGAAGCCCATTTGCTTCGCTTCCAGTAGAAACCACTCGCTTTCTTCTGCATTAAAAGCTGTTTTTTCTATAAAAATATCTACTCTTTGGCAAAGATTCTCCTTCTTTATTTGGGGTAGAAAATCATGCAAAACTTCTTTTAGATAAGCCTTGTTATCTCCTTGAAAATCTTTGGGCTTGATGTGAGCCGCTAAGCAGGTAGAAATAATTTGTGCTTGGGTTTGGGCTTGCACTTTTTTAATAGCACGAAGCATTTTGAGTTCATTTTCTTTGTCTAAACCATAACCACTTTTTATCTCTATGGTAGTAATGCCTTCTTTAAGGAACTGCTCTACTCGTTGGCGGGTAAGTTGAACTAAATCATTTTCGCTCGCCTGTCGGGTTTGCTGTACCGTACTCCAAATCCCCCCACCCGCTTGAGCAATCTCGAGGTAAGATTTGCCTGCATTTCTGGCAGCAAAATCATTGGCTCTACTTCCTGCAAAGCAAGTATGCGTATGACAATCAATAAAACTCGGAAGTAGCACACAGGTATTCTCGATTTCTTCTATTTCTGCTTCAGGAAATTCCCTTCTTACTTGTTCAAAAGTTCCTACCGCTACGATTACTTCCTTGTCCACTACTACCGCTCCATTTTCTATCACCTGCAACTGCTCATCTTTTACCGCTCCTTTGTAGGGCAGATAGGTCAAAGGCAAAATTTGTTTGAAAGAACCTATAATTTTCATAGAAATTCATTTTTTGCAAAAGTACAAAAGTAATATTTGCAAAATATTGTGTAAATTTGGAAGTAAAATTTTTCACTTTATTATGGTAGAGTTCAAACCTACATATCAAAAAATAAGCAGAGATACTTATTTGGTCATGGAAGAGCAAGCCATCTATAAAAGCGAATACCACAACGGCGCAGTAGTAGCTATGGCAGGTGGTACAGTAGCACACAGTCTAATTGCAGGGGATACCAATACTGCTATAAAAATAGCTTTAAAAAATAAAAAGAAAACATGTAAGGTTTTTAACAGCGATATGAAGTTAGAAATCTCGGCACATAATCGCTTTGTGTATCCTGACGGCATGGTGGTTTGTGGAGAAATAGAGTTAGTGGCTAATAGGAAAGACATTATCAAAAACCCTATTCTCATCATAGAGGTACTTTCTGCTGAAACAAGAAGCTATGACTTAGGGGACAAATTTAGGTATTACCTGACCTTACCTTCTCTAAGGGAGTATGTCGTCATAGAGCAGGAACGTCCTTACGTGCAGGTGTTTTTTAAAAAAGAAGAGAGAAATTGGCAGATGAAATACTATGATGACCTAAGCCAACAAGTTGATTTGGAATCCCTTGAAATTAGTATCTCTATGGAAGAGATTTATGAAAATGTAACTTTTGAACTCAAAGCCACAGAATGATTACC
This sequence comes from Thermoflexibacter ruber, assembly GCF_900113045.1. Classification (GTDB taxonomy): domain Bacteria; phylum Bacteroidota; class Bacteroidia; order Cytophagales; family Thermoflexibacteraceae; genus Thermoflexibacter; species Thermoflexibacter ruber. The sequence goes on from NZ_FONY01000046.1 coordinate 16,519, forward strand.
ATTTTAGCGATAGAATCCTCTTGTGATGAAACCTCTGCGGCGGTCATCAAAGACGGAAAAGTATTGAATAATATCATTGCCAACCAAAAAATACACGAAATTTTCGGCGGCGTAGTCCCCGAACATGCCTCGAGAGCGCATCAGCAAAATATCGTTCCTGTAATAGCTACGGCACTCAAAGAAGCAGGAGTAAGTAAAAAAGACCTCAATGCTATTGCTTTCACAAGGGGACCGGGCTTATTAGGTTCGCTTTTGGTAGGTACTTCCTTTGCCAAAGCCTTCGCGCTGGGTTTAGACGTTCCTTTGATAGAAGTAAACCACATGCAAGCCCACGTATTGGCACACTTCATAGACGAGCCAACACCTAAGTTTCCTTTTTTATGCCTAACGGTAAGCGGGGGACATACGCAAATTGTACTTGTCAAAGATTTCTTAGACATGGAAATCATCGGACAAACTCAAGACGATGCTGTAGGAGAGGCTTTTGACAAGACTGCCAAAATGCTTGGCTTGCCCTACCCTGGCGGTCCTATGATTGACAAACTTGCCAAAGAAGGCAATCCCTTGGCTTTTTCTTTTCCAGAGGTAGTCATGTCAGGCTATAACTATTCTTTTAGTGGAATTAAAACAGCTTTTTTGTATTTTTTAAAGGAAAAAAAACAAGAAAATCCCAACTTCATAGAAGAAAACCTCAATGATATATGCGCAAGCATGCAACACGCTCTTATTCACATCTTGCTCATTAAATTAAAAAAAGCTGCCAGAGATTTGAAAATCAATGAAATAGCCATTGCTGGAGGGGTATCTGCTAATTCAGGATTAAGAAAAGCCTTGCAAGACTTAGCCCTAAAAGAAAAATGGAACATTTATATTCCTGATTTTCAGTATTGCACTGACAATGCAGGCATGATAGCCATAGCCGCCCATTACAAATACTTGGCGGGTCAGTTCTCCTCCCAAGACGTAATTCCTCTGGCACGAATGAGTTTTTGACACGAGGTAAAGGAGTCCGCTCCTGTCATTTTGTCTTAATTTGTCCTTTTTTTGATACCTATTTTACATTTTTAAAGACAAAATGTCTTATTTTCTCTATTGGTACAAAATCTGAGAAAAAGTTTAATGTATTTGATTCAATTAATTTTAAACCTTAAACTTTAAAGATTATGAGCTTAATAGTAAGAAAACCACAAGTAGATTTCCCTGCATTTGGGAGCTTAATTGACCAATTTTTCAATAACGAGTTTTTTGACTGGTCAAATCGCAATTTTTCTGTTACCAACACTACGCTACCCGCTGTCAATATCAAAGAAGACAATGACAAGTTTCAGGTAGAAGTAGCTGCACCCGGTCTGAAAAAAGAGGATTTCAAAGTAGAAGTAAATCACAATGTCTTATCTATCTCTTCCGAAAAAAGAGAAGAAAAAACTGAAGGGCAAGAAGGTGGAACTTATACTCGCAGAGAGTTCAGCTATCAGAGTTTTGTGCGTTCTTTCTCTTTGCCTGAGAGCGTAGATGCTGACAAAATAGAAGCCAGCTACAACGACGGCGTATTAGTGCTGAACATCCCTAAAAAAGAAGAAGCAAAACCTAAACCAGCACGTGTGATTCAAATTGCATAAGAAAGATGCTGAGTAACTTTGTCAAGGTCAAAGACTTTGGCAAAGTTTACTATAACAATAAAATCAATATTTCTAAACTCAACTATTTTACAACTATGAAATTTTTGAAAAACATCATCGGAAAAGATTGGCGATTGCCTCAATTTATCGAGAATTTTTTTGGTAGTAAGATTTCTGACCAAGTGGGTAAAGATGAGGAGTTGATTACTTTACCTTCTGTCAATATCGCAGACGAAGATGCGGCTTTTGACTTGAAAGTAGCTCTGCCGGGACTGAGCAAAAACGACATCAAAATAGAAATTAAAAATAACAACCTCGTCATATCTTCTGAGAAAAGCAATAAGACAGAAGAAAAAGGCAAAAATTGGATACGACAAGAGTTTTCTTATGCTTCTTTTTATCGAGTATTTGCCCTGCCTGAGAATGCCGACCCTAATAAGGTAGAGGCAAAAATGGAGCATGGACTCCTGTCATTGAAAGTAGCTAAAAAATACGAAAAAGAACCAACTAAGAAACTCATTGCAATCAAATAACTTAGGGGAAAGGAGGTGATAAATATATGGATATATTAGCTCTAAGTCTTTCATTGCTCATGGCGATTTATTTTTTTGTGCTTTGGACAATAATGAATTGGAGAGAAATAACATTACTTATCACCACAAAAAAAGATAACTTAGTAAAGAGATTAAGAACATATAAACACCATTAGCTTATAACTTTCATTAGATTGAGGGCATAGGTAAGATACTTTATCTATGCTCTTTATTTATTCAACAAGGCTAAAAATGTATTAAAATCTATCCTATCTGTTTTTTTATATCATTTAAAATCTTTTCTCCGCCGTTCTCTAACACTCTTTTGGCTAAGATTTCTCCTAATTTTTCTCCCTCATCTTTGTCCATTGCTGCTTCTTCCCTGATAATATCACGCCCGTTAAGGCTGATGATGCCACAATGAAGTTTAAGTTGGTCGCCGTTGACCTCAGCAAGGGCAAAAGCAGGTACACTACAACCGCCCTGCAAGTGTTTCAAATAGGCTCTTTCCGCAATAATTTGATATTCAGTAGGATAATGATTGATTGCCTCCCTAATGATTTGCTTTACCTCTCTATCTAAAGAAGTACTTGCCTCTATGGCAATACTCCCTTGCCCAGCAGCAGGGGTAAAAGTTTCTGTAGAAAGATGCTGTACAATATAGTTTTCCATTTCCATACGGTGTACTCCTGCATAGGCAAGTACAAGCGCATCGCAAAGCCCCTCCTCCATTTTTCGCATGCGGGTTTGTAAGTTGCCTCGCGCATCTACGGTTTTCACTTTGGGAAAATAGTGGCGAATCATCGCAATCCTACGCGTAGAGGAAGTTCCAAGTACTACTTTTTGGCTCTCATCAAAGGTAAAATACTTGTTGAAACTTACTAATACATCATTTACTTTTTCCCTTTCTGTAAAGGCGATAATTTCTAAGTCAGAGGGAAGTTGGGCTTGCAAGTCTTTGGCACTATGCACGGCAATATCTATAGCTCCACTATGAAGTTGAATTTCTAACTCCTCTGTAAATACGCCTTTACTACCTAACTTAGCAATAGACTTATGTAACATCTTATCGCCTGTGGTTTCTATTGTTACTAACTGGCTTTGAATGCCCTGAGTTTTTAATTTATCGGCTATGAAATTGGCTTGCCAAAGTGCGAGTTTACTACCGCGTGTACCAATTTTAATGATTCTCTCCAATGGAATAAGAAATTTAATACTTTATAAAAAATTTGGATTTTATTTGATATTCTAATCTCCTAAAAGCAGTTCAAAATTTTCTATTTCAAATTTTATATAAATTATTTTAATTCGCAAGACTTTTTTTGTATTATTTAAGGCATCTCCTGTTTACCTTCTATTAAGTAGAAAATCAGGCATACTTTTTTTGTTATTTATTTACGTTCACCACTTCATCTAAACTTTACTTTTCAAAGTAGATTTGGTGAAACAGTTTGTTATTACTACTTTTGTTACTGATTTAAAAAGTTATATTAGCAAAAAATTATTAGAACTAAATCTCACTTAAAAGAATGAGGCACTTTATCAGAAATTGTATTTTTTTAATTTTATTTTATATACTACATTTCCCTACACATACCCAAGCACAAACCACACTTTTATTTGAAAATCCAACCTACAATATTGGAAACGTAATAAAGAGTGAGAAAGCTATCACCCATTCTTTTACTTTCAAAAATATAGGGACTAAGCCTATCCATATACTAAGTGTAGTGCCTGACTGTTCGTGTTTGACTATCTCCTATCCTCAAACACCTATCCAACCCAATGAAACAGGCACAATAACAGTGTCTTATTTGCCTTACAGAGCAGGTGCTTTTGAAAAAGGCTTTGTAGTCAATTCTGACGGAAATCCACGTACTCAAACCCTTACACTCAAAGGTTTTATTTCTCCTAACACCAATCCCGCCAATATTTTCACTCATAAAAACGGAAGGTTATATTTTAGATACAAAAATCTAAACTTTGGGAGTATTACCAACCAATCTACCGTAGCCCGTAAGTTTGAAATGTATAACCCCTCCAATGAGGATATTTATTTTACAGATAGGGTCATCAAACCCTCCCATATCAACGTTTATTTTGATTCCTCTCACATTATTCCCGCAGGAAAAGTAGGGGCAATCGTACTTACTTACAATCCTATTGTAAAAAACGAAGTTGGATTTTTCCAAGAAGAAATAATTATGTTTACGGCAGACCGAGATAGTGTAAGAATGACTATCGCCATAGAGGTACAAGGCGAGCAGTACACAAGTACACCTGCCCCTATGTATGTTTCGCCTACCACCACTGTAAGAAAACCTACGCTCAGAGTCAGCGAAATACGTCAAAATTTGGGGAATATCTACCCTGACATGATAGTCATTACAGAATTTGTCATATACAACGAGGGAAGTTTGGATTTGAAAATAGAAAAGTTAGAAACCGATGAGTTCTGTGAAGTACAAGATATTAACAACTGGCAAAATATGATTATTCCTCCTCATCAGTTCAGAATTATCAAAGTACGATTCAAGCAAGGCAAGGAAATAGGAAAGCAACAAGGCAAAGTAACTGTTTATTCCAATGACATCGCTACTCCATCTCAAAACATAGAATTTCAAGCCAACGTAATTGAATATTAGTCAAATAACTCATTCATGAAAAATGCCAAAGTAACTATCATTACGCCTTCTTACAATCAAGCTCAGTACTTAGAGGCTACTATCCAATCCATTCTTGGACAAAACTATCCTCACTTAGAATATATGATTTTTGATGGGGGAAGTCAAGACAATTCTTTGAAAATCATTGAAAAATATCAAAAACACCTTACCTATTGGGAGAGTGAAAAAGACAAAGGTCAAAGCCATGCAATAAATAAGGGACTAAGCAAAGCCACAGGAGAAATCATTACTTGGATTAATAGCGATGACCAGCTCATGCCCAACGCGCTTCACAAGATTGTAAGCTATTTTGAGGCAAATCCTTCTGTTGGTTTTTTACATGGAAAAACTTTGCTCTTTGGACAAGGAAAAGAAGTTATCAAAGGAGCAGAAAGCAAAGACCTGCACTACAAATATTTAGCAGGTTTGCCTTTCCCGCAGCCCTCTGCTTTTTTCAGAAAAAGCGTCATAGACGAATTGGGATTATTGGAGGAAGATTATCACTACGGCATGGATTATGACTTTTTCCTGCGAATGATTCTGAATCACGAGGCTCTCCAAGTACAGGACGTACTCTCAAAATATCTCTTACATAAAAGTAGCAAGAGCGTAAGCCAACAGAACTTTTTTGCTCAGGATTATGCCAAGATTTTTAGCAAGCTGTTGAGGTCGTTTCCGTTTACTTCCGAACTAATCAAGCAAATGAAATCTCTGGAAATGTATGATGAAAGAGATGATTCATACCAAGTAAAAAAATATTTTTCTATTGATGACCTAACTACCGCTTTTTTTTATCATCTTCGTTTCCAACTCATTTTTTATTTTGAAGCAGGCGAATTAGATTGGGCTTATCGTATTACTTCTTTTTTAAGAAAAAATTATCCCACCTTGTACCAGCAAGACAAAGAACTGGCTCAGGTAAATTGGCGAGCCAAATGGTTGAGTAAAAATATTTTATCTTTTTTACGATGGATTAAAAGGGGCAGGTAAGTAACATTGCGTAACAGTCTGTTCGTTTTACTTCTAATAATTATTTATGTAAATACTTGCTTATTAATCAATAATTTATGATTTTTGAGTAAATTCACTTACAAAGAGTTTAAACCCTTCTTTTCTACTTCATTATCAACTAATTACAAAACTTTACAATTTTACTGATTTGTCTTTCTTGGCAAAGATACCTTAACAATTTTTGCGTTTTTATGAATTATCACATTAAACCTTTGCCTACTTACTACAAGAGTAGGCTCTATCGCTCACGACTGGAAGCGCGTTGGGCGGCGTTTTTTGATTTGGCAGAATGGAAAGTGGAGTACGAACCACTTGACCTGTACGAGTGGACTCCTGATTTTCTGATTGATGAACATACATCCATATTGGTAGAGGTAAAACCACAAAGCTCTTATTTTCAACAATCTGAGTTTTATTTTGAATATGTAAAAGAGGGAATCTGCGAAGCAATTTTACTGCTGACTAATGAAATAGTTAGGTATGAAGGGTTACTGGCTGGTAAAGAAGAAGAACTATGTACGATAGGAAAATTGATAGTCAAAGAAATTGATAATGAAATACTTGTTAGTCCTGCCGTGGTAGGGGTGTTTGGGGGAGGAGGCTACAGATTAGGATTGTGCGCTGAGTCAAATCATTGGAGAGATTTTATTACAGGACAGCAAGGCGAATGTCTTGTCATAGACCACGGCGAAGTAGCTTTTATGTGGCAAGAAGCAGCAAATCGCATCATGTTTTTAAAACCACAAACAGGGCATTGATTAGCATTAATATACAAAATTTTTATATTTTTGGAAAATACTTCACTAAGGTTTACCAATATCTATCTATGTCATTAATAGTCAAGGATTTAGTAAAGCAATACAGGGAGCAGTTTGCCGTCAATCATATTTCTTTTGAGGCTAAAAAAGGGCAGATTGTAGGTTTTCTCGGTCCCAATGGGGCGGGAAAATCTACTACCATGAAAATTGCCACTTGCTATCTTACGCCTACAAGCGGAACAGTAGAGGTCTGCGGATACGATGTACTGACTTCCTCTTTGGAAGTACGAAAAAAAGTAGGTTATCTTCCTGAACACAATCCTCTTTACTTAGATATGTATGTGCATGAATACCTACATTTTATTGGCTCTTTGCACCAACTTAAAGGAGTATTTAGAAATGAACGAGTAAAGAAAGTCATTGAACTTTGTGGATTAGGCAAGGAACAGCATAAAAAAATAGGTATGTTGTCCAAAGGGTATAGACAGAGGGTGGGTTTGGCACAAGCCCTTATTCATGAGCCAGAAGTCTTGATTTTAGATGAGCCTACCAGTGCCTTAGACCCTCTGCAAATCATAGAAATACGCAATGTCATCAAAGAGGTAAGTAAGGAAAAAACTGTACTGTTTTCTACCCATATCTTGCAAGAGGTCAAGGCACTGTGCGACAGAGTAGTGATTATTAACTTAGGCAAGATTGTGAAAGACAGTCCGCTATCAGACCTTCAGTTGCAAAAAGATGAAGTAAAGATTCAAATAGAATTAGAAGGTGAAATCGAGATAGAGCCTTTTAAGCATATTAACGCCGTGATAGATATTCAAAAAATAAGCCCAAACAAACTTTTGATTAAGGCACAAACCGATATAAGACCAGAAATTTCTAAGATAGCTTTGGAAAAAGGATGGCTTATTCTCGGCATGAGCAAAGAAGAAACTTCCTTAGAAAGTATTTTCCAAGAGGCAACCTCTAAATAGTTGATTATCAAAACTAAAACCTATGGGAATCCTATTTGATAATTTTAAAAGTTGGAAAAAATATTGTGAAGAAAATGACTTTTCTTTGCACTTGCCTGTCTTGCAGTATGAAATCACTCAAAAAGGACGAACTGAGGTGGAGATTTGGCAAGGTTTGCAGTTAGCCTATACAGTGATGAAAGAAGCCGTAAAAACGGGACTAACCGAAGATACTACTTCTCGCTCTGGCATGATAAATAACGGGGGTAAAAAAGTATATCAACATGCTATTAATGTTCTCTCCCCTGAATTTAAAAAGTTGATAGCAAGGGCTTTAGCTGCAAAAGAGGTAAACTCTTGCATGGGTAGAATCGTAGCCGCACCTACGGCAGGTGCTTCAGGCATTATGCCTGCCATCTTGGTAACTTTGCAAGAACTGCATCAGATAGATGACAAGAAAATGTTAGAGGCTATGCTGGTAAGTGCGGGGATTGCTTTGATTATAGAACGAAACGCCTCTATTGCAGGAGCGGTGGGTGGCTGTCAGGCAGAAACAGGGACGGCAGCGGCGATGGGGGCAGGTGCAGTAGTCTATGCTTTAGGCGGAACGATAGACCAAGTATTTAACGCTGTAGCTATCACTATCCAATGTATGCTGGGTTTGGTGTGCGACCCTGTGGCAGGTTTGGTAGAAGTGCCTTGTGTAGTCCGCAATGCAAGTGCCGCTGCCATTGCCTATTCTTCCGCACAAATTGCCTTAGCAGGGGTCGGTGCAGTCATTCCTGTAGATGAGTGCATTATCGCTATGGGAGAAATAGGGCAGGCAATGGAAGACCGATACAAGGAAACTGCTTTGGGTGGCTTAGCCATGACACCTACGGGACAGGAAATTGCTAAAAGGGTATTGATTAGTGATATAGATATTTTAGAGGAATAAAAAAAGAGGACTGTTGCCCTCTTTTTTTCTTATTTTTCTGCTCTTACTCCTAAGTGTTTTTGAATCGTTGATTTGTATCTTTCTCCAAATCTGTCGTTGCACCAATTTCTTAAGTCGTCAATTTCATTCTTAAATAAGTTGCGTTTCGACTTGCGAAGCTCATTTTCAAAAAGCCCAGCATCAAAACTAACTTTTTCCAAAATAAGTTTACTGTACTCGAGCATGTTCATAAGCGTGACAATATTTAATCCCGTAAAAAATTTAATTGTCAGAAATAATATAAAATAAAAGGTAGTAAGTATTTATACGCAAAATACCTATGTAAGTTTTAAAAAAAAAGGTTAAATAAGTTTTTTTTATGCTTGAGATTAGTTAATTCTTTTTAAAATATAAATCACGGAACTTGACCGTTTTACATCTAAAAGTCCTGCTAAAAAAGCGATGCTACCATGCCAAAGCCCTTTGATAAAACCCAGTGAATTAGCTTTGTATTTTTCACTTATCAAGGCAATATAAAATGGGTCAAAAGGCATCATTTTTCGTTCAATAATTTGAAAGCCATGTTGATTGGCTAAAAGTTTCAAGGATTTAGGGGAAAAATGCCACAAATGTCGCGGTACATCATAAGCCGCCCAATGTTGCTGGTAATGCTTAGCATCGTAGGACTGATGATTAGGGACTGCTATGAGTAGTAACCCTTCATTTTTAAGTAATCTTTTGAGATGCTCCCATGTGCTATGCAAGTCGTGTAGATGCTCCAAGACATGCCAAAGAGTAATCACATCAAATTGCTTATCAGAGATATTTTTAATCTCCTCAGGAGAAAAAATAGGCAAACCAAACTGCTCTTGTGAAAACTGACGTGCTTTTTCATCTGCTTCAATACCCACTACTTCCCATTGTTTTTTTTGCATAGTTTGTAAAAAATATCCTGTCCCACTCCCTATATCTAAGATTTTTCCCCTGTCTAAGTGCGTAAGTTTTTTAATAAGTTGATACTTACTCTGAAGCATGAATCTTCTCGCCAAGTGATAAAGTTGATTTACCAAACCTTTTTTGGTATCACTATGCGAAATATAGCTTTCAGATTGGTAGTATTTGCTTATAGTTGCTTGATTAGGAATATTTTGTGTAATGCCTGTTTGACATTGCTGGCAGTATATTATCGCAAAATCTTCTTTGGAAACTGTATAATCTTTGCAAGTCAAGAAAGGAAGTAGGTCTTGATTCCCACAGATAGGGCATTGATGATAATGGATAAACATGATAATCGGTAATATATTAAGTACTTTTACAAAGTAACAAAAAACGAAACAAAACAATCTTGCTCTCTAAATAAAAAACATGATACCCTCAAAGAGAATATCATGTTTCAAATCAACAAATTAAACAAAAATCAAAATTTCAAAACTTTATGATAACAAAGGTAAACATTTCTTTACAAATTCTTTAATTTTTTGTTACAAAATTTAATGGTTAAAATAGTACAGTTGCATTTGCGTAAGTAAAACGTAACAAGAAATGGGCTTTAACTTTTCAAAAGTTTGAAACTTTTGGAAAGTTTGTGCTTAGGAAAAACCCTATCTTTGCAGAGGAAGGCAAAGGAAGAAGAAACTCCCCTCTCCTTTGGGGAGGGGCATGGGCAACCCATGAATGTCTTAGGAATGCAAAACGCCCCTGCCCCTACTGCCAAGTTGGTCTTAGAGGTCTATAACGGCAATAGCATTCTCAGCACCCAGGAGCAGTACGTAAGCACCGCAGGAGAAACCGCATGGGAGAAGTGCGGCGTGCAACGCTGAGCATACGCATGACCCTGCCAGTAGGCACGACCAGCATAGTCGCCTACATGAAGTATGAAGGGGGGACAGAGGTCTATTTTGATGACCTCAAAATAGAGCTGAGTGCTGTGCCAGTAGCGATGGTAGTGCAAGAGAATCACTACTATCCTTTTGGCTTGAATATGAAGGGCTTGGATTATGTGCAGACGGCGAGTAAGGAGAATAAGTTTACGTTCAATGGGCAGAGCGAGTTTGAGAAAAAGCTAAGTCTGAACTTCATAGAAACGCCACATCGCTTGCTTGATGTACAGCTTGGACGTTTTCTGCAAGCAGACAAGTTGGTAGATTTGTTTACAGGCATTACCCCTTATGTCTATGCCTACAACAACCCTATCAAGTTCAACGACCCAACGGGCTTGAATGGGGAAACACCTGTTAATCGCCCTTGCCCAGAATGTGATGAGTTAGCAGAAAAGTACGCAGCAAGAGCAAGCAGAACAGGGAATGGCATCTCGATGTGGGACTTAGTAAGTAGCCATAATCCCATTTATCGCAACATAGGTTTGCATCACCAAAGAGGCGACAATAACTATGTGCATCGTTCTCTGCATGGGCAAGCCAATATCTCGGCAGGAGGCGTAACTCCACAAAGCCAATGGTATCAAGATTTCAGAAATGCCTTTGGCTTGGCATTGAATTATGGCTTAGGGGGAACGCTTATTGCAATTTATGGTGCGCCGATTTTGGCAGATATGCTCATGGCAGACGGGGCAATGGACGTAGCCTCTGTTGCTTATGATGTAGCCACAGGTGATTATGTGAGTGCAGGAATAGATGCAGTAGATTTGGCTGTGCCAGGCGTGAACGCAAGTATGGCAAAAATTTATCAATATACTTCTACTAATCGTTTGGGACATTTTGGGGTAGAAGTTTTAAGCGGAAAAGATAAATTGTTCACTCATCAAGTAATTACAGCAGCAGATATGTCAACAACAACTATTACAAAAAATATTTCTATGCTTGATAATCCTATAAAAACCGTAGAATTGAGTCTGCCTAATGCCACAGATGCTATGAAATATCAAAGGGGCATTTTAGGTACAGAGTTAGGGGCTTATTCAGAGGCAACGAATAGTTGTGTTACGCATATAATCAATGTATTAAATGCAGGAGGGTTGAATATCCCCAATAATATGAGGTCGCAATACTCTTTTTTGAAAGAATTAGGTTTTGAAAAAATAAAATAACTTTTAACTATGGGGCTTTATAATTGCAAAAAACATGGTTGGAACGGTGTAGAATCAACATCTCCATTAATTGCAGAAAAAATACTTTTGCAACAATCAATTGATGTGAAAAATTTATCAAAGATACAGATAATGTTTTTTGGAGAAGTAGTTTTTGAATATATATTGGATAAAGAATATTTAAAAATATATAACTTAGATGGAGTTAATAAATTTGAGTTTGATGATTCTAATATCAATCATGTAAATTTTCATAAAAATTTAAGAAGTGTTTGTGCTATATGTTTGAAGGAATTTTTATGTGAATATGAGGAAGCCAATTTAACGTAAAAATTATTCCCCTGTATCTCGGCAGGAGGCGTAACTCCACAAAGCCAATGGTATCAAGATTTCAGAAATGCTTTTGGCTTGGCATTGAATTATGGCTTAGGAGGAACGCTCATTGCAATTCATGGAAGCCCTATTTTAATGCAGTTTATGGTAAGAGAAGGAGTGAAATCTCTTGCTGCAAGTGTTATAAGTGCTGGTGTAGATGTAGGAAGCCAATTTGCTGTGAATTTGGCATTTTCAGGGTCTGTTAGTCAATCTTATAAAAGTATAAATTGGGTGTCTCCTGCTATGTCTTTCATTAATCCAAGTGCTAACTTTACCAATGTTTTTGTAAATAACTTTACAGCAGGGAGTTTAGAACTTAGTCTTGATAAAGGATTTGGTTATTTAGGGGATGGTAATAAAAAACTAAACGATGTTCTCACAAATACCGCAGGAGCTTTACTTGCTTTTGGAGTAGTACAAAAAATAGCCCCTGCTGTGGGAAGCCAAATGGCAGATAATATGCGAAGTGGGCAAGTACTCATGGACAAGGCAGGAGTGCCTGTTCTTGATTCCCGAAGAATCACTTCTGCATGGGCATATTACATTGGTAGAGGAATGGTTACTCATGGGCTTAGTGATGCTGGCTCTTTCTCCGTAAATACAATTAATAACACACTTGGCAAACAAGGTATTCAACTTATAGATTATTAAAGTAATGAAAAAACTTAGTAGGCAAGATATTTATGCCCTTTTTACATTGGGAAGTATATTATTAATAGCGATATTTTTTATAATAGTAGAGCCTGGCTATAATCATACTGGGGAGCAACATTATACAGTGGGTTGGACTATTGAGACTAAGTATTTTAATAAGTCCACTAAGGTATTTTATAAGTATTATGTTAATGGAGTTAAATATGAGCATTACGCCTCGTCATGGTGCAATCCCCAAGTGCCTAATGGGCGTTATTATGTAAAATTTTACGTAGCTGACCCATCAGGTGCTGAAATTAACTTTAAAGAGTCAATACCGCTTAGTATCCAAGACAAGGATATTCCGTCTGAGGGTTGGAAACGTAAGCCACCCTCTTATGAAAGGATATGTTGGTAGTATCATCCTACTGAGCAGAACCTTTAACTCTGCGATACGCCAAGCTGGTCTTAGAAGTCTATAATCGGAATAACCTCATAGGCACACCGCAGGAGCAGCCCGTAACACTCGCAGGGGAAACCGCATGGGAGGAATGCGGCGTGCAACGCTCAGTATCGGCATGACCCTGCCAGTAGGCACAACCAGCATAGTCGCCTACATGAAGTATGAAGGAGGGACAGAGGTCTATTTTGATGACTTGAAGATAGAGCTGAGTGCTGTGCCAGTGGCTATGGTGGTACAGGAAAATCATTACTATCCTTTTGGGCTGAATATGAAGGGCTTGGATTACACTGCACCAAATCCGAATACAGAGAATAAGTTTACTTTCAATGGACAAACGGAGAAGGAAACAAAGCTAAACCTCCACTGGCATGAAACAGCGTTCAGAAGCTATGACCCGCAAGTGGGTAGATTCCACCAGATAGACCCTCTGGCAGACTTGTTTACGGGGATAAACCCTTATCAGTTTGGGTATAATAATCCGATAGCATTCAATGATTTGAGTGGTTTAGCAAGCGAACATTTTGATGAGGATGGTCTTGCCGCAGCTCCTACACCTACCCCACGACCTGCCCCCAAGCCAGTTCCTACGCCCAAGCCTGTTGTACTAAAAATTAAAGTTGAGCAACCTACTTTAAAAGCCAAAAAAGATAGTTGGGTGGACAAGTGGGCTGATTCTGAGAATATTTTTGCTAAAATGACTTATGCCGCAGTTGATGGGGTGTATGTTACAGCGCAAACACTCAACCCATTCAATAAGTATGATACTCATTTAACTGGCGAAGTAGCACAAGGGGACGATAAAATAAACGCTTTTGCAGAAACAGCTACTATGGCTGTCCCAATGGGTAAAAGTGGTGGAGTAGCAAAAACTGCTTTACAATATACAGCTAAAGAAGGTTTAATTGGTATTATTGTCGGGTTATTTACCAATTTTCAATCACATCATTTAATACCACAAGCCTTGAAAAATGGTAAATACGGTAAAGATATTGTCAAATTCATAGATTTGGCAATGAAAAATGGGTTCAAATATCATTCTCATTTAGGAACAAATCGTATGTTCTTAGAGACGTACAATAAAACAACAGGTTTGGGCATACACGCAAGTCATGATAATTATAGTAACTATGTGGTAAAATTGATTACAAATTATATTTCAAAGCATGGTATAAGTAACATTACTCCACAAATGGCAGATAATTTTTTAACTCAACTTGCTAATCAATTACGAGGAGAAATTACTACTTTGAGAAACCAAGGACTTTCCCAAAAAGTAGGAGAAAATCTAAATACAGTTTATAAAAACAAATAAATCTATGAAATACTATAAAATGGACTACTCTCTTGAAGACAAAGAAGTAGGAACTATGACTGATACTCAAATTAAGAAATTTTCACAGTTTTGGTGGGATGCCCCCTCTGATGATACTTTTCCAGAAGGAACTGATGCGGGGGTATTTGAGGTAAATTATCGTGCTAAACTTACAGATGCTCTCAGCCCTTTTGAAAGCAACAGGGCATTTATTTTGAGTGGTAAGTTCAAAAGGCTTTTAGATGAGTGCAATTTGGCAACAAGTAGGTTTTACAATGCTTCTATTATTTATCGCAAACAACAATTTGATGACTACTACTATATGCATATCGTTTGGGACTTTACCAAATACCTGAATTATCAACATTCTAAATTTGAAATTTGGCAAAGAAATTTTAATTCGGTCAAAGAAGGAGAAATCCTATTTTCCTCAAAAGCTGATTTAGATGCTAAATGGGAGGAGTTTAGAGCCATAGGGAAAGAGCCACCGTATGAGATGCCCTTTATTAAGTACGCCAAAGTAGTGTTTAATTCAGATTTTGACTTAGACTTATTTCCTGTATGGATTGATTTTTATATTTCTGAAAAGCTATGCGAACTCATAGAGAAAAATAAAATTACAGGAATAGAAATTACCCCAGCCGATTTTATATCAAGGTTATGATATTATTTACTTCCCCTGTTCGCCTTAGAGTTTAGCGCAAGCAACTCTACGCAGTTTGGTAAGCCAATCTCCGATTGGCGTGTAGGTGCGTGGCATAAGAGGCAAGTTATTTTATTGGTAGTCAATAGGTTATCTTATTACTACTTAAACCTGTAAGGTTTTTAAAACCTTACAGGTTTGACTCTACCCCCTTTGGCTTGGGAATGAAAGGGCTGGATTACACAGCACCAAGTCCGAATCAAGAAAATAAGTTTACTTTCAATGGACAAACGGAGAAGGAAACAAAGCTCAACCTCCACTGGCATGAAACAGCGTTTAGAGGGTATGACCCGCAGTTGGGCAGATTCCACCAGATAGACCCTCTGGCAGAGGCAAGTTCTAACCTTACATCTTTTCATTTTGCTTCCAATAACCCAATTGCAAGTAATGACCCAATGGGACTTTGCGATGGGTGCAACACTTGGGAAGATGTGTATAACACTGCTCTGAAAGACCCAAGTAAACTTAAAGCAGGGACTTACGTAAACTCAGGAGATGGTGGATTTGCTCATTTTGATTCAGATACAAAGATTTTAGAGCCAACGGTAGTAGAAGCGAAGAACGATGGTAGTTTCAACCATGCCGAAGGCAATACCAATAAAAACTGGTTAAATGACAGGATTTATGCAGGAGAGTCAAGCAAAAACAGCAATGTCTTACAGGCAACTCTTTTAGACGGTAAACCTATGAGTATGTACGAAAAAGTTGCTGTTCCCCATGGTCTTGCTTCTACGTTGGTAGGTATGGCAGAGGCTTGGGCAAGATATGATATACAAGAATATACCAAAACTCTTGAAAGCAAAAATACAAAAACTGCCATGAAAAAACTTAAAAGGCTTCCCAAGACACATTCATTGGGTAATTTAGGAGGGGTTGCCAAATTCTTAGGAGTATTTGGTTTTGCAATGAATGCTGCAAAAGTAATTGAAAAACTTGCAAAGGGGGAAGCAATGACAAATGCTGATGCGTTTGACTTAGTAGTTACAGGTGGGCTTGCTATAGCAACATTTTCTAATCCAGTAGTCATTGGTGCTATAGGTTTATATGGTCTGGGAGATGCTGTTGGCTTATGGAATCCTATTAAAACAGCACTGGGAGGAGATAATGAACTATATAAATTGGACAAAGAGACACTTCAACTGTTGAGGGAGTAAGATTAAGAAAGGATTATCAGTTCGGAAACTGATAATCCTTTTCGCTCTAATCAAACATTTTAACATCAAATTAATATATACAATGATACTTTATCAAAAATTTTGGATTTTCATTGCTAACCTTACCTTGCGAATAGGCACAAAAGAAGAAAAGATAGCTGAGGTTTCAAATGCTTATATAGGTATGTATATTTCAATGATTATTCTGTTACCTGCGACCATCTCTTTTAGGCATTATATTTCATTTTGGACAGATGAAAACAGTTTTATTTCAGCTATGACTCTATTTGTTATAATTTCATGCACCGTAGTTTTTGGTAATATAATTAATGCTAAGTTATACAAATTTTCAAGGTTTGAAATAGAAAAGCAGTTACAAGGATTTGCTTATCATAAAAGAAGTTTTTTTCAGAAATTATTTTTTTTCATAATTTTATTTTTGTTTCTCATGCTTTCTGTAATCCTATCCATCGTTAATACGATATTTATTAAGTATTTAATAGTCAACCGATTGTGCTAGTTTGGAATTTTCAGTAAAAAAGGTTATCTCTAAGGTGCAACCATAAAAAGAGATAACCTATGCACCAAATCGCAATTG
>NZ_FONY01000022.1 GCF_900113045.1 Thermoflexibacter ruber
TAGTAATATTTGAAACATTTCATGCCTGATATATGATAATAAATCACAATTGCCATGATTTCTGAACAAGACATTTTTTCTTGTGGTACAACTTGTCCTTGACTTAATTGATACTGTTCAAATTTTTTAGCAAAGTCATCACAAGTAATGTAAATTTCTATTAGTTTTGTTGTGTTCAATATTAAGTACATAGTATTCTTTGATTAGTGTAATTTTCAAATATACTATATTTATTAATATTGAACATTTTTTATCATAAAAAATTGACTTTTAAGCAATTACCTCAATAACTCACGTTATTTTAAGGGTTTTCCCCGCTACTTTCAAAGATTTTGGCTAAATTATTTTCCTACGAGCAGAAATTAGGACTTCAAATGCTTTCTTGTTCAAATTGATTTTCCTAATTGCTTGGTTTTTCCTAATTATCTTGTATTTTAGCAAGTAACTTAACAAGCTGCTTACATACAACTAATTGATTATGAAGATAAAAATTATAGGTTTAAACTTATTACTTGCTTTTGGCTTACTTTGGGGGTGCAGTTTGCCTCAGCAAGAATATGACCTCATTATTCGCAATGGAATGGTTTACGATGGCAGTGGGAAGTCTGCTGTAAAGACAGACATTGGAATCAATGCAGACACCATTGCTTTCATAGGTGATTTGAGCCAATTCAAAGGCAAGAAAGAAATAGATGCCAAGGGATTGGCAGTAGCACCGGGTTTTATCAATATGCTTAGCTGGGCTACGGAGTCTTTGCTCATAGACGGTAATTCGCAAAGCGATATAAGACAAGGCGTTACTTTAGAAGTTTTTGGAGAGGGGACTTCTATGGGACCGCTGAGTGAGAAAATGAAGGAAGAGTATAGAAAAGAAGGGGGAGATTTCAAATACGAAAACCAATGGACTACCTTAGGAGAATATCTTACATTTTTGGAAAAAAAAGGAGTTGCTTGTAATGTGGCTTCTTTCATGGGAGCTACTACTGCAAGAATCCATGTTTTGGGCTACCAAGACCGAAAACCCACTGAGGAGGAACTCAAAAAAATGCAAGACTTAGTACGTCAAGCTATGGAAGAAGGAGCATTAGGGGTAGGTTCTTCTTTGATTTATGCACCTGCCTTTTATGCTAAAACTGATGAGTTGATAGCACTTTGCAAGGTAGCTGCGGAGTATGATGGCTTGTATATTTCTCACTTGCGTAGCGAAGGGAATAGTTTTGAAAAAGCTGTTGATGAACTCTTGACTATCGCCAAAGAAGCGGGAATCAGGGCAGAAATTTATCACTTAAAGGCAGCGGGCAAAGAAAATTGGCATAAGATAGATAAGGTGATTGCAAAAATAGACTCGGCACGCAAAGCTGGTTTAGAAATCAGTACAGACATGTACACCTATATTGCTGGGGCGACAGGTTTAGATGCTGCTATGCCGCCTTGGGTACAAGAGGGAGGTTACGAAAAATGGGCAGAACGCTTGCAGAAGCCTGAAATTCGCAAAAAAGTAATCCAAGAGATGAAGACCCCTACTAACCAATGGGAAAACTTGTACCTCGGAGCGGGTTCTCCTGAGAACGTATTGCTAATAGGTTTTAAAAATGACTCCTTGAAGTATTTGACAGGGAAAACTTTAGCAGAAGTGGCTAAAATCCGAGGAAAATCTCCAGAGGAAACCGCCATAGATTTGGTAGTACAGGACGGCAGTAGAGTAGGGACGGCTTATTTTATGATGTCAGAGGAAAACGTAAGAAAGCAGATTGCTTTACCTTACATGAGTTTTGGTTCTGATGCAGAGAGTTTAGCCCCCGAAGGTAGCTTTTTGAAGTATAACCCGCACCCAAGGGCTTATGGGAATGTAGCAAGGCTCTTAGGGAAATATGTAAGAGAGGAAAAAATTATCCCTTTGGAGGAGGCTATTAGAAAATTGACTTCACTTTCCGCTGAAAAACTAAGAATCAAGAAAAGAGCTTTGCTTAAAGAAGGCTATTTTGCTGATATTGTGATATTTGATGCAGATAAGATTCAAGACCACGCTACCTTTGAGAAACCTCACCGATACGCTACAGGCATGGTTCATGTTTTTGTAAATGGCGTACAAGTACTCAAAGATGGCGAGCATACGGGAGCAAAACCGGGCAGATTTGTCAAGCGAGAAAAGTAATTTATCCTATTTGTACTACTTTTTCATTGACAATGGCAAAAATAGTATCTCCTTGTCTTGCTGTAATATTTGCCATGCCTGTAAACTGTCCAAAGGCAGGAAGGAAGCCTTGTTTTTTACCAAAATAAAAGCAAGGTAGTCGCAGAGATTGCTTCCCTTTGCCGTTCAGCGTAACAGCGGGGTGCAAGTGTCCACAAAGGTTGTATAGACTTCCGTCTAAATCATTTATATTTAAGGGAATATGAGAAAAGATAAAAGGCGATTTTTCCCAAGTTGTGGGAAAAACTTTGATGCGCTGACTTTCAAATAAATGGATAGGAATAATATCGTGATTTCCTTTGATGAGGTTGATTTCCAAGTTTTTATGACTCTCACACCACTCCTCAAATAGTAGCCATTCATTGTTTAGCTTGCTATGAAACAAATCTCCTAAAATAGTTAAACTATGCGGGCAGTATTGTTGAATAAGCGAACTAAGTATATGTAAATCAGTATGATGTATTTTTGTAGGGACAGGAATTCCTGCTTGGCGAAAATGTCCTACTTTTCCTAAGTGAATATCAGCGACTAAAAGCATTTTCTCCTCTGCCCACCAAATAGCTTTTTCTGCTAATAAGATTAGCCTTTGTTGCTTTACCGTATATTCCATGTAATTTGTTGTCGTTTTGATTATAAATTGGAAAGCGAAAGATGCTCTTAGGAAGTATCTTTCGCTTTAACGTTTGTTCTACAGAAATTAGACTTCTTGCAAAAGTGTTTTTTTCGCCTCACTTCTGCCCCCTCTCTTTCTGAGAGGGGAAATAGGTACTTTCGCAAGAATTCTATTGTTGAAATTAATCAAATGTAAAGAGGCAATCTCTATGGAGAAACTAAGTTAGCTCTTACAGAAGCAGTCGCCCCCAAAGGTGCGTAAATTGTCCCTGCAGTTGGGAAAGGATAGTTGATAGTCATGGTAGTACTTGTCAAGTTGCTGATGTCTGCTGCTACATTTCCTGGGTTCAAAATAATGCGGTCAGTACGAGAACCATCAAAAGCCCAAGTGCCAGAGGGTGCGATACCTGCTAAATCTACCCCTTCTACCTTATAAGTACCACTTTTCTCGAGAGTCATGCGAAGTCTGGTAAAGTCTGGTCTTGCGGCAGGAGGCACTTGTGCCAAAAGTGTAGCGATAGGAAGCCCATTGATAGTAATAGAAGCGGGGTCGACTCTCCAAGTGCGAGAAATATTATCTCTGGCAGTATCTTGGGGACTTGCTCCTTCTTTTTTACATCCTTGTATGATGATTAGGCTTGCAAGCATTAGCAATAATAGTTTTAAACCGTTGTTTTTCATTTTTTTGAGTAGTTAAATTAAAAAGATATAATATGATTACTTTTTTTATTAATCAACAATAATAGTAAAAGTATAGATATTTTGCAAGATTTATATGATTTATAATCTTACGCCCACTACCAAAATATCATCTAATTGATTTTCTCTCCCATCTTCTATCCATTTTTCTATGGTATATTGTAAAGTCAATTTCTGCTGCCTCATGTCTTCTTGATGTACTTGAAAAAGTAAGTCCCGCATTTTTGCACTGGAAAACTTTTTGCTATCTTTCCCACCAAACTGGTCTTGGTAGCCATCAGAGAATAGATAAAAGGTAGTAGGTACATCAATAGGGATAGTATGCTTTGTAAAAAGGCGATTGATTTCTCTCTGTTCGCCTCCTATGGGCATTTTATCCCCTTTAATTAGTTGTAACTCATTATTTTGTATGTAAGCAATAGGGTTTTTGGCGCCTGCATAAGTAAGAGTTTTTGCCTCTTGGTCTATAGTTACTATGGCTACGTCCATGCCATCTCTGCCTTGGTTCTCGTCTTGTTTGAGGTATTGTCGGATATAAAGGTGTAAGGCATTAAGAATCTCGTTGGGTTCTATAATATGCTTTTGGAATACGATTTCTGAAATCCCTGCACTGCCCAGCATGCTCATAAAAGCACCCGGTACACCATGCCCCGTGCAGTCTGCTACCACTAAAATAATTTTATTTTCTGCTTTTTCTATCCAGTAAAAATCTCCTGAAACAATATCTCGCGGCTTGTAAAGCACAAAGCTATGAGGCAATTTGCTTTGAAAAGTCGCTGTGCTTGGCAGTACTGCTTCCTGAATACGGCTTGCATAAGTAATGGAATCCTTTATATCCTGATTATTTTTTTCTAATTTCTTATTTGCCTGCTCCAGAGCATCTCGCTGTGCAACTACCTCCTCCTGACTTTGTTGTAACTCTTCATTTTGCACGTTAATTTCCTCTTGCTTTTCTTTTAAACTAATATTGGCTCTTTCTATTTCTTGGTTTTTCTCAGAAAGTTGGTTGTTTAGCTTTTTAGTAATTCTTAAACCCCTGTAAACGAAGAATAAAATGCCTAATACTAAGATAATTACCCCTATTCCTAAATAGCGAATATATTTTTCCTGCTCAAACTTCTCTATTTGAAGTTTTTGCTGCGCTCTCGCCATGAGCAAGTCCCTACTTTTAGCGTTGCTTTCTATCTGCTTTTGGCGTGCTATCAGTCTTTGCTGCTCGGCTTCTTGGGCTTGGGCTTCGGCTAACAGCCTTTGGCGTTCTGTTTCCGCTTTTTGCTTAGTAAGTTCTAAGAGTTGCTCTATGCGTTGCTTTTCCGCTTCTTGGGCTTTGAGCCTAACAGCTTGGAGTTCCTGATTCCTTCTGAGCAAAACTAATTCATTTTCACGGAGCTTGAGTTCTTGCTCTTGTTTTTGACGCTCCAATTCTGACTGCCTCAGGGCGGCTTCTTGGCGGTCTTTCTCTGCAATGAGGCTTTTCAACTCGCTTTCTTTTCGCTCCACCGCAATTTCCTTTTCCAACGCCTCTTGGATAGCTTGCTGCTTTTGTTTTTCTAATCTCGCCTTGAGTTCTTGGTATTTGGATTGGTAGCTTTGGGCTTCTTTGTAGTTTTCCTCACTTTGGTAAATTTGGGATAAAATCTGGTAAGCAGTAAGTAGGTTGTCATAGTCTTTGTTTTCTTCTGCAATGGACAAAGACTTGGAGGCGTAAGTAATAGCTAAACCATTCTCATCGCTGAGGTAATGGGACATAGCACCGTAGTTATAAGCCGCCGCCTGCGATTGCATATCTCTGTGATTATCTGCTACTTTTATGGCTTCTTCAAAGTAATAATTAGCTTTTTTGTAGTCTTTTAGCTGTAGATAGGTAACTCCTGCATTTATTTGTAGAAAAGCATCTATTTGATTGGTCGACTTTTTTTCTTTAAGCATAGTTTTGTTCACTTCTATCGCCTTGCTAAAACTTTCCACTGATTTTTGCGAGCTGCCTTGCCTGCGATAAATGATTCCAAGATTGTTATATACTTGATTTAAGCCCGCTAAGTCATTTCTTTTTTCATAGATTTTTAGCAGTTCGGCATTATAAATCAATGCTTTATCATAAAGATTTTCATATTGGCAGTATTCAGAGTTTTCATTCAAAAGCCCAATGACCTCCTCTTCGCGAGCATGAGTGCGGTAGTATTCCAATAATTCTTCATTGATGTGGATAGCCTCTTTGTATGCTTTCAAAGAAACATGGCTTTGCACAATCTTACGTTTTTTAGCTAAGACCTCATCAGCAGTTCCTTTATAGGTTTCTAAAGATTTTTCATAGTATTCTACTGCCTTTTTGTATGCTCCTTGTTGTTGGTATTCATTAGCGATTTGATACATGAGTTCGCTTCGCTTGGGTAAGTCTTTTTCGGTGTCTAACTTATTTAGTAACACTTCTATAGCCTGCCCATGCGTAATATGAACAAGCAAAAAAAGCAAACCAAAGAGTAAAAGCGATATATAATAATATTTTTTCATCGGATAAAAATCAAGTCATAAGTGATAGCCTAATTGCTAAATTCATACATTAGTCGTAGTAAAAATTCTCTGCTTTGTGCGGGCAGTTCTATCTCGCTACTGAAATCTATTTTCCAAGGCACGTACCAATGTGCTTGGTTTAATAAATTGTATCCACCTACACTCAAAGTCAGGTTTTTCACAAGAAAATTTTTGAAGTTTATATTAAAATTAATCAACGTTTCGGGGGCATATTCTTTAGAGTCTGTGGGGTTAAATAAGATAGAAGCAATTTTGAATTTATTGGTAGTATAAAGAATAGTAGGACTTAAAGAAATCATAGGGCTTACCTGAAAACTTGCCTGCAAAGTTGCTTTTTGAGCGGGAGTTCCAGAGAAAACTTGGCTTACCAAAGGTAATTTTTGGTTGGGTTGAGTTTCAGAAACCCTATAAAAAGCATAGCCAAAATTGATATATCCCCACTTTTTGCGATAGCGAGCCTCTACCTCTATGCCTTGCGTACCTGAGTTGCCGATATTTTTGTACTGTACGTCGCCTGTAATAATATCTTCGCGCACTATAAAATCCTTGATGAGGATATTGTAAATGTTAGCATTGAGTTGCAAATCATTGAAAAGTTTGTAACCTACTTCAAATTCTATCAGTTGAAACCTCTCAGGCTGAATAGACTGATTAACTGCAAATTGTATATTCTGAATGGTAGGAGTTTTAAAAGCCTCGTTGTAAAGAGCCTTAAAATGAACTTTCTCAAATGCCTTCGTAATCGCCAAACGAGGCACGATAACGGGCTTAATGTTAGTGTATTTATCTACTCTTGCCCCTACGGTAAGGTTAGCAAACTTGGATTGGATATTTGCCTCTGCAAAAGCCCCCAAATTCGAGTAGCTTACGCGCCGTCTTCCGTCACCGAAAACTCTATCTGCCTGATACTTAGAATCGTCTAAAAAAGTTTCTATTCCACCTATGAGGGTTACTTTGGGTAAAAACTGATATAACAGATAAGAACGGGCTGCCAAACGCCTGTCTTCTGTGTTAGACTTTTCTAACACAAAAAGTTTCCCTCCTCCTGCGGTAATAGGTCTATCAGGAATATCTGTAAAATTGTAGGGGTTTTGTTGTTTTACATTTACGTTGGTATGCAAAACCATTTTATCGGAAATATCTATCCTATAATTAAGTGTACTCCAAAGTCCCTTAATATTTAGCTTGGCATCTCCCAAATGAGGAAGGCGATTATCATAATTATTGTATAAAATATTGATAGATAGCTTCTTATAGCTAAAATTGAAATTAATCATATCAGAAGTAATAGCAGAAAAACGTTGGTTGTCCACAAAATTATTTTGCAACCCTCCTACGTAGTTTACATCAGTCATTTTTCCATTATTTCTACCTGCGATTAAGCTAAACTCTATGCCATTATTGTATTTTTGCAAAGCCCAAAATTCCAAATTATCTCGCATCAAGCCATTTTGTGTTACGCCAATCTGAGCCGAAGCCCCTAATACTTGCCCTGCTTTTACTTTCTTAGTGATAATATTTATTACAGCCAGCCCTGCCATGCCTCCATATATCGCCGAGCCTGCGCCGCGTATGATTTCTATGCGGTCAATCGTTTGAAGTGGAATACGCTGTCCTATATAGCTGTAGCCAAAGCTAATATCATTGAGGTTTTGTCCGTCTATTTGTAAGAGAATTTTTGCCTCGCTACCACCGTTTCCCCTGACCATAATTGCGGGCTGTACATCAAAAGCAATATCAAAACCAGGAACTAAGCGCAAGACATCTAAAATATCTTTTGCTCCCATTGCTCGTATCTCTTCGCCTGTAATTAAAGTAACAATACTTGGCGATTCTCTGAGCGTAGTCTGAGTAAAGCCTGCTACAGATACGCTGGGTTCTGATTTATTGAGTCGAGGGAGATTAGTTGTTTCTTCTATATTGGATTTATAAAAATTTAAAACTTTGGTAGTATCTAATTGAGCAAATGTATTGATAGGTTGCAAAAGAAGGCAAACTAAAAAGATAATATAGGATTTCTTCTTTTCGGGTAGATGAAAAGCAATATTATACAAATGTAAGTTTATGATTGAAAATACTGATTTCATCAATTTTATAAAATTGTTTTAATGTTTTAATTATTGCACGTTTAGCTCTATTTTTGCTTGTAATAAATAAGTTAAGGAGGGATTAACTTTGACTTAGCAATTAAGTTATTTTTTTTTACTATATAGCAAAAACTATTCAAAATATTCTTATGAATAAAAAAAATATTACTTATTTTATTTCTATTTGTTTTTTAGGCTTGCTTTCCTGCAATACGCCTAAAGACCCAGCTCCTCCAATACCCATATTCAATGCGGGGGACTTGGTAGGCAAGTGGAAATTAGTAGCAGGGTCGGCAGATATAGGAGGAGGGGCTATCGTCATTACTGATATTTTTGACAGAACTAACTTTCTCTTAGCTGTAGATACTACGGGTTTTTGTTCGCAAAATGCTATCTTAGATTTGCAAGCTGATAGCCAATTTGCAGAAACAAGTAACTGCTATCAAAGCATTGCAAACAAGACGTGGACAGGGGTCTATACTTTTAGGCAGGAAGCGGCAACTTTTGTACTTACCTACAATGCAGAAGCTAAAATTACTCCTCGTGCTTATCGCATTACAGAGTTGAGTGCTAAGGAAATGAAAGTGAATTATAGCGACACTCGGCAAGGAATCGTCTTTCTAAGTAAGCTCACTTATCAAAGATAGTAATCAGATTACAAAACTTTTAAAATATTTACTATCAAATTATACGCATAATCGCTAAATTTATAAGTATTTTTACTTTATTGAGAGTAGATTATTACATGAACGTAGTAAAGCATATCATAAAAAAGCGAACATTTTTGCAAAGTTTAATGTAGATAAAATCAATTCCATCTAAAATTATTCTAAATCTTAAAAATGCCTTATGCGTAACCCCTATTTGCTATTGTTTTTGTTGCTAATTTTGTCTTTTCATGCTTCTGCTCAAATCGTATCATGTGATACCTTGCAGAAAAAATCTATTGCCAAAATCGCTCGTGAATATACCTACGCCAAAACATTTCCTATGACTAAGAAAACAGGAGAACCCGCTACGGCTGCTTTGGTAATGAGCGAAGGCTCTACCTATTGCGTTAAGTTTACTGTAAGCGGAGGTGATAAAAGCATTACCGATGAGGGTATTATTTTAAATTTAATAAACAACGGAAACGTAGTTGCATCATCTTATAATAAAGTAACCTTGCGTTACCAAGATGGCTTTACTATTAAATGTGAGAAAACGGGAATGTATTATTTTAATTTTGAACTTCGCAATAAAGAAAGAAAACAACCCTTGTGTGGCTACATTTCAATAGGATTTAAAAGAAATAATTAATTTTTAAACAGGTATATGGATAATATATCAGTTATTACACGAAAGTTTGTATCACATTTTCATTCGCAACCTGTCGTAGTTCGCTCTCCTGCAAGGATTAATCTCATTGGAGAGCATACAGATTACAATTTGGGCTATGTGCTTCCTGCCGCCATAGATAAGGAAATTATTTTTGCCGTTGCCCCTAACCACGTAGGGAAGTACCGATTTTTTGCCCATGACATAGATAAATACGTAGAAATCTCCCCTGAGCAGATTAGTCAGCAAAAAGGGCAGTTTGCATGGGCAAATTACCTTTTAGGCGTAGTTCTTCAAATCCAAGCACTTGGCTATGAAGTGCCTACCTTTGATTGTGCTTTTGGTGGAGATATTCCCAAAGGAGCAGGTTTATCCTCCTCTGCCGCTTTGGAGTGTGGTTTGGCATTGGCTCTCAATCAAATTTTTGGATTTGAATTGGACAAACTAAGTTTAGTAAAACTCTCCCAAAAAGCTGAAAATGAATTTGTTGGAGTAAAGTGTGGTATCATGGACCAGTTTGCCAATACCTTTGGGAAAGAGAATCATGTAATACGTTTGGATTGCAAAGACTTGACTTACCAATATTTCCCTTTACAACTTACAGATTATCAACTTTTACTTTTAGATACGGGTGTGCATCACTCTCTGGCTTCTTCTGAGTATAATACTCGGCGTAAACAATGCGAAGAAGGGGTGAGTATCCTAAGCTACTACGAGCCTCACATACAAAGCCTTAGAGATGTAAACTTTTCAATATTGGACAAGTATAGCGATAAATTGCCCTTTACACTATGGAAAAGGTGTAAGTTCGTGATAGAAGAAAACGAAAGAGTACAAGATGTTTGTAACGCCTTGCAAAACAATGACATACTGCAAGTAGGTAAAAAAATGTTTGAATCGCACTATGGATTGCAGTACGAGTACGAAGTAAGCTGTATCGAATTAGATTTTTTAGCAGAGTTTTCCGCAAACGATTCCAATATCATAGGTGCGCGTATGATGGGCGGTGGCTTTGGGGGTTGCACGATTAACTTAGTAAGAAAGCAAGGTGTAGAAGCATTTTCAGCGAAAATAAAAGAGGCATATTTTTCTTACACAAGTAAAGAATTAAAAGTATATGCTGTAAATGTAGTGAATGGCACAAGTGTTGTTAGCTGACGAGTTTTTCCTAATTTGCCAAAGCCTTTGCTACTGCAAGTAAGAAAGCGGCAGGTATGCGGTCTTTGAAATCGGGATTGATATGTTCAAAACGAATAATACCGTTTTTATCTACAGCAAATACTGCAGGCACAGGAAGCAACGGCTCTGTGTTCTTCCCACCAGACTTTTCTATTAACATTTTACCATAAGTACTTTTAAAAGCAATGCCCATATTTTTAGCTAATCGCATATCAGCATCAGAAAATAATGGCAAAGATAAATTTTGCTTTTCTATGGTGTTTTTCAAGCTCTCAGGGCTATCAGGACTTACGGCAACTATCTGCCAACCCAATTCAAGCAGTTCTTTTTCTATGGTCTGAATACTTGCTAAGTGTTTGATACAGAAAGGGCACCAGCCTCCACGATAAAAAATCAAGATAGTTGCTTGCTTGCTAATGGTGCTTTGTAAATCAACAGTTTGTCCACTTGCATCTGTCAAGTACTTAGTGGGTATTTTTTCCCCAACTAACAACGGGCTAATATCCTCTGGCTTTTCAGGAATAGTATCGCTTGTTGGAATAAAGGCAAAAGAAGTAAGCAGGGCTAAGAGTAATACAATTTTTCTCATAAGAATTTAGATTTTTCAACAAAGTTTGAAAAAAATACCCTTACCCAATGTCTTTTAGCGGACAATAGAACATGAATAAAAAAACAAAAAAAGAACGGCGGAAAATCCATCGTCCTTTTTCAAAAAGCATACATACACATTAAAAATTTAAAAGTTTATTGCCTTTTTTTGAAAAGGTAAACAAGGGGAATGAAGTTTTTTGAATAAATCGCTTTATTTATCTATATTTGATTGGATAAATAATGATGAAAATGAAAAAAATATTCCTTTCGTTTATAGGTCTTCTATTGATTGTAGTACTTGCTTTATTTAACTTTTCAGAGGTGCGTAATTATGCCAATGCTACATTTGGCTTAGATTTCTCGCCTATCAATGCCATTTTTCCTTCATCTCAAGAGATAGACTTCAACGCCGACATTCGCCCAATTTTTAATACCAAGTGCATCGCCTGTCATGGAGGAGTCAAGGAAAGTGGCGGTTTTAGTCTTTTTTCTCGTGAAGATGCTTTGCGGAAAACCAAATCGGGCAAGTCTGCTATTATCGTAGGAAAACCCGATGAGAGTGAAATGGTCAAACGCTTGCTTGCTAAAGACCCAGAGGAGCGTATGCCCTATCATGCAGAACCTTTGAGCAAAGAGGAAGTAGAAAAAATACGACAATGGATTAGACAAGGGGCAAAATGGAAAGACCATTGGGCATATCTTCCCTTAGAAAAACCAGAAATTCCAAAAATAGATACTGCTTGGGGAAAAAATCCTATTGATAATTTTGTTTTTGAAAAGCAGAAAGAGCATGGTCTTTCTCCTTCTCCGCCAGCAGATAGGGCTACTCTCATTCGTCGCTTGAGTTTAGATTTAATTGGCTTACCACCTACCTTAGAAGAAGTTGCTGATTTTCAAAATGATAAATCAGAAAAAGCGCATGAAAAAGTAGTAGATAGGCTGCTTGCTTCGCCTCATTTTGGAGAGCGTTGGGCGGCAATGTGGCTCGATTTAGCTCGTTATGCCGACTCTAAAGGTTATGAGAAAGATACCCCGCGCCAAATTTGGCGTTTTAGAGATTATGTA
Organism: Thermoflexibacter ruber; assembly: GCF_900113045.1. Taxonomy (GTDB): domain Bacteria; phylum Bacteroidota; class Bacteroidia; order Cytophagales; family Thermoflexibacteraceae; genus Thermoflexibacter; species Thermoflexibacter ruber. The sequence goes on from NZ_FONY01000022.1 coordinate 12,277, forward strand.
ATCCAATCTTTTAACGAGGACAAACCTTTTGACCAGTTTACCATAGAGCAATTAGCAGGGGATTTATTACCTGAACCCACTGAAAATCAACTTATAGCAACGGCTTATCACCGCAACACAACCAACAATGATGAGGGTGGGACTGATGATGAGGAGTTTAGAACAACCGCTTTGATAGATAGAGTGAGCAACACTTGGGAAGTCTGGCAGGGCATTACTATGGGCTGCGTGCAGTGTCATTCGCACCCCTACGACCCTTTCCGACATGAAGAATTTTATACTTCTTTGGCTTTTTTTAATAATACCAGAGATGAGGATATTCCCGCAGAGTATCCTATTTATCAGCATTTTAAGCCAGAAGAAGAAGCAAAGATTTTAAAAATCAAAAATTGGATTGCTACTCAACTGACAGAAAGCGAAGCCAAGCAAAAAAGCAAAGAAATAGATTACTTGCTCAGAATAGGCGAGCCAAAAATCCATGCCCATAGCTTTGATACCCTAACCAATGCAGCAATGGTGGACGGAAAAATTTTAGGAGGTGGGCATTTGGGCTTTGCACGCCTCAAAAATATCGATTTATCAGGTAAAAAAGAACTTCTCTTGGCTTGTGGAACCAATCAAGATAAAGGTTTAGTAGAAATCCGCAAAGACCGATTAGACGGAGAAGTTGTCGCTTCTTTCGTTCCTGAAAATACCAAAAGTTGGTGGTCAATGAAAAAGTTTGCCGTCAAACTCAAACCTACCGAAGGCAAGCATGACCTTTATTTCGTATTTAAAAATCCTACTTTTGAAAATCCACAAGATTATGTTTGCTTGATAGAATGGGTTTTATTCCTTGATAATCTGATAGATGAGAGCAAGCCAGATGCCTCAAAAATAAAACAAGAGATTTTGGCTTTGCTCAATACCAAAAGTGAAAACACACCTATCATGCAGGAAAATCAGGGCGATTTCAGGCGAAAAACACAAGTTTTTATTAGAGGTAATTGGTTGGTCAAAGGACAGGAAGTGCAGCCCAAAACGCCCAAAGCGTTGCCCAAGTTTGAAAACTACGCACCTAATCGATTAGGCTTGGCAAAGTGGCTCGTAAGCCAGGAAAATCCACTGACCGCCAGAGTGATGGTCAATCGTTTTTGGGAACAGATTTTTGGGACGGGCATCGTAGAAACTTTGGAAGACTTTGGCTCGCAAGGTATTAAGCCTACTAATCAAAAACTTTTGGATTGGTTGGCGGTGCAGTTTCGCGACGAGTATAAATGGAGTGTAAAAAAACTCTTGAAAACTATCGTGCTATCGGCTACCTATCAACAAAGTTCCAAATCAAACAAAAATTTGATAGAAAAAGACCCTGACAATCGCTATTTGGCAAGGGGGGCAAGAGTACGCCTTTCTGCTGAGCAGATACGCGACCAAGCCTTAGCGGTAAGTGGGCTTTTGAGCAAAAAAATGTATGGACAAAGCGTCATGCCTCCACAACCTGAGGGGGTTTGGCAGGTAGTTTATAGTGGAGAAAAATGGGAAACAAGCAAAGACGGAGATGCTTGGCGTAGAGGAATTTATACCTTCTGGAGGCGGTCAGTACCTTACCCCTCTATGATGACTTTTGATGCTTCGGCAAGAGAGGTGTGTGTATCAAGGCGAATCAGGACAAATACACCTTTGCAAGCCTTAGTAACCCTCAACGATACGGTATATATCGCTGCGGCAAGAGGTTTAGCAAAGCAAATGCTCCAAGAGCAAGGTCTTGAAAATCAACTAAAAAAGGGATATGAACTCTTAGTTTTCAAAAAACCTACTGCACAGACTTTGAAAGTTTTGCATGAGCTTTATGAAAAATCCTTGAAATATTATCAGGCAAAACCTGATGAGGTAAAGAAAATAGTGGGCAAAGATGCAAAGCCGTCAGGTCTTAAAAACCTGACAGCTTTAGCCGCAACGACTGTAACCGCTAACGTCTTGCTGAACTTAGATGAAGTAATAATGAAGGAATAAAAGAGAAATCACAGATTTTAAGTGGTTAATTAATAGACAGATACACTAAATAATTTGCTAACTTGATGTAGTTTTCCATGATGAGAGGGGCAGGTCTGAGTTTTTCCAATTGATGCTGATGCTGGTCTAAAAGTTTGAAAAACTGTGGGTTATTGTTGTATTTAGCAATAATAGCCCCTTTAAAACATCTATGTATTTGGTTATAAACATATTTCAAGGGCTGGTAGGGCTTATCATTAAAAAGGCAGTCTAAATGCTTGATGTGCGAGTTGTGTTCTAAGAAATCAAATCCCCTACCTTTCATAAAATCTTTGATGGCTTGCACAGTAAAAAACACATCTTCTTGATTAGCAATTTTATAGCGTAAGTATTTAGTATCACTTAGCTTTCCTATGGAAATAATAAGCGTATTGGCATGTTTGCGGTACTCAGGCGTAACATCTAAGAACTGCTGGGCTAAATTTTCTACGGTATCTATGCGTACCCCTATGTTTACTTCTACCCAAAGTTCTGATTCGTAGCGTGTAGAAGTAAGTATAATATTTTGAAAGCCTGTTTCCGTAGGTTTGCGGAACTGGTAAAGTTCAGGCATCAAGTGAAAATTTCTTTTGGATAAAAATTGATTCAGATGCTCATACAAACTGGTTTCTAATTCTGTTAAAGTCATGGCATCGTTCCCTTTATGTTCCATTGTTTATTAGCTTATGCTGAGGTAGTATCCTTTATCAATACAAAAGTATCAATATCTTTCAATCAAAAAATGAGATAATCAATTTTAATGTGAATTTATTATTATATCAAAACGTTAATCTAAGAACTATGTTTACACTGTGATAGAAAAATTATTTGTTTTAACTTTGTAGCTAATAAAAAATAACTCATTCATGGCACAGCAGGAAACCGCAAGCGGTAATATTTTTGATAGTAAAATTCTTAAAAGGATTTTCGTTTTTGTCAAGCCCTACATTCATCTTTTCTACCTTTTAGTTTTTCTCATTATTTTTCAAGGTGTTATTACGCCTGTTCGTCCTTGGCTTACTCAACTCACTATGGACGACTATGTGGCGGCTGGAGATAAAGACGGCTTAGTAATGATGGTCGGCATACTTATAGCTGTAACTGCTATCCAAGCCCTTATCCAATTTGTTCAGGTATATCTTTCTGAATGGATTGGGCAGCACGTCATCAGAGATATTCGAATTAAGCTCTACCAGCATCTTACTACCATGAAAACCCAATTTTATGACAAAACGCCTATTGGGAGATTGGTTACAAGAAATATCTCTGACGTAGAAACGCTATCAAGTGTTTTTACTGAGGGGCTTGCCTCGATTGTAGGAGATTTACTCCAACTTGTATTTATCTTGGGCATCATGCTCTACACTGATTGGAAACTTACTTTGGTGAGCCTTTCTTCTATCCCGCTTTTATTTGTGGCTACTTATATTTTCAAGGAAAAGGTCAAACATTCTTTCAATCAAGTACGTGCCGCAGTAGCGAACCTGAACTCTTTTGTACAGGAGCATATTACAGGAATGAATATTGTGCAAATATTTAACAGTGAGGATATTGAATACGAAAAGTTCAAGAAAATCAATAAAGAACACCTCCGCGCCAATCTCAAATCTGTGCTGTATTACTCTGTATATTTTCCTGTAGCAGAGGTAATTGCGGCTATCACTACGGGTATGTTGGTTTGGTATGGGGGCAAGGGCGTACTCCAAGAATATACCACTCTGGGTACATTGATAGCTTTTATCATGTATATCTCTCTGTTTTTCAGACCTATACGTATGATAGCTGACCGATTCAATACCTTGCAAATGGGCATAGTGAGTGCAGACCGAATTTTAAAACTATTGGATAGCAAAGACCAGATTCAGAATACAGGCACTTATCAACCTGAGCATCTCAACGGTCATGTGAAATTTAAAAATGTTTGGTTTGCTTACGAAGAGGAGAATTATGTGTTAAAAGATATTTCTTTTGAGGTAAAAAAAGGACAAAACTTAGCTTTGGTAGGAGCAACAGGTTCTGGTAAGTCCTCTATTATCAATCTACTCAGTCGTTTTTATGAAATCAATAAAGGACATATAGAAATAGACGGTATAGATATTAGAGAGTATGAACTTTCGGCACTTAGGTCAAAAATTGGGGTAGTCTTGCAAGATGTTTTTCTTTTTTCTGATACTATTATGAACAATATCACTTTGGGAAGGAAGGACATCAGCCGAGAAAAAGTCATACAAGTAGCCGAGTGGGTAGGGGCAAGGGAGTTTATAGATAGATTACCTAACGGCTTTGACTACAACGTCATGGAAAGAGGGGCTACGCTTTCCGTAGGGCAAAGACAGTTGATTTCCTTCGTAAGGGCTATGGTATTTGACCCTGCTATTATTGTTTTGGACGAGGCAACTTCTTCCGTAGATTCTGAAACAGAGGAGCTTATACAAAATGCCATAGAAAAAATGATGAAAGGACGTACCTCTATCGTAATAGCTCATCGCTTGGCAACTATTCAAAAAGCAGACAAAATCATTGTCTTGGACAAGGGCGAAATCAAAGAAGTAGGCACTCACGAAGAACTATTGGAACACGAAGGATTTTATGCCCAACTTTATCAAATGCAGTACAAAGAGTTGTTAGTTTGAAAGGATTTACTTATGTTTGGAGAACTGACAACGCTTTGATATGAAAAAAATGCTTGGTTTGATATGCTCCATGCTCATGGCTTTTTGTGCATCAGCACAGGAAACCATTGTGCTTGTGGAGAAAAACCAAACTATAGACATAAATGCTTTATGCTACTTTTTTGAGGACAAACAAAGTGTTTTTTCTATTGAAAAGGTAAAAGAAAAAAATTGGGAAATACAATTTACTAAATCTTCACGGTCAATTCCTAACTTTGGCATAGTCAGCTATCCGATATGGTGCAAGTTTACAGTAAAAAACCTAACAGGAGAGCCGTGTTTCCTTTTTATCAAAAGTGCTACGATTGATTCTCTCACTCTTTATATTTCCCAAGACTCCTCCTCTCGATTTGCCACTAAAAATACAGGCTACTATCTACCTCTTAATCAACGAGATTTGCCTACTGCCTTTGCTTATGTTTTTGCTCTTAGCCCTTCTTCCCAACCTTTAACTTATTATTTGAAAATTACATCTACTAATAGCATCTATTTGCCTTTGAAAATCGGGACTAAAGACGCTATCTGGAAAGAAGTTAGCCAATTTCAAAGCATAGATGCCTTATTTTTTGGTATCATTACTTTTGCTATTCTCTATAACTTATTCTTATACTTTAGCTTACGAGAAGTTTGCTATTTGTACTATGTTTTCTTTGGCATAGGGCTGATTTTGAATGCTGTTTATCATTGGGGCTATTTTTTACTACTAAGCGAAAAATTAAATATTGGATTTTATCATTACCCTTATACCTCCATCGGGGTGTTGGCGGTAAGTGCTACTTTGTTTACTATGTCTTTTTTACATACAGCCAAATACACCCCTCGTATGCACTTGGCTTTCAAAGGATTTGCTTTTTTCTTTATTGCTTATTGGTTTTTTGATATTTTCAAAATACTGCCTTTGCAAACACTTCGCATTATTTTTAGCATTGTAGTATTGCTTATCTTTCCCTTGTATTTTTATGGGGCAGCGCAAGTATATCGGCAAGGATTTAAACCAGCCTTGTTCTATTTGTTGGCATGGGGGGTATTCTTGCTTACTGCTGTATGGATGATTTTGTCCAACTTAGGAATTTTCCCTGCTGCATTTTTCATCAATTACCAACTTCAAATAGGGGCTGCTTTGGAAATGCTATTGCTTTCTTTTGCCTTAGCGCATCGCATTAAAATTTTGGAAGAGGAAAAAATAAAGACTCAAAGTTTGTTACTCAACTCTTTGCAAACCAACGAACGGCAACTAAAACAGCAACAATCAGATTTAGAGGAGCAGATACAAGAAAGAAATTTAGACTTGCAAAACAGGCAAGAAGAAATACTAAGGCAAAATGAAGAACTCTTGGCACAGCAGGAGGAGATGCAGAGGCAAAAAAGCGTTATAGAACAACAAAACCAAGAACTTTTCTTGCAAAATCGCCGCATGAAAGCCAATGAAGCCGTGCTACAAAAAGCCTATTTTAAACTTACCCAAGCACAAAAAACAATACAAGAACAACACGAACAGCTCAAAAAGTATAATGAAAACTTAGAAGCCCAAATCCAAGAACGCACCCAACAAATTGCCAAAGCCAATGCCGAACTCATTAAGCAAAATAATCAATTAGAGCAGTTTGCTTTTATTACAGCTCACAACCTTCGCTCTCCTGTGGCTCGCATTTTAGGCTTAGCAAATATTTTAGATACAAAAAATCTAAATAACTCTGATAACCAATTTGTTTTGGAAAAAATGATAGTAGTAGCCCATGAATTGGAAACAGTGATTAAAGACTTAAATATCATTTTAGATATTAAAAAAGGCATCAATCAAATCATAGAAGTAATTAAGTTTAGTGAAAAACTGGAAAAAGTAAAAGGACTATTAGAAAATCAAATTTATGATAGCAAAGCTCAATTGGAAGCAGACTTTTCTCAAATTGATACTATTCAATCGGTTAGTCCTTATGTGGAGAGTATTTTGTATAACTTGATTAGTAATGCAATTAAATACAGAAATCCTAAAAAAGTACCGTATATCAAAATTAAAACAGAAATACAAACCGACTATGTAGTGCTAAGCGTAGCTGACAATGGCTTAGGTATAGACTTGGAGGCAAACAAGGGGAAAATTTTTACCCTCTATCGCCGTTTCCACGACCATGTGGAGGGGAAAGGGCTGGGACTCTACCTGATTAAGACTCAAATGGAAACCTTAGGAGGAAAGGTAGAAATTACAAGCAAACTGGGCGAAGGAACTACTTTTTATGTTTTTTTCCCCCGACGTCCTTCTTAGCTAAGTGAAATCTGTTACAATTAAATCTTTCATAATCATTCTCTTAGACAATCAAATTAGTAATGGCAAAAATTATTTTATCTCCTTTGAAAAATAGACGCATAGAAAATGGGCATCCTTGGATATATGACAACGAAGTAAGCGATATCCAAGGCGAGGTAAAGCAAGGAGAAATAGTAGAAGTCTATACGCACAAAAAAAAATTCATAGGGAAAGGCTATGCCAATCCGCTTTCTCATATCTTAGTTCGTCTATTGACTACTAATCCGAAAGAAGAAATTAACAGGACCTTTTTCAAAAGAAGAATCCAAGAAGCCTACGCCTATAGACAGAAACTGGGCTATCAAGATACTTTTCGCCTTGTTTTTGGAGAAGCTGATTTTTTACCTGCCTTAGTTATTGACAAATTCGGAGATTATTTCTCTCTCCAAACCTTAGCTTTTGGCATAGACCAATTTAAAAATGATATAGTGGAAATCTTAGAGGAAATATTTAATCCCAAAGGTATTTATGAACGCAACGACGTACCTGTCAGAGAGTTAGAAGGGCTAAGTCAAATGAGTGGATTCTTAGGGAAAGATTTTGATACACAGGTTGTTATCAAAGAGAACAACTTTCGTGTCCTCATAGACATCGCTAACGGACAAAAAACAGGTTACTTTTTAGACCAGACAGCCAATCGCGCTGCGATAGCTCCTTTCGTCAATCAAGCAACCGTATTGGATTGTTTTTCGCATACAGGTTCTTTTGCCATTCATGCCGCAGGATATGGGGCAAAAAAAGTTACTGCCGTTGATATTTCAGAAGTAGCCATTCGCACTGCCAAAGAAAATGCTAAACTTAACTCGCTGGACAACATAGACTTTGTAGTAGCCAATGCTTTTGACCTTTTAAAAGAATGGACAAAAGAAGGAAAGCAGTTTGATACAGTGATTCTTGACCCTCCCGCTTTTACCAAGACCAGAGGTAACATAGACAATGCCCTGCGGGGATACAAAGAAATCAATTTGAGAGGTATGAAATTGGTCAAAAGGGGAGGCTTTTTGATTACTTGTTCTTGCTCTCACTTTATCAAACCCGATATTTTTAAGAAAGTAATTTATGATGCCGCCATAGATGCAGGTAAAACTATTAGGGAAGTTTTGTATAGACCGCAAGGGAATGACCACCCTATCTTGTGGAATGTAGAGGAAACGCTTTACTTGAAGTTTTATGTATTGCAGATTTTATAAAATTTTGTCCTTGATTATCAATAAGTTTTTGTCTTTATAAATAAATCGTTAAATTTTTTTCTTCAAAGGCTTTGCAAATTCAAAAAACGTATCGTACCTTTGCACCGCAATTCAGCAAAACATAGCGAATAAAAGCCTCTGTAGCTCAGCTGGTAGAGCAACTGACTTGTAATCAGTAGGTCGTCGGTTCGATCCCGTCCGGGGGCTCAAATCTCAAAGAGTGATTGTAAATGAATAATTTGCAATCACTCTTTGCATTTATCTACTAAAAGTAAAAGAATTTTTCAATTCGCCCAATTCCCAATTTCCTGAAATCTTCTTACCATTTGCCTTGTAGAGCGTACCTTCTCCCGCACGCAAGTCGTGCAGCCAATGCCCTATATACTTATCTCCGTTGGCATAAACCATCGTGCCTTTGCCTTCTCTTTGGTTGTTTTTCCATTCGCCATCATAGTAACTTCCATCAGTCCAAGTATATTTTCCTTTGCCTTCTCGCTTATTTTCCTTGAAATCACCAAAATAGTTGCCTCCACTAAAATATTGCATTTCTCCCTTGCCATCAAACATTCCTCTGGAAAAATTGCCTTTATAAATATTACTCAAATGATTTAACTCCCCGTAGCCATTTTTACAATCTCCTTTTTTGCAATCCAAGTAGCTTTTCTGGCAAATAAATTGGAAGGTACTTATATTTGCCTTAAAATCTACAGAAGTAAGCATAGTTTTGGTATTAAAGCGGACATAAATTGTATAGTCGCCTTCTTGGTAAAGGAAGATATTTCCTGTTTCTGACTTCACAATTTCTTTTGGTGTACCAAGTGCATACCTAATGTATTTCTCATCGCTAAACGCAGGGATACTCTTGGGCAAACTACTCGAGAAGTCCTGTAAACCAGAGTTTTTCAAACTAATTTTATATAAATATCCGTATTCGTCAAAACTCAAAGTTAGCTTTCCATTATTAAAAACATAATTAGTCAAATCTCGCTCTAAGCGAACTTCTTTGAAGCCGTTACCATAGCTTTCTGTAAGCAATTTGATGGAGCTACTTGTTTTATGCTTACCCAAAAGGGTATAAAGCAGCTGCTCCTTATTTTTAATTTCTCCTTTGAATACATCTCTTTCCCAAAGCCCATTTTTTACTGTACCATTTTTATAGGTCATTTTGCCTTCTCCATTGCATTGATTAGCAAGCCATTCCCCTTCATAGACATCACCATTGGCGTAATAGCATATTCCCTTGCCCTGTCTTACGCCATTTTTCCAATTTCCCTCGTACCGCTCCCCTGTACGGCTTACAAATATGCCGTATCCATTTTGGCAATCCCCAGAAATACAAGTTCTTCGCTTGATAATGATTTTAGAAATCTGCTTTTCATCTGTATAAATCAGCAAGGAAATCTCCTCGATATTGAATTGGAGGTACTCATTGGTGAAATAGCTTGCCTTACCCAGTCTTGATACTACTTGGCGGCGATTCAACCCAAAAGAAAGTTGGAGAGGCAACAAGCCTTGATAAGTTTGGAAAAGTTCGCCTTTTTGAGTAGTTTTTCCACTATACAATTCTATGGTTTCCAATTGCTTGCCTGCATAAAACTCTAACTTGATTCCTTTTTGCGGATATACATACAAGTTTGTCCCACTTAGCATCTCCGACCTCTGCCCCAATTCTTTGAGCAGTTCTTGCACCTCGCTATCTTGTAACTTTTTTCCTAAGAGATGAACCAATTTATGACTAATTAACTGCTGATATTGCACCTCCTGAGCAAACAAATAGGTAGAGAAAATAAATAGAATGATAGAAGATAAAAACGATATTTTCATTAAAAGTGGATTATGAGTTCTACCAAATATACGCAAAATCTGCTAAAAAGGTATTACTAAAATCTGATAAATACTTGTGAAGGTTTGAATTTGTGATACTTTTGCATAAAAAACAAAATATTCCATGTTTGATACCCAACAAGCACTGCAAAGCATTGAAAAAGAGATACAAAACATTGCACTCGGTACACACCCCACAGAGCTTTACGAGCCAATTCGCTACATCATGGACTTAGGCGGTAAGCGGATTAGACCTATTTTGGTCTTGATAGGCAATTATCTGTTTACTGATGACTGGCAAAAAAATACTAAACCTGCGCTTGCCGTAGAAATCTTCCATAATTTTACCCTGTTACATGACGACATTATGGACAATGCGCCTATTCGCAGAGGCAAACCTACTGTACATGAAAAATGGAATAGCAATATTGCCTTGCTCTCTGGCGATGTGATGCTGGTCAAAGCCTACCAACAACTTGATTTTGTAGAGGAAAAATACTTTCATACAATTCTTAGAAAATTTCATCAATGCGCCATAGAGGTTTGCGAAGGACAGCAGTTAGACATGAATTTTGAGAAAGTCGAGAAAATCAGCCAAGGAGAATACATTAATATGATTCGCTTGAAAACAGCTGTTTTGCTTGGGTTTAGCTTAGAATTTGGAGCAGTCATAGGGGGAGCAGACCCAGAAAATGCCCAGCAACTCTACGACTTTGGGGTAAATATCGGCATTGGCTTCCAACTCAAAGACGACTTATTAGATGTTTACAGCGACCAAGCCAAGTTTGGCAAGCAAGTAGGGGGCGACATCATTGCCAACAAAAAGACCTTTCTGCTCATCAAAGCCTTAGAAAAAGCTACAGGAGAAACTCAAGACCAGCTTCAATCTTGGCTTACAAAAGTAGATTTTGACAAAGAAGAAAAAGTAAAAGCCATAATTGAGATTTATAATTCATTGAATATCAAGCAAGAAACAGAAAGTAAGATGAATGAATACTTTTACAAAGCATTTCAAAGTTTGGATAGCATACCTATAAAAAAAGAAAAAAAAGAAGCACTGATTTCCTTTACCAATGATTTGATAAACAGAGAAAAATAAGATGAAACAAAAGTTAGCCTACATTTCCTTAGTAGTTCAGGACTATGACGAGGCAATTCAATTCTATACAGAAATACTTGGTTTCGACTTGATAGAAGACACGCCGCTTTCTCAAACCAAGAGGTGGGTGTTAGTAAAGCCACGAGGTTCGGAGTGTGGTTTGTTGCTTGCTAAAGCCTCTAATGACTTGCAAAAAAGCAGGATAGGCAACCAAACGGGGGGCAGAGTTTTTCTGTTTTTGCATACAGACGATTTTTGGAGAGATTACCACAATTTGATAAGCAAACAAGTCAAATTTATTAGAGAGCCAAGCAAAGAAGTGTACGGAACAGTAGCTGTATTTGAAGATTTGTACGGTAATTTGTGGGATTTGATAGAGCCTGCTGCTGTTTAAGCCTATAAGATTTTGTAAAACTTATAGGCTATGGAATTAATGGTTGATTTAAAAAGCAATACCTAAGGTAACACCAAAACGGAAGCCAAAAGAGCCAAAACCTGTCAAAGTGAAGTCATCTTCTGTTGTGCCGCTTGTGCTTGCTTTAAAACTCCTTGAATTTACTCTGGGGCCGCCAAAAACATCTAAGGAAATGATGTTAGAGAATATCCACTGCCCGCCTATCAGCAGTCCACCTCCAAAAGTGCTTAAAGTCGCCTCATCTCTGGAACTATTGGTAGAAAGGTTCAAACTTTCATAACGCACAAATGGAGCAACAAAAAATCCTTGTGGGGCTTCTTTGCTTTGGGAAAGATAAAATCGATACTCAGGCGTAATACCGAAACCTCTCAGTTTGGTGTCATCAACGGAATAGCCCGTATAAAAAACGCCTAACTGTAAGCTACTTTTTTGGGTAATAGCTCTCTCGTAAAAAAATGAACCTGTGCGTACTATGGGGCTTATAACATTCACTTTAAAGATGTTTTTCTTTCCGTCTTGTGCAAAAGAGGAACTACCCAATGAAAAAATAGCAATTAGCAGAGCAAATAAAATTTTAACTTTCTTCATTTTAGTTTAGGTTTAGGTTAGCAATGAAAAATAGATTAATAGGCTTTTTAACGTAAAGCATATAATAAGGTTTGTGTAATGTTTGTAAAATATATACCAACTCAAAATTAGCTTTGAGGTTTGATTTAGTAAAAAGTCCCTTTCTCAGCAAGAAAAAGGGACTTAGGTTGAGAAAAACCATTTTGTTTTGAGTATATCAGGAAAATAAAGGCTTCAAAATCATACTCAGTGCCACCAAACCTAAAATGATATTATTCAGTTTATCATATTGATTATCAGGAATTTTTGCTATGAGTGTTCGCCCAAACCAAGTGCCTAAGATAGTGGCAAGGGCTAAATATATAAGCAAGCTACTATACTGAGCAAAATCAAAGTCTATCACCGAAGCAAACATCAACATCTTGGCTACTTGGGCAATGGCTTGGCAGACTGACTTGGTGGAAACCATTTCTTCTTTTGTAATGCCATTGACTACAAAAAAGGCAGAAACCAAAGGACCTGTTACGGCTACTATCATTCCCAAAAAACTCGATAAAAACCCCAACAAGACAATCATGCCCTTGCTAAGGGCTTTTCCATTTTTCTTAGGCAAAAAAAGAGTAAATAAGACAAAAATACCTACTAATACTTCCAATATTTCTGCATTGAAGTATAGGAAACAAAGACTACCTAAGTACGCTCCCAAGAGTGAGAGCATAGCAAAATAACCTACTATTTCCCAGCGAATAGTATCCCAAAAAGCAAGCAGTCGGGTAGTGTTGCTCATGAGTTGGGTAAGGCTGTGCAAAGGAATCGCCTCCTTTGCACTGAGTACCCAAGTAACCATCGCAAAGAAAATAGAGCCGCCCGCCAAACCAAACATCGCTGTTATGACGGCACTGAGCAGAGCGGCAAAAATTACAATACCTGCTGCCATTTTTCTTTGACAAGGGAATGGGCTTCTATGATTTCTGCGTTGAGTTGATGCCCTATCTGCACCAATTTTTCATAGTTATTTTCCAAATGCCTTACTAAATCTTTGGGCTTAGACTTGTAAAGCGTTCTGCGATGCGCCCTACCTAATTGGGTACCTACAGAATAAACCATATCGAGTTGTTCTAACTCATCGAGGTTTTCTTTTATTTTCGCTCCTTTGGACGGAATTTCCCTGCCCCAGTATTGCTGTCCTTTGTAAGTTGTATAGCCCATTCGAAGTTCTATGTTGGGGGCATATACCTGCGAGGCTTTTATCATTCTTAGTCCATGATGCTTAAAAGGATTGAAATAAAAAGCGTTGTCAGGGTCTTGGTAAACTGTTTTTAAGTCTAAAAAAATACTGTCAGTGTACTCTGATAACTTTTTTGGAGAAAGCACTACCAAGTAGCGTTTGTTGCCAAATGTTCCTTCGCTGATGCCAGCTTCGCTAATCTGAAAATCTTTAAGCAGCTTAGTTTCTTTGCGGCTTTTCAGATACCCCATCAAGATGGCTCTCATATTTTTATCTTTGACATCTATGGGATTCTTGCGCATCTTCTTTGCCCACTTAATATTTGCTTCCAAATATTCGTTAGTGCTTGCAAACCAAACTTTTTTGTCTGCCTTATCGCTGGCAATACTAATTTTTTTAAAGTATAAGTTAGGATTGTAAAAACTACGGAAGTAGCCTTCTAAAAAATACTCCAACACAAAGTTGGGTAGGAAATAATCGCTACTTTCTGCCTTTGGGGAAAGCAGGTTTTTATCAGCCTGCTCCTCGCTTTTCCTCTCTTTTTTGATTGCGACTGAGGAGAGAAAGCGCACTATGTCCCAAGCATAGACTCCTATGCGAGCACGGTCAAAATCGGTCATTGCTCCGCCGTTTTCAGTAATGAGATAATTCTCGACGTGAGGGTTGCCATGCAAAAATACACGAGGCATTCCCTTATGCTCAATAAGTTCCATGAAGCGGGCTTGCATAGCCATAGACATGCTGCGGAAAAAGAAAAATGTCCCTCGCTTCTCGTCTAAAAAATCCTTATTGATATTTAGTTTTTCAGTAAATTGATGATTTTCCAAGGTAAATGTACTTTGTAAAAAGCTACTTTTTAAAATCTGTCCAATGTGTTCCAACTTGCATAAAAAATTTAAAATGGTTTGAAAATAATAATTACTTAACTTGATTACGTAACATTAAGTTCACAAAATTACTAATAAAATTAACAATAAATTAATATTTAGTTCATATTAACAGATTTTGACTTTTTGCGTTTATAAACTCATGTAATAAAACCTTCAAATAATTGCTACAAATTTGGCTTATATAAGAACAGAGAATTAAATTTTTATCTAATTTTGGAACTCTTTAATTGCTTAACCCAAATCAATGAATACGCATGGAATGGTTGAACGCCTTGTTAGCTTGGTTGATGAAACGCAGATTTAGTCAGATAGAACGCTTTATGGACTACCCTCATGATGTTCAGCATGAACTTTTTAAGTATCTGATTTCTAATGCAAAAAATACAGAGTGGGGAAGAAAATACGCCTACAAAGACCTGCAAAATGTGACTCAGTTTAAGGAGAGGGTACCTGTTTCTTCTTATGAGCAGTTATATCCTTACATAGAACGCATGATGAAAGGCGAGCAGAACGTACTTTGGTCGTCTGAAATTAAGTGCTTTTCCAAGTCCTCTGGAACGACCAATGCCCGAAGTAAGTTTATTCCTGTTTCTGACGAAGCCTTAGAAGAATGTCATTACAAAGGAGGCAAAGATATGCTTTGCTTGTACGTGAATAACTATCCAGAAACTAAAATTTTTCAAGGCAAAATGCTGGGTATTGGAGGAAGCTACCAGCAAAATCACCTCAACCCTAACACCTACTACGGCGATGTTTCTGCATTGATTATGAAAAACTTACCTATTTGGGCAGAGTTCCTCCGAACCCCAAGTTTAGAAATAGCCCTTATGAGTAAGTGGGAAGAGAAGATAGAAAAAATCGCTCAAACTACTATCAAAGAAAACGTAACGGCACTCTCAGGCGTGCCTACTTGGACGATAGTAATTTTACAACGTATTTTGCAAATCACTGGAAAGTCCAATATTTGTGAAGTTTGGGAAAACATAGAAGCCTTTTTTCATGGAGCTGTGGCTTTCGCTCCTTACAAATCGTTGTTCAGAAGTCTGATACCTTCTGAAACCATGAATTATATGGAAACTTATAATGCCTCAGAAGGTTTTTTTGGAATTCAAGACCAAAAAAATTCAGAAGAACTATTACTCATGCTCGACTATGGAGTATATTATGAGTTTGTTCCTATGGAGCATTTTGAAGAGGAGAATCCTAAAACGCTGAGCTTAGATGAGGTAGAAATAGGAAAAAATTATGCCTTAGTTATCTCAACCAATTCAGGACTTTGGCGATACAAAATAGGTGATACAGTCCGTTTTACTTCTTTATCTCCTTATAGAATCAAAATCACAGGACGCACCAAACACTTCATCAATGCTTTCGGCGAAGAATTGGTCATTGAAAATGCAGATACAGCCATAGAAAAAGCCTGTAGGCATACAGGGGCTATGGTCAATGACTATACTGCTGCACCGATTTACTTAGAAATCGGCAACAAAGGAGGGCATGAGTGGATTATAGAGTTTGAGAAAGAGCCTGATAGCTTGGAGAAATTTGTCTATATTTTAGATGAAACTTTGCGACAGGTCAATTCTGACTATGATGCCAAGAGATACATGGATATAGCCTTAGTTATGCCCAAAGTCCACCAAGTTCCCAGAGGTACTTTCTATGAGTGGATGCGAAAAAGAGGGAAGTTGGGTGGACAAAACAAAGTACCAAGACTTTCCAATTCAAGAACTTACGTGGAAGATATACTTGTAGGAATTTGACTTGGCTGCAACTGACCAATCCTCTGCTTAGGTTGAGTTTGTTGTACTATTTTGTGTATTTTTTTACTTCTTTTGGCTACCTCGACTTCCTTGCTATCCAAACGTAGGTTAGTGATTTGGCTATTTTCTATGTTTAGGGAAAGCAAAGAAGGCAGCTGAGAAATAGAAAGATTTGCTACTCTCTGCGAAGCTAAACTAATCTCTTGCAAGATAGGAAGGTGGCTAAAGACTACATTGGTCGCATAGCTTGACTCCAAATCTAAGATTTCTAAATTTTTGCACTCTTTGAGATGCAAGTTGCTAATTTTTTTAGCTTTTAGGTAAAACTGTTTTGCCTCAACGATTTGAGAAAAAGTAATGTTAGTCAAGTAGTTAGCACAAAGATAAAATTCTTTTAATTGGTTTAGCTGGCAAAAGTTAGCCTGAGTAAGTTGGTCAGTAGAAATAATCATGGTATCAAGTTGTGGCAGATTGACCAACTCAATATTAGTTAAGTCATTGGCTATCAAGACTAAAATCTTTAGTTTAGGCAAATTGGATATAGTCAAGTTCGTCATTCTGTCCACATTTAAAAATAAAATTTCTAACTGTTTGAGAGCCTCTAAGTTCAGGTTAGATACTTGATGTTGGCTTTGATTTTGCTCTTGCAGGGCGGTCAGATTACTCAAATCTATATTGGCAATCTTGCTTTCACAAAGATAGATTTCTTTGAGAGAGGTTAATTGTTGAATAAATTTAAGGTTAAAAAAGCGATTAGGAGATGACCTGAGGGGACTTTTTATCCATTGCTGTTTGTCGATGTACCACTGACCTAAATTTAGCTTTTCTAAACATGGTGCAAATTCAGTAACTTTTTTAGGAAGTGCTTGCAAAGCATAATTTCCCAAATCCAAAAATTTTTGTTGGTTTTTAGCAACTGTGCAAAGTAGTTGCGATAATTCTTCAGACATATCTATAAGAGGGTAAATTTTGTACCTATAAATGTAAGTTGAACACACTCATAGTTAGCGTAAAGATAGCAAAAATCTTTCCATTAGCCAAAAAAATATTACATTTACAAAAATTTAATACTCAATACAAAATTCGTATATTTAACACATTCTTCCACTAAAAATAGATGAAAAATGATAAAATTGTTAAAAAAACACAATTTATTTTATTTTATATCCTACTCTACAAGAACTTTTGTTTGGTTGCTATGCTTACTGACTTTTCCTAACCTTTATGCCCAAGAGGAAGCAAGTCTGGAGTTTCCCGCAGAAAGTAATGGTATTTTTGCAGAGGGTAAACCCATAGAAGTCATTTTTTATCTTAAAAATCCTACCCAGCGAAAAATTAGTGGGCAGTTGATATGCCAATTCTCTACGCTCCAACAGCAAAATCTATCTAATGAAGTAAAGCCTATAGAGGTCTATCCCAAAGACCTACAGGCATTGGTATTCAGTTTCCAGCCGTCTAAGGCAGGATTTTACAAAATAACTGTCAAATTGGAAAGCACACAAAGTAAACTCAATGTAAATAGCTTAGTAGCAGGGTATGCCATAGACCAAATGCAGGTAAATAAAAGTGGAAAGCCAGACTTTGATACCTTCTGGCAAAAAACACGGCAAGAATTGGCACAGGTTGCACCTAACTTCAGACTGACCAAAAAAACAGAGCTTTCTACTGCTCAGTACGATATTTACTTGGTAGAGATGCAAAGCCTTGATAACATGACGATAAGAGGCATTTATCGCACTCCTAAAAACAAAAGAAATGTGCCTGCTATCTTGCAGTTGCCTTCTTTGGGAGGTGGCTTTACCAATCCTAAATCATTAGACGAGCAGCCCCTCTATGGTGTTCCGTTAGACTTTGCAGTGCTTTCCCTCAATATCCGAGGACACGGCAACAGCAAAGACCACCTCAACGTGGGGAAAGATGTCTTTACGTATATCACTCATAATCTGCACGATAAAAATAAGTATGTGTATCGGGGGGCGGTAGCAGATGCTATTCGTGGCTTAGACTTTCTCTCACAACGCCTTGAAATAGATAAAGAAAGAATCGCCATAGAGGGAGCGAGCCAAGGAGGCGGACTAAGCCTGATAGTAGCTGCCTTAGACAATAGAGTAAAACTCTGTGCCGCAGATGTGCCTTTCCTTTGCGATATAGAAAACTTGACTACCCAGACTGGCTGGGTAAAAAATGAAATAGAAAAATACATTAAGAAAAATAAAAATCTTTCTTATCACCAAGCACTTAACAATCTTAGCTACTTTGATACAAAAAATTTTGCCCCTATGATAAAAATTCCTGTACTGATGAGTACAGGCTTGCAAGATAATACCTGCCCTCCCGCTACTAATTTTGCTACTTTTAACCAAATCAAATCTACCTTTAAGCAATATTGTGTTTATCCATACGGCAAGCATGGCGGCGGAGGAGTAGAACATCGCAAACTCAAATTCAACTGGATAAGAAGTTGGTTTGGTATGTAGTAGTCAAGAATATATTTTTTTATTTACAATTAATTCCTATTTTTGCAAGTGATGAGAATGAAATGACTTGAGTAGAGGTAATTAGACCTAAAATTATTGTGTTATCGTATCAACTACTCAAAGCAATGTTTTATTAAATTTATTTTGCTTCATGGATTGGTTCAAAACAACGCTGATTGTCGTATTCGCAGTCAGTATTGTCGTTCAGTTATATTATATTTTGTTTGTTTTTTCTCGACTTGCTTTTTTTAAAAATAGACCCCCTAAGCCCCTTCTCAATGAGTTAAAGCCTGTTTCGGTAATTATAGCCGCTCACAATGAGGAGAAGAACCTTAGGAAAATGCTCCCTATTTTGCTTGGTCAGGAGTATCCTTGTTTTGAAGTGGTAGTAGTAAATGATAGGTCATCTGACGGTACGTATGATTATTTGCTGGGCTTAAAAGCACAATTTTCTCACCTGAAAGTAGTGACTATAGAACGAAAACCCGAACATATCAACGGTAAAAAGTTTGCCTTGACTATGGGTATCAAAGCCTCTAAAAACGAACATCTACTTTTTACAGATGCCGACTGTGTACCAGCCAATGAACACTGGATAACTTCTCTTAGTCAGCAGTTTAGCGAGAAAAAGCACTTGGTTTTGGGCTACTCCCAATATGAAAAAAGAAAAGGTAGCTTGCTTAATATGTTGATTCGATTCGAGACTTTCTACACCGCTGTCCAATATCTATCTATGGCTTTGCTGGGCAAGCCTTACATGGGAGTAGGACGAAATTTAGCATATAGGAAAAAGTTATTTTTTGAACAAAATGGTTTCTTTAAGCATTTAGTAATTACAGGGGGAGATGATGATTTATTTGTAAATCACGCCGCTACCGCCGAGAATACCGCCATTGCTATTGGGAAAAACAGTCAAATCCTTTCTTTACCTAAAACCAGCTGGCTGGCTTGGTTCAAGCAGAAAAAAAGGCATCTGTCCGTAGGCAAATTTTATAAAGCCTCTGATAAATGGAGACTGGGGCTACTAAGTCTATCTCATATCTTGTGTTGGATAAGCGGTATGCTGATTGCTTATTTTTGTTATTGTGAGCAGGAGATTGTAATTGTATTTACTATTATTGGACTGATGACACTCCGATGGATAGCCCTGTGGATAGTAATGTATCAAATCAAAAAAAGATTATCTGATGAACTATCACTAATTTTTTTACCTTTTTTAGATTTTCTGTATTCAATCTATTATCTTGTCGTTGGATTTGCAACTCTCAGCACTAAAAACGTGAAATGGTCATAGAAGACGAAAATAACAAAGTGGAAAACAAGGACTTAGAAGAAAGCATAGAACAAAAAGATATTATAAACGATTCAGATAATCAACTCCAAGATGAATCGGAAGATGTATTAGAAGAAAGAGAATTTTCATCAAGGGCTTTATCGGATTTCAAATTGATAGACCAAGCTACCTCTGGCGATGAGAAGGCGTATGCTGAATTGATGCGTCGTTATAGGAAGCCTGTTCAGCATACTTTGATGAAAATGGTCAGGAACGCTGACGATGCCGAAGACCTGATGATAGAGGCATTTGCCAAAGCCTTTAAAAACTTGCCTAAATTCAAAAAAGACTACACTTTTAGTACATGGTTGTTTCGCATTGCTACAAATAACTGTATTGATTTCATCAGAAAGAAAAAATTAGAAACTATGAGCATCAATACATCTTATACTGACGATAGCGGAGAGCCTGTAGATTTGGACATCAGAGATGAAAATTTGAATCCACAAGAAAGCGCAATTAGCAAGCAAAAGATAGAACTTGTACGCAATTTTGTAGGTTTACTTCCTGAAAAATACCAAAGATTAGTAGAAATGCGTTATTTTGATGAGCTTTCTTACGAAGAAATTGCCGAGCATCTGCAAGCACCTTTAGGTACAGTGAAAGCCCAATTACACAGAGCGCGTGAACTATTATATGATTTGGTCAAGGAGAAAAGAGATGTCATATAATTTTTCTTATCAACTATTTGCAAATTATCATTTTATATTGTAATATTGCATTACTAATCTCTTAAAAGCAGTTCACTACCCCATTTGGGGCTTCCGAACACCTTTCTATACGACATTTTTAAGCTGATTATTTCAATATAATTTTTGAAAAAAATCCATTTATCTTTTACTTAATTAACCTTGAATAACTTTGCTAAAATAGCAATCAACAAATATCAAATGTTCATCTGCATTTTACCATAATGTTTTTTTAACTTATCACATCAACACAACACATTTATTTTCGTATGTACACGATTGATGATTTGAATGTACGGCTTTTGTCCGAACTACGACAAATTGCCGATGATTTAGGGGTCAAAAATACCAATAAGTTGGCAAAAAAAGATTTGATTTACAAGATTTTAGACCAACAAGCCGTTCTCCCTGAATCCGAACTTCCACTCCCCTCTAAAATGAAAACTACTTCCGATGCTTCAATGGACTTTATTTCTAAGGAAGAGAAACCTGAAAGTAAAAAGCGTCCAAGAGTAAAACGCGAAAGCGTTAAACTTGATTTAGATGAGGAATCGCCTACTTTAAATTTTGATTTTGACGATGACCTTATCATTACAGATATTCCTTCTTTGGAAGAAGAAATCATAGACACGAATATTCCTTTTGTAGAGCCAGAAATAGAACTACCCATTGTTTATACAGAAAAAAAAGAAACCAAACCTCAGCATAAAGAGCAAAACAGTAGCGAAAATAGAAATAAGAAGCAAGGAAAAGACTTTGATGGGGTTATAGAAAATGAAGGTGTACTTGAAATCATGCAAGATGGTTACGGATTTTTAAGGTCTTCTGACTATAACTACTTAGCAAGTCCAGATGATATTTATGTTTCTCCCTCTCAAATCAAACTTTTTGGTTTAAAAACAGGAGATACGGTTAGAGGACAAATCAGACCTCCCAAAGAAGGAGAGAAATATTTTGCCTTGCTCAGAGTAGAATCCGTCAATGGTAAAACCACAGAAGAAATCCGCGATAGAGTACCTTTTGAATACCTCACACCGCTATTCCCCGAAGAAAAACTACACCTCAGCACCAAATCTGACCTGTATTCTACTCGTTTATTAGACCTATTTGCGCCCATAGGAAAAGGGCAAAGAGGTATGATTGTAGCTCAGCCTAAAACAGGAAAAACGACTTTATTAAAAGAAATCGCCAATGCCATAGCCTATAATCACCCAGAAGTTTACTTGATTGTATTGCTGATAGATGAAAGACCAGAGGAAGTTACTGACATGGCGCGCAGCGTAAAGGCAGAGGTCATAGCCTCTACCTTTGATGAGCAAGCAGAGCGGCACGTAAAAGTTGCCAGCATCGTCTTGGAAAAAGCTAAACGCATGGTAGAGTGTGGACACGATGTAGTGATTTTATTAGATTCAATCACCAGATTAGCAAGGGCATACAATACTGTAGTCCCTTCCTCAGGCAAGATTCTCTCTGGTGGTGTCGATGCCAATGCACTACATAAGCCTAAGCGGTTCTTTGGAGCGGCAAGAAATGTAGAAAATGGAGGTTCTTTGACTATCATTGCCACTGCCTTGATAGAAACAGGTTCTAAGATGGACGATGTGATTTTTGAGGAATTTAAAGGTACGGGCAATATGGAACTACAACTGGATAGAAAACTCTCCAACAAACGCATCTATCCTGCTATTGATATACCTGCTTCTGGTACACGCAAAGAAGATTTGCTTTTAGACAAGGACACGCTCCAAAGGGTTTGGATTTTACGCAAATACATGTCTGATATGAACTCCAACGAAGCAATAGAGTTCTTGCTCAACAATATGCGAGGCACAAAAGACAATGAGGAGTTCTTAATTTCTATGAATAATTAGAATAAAAAAGAAGAGTAGTTTCAAACTGCTCTTTTTTTTTATAAAAACTATATTTCTCATGCCAAAAACAAGAAAATTAACCTATACATTGTTTTCTTACCATAATATAGTAGTTTTGTAGGTAAACTTAAACATTCATTAGATAAGCTCTATGAAAACTTTTTACCTACATACCGTAAGCAAAAAACTTTTAGCAGATACTTTTACCCCTGTAAGTATCTACCTCAAACTCAGAGATAAATACATCAACACCCTGCTTTTAGAAAGTTCTGATTATCACGGCAACGAAAACGCCTTTACGTATATTTGTTGCGAACCTATTGCTAAGTTTGAGGTGCAAAATCAGCAAGTCAGTATGCAGTTCCCTGATGGTAGCATAGAAACCATAAGCATCAGTGATAAAAAAATAGTGGTTAGCTTACTTGCCCAGTTTGCTCACTCCTTTCAGTCTGATTACCAAACTACAAAGTTTATTAATAATGGGCTTTTTGGCTATATGGCTTATGAGGCAGTACAATACTATGAGGACATAAACCTGAAAGATAATCATACACAAGATACAATTCCCGTAGTTTTATATCAGGCTTTCCGATTTGTTATTGCTATCAATCATTTTAATAACGAACTCTATATTTTTGAACATACCTTAGCCGATAAACAAGAAGAAAGTAAAATCCACCAGATAGAAACTTTGATACGCAATAAGAACTTCTCTGCATATCATTTTGCGCTTGATGGAGAAGAAAACTCGAATATGAGTGATGAGGAATATATAGAAATGGTCAGCAAAGGCAAGCACCACTGCCAAATCGGCGATGTATTCCAAATCGTACTCTCGCGGCGTTTTCAACGCAATTTCAAAGGCGATGATTTCAACGTCTATCGCGCTTTACGTTCTATCAATCCCTCTCCTTATTTGTTTTATTTTGATTACGGTAACTTCAAAATTTTTGGTTCTTCGCCTGAAACTCAGTTAGCTATCAAAAACAACCAAGCCTCTATATATCCCATTGCAGGCACTTTTAAGCGGACAGGACACGACGCCCAAGATGCAGAAATGGCTCAAAAACTACTACAAGACCCCAAAGAAAACGCAGAACACATCATGCTAGTCGACCTTGCTCGCAATGACCTCAGCAAGCACTGCGATAACGTAAGGGTTACTACTTTCAAAGAGATACAGTATTTTTCTCATGTCATTCACTTGGTTTCAACCATTCAAGGGGACTTAAAGAATCAAGCAAGTGCTGTACAGATTGTAGCCGATACTTTTCCCGCGGGTACACTTTCAGGTGCCCCTAAGCACAAAGCCATGCAACTCATCGACCTATACGAACCTACGCCTCGTTCTTATTATGGAGGTTGTATTGGCTTTATGGGCTTCAATGGGGATTTTAACCAAGCCATTATGATTCGTTCTTTTCTAAGCAGAGCCAACACGCTTTACTATCAAGCAGGCGCGGGCATAGTGGCTAAATCTAATGAAAAAAGCGAATTAGAAGAAGTAAATAACAAATTGCGTGCTTTAAGAACCGCATTAAAGTTGGCTGAGGAAGAGTCCTCTCACTGGTAAAGAAACAACGTTTAATTATCCGTTTCTATTTTTATTTCTGTATCTAACTTAGGTTGGTCATCAGCTTTTTGACCACTAAGACTCTCTATTTCTGCCATTGCGGCATACTTATACCCTGCAAAATCTGCTTTTTTGAAGGTATTTTCTGCTATTTTGGCATCTTTACCACTGCGGCTATACATCACTCCTAAAGCAAAATTGTATTGCGCCCTCGATTCTTGGTCTAAGGTAGTTTGCTTGGTAAGGATATTCAATAAATTAATAGCATCATCTACCTTTTTGAGCCTATACATTGCAATAGCTTTTAAAAATGCAATTTGTGTATTTTGAGGCTGAATCGCCAGACAAGCATTAGCAGAATTAACCGCATCTTGATATTTTCCTGAGTTGAACTGTAACTCACACAAGTTGGCATATCCTGTGGCTTTTTTTTGAGGTTCTTTTTCATATTCTACTGCCCTTTTCATAGACTCAATCATGGCACTTTTATCTGCTTTCATCGCCACTATTTTGAGCAATAAGTCATGGGCTTGGGAAAAATCAGGCTTCATTCTTAGGGCTATCTCCAAGTAGCGTTTGCTGTCCTCTATGTCATAAATTTTAAAATATGCCAATGCCATGCCGTAAAAATATGGCGGGGTCATTTTGAAAACAAGTTGCTTGAAGGGACCATAGTTTGCTTTGTCCAATGCCATACGTGCCTCGTTGTACTTTTCCAGATGATAGTAAGCATAGCCCAACTCATAGTAATACTTAGAAAATTCTTTGGGGTCATCGCTCCTAAGGATACTCGTTGCTTTGAGCATGTCGTTTTTTGCTTCTTCGTACTTACCAAGCGTATTGTTCAGTAAGGCACTGTAATAGAGTAAGTTAAGATTGTTAGGCTCTATTTTTAAGGCATCGATAATGTGGGTTTCTGCTTCTTTGAAGCGATTAAGACGATACAAAATCTTGACTATGTTCATTTTGTATTCTATCTTCTTTGCCTTATCGTCTTCATACTTGAAAGCACTCTCGAAGGCTTTTACTGCATTTTCGTTATTAGATTTCAGTGTATAAAGGCGAGCCAGTCCTACATGGGCATTCAAATAGTCTTGTCTTAGACTAATAGTTTTCTCAAAATATTGGATAGCATTTTCTGCATCTTTTTTAATATAGTAAACTTGCCCTTTGCGGTAGGTATATTCGGGATTTTTTGGGTCAGCTTTGATGGCTTTATCGTACTCTGCCAATGCCGCATCATAGTTTTTACTTCTTTTGAATTCTTCTGCTTTTAGTACGAAATCCAGACCCACTTGTGCAAATGCCTCAGCACAAGACCAAAAACAAAAAAACAGTAGATACGTAAAAGTTTTTCTCATATATATATTCTTTTTTAATTCGTAAGATGATATGATAAACGCTTAAATATTTTCTTTAGGGGTTGAGGTTCTCAAATATTTATAAAAAAACCTTGCCACTTTTGCAAGTTCAAAAAGTATGCAAAATTCCAGTATAAAAATAGATATTTAATTGCTAAAATTCAAATTATTCTTAGATAAGTGATAAATTTTCTTAAAAATGAGTAATTCATCATATTTGGACAAACATTCTAAATATTTAATACAGTATTGGGGTTCTCTGATACTCCTCAAAATGCAAAATGAAGCCTCTAACCAAGTATTAGACCAAAGTTTTGTTATATATAAGATTTTTTCTTGAAAAGTCATCTTACTTTTGGTAAAGTCTTGTAATAATTCTATATTTTTGCTAACAAGCCTTAAAGCAAATATTTCAAGTTTTTACTTTCTCCCTAATTTTTATGTTCGAATCTGGCACGGTTATTCTCATCAAGGCGGCATCCTCTGCTAAACCTATCAAAGTAAACATAGGCATCAATTGGGGTGCTATCGCTCAAAAAAAATTATTAGGTCTGTTCCCCAAATGGGAAAACGTAAACTTGGACATTTGCGTAGCGATATTTAATAACAACAAAGATATGATAGACCTGATATATCCCGCTAAGACTCACTCATCTGACGGTGCGGTTTATCATAGTGGCGATGACACCACAGGCGACAAATCTATCAAAGAGGACAACAAAGACAACGAGGTCATTAGCATTAACTTTGAGAAACTTAGCCAAAATATCGTACAGATGGTTTTTTTCTTGGTCAGTGCAAATCGCCAAGATTTTGCGCATATCCCATATTCCAAAGTAAGAATTTACAGTGGAGAGGTACACCAAATAGAAAATATCTTCGGTGAGTACAATATCTCCGCCCAAAAGCAGTTTGCAGGAAAAGTAGCGATGGTCTTAGGCAAACTCTACAAAGAAGCAGAAAACTGGCAATTTAAAGCCATAGGAGAAGGGCTGACCTCTGAGAAATTGCTTAGTACGGTTTCGGTGATAAAGGAAAGGTTTTTGGGTTAGTTTGTAGTTTTAGATTTATAGTCTTATGGCAAAAAAAGTAAATATTTCCATTCCTACGCCTTGTCGTGAAAATTGGTTGGCGATGCAGACCAACGAACAGGGGAGGTTTTGCCTTTCTTGTCAAAAAACAGTAATTGACTTTACCAATCAATCAGATAAAGAAATCGCAGAAACTATTTTACAGCATCAAGGAAAAATTTGTGGGAGATTTCGCCAAAGCCAGCTTAGAACCATTGCCCTGCCTGAACCCAAAATCAGCCGTACTCACTTTCAGACCTATTTTTTTGCTCTTGCCAATGCGATTGTGGCGAGTTTATCTGTCCCTACCCACGCAAAGGCTCAGATTCCTACAGAAATAAAGAGCAATAAAGATTATGTAAATATATTCTCAACAAAAGAGCAGGTACGAGAACAGGTAAAGCCAAAAGAAAAACTCAAAGATTCCGAAAAATTAACTATTGGCAAGGTGAGGGGTGAAGAAGGAGATAATAAGTATTACGATTTGCCAGGTGCAAATGTTTCTCTCAAAGGAACGAGCATAGGAACTATCACTGATGAAAACGGGGATTTTCTATTGGAGATAAATAAGAATTTTTCCGAAGCAATCATTGTTTTTGCCTTTGTAGGCTTTGAAACCAAAGAAGTAAAAATTTCTACTATCAATAAAAATGCTCCTGTAAGGGCTAATGCTATAGTACTGAATATTGATTTAGCATTGGATAGTTGTATTTTAACTGGCGAAGTAGTGATAATAGATTATCATGGTAATGTACCGTTATATAAAAAAATCTATTACAAATTGCGAAATTAGTTTAACTTTTAAAAAAACGTCCAAATATGAAATTTAAAAAATTACTTAAACAAATCGGGGCATTTTTTGGCTCAACAGCAGGCTTATTTTTCTTAGATGCAATATTATACAATCCGTTTGCTGCGCCTATGTGGGGATATGCTTTAGCATTGTTTTCTCTTAGCTTAGGCGGACTGAGTATTCATGCTTTATTACAAGATGCTAAAAAAGAAAAAGCACAAAAAGAATTGGAACTTTCTAAGAAAATAGTACATTTAATAAGCGAAAAGTATGGTAAAACTATCTTAGCATAACTTATGATGCGCTTGGATATACCCCTGCACGAACTCAAAGCCAAATTAGATGACTTGCAAAAAGAAGGTATTGTGGGTATAGAAGTTTCCCAAACAGGCGAAATTCTCTACACTGTTTCTAATTCTATTTCTCTTGAGGACAGACTATATACGTATAAATTGATGTAGTACCATACAAACCAAAAATAATAAATCAGAAACTATAAATATAAAACATGATAGAAGTAAAGAACGTAAGCAAAAAATTTGGGGACAAAGATGTATTGAAAAACATTAGTGGGGTTTTTAAGCGAGGCATGACCAACATGATTATCGGGGCAAGCGGGACGGGAAAAAGTGTATTACTAAAAAATATAGTAGGTTTGGTGATACCTGACGAAGGAAAAGTGCTGTATGATGAACGAGATTTTATCAAAGCAAGCAAGGAAGAGAAAAAAGACATTCGCCAAGAAATAGGCATGTTGTTTCAAGGTTCTGCCCTTTTTGATTCTAAGACGGTGGAGGAAAATGTACGCTTTCCCTTAGATATGCTTACGCAGATGCCCTTAGACGCAAAAATGGACAGGGTGCATTTTTGCTTGAAAAGGGTTGGTTTGGAAAATGCTGCTAAGAAAACTCCTTCGGAAATAAGTGGAGGCATGAAAAAAAGAGTGGGTATTGCCAGAGCCATTGCCTTAGAAACTACGCGTTATCTTTTTTGTGATGAGCCAAACTCAGGACTTGACCCGCTCACTTCTATTAGAATAGATAACTTGATACAAGAAATCACTCAAGAATATGATATTACGACTATCATTGTATCGCATGACATGAACTCTGTCATGGAGATAGGTGAATACATCATGTTCTTGCATCAAGGTGAAAAGAAGTGGGAGGGAAGCAACGAAACGCTATTTGATTCCGATGTACCAGAATTAAATGAGTTTTTGTTTTCCAATAAATTGATGAGAAGGTTTAAAAATGAACCTTCCTCTGCTTAAGCTATTGATTTCATGAATATAGCCTTGCAAGCGATTAGATACCATGCTCATTATCAACAAATTTGGAATGAGTTTGTCAATATAGCTCAAAATGCTACCTTCCTTTTTCATCGCAGTTTTATGGACTATCATGCGGACAGATTCCAAGACCATTCTGTCATGGTTTTCGCTGATAAAGAACTACTTGCTATTTTTCCTGCCAATGAAAAAGACAATGTTATCTATTCGCATGGAGGACTGACCTACGGGGGAGTAGCTGTAGCCCCTTCGGTAGAAAGCTATCAAAATATTTTTCAAGCAATTTTTCATTACTATCAACGTAAAGAGTTTGAAAAAATTTTTTATAAAGAAATTCCTTTTTTTTACCAAAAAAGTAAACCTACTGAACCGAAATTTTATCCTTTATCACTTAGCAATCAGACATTAGTGCATCTTATTAGGCTTTGCCAGCAAGATATGGGGGCAGTGATAGATTTGCAAAGCCCAATTCACCTTTGGCATGGAAGAGAGCAAGCCATCAAAAAGGCTTCTCATGCCATCCCTCCTTTGGAAATCATAGAAGACTCCTCTTTTACCCAATTTGAAGGCTTTTGGAACGAACTGCTCATTCCTCAATTAAAGAATAAGTATGGTTTAAGCCCTACACATACCCTTTCAGAAATTAGCTTGCTGGCGGCTCGCTTTCCTCAAAACATCAAGCAGTACAATGTCTATCAGCAAGGCGAAATCTTAGCGGGAGCAACCATTTTTGAAGATAGACAAGTTGCTCACTGTCAATACGTCGCTTCTAATAACTTAGGCAAAGAACTACGTGCCACAGATTTGCTCTTTCACTATCTCATCAAAGAAAAATACAAAAATTTTTGCTACTTTAGTTTTGGAATTTCCAACGAACATGGAAGCAATAAGGTAAACCAAGGACTGCTCCAATGGAAAATCAGTTGGGGGGCTGAGGTTTGCAAGCATTTACATTTTCAGATAGATTTAAGCTGATAAAACAATGGCATTACAACTTGACCACGTAGTACTTTTGGTTGAAAACCTCGATGAGGGCATAAAGCAATATCAAAAAGAGGGCTTCAAAGTAAGCAAAGGAGGCAAACACAACAACGGTGTTACAGAGAATGCACTCATTCATTTTAAAAACGGGACTTTTATAGAAATATTGGCTGTGCGAAAGCGTTGGAAAACAAAGTGGACAAAGCTACTTTTCCAAATTGGCTACTTTAAGGCTGACAGCCAATCCCCTCACTCAGGTTTCCAGCAAAGATTTGTAGGAAGAGCCTTGCTTTTTCCAAAGGGCATCATAGATTTTTGCCTCTTGGCTACCGCAGGCGAGCAAGATTTTTGGGAAGTCCAAAAGCGAAAAGTCCCAACTACCCATCTTACCTCTATGCAGAGATTAAAGCCTGACGGACAGGTGCTTACATGGAAAATTTTTACGCCTTTCTCTATGTATTTGCCTTTTGTCATGACCCCTTATGAGCCACCATTTTCCCCG
The DNA here is from genome assembly GCF_900113045.1 of Thermoflexibacter ruber. Lineage (GTDB taxonomy): Bacteria > Bacteroidota > Bacteroidia > Cytophagales > Thermoflexibacteraceae > Thermoflexibacter > Thermoflexibacter ruber. The sequence goes on from NZ_FONY01000022.1 coordinate 42,181, forward strand.
CTGCCTGCCAATTTAGAGCATGAAAACGGCATCAAAGGCATAGAGAAACTCAGTGTTTATATTCCTAAAAATAACTTTGAAAATGCCGTGCAGTCCTATAAACAATTTTTAGATAAGCAAATAGCCTACTCTGATGAGGAAAAAGTCGTTTTCCAATTAGAAAAAGGGCAGATAGCTGTTTGCAAAGGTGATGTTCACTTAGGTTTTTCTATTTCGTATCTTTCCTAACGCTTTTTTCCCTGTTAATACTATCCAAAGCAGAAAAACAAAACTCAAGAAAAAAACATAAGCCATTACCCATTTTTCTTGGATATTGCCTTTTTCAGTAAAATTGTAATAAAGTATCAAAGAAAAAAAGCAAAATATCAATAGCTCAGGCAGAAGATTTGTAGCTAATACAAACCAATTTTTTTCTCTAATCAACTGCTTTATCAAAGGTTCGTAGTACCGATATACCTTTTCACCTACCCACAGAGTAAACCAAAAGAAGAAATAAACAGCGATTCCCCACCCAAAAAGGTCAAACCTGTCGGGAGTAGCGTACTGAGTAAGAAACCACGATAAATAGCTATACGCAAAAAATAGTAAGCCCAAAGTTTTTATATATCTTTTTTGATAAAATGAGGATTCTGATAGATGCAAAGTCCACAAAACTAAAGCATTAAAAGCATAAAACAAAGGTAAGAAAATATAAAAGTATCCTTTTTCAACTATTATTTCGTAGTCTTGCAAGTTGCCATAGACAAAGAGCTGATAGATAGCATAACTGTTGATAGTCAGGACAATTACCTCTGGTGCGGCATACAAAACTAAGGAAGTCCACTTTTTTTCCAATACGTAGCTTCGGATTTCTTCTTTTTGCTCAAAAAGAATCAAGCACAAGTAGAAAAATGCTAAAATAATGAAGTTGTCGGCTAATTTATTGATGATGTTCTCCTCCATTTCGGTAAAAAATTCGCGATAAATGGCGGCAATGAGAAAAATAAAAGTGGCTAAGCCATACATGAATATTTTGTAATATCTTTTTTCTTTATAAAGTTGAATACATACAGGAATATATCTAATCAGGATTAGCAAAATAGTCATAAAAGAAACTATTTGAGCTAAGATAAACTTTTGAGCATCATATTGTTGCCACTTTTCCTTGAAGGAGGCAATATCATACTTTATCTTCTGCCTTATGCTAAGTTGTGGGGCGGTGGTTCGTTCCAGCCAATCTCGTAAATGATAAATGGGAAAACGGAGAATCATTTTATTTTCTTGTAAATCCATGAGATATTTCCCATCGTTAGAAAATGAGAAACCCTTGGTTTCGCTGGAGAGGTAGTGTATGTCTTCAAGGCGTCCTTGAAAATCGTAAATTCGTATTTGATTAGAACTTAGTGCTTGGTTTGCATAACTTGTCTGCCCAACTACCTGAACAAGAATATGGTTGTCTTGAGCAAGCTGAATTTTGCCAAGAAAACTATCCCCTATCCTGATACTTCTATTGAAAATCTCTTGAAGTACGACTTTATCATTTTTGATTTGCAAACGGTACAAGCTAAAGTTCTTATCTCTATTGATAATCCCCACATATTGAAGGTCTTTGGAAAAACTAATACTATTTTTATAATCCGTATAAGCGAGAAAGTCCTTGATAGGTAAAAAACGATAGGTACTATCTTGCTTGTCTTTGTAAAGTAGTACTGCATTTCTATCCGTGTAGGCGATTATTTTGCTGAAATCTTGGTTAAAAGCTACTTCTGCCGAGTTATATCCGTACCATGACAAGCCGTAAGCTACTGTATAAAAATCTGAAGAAGAAGGATTATCGTCTGTTACTTCTGCCAAGGTATCTACACTTACATTTTCCCAACTTGAGGAGTTAGGATTTGATTTTTTGGAACTTAGTTTTAAAAGTTTATTGGCATACCAAATAAACAAAGCATTATTTTGATAGGAAAGAAACTGAAACTTATATGCGCCAGATACAGAGTCTTTAGGCAAAGTTAGCACCGACTCAGCAGAGCGTTTTCTTGGAGAAAAGGCTTTGATTTGGTAGGCTGTGTCTATTACAAACCAATTAGTGCTGTCCACCGCTAAAAAATCAGTCCAACTACTATCCGCCTTGAAAAGCTGGCTGGCTTCTCCTCTCTTATATGGATACACTCGGAAAGAATGATTTTTAATCCATATCACTAACTGCTTATGGTCAAGTGTATTTTTGTAAATTACTTGATTGGTATAGTCAAAAATTTCTTGGGGGAAATCAGGTAATTCTTCTGCTAATTCCCCAAACTCTGCACTGCTTCTGCGAAAAGCTAAAAAAGCGGCGTCATTCATTTTATTTTGGCTAAATCGTGCATCAAAAGGCAGCTCCCGATAGCGAATTTCTTGGTAAGGAGGTAGCCAAAACTTGCCCTCTGCCTTATGAGTACGATAACTTTCGCTGACTTTTCTAAAATTATCAAAAACCTCGCTTTTTTCTTTATTTTCTACCTGCTCGGCAAAAGTTGCCGCCTGCTCTGCCAAGCGTATCGCCAAGTCTTTCACAGAGTCTATTTCCGAGTTTACATTTTGGGCAGAAAGAAGCATCAGCTCTTTCATTTTGGCAGAATCCGCACTTTTTACTGACCGATTCCATTGGTACAAAGAAAACAAAGCTGTAATCAAAATCATGGAAAGTGCTGCAATAGCATACCTTCTGCGTCTGCGCCTTGCTTTTTCTTTCTCTAAACGAACCTCTTGGCTGGCGGCTACAAATTTTTCTTCATTCTCCGTCCAGACCCTCATGCCTTCCTTGCCTTTTTCCACAATCTCGACCTCCAACTCATCTAAGACATATTTGCTATCTATAAGAAAATCACTAAGTTGGTTTTCCAAAATACGACTTGCTCTTTGCCCTGCTCTTTCTGATTTTCTAAATTCATTTTTCACCAAAGGGGCAAGCGTGTCGTGAGTAAGGTTAGTCCGATTATCTCCCGCTTCTACCAAAAGATACAAGTCTTTGAGTTTGTAGAGCAAAAGTTCTGCCTTCTCGGGGATATGGGCATAGTGTTTTCGTATTTCCTCCAAACTTCTACTTCCCGCCGTTCCTAAATGCGTAGTGTGAAAGAACAAAATGTCTAAGGGTAAGCCCGAACTTTCCAATTCTGGATTCCACTCTGCCAATTTTTTACTTTGCTGACGGAAGAAATCATCTAATAAAAAACCCTCTCTTTTCAGATTTTGGTATAATTCTACGGTAAAAGTAGGATTTTGTTTATCCCGTACCCTGTCCCACATTTTGGTAAGCAAAATCTGCAACACAGGTGCAACAGGCGAGTCCTTATCCTCGAGTAGGTCATCTGCGATAATGACAGGTAAGTTCTTGTCCACCTGTAAATTGTATCTTTTTTTCAGTGTAGGTGTGTCTGTAAGCCCTTTGAAAATATCCAAAATATCTTTGCGAGAAAGTGGCTCTAAAAAAACCTTAGCCCGTGGAATGGCATACTCTTTAAAACTTTCCTCAAACTCAGGGTGATATTCCTTGCGATACCCTAAAATTAGCTTGCCTTGTGGCGCAAAAACAGGAAAGTTAAAAATAACTTTTAAACATTGGGCTAAATCATCTAACTCATTACTTATCTGCTTATTAGGTCTGGTAAAAAGTTCTTCTGCTTGGTCTAAAATCACCAATAGCGGCTTTTGAAAATGAGTTTCAGCTTCGTGCCATGCTTTGAGTAAAGGTAAAAAAGGCGTTTCGCCTACTTGGGCAAGAAATCTCTGCTCTATCGCCGCATCAAATTTTTTAGAAGTATCAAAATTTTTGTCTATCTGATATTTTTTTCCCTCAGAAAAAGAAGAAGAAAGTTCTCTTTCCAAAGTTTCAATGGTAGCCGAGAGGTTTATTTTCTCGCTTTCTGCAAGTGTAAGCAACTGATTTTTAAGATTTTCTAACAGAAGAAGGCGTTTGTCTTCCGCTCCTTTTTTATTATTTTCTTCTATGTATTTATGCTCTTTAGCAGGGATTTGATTTTGTAAAACCAAACCTTCCGCCAATGTGCCTATCAAGCCCAAGTTTTGATTTCGGCGGAGATAGACTACCTGATGCGAATTTTCCAAACGTGGATTTAGCCCTGCATCAAACAAAGAGGACTTGCCCGTTCCCGACTGCCCGTAGAGCAAAATGACAGGTGGAGCTTGTGTATCGATAATCTTATTGTATAAATCTCTGACATAGAATGACCTACCAAAAAATAGTTCTGCATGAGGGCGTTCATAGCGTTTTAAAAACAAAAAAGGGGACTCGGGCAGGGCAAAAGTTGGGGGAATTGGCGGCAAGCCAAAAAGTGGATTGTCCACCTCCTCTGGCAAGTTCCATTCTTTGACTTTTTCTGCTCCTTCGCGAAAGTAAATCTCCCAAGGGAAGCGGTCTGGAGCAGTTTCTGTTTGGCTTTTGCGGTATAGTCCTCGCAAGTTGGCTGTACCTTCCTTCATTTTTACCTCGTCAGTTGCCTCAAGCCATGCTTTTTCCAAACTCGCTCCTTTGGCAAGCCCAGAGTAAAAGCGAATAGACAAAGTAGTAGCTACATCATCATTGATAGAGTTACTCGTGCCTATGACAGCAGGGATACCCGCTTTGACCAACTCCAAAGACTGTTGCTGGGTGCTACACCCATTGAAAAATACCAACTTTAATCCTTTCTGCCTTGCAAAAAAAGAAACTAAACCTTCGCCATGAGCAACCTTGTTTGCATTAAAATCTGGCAGGTTTTCAAAACTTGCCAGATTTGAGGACTCTAATAACAACTGATAGCCGTCTGCATGACCGCCATAGTGGAAAATTGCAATTTGTTCCTTGTAGGTTTGGAAAATGTCAAAAATTTGCTCTATGCTTACATTGGCTCTTTCTATGACTTCGCAAAGTCCCTCTTTGACAGCAGGTTGGAGTACCTTTCGGATACCGTCAAGTTCCCAAGGCAAGTTCCTGAGGTAACGCGCATTGTCGACCTTGTCATTTGCAAAAGCCAGAAAGATAATTGGTTTCATCTCCTTGTGAATTATTCCCTCTATACCCAATAACAATGAACCAGCAATATACATTATTTTGTAAAACATTGATTAGCTTTTTCATATATTTTCATTATTTTTACTGTAAAAAAGAAAATTGATTGTAAATATCTAAAAATGAAAATTTTAGCACTCCGTTTCAAAAATCTGAACTCTCTCCGTAAAGACAAGCAAGGCGATTTTTTTGAAATAAACTTCCAAGCCTCTCCACTGAAAGAGGCTGGACTTTTTGCCATTACAGGAGCAACAGGAGCTGGGAAAAGTACCATTTTAGATGCCATTACTTTGGCACTTTATGGGGTTGCGCCTCGCTTTGGGAAAGACAAGGCAAATGAGATATTAAGCAGAGGGGCAGCCGATTGCTTTTCAGAAGTCCATTTTGAAGTACGAAATAAAATTTATACTTCTAAGTGGCTACTCCTTAGAAAAGTAAAGAAAAGTGGAGAAATAGAATATGCAGAGAAAATGGAATTGGCAGAGATGGGAGGAACTATCTTAGAAGCAAACAAACTCAAAGAAGTAAAGGAAAAAGTTGAGCAACTTACGGGCTTGGATTATCAGCGTTTTTTGCGTTCTGTTATGCTGGCACAAGGTGATTTTTCTGCTTTTCTCAAAGCCGATGAAAAAAGCAGGGGAGAACTCTTAGAAAAAATCACAGGGACAGAAATCTACTCCCAGCTTTCCAAACGAGCTGATGAAAGGCGATTTGAGGAGAAAAAAAAATTAGAACTTTTAGAAAGCCAAATAGATGAAAGTAAGTTGCTTTCAGAAGAACAGAAAACAGCTATCAAAAGCCAACTTGTTGAAAATCAGAAAGAAAAAGAAAAATTAGACCAAGTAATAGCACTTACCAATGAGCAAATCAAAAAAGCCAAAGAAATTCAAGAGTTAAATAAACAATTAGCTGATTTTGAGCAAACTTATCAGCAAGTTATGCTACAACAAGAAAATGCAAAAAATGATTTTGAAAAATTGCTAAGGCACGAAAAGGCAGCTCACTTCAAAGGGGAACTCAGCGAAATAGAAACGCTTTCTAATTTAGTGCAAACAGAACAGGAAAAATTAGATAAAGAACAATCACAACTCCCTATAAAAGAAATAGAAATCAAAAAAAAGCAACAAGAGTTCAATCAGATAAAAGAAAACTTAGCCAAAGCAGAGCAGGAGCAGAATGCCGAATTTCCTAAGATAGAGCAAGCAGAAAAGTTGGATTTCCAGATAAGCGAAATGAATAAAAACTTAGATGCCACTCGCAAGCAAATAGGCGAACAGGGAAAAGAAATAAATCTTGCCTATCAGAAAAAGCAACACATAATGCAAGTCATAGAAAGTGAAAAAGAAAACTTAGCCAAAATACAGCAGTATATTTTTGAAAATCACCAAGATAAATTACTTGTCCAAGATTTAGGTGTCATCAGACAAAAGTTAGACTATCTTTTTGAGTTGAAAAAAGAAATAGACAAAAACTCACAAAGGAAAAAAGAAAATGAAGATAGCACTAAAAAGGTACATGAAGAACAGAAAAAACAAAGAGAAATCTTAGAAAAATACCAAAAGGAAGTAGCAGAAATTGTCCAGAAAACTACACAAGTACACGCAGAAAAAGAAACAGTTTTACAAGGCAGAGAAATACAAGAAGTAGAAAAGGCTTACAATCAGCTTTTGTCTAATCTAAGTAAGTACAAGCAAATAGCTGATATTTCTTTGGAATTCGAGAAATTAACAGAAGTGATAAGATTGCTAAGAGAAGATATTTTTAAAAATAGTAATGATGAAAAAAGAGTAGCTGTTTTTTTAGCAACTCTCAAAGAAGAAAAAATACATCTTCAAGAAAAATTGGATTTGGCAAGGGAACTCTATGAAAAAGAGCAACTGATACAAAGTTATAAGCAAGTAAGGCAGACACTTAGAAAAGGTGAACCTTGTCCACTTTGCGGAGCAACTCATCACCCCTTTGCTCATTATCAAGCAGATACCAAAGCCAAAGAGCAAACTTGGAGAGCATATCAAAACGAGTTGGACAGGACAAATGAAAAAATAAAAAAGGCAGAAGTCGAGGCAAAAGGCTTAGAAGTTACACTCAATAAACAAACACAAGAATTAGCGGATAATCAAATAAAAATCCAAGAATTACAAAAGCAATTTACTGAACTTTCTGCTACACTCTCCTCACAAATTGCAATTCATGAAAGCAATCAAGTTCGCAATCAGTGGGAGGAGAAAGAAAAACACCTACAAACTCTTGAAAAGCAAAATATGCTTCTGAAAGAAAAGCAAAAAGAAATAGAACACTTAGGAAAAGAAGAAGAAAGCTGGAAAAGTAAAATCCAAAAACTTGAAATAGAGCTAACTAAAATAAATACTGACTTAGCTAATTACGAAAAAGAACGCCAGCAATTAGAGCAGGAAGGTTCGCAGATTTTAGACAAAGGAAAAAAAGAAAAAGAGGCACTCTTAGACCTTTTGAAAAAGTACAAGGAGGCTATTCCTTTGGAAAAGGACAAAGCAACTTGGCTCAGAAAATTGGAAGAGAGGGTAAATAGCTATCAGCAAAACATTGATAATGAAAAGATTATTTTAGATAAGATTAATAAATTGCAAGGTGAGGAAGGACAAACTACGGCTACTGTTATAGAAATGGAAAAACAGTTGAAAAACCTCCAAAGAGAACAAGAAAAAATGCAAAATGAGCTAAAAGATTTGCAAAGCAATCGCAAGGCAATTTTTGGAGAAAAAAATACCCAAGAAGAAAAAATAAGAATTACACAAACAATTAAAAATGAGCAGCATAGATTAGAAAATTTGAAAACTGCTCTTACCAATGTGCAACAAGAGGTAGAGATTTTGAAAAGTAGCATTGCCCAAGTAAAAAATCGCTTACAAGAAAATCGACAAACTTTAGCTCATAAGACAGACCAACTCCAAAAAAGAATACTCCCTGATTTTGAGAATATTGAATTACTCAAACAATCACTGCTTTCTAATGAAGCAGTAGTTCAGATTCGTAAGCTAAAAGAAGAATTGGGTAATAAGTTGGTACAATGTGAAACCAATATCAAAATGACAAAGGAAAACCTCCAAAAATTGAGTAGTTCAGCAGGCATCAGCTATGAAACTTTGGAAGTTTTAATAGCTAACTTAGAAAAGTACAAAAGCGAGTTAAGAATTTTAAACGAAAATATCAATGAGCAGAGTTTTAGACTTCGAGAAAATGAAAATTTAGAAAAACAATTCAGTGAGAAACGCAAAGAGATTGACAAACAACGCAAGGAATACCAACGCTGGAAAACTTTGGTCGACATCATAGGCTCAAAAACGACCAATGAGTTGCGTGCCTTTGCCCAAAGTCTTACGCTTGCTCATTTGATTGCATTGGCAAACAAGCACTTAGAGAAAATAAACCCACGCTACCACCTAAGAAAAAAAGATAAAGCAGAATTAGACATGGAAATAGTCGACAAAGACCAAGCAGATAACATTCGCTCTATCAATACGTTGTCTGGCGGAGAAACTTTCTTGGTAAGTTTAGCTTTGGCGTTAGGACTTTCTGACTTGGCTACGGCGGGCAGACAGACGCAGATTCGCTCTTTGTTTATAGATGAAGGCTTTGGTACGCTTGACCCCGATACCTTAGCCGATACGATTAATACTTTGGAAAACTTGCAGTTAGGGGGAAAACAAATTGGCATCATTTCCCACGTAGAAGAACTCAAAAACAGGATTACTACTCAAATCCAAGTACAGCCCAAAGGCAATGGGGTAAGTGAGATACGGATAGTAGGTTAAGAGTATGATTTGCAACTTGCAATGCTGCCAAACTACCATATTGTTTTCTTAAAATCGCTTTAACAATACTGTTCTCGTTGGTCTTATGAACAAGGAGAACAGTATGTATCTCTAAAGAGTTAATTTAATCCAGCACTTGCTTAGGTTTGATTACACCTAAAGCATAATTTATATCTGCTTCAGACTTTCTTGTATCCAAGACTAATTTGAAATTGCCAGCTTCTGCACAGCGATATATCCAAGCATCATGAAATTTTACTGTACCTTTAGCAGTTTTGGCATAGTTAGATGCTACCAACTCTCCATGTTGATTATACAAGTTTGCAAAAACATTCTCAAATTCTCCATTAGAACTACCCATGCGAATGGTATATATCCCTTCTGTTTCTAAGGGAAGTATAGAGCTATGCTTGTTATGCTTAGCAAGTAGTCCAGAACCGAATTGGGTAAAGCGCTCAGGCATAATAGCTTGATTAGTAAAATCTTGTGATGCTACTAAGGTTTGTTCACTGACATCTATCTTGTTACAAGACAATAATAATGCGGACAAAATTGAAATTAAAACAAATACTTTTTTCATAAGATTATTTTTTAGGGTTTTATAGTTAGCGTTTTTCTAATCGGAAAATATGAAATGAATAAATGCCTTTCTCAGAAGATTCTCCTAAGAAAGTTTTTCTATCTAAGAGATACAGTCCTGCTTTACCTATGAAAAATGCGCCATTCACGTAGCTACTATCTTTAAACTTTGTTTCACCTACTATCCGAAAATCTTTATCGAGGATAATGATAGAAAAAGGCTTATCATAGTCTTCTTTTTTTTGCTTATCTCCCCAGTTTATTGGAAGAAAGGCAAACCTATAATACAACTGACGATATTTATCATGAACTACAAATTGGTAGTACGCTTCTTGGAGATGATAAGTTTTCTTTACTTCCCAATCTTCCCAAGAATCCAATGGCTTTACTTTATCAAAAAACTTACTATGAGCGTCAATTAATTTTTCTTGACCACTTTTTATATCTTTTACCACCAATTTTGATGAGGACGCAAAGGACATTATCAATCTTCCTTCTCTGTCCACATCAGCAAAATATTCTCTATTCCACAATTTTCCTCTATAATCATCAGGATATTTTCCTTCCATTAATTTATATTCTCCTGTTTGCAAATCTATTTTTATCTGAAAAGCATGCAGCATATCATAGTACTGTGTTGTAGTAGCAGAATACGTACTCCTATTGGGTAAAAATAGCTGATGCTGATAGTACATAGGCAAATTACCATTACAGAATATACAAGAAATTTGTGCTTGATTGAAGTTATTTACCTTGTGAGAAGTTATTTCTCTTTTTAGATTTCCCTGACTATCAATAAGTAATATACTATTTACTTTTTGATGCATAAAAGGAATAACATAGATAGAGTCTGGATTGATGAATACACAACTAAAAGTATTAGGCTTTAGGTTTTTGTCCTTAGGTAGAGAAATAGTACTAATTACCTTATTGCTTGTTATATCATACAAGATAAGTTTAAGTTGTTTAGAAAACATAAGATAACTCCTTCCTTTATCTTCTACTTCTTGTATGCAGTAAGAAGCGTTGCTTAGTAAAGTATCATTAATAATCAACTGTTTATACTGCTTTAAAGTATAAACATCTGTGCTTGGAAATTGCGAAGAGCCTGTGCAACCAAGAACTATCAACAGTATCACACTAAGTCTAAATACATGCATAAGATTTGAAAAATTTAGGAACAGTCACAAGGAGTACCGTAGCAAGGACAACCAGTACCTTCTGTCGCACACCAAGACTGTCCTTTCGGGTTGATAACAGCACAGGCACTAAGCTCGTAACAAGACGGGATAGACGGAGGATAGGAAGGTGGAAGTGTTTCTTGCGCATAAATCTCAGGACTACTCGCATTACAAAGCCATACAAACAAAGACAATAGAAATAGGATTAAAACTTTCTTTTTCATAATAATTAAAAATTTAAGTTAAATAAAATAAAGAAAGAGTAGAAAGAAAGAGTAGAAAGAAAGAGTAGAAAAAAAGAGTAGAAAGAAAGAGTAGAAAAAAAGAGTAGAACTCTATTATTCTAATATAATTGAAGTAAGTTTGACTCCTTTTTAATATGAATATAAATGTAAAATTTTAAAATAAATTATACAAAAAAGTAATGATATATTTTGAGTTTTTTGTTTACAAAATAGTTAGTTGATATTTTTTACCAACAAAACCTGCTTAACAGCAACATTTGACATGAATTTTTTAGCACATGCTTACCTTTCTGGCGAGGAGGAGGAGATACTCATTGGCAATTTTATTGCTGACCATGTCAAAGGCAAGCAGTTTTTGCAGTACAGCGAAAGCATAGCAAAGGGGATTTTATTGCACAGGCAGATAGATGATTTCACAGACCAGCATGAGATTGTCAAACAAAGCAAAGCAAGACTAAGAGATAAACATAGACACTATGCAGGCGTGATAGTAGATATTTTTTATGACCACTTTTTGGCGGCGAATTGGTCAAGTTTTCACCATGAGGACTTGTCGTCGTACAGCCAACAAATACATCAAATTATTTTTAAGTATCAGACGCTACTTCCCCAAAAATCCTTGTATTTTTTCCAATACATGCTCAAAAATCAAATTTTTGAGGCATATACTCGCATAGAGGGCATACACAAAGTTTTGACGGGAATGTCGCACCGTACCCCTTTTTCCTCTGGTATGGAAATAGCCTCTGAAAGCCTTTTGATGTATTATGAGGAGTTTAAAGAAGAATTTTATACATTTTTTCCCTTGTTGATTGACTTTGTAGCGGAAAACAAGTAAGCAGTTGGGATATAACACATTTTAAGAAAATAATCTGCACTTTTTAAAACAAATTTGTAACTTTGGGCTTGGTATGAAGTAATATGAGTATCGCATAAGAAAATCATACCTAAATTTGTTGAAGATGACTTATTGATGAGAGGTAGTCAATTTTTATAAAAACTTACTATTTTTTTACTTACTAAACTTAAAAGTTATGGAGCCTGTTTTCGTCATTGGCATACTTTCCTCTATTCCTATCGTAGCTATCTTGAGTAGTGCGCTTATCAAAATTAAGAAAATGGAGTTGGAAAAGCTCGACAGAGCAAAACAAACCGATGTAGAGTTGATACAAGTAGTAAAAGCTTTGTCTAAGGAAAATGCAGATTTGAAAAAGCGCATAGAAAATATAGAAACCATAGTTACCTTAGGAGAAGCTCAAAATGCACCACTTCAGCAGCTGCCTCCTCAAAATAATGAAATTCAAAAACTTGCAGAAGGGGGAAATGAGATAGCTAAAATCCTCATGGAAAGACAATTTAAAAATAAGCAAAAATCATAAACTCAGTCCAAATCGTGACAGAAATTGTTTTAAAAAGTAATACTGGTTTTGAATGGGTAAGTTTGGTAAACCCCTCTATCCGAGAATTAGCTCAAATAGCCGTTCAGTACAATCTTCACTCTGCTTCTGTGCATGATTGTTTAGAACCAGAGCATCTGCCTAAGTACGAAGTTATTGACGAGGTCGCTTTTATGGTACTTAGGGCGTATGATTTAGGCGCAAGTAAAGACGGCGATACTGTGCAGAAATTGACCAATAAAATTGCCTTTTTTATAGGAAAAGATTTTTTAGTAACTATTCATCGCAAAGACCATGAGTATTTGCGAGTAGTTCGCAACAAATGGCGAGTATCAAGGAAAGATGAAGATAACCTTGCACTCAAAATTTCTACTGACCTTTATGCTGCTGCGATGAATACCTATGAAATTCCTATCAAAGATGCTATGGAACTTGTAGAAAGATACGAGGAGGCTATTTTTGATAATAACGAGCCTGCGACCATCATCGAGAAACTCTACCTGCTTCGTCGCAAAGCCTCTATTTACAAAAAGATGCTTTTCTTGTTCAATGAATTACTCAAAAAACAAATGGTAGGCAATGAGATGTTAGTTAGTTATTTTAAGGACGTACTGGAAACAGGCGAAAAACTTCAATATTACTCTGACCAACTTTACGAAGATACTAATAACTTGCTCAATATTCACCTTTCTTTGGCTTCTCATCGCACCAATGAGGTGATGAAAGTACTTACGATTTTATCTGTATTCTTCCTTCCTCTGACGTTTATTGTAGGTATTTATGGAATGAACTTTAAGTATATGCCTGAGTTAGAATCAGTTTGGGGCTACTCAGCCGTTTGGCTTGTGATGTTGGTCATCTGTGTAGGCATTTATTTTTGGTTCAAAAGCAAGGGCTGGTTAAGTTAATTTTCTTATTCATAAGGCGAAGGGCTTACACTTGTCCAACCACCGTCTATGATAAGACTTTGCCCTGTAATGTGCTTGGCTCTGTCAGAAACTAAAAACACAGCCGCTTGGGCTATGTCTTCCACTACGGCAGGGCGACCAAGCGGAGTAATCTTAGACCAAACTTTTTCATAACTTGTATCCCCCATCGTTCTCTCAGTCAGTGTAGCTCCTGGAGCTATGCAGTTTACTCTGATTTGATATTCAGAGAGTTCTATGACCAAATTTTTCGCCAACATTTCCAAAGCCGCCTTGCTCATGCTATACGCTGCCAAGTGCTTGTGAGCCTGATGCCCTGTAACAGAGGACATAAATAACAAAGCTCCCCCTTTCCCTTGCTTTATCATTTGCTTAGCGGCAGTTTGGGCAAGAAAAAAAGTTCCCGCCAAGTTTACCTGCATGACCCTATGAAATGCTTCAGGAGTGTAAGAAAGAAAATCTCCAAATAAAGTAATTCCTGCATTGGCAATCACTATATCCACGCTGCCCAAATCAGCCACCGCCATAGCCACCATTTGGTTTATCAAGGCTACCTCACTACAATCACCAGCAAAAGCAAGACAGGAAGCATCAGTTTGGGCTTGAATTTCTCTTGCGGCACGGCTCGCCAACTGCTCATCAACATCATTGAGCAAAATATTTACTCCTGACTTAGCTAATTGCATAGCAATCTCTAAACCTATGCCCTGTCCTGCTCCTGTAACGATGGCTACTTTTCTTTGTTGATTCATGCTTAATTACCTAAAATTACTCTTTAAACTATTGGTTCTGAGGACTTAGCAAAGCGAATCCCCCTCTTTTGGGCTTCCTCATAAATAGGTGTACCTAAGTGTGCTAAACCTTTTACGTCAGACATACAATCTTCTAATACAATCATTTTACTTGCCAAATGCGGTGCGTATTCCATTGCTTGACGCAAACTTGTCGCTACGCAATGCGATTTGGCTTCGCCTGCCAGATAGACATTTTCATAGCTTGACAAAGTATCTATCAATTCTTGGTTTAGTTGAGTTTCAGGGGCATTGGGTAGCGGAATCTGTGCCATGAATATACCGAAGTGTTCTGTCAAGGGATTTGTGCCTTTGGTAACTGCTTGGTACCACTTCCCGTCAAGCGTCCAAGTTCTTAGTGCTGCGAGTAAGGTATCGTCAAGCGAAGCCCCCTTTGAGCCTATAAGGCAGTGTTCTGGCCAGATGAAGTGAGGAAACTGCCCTTGTGCTTCCAAATCTGTCAAATATTGGACTGCCTCTTGTGGGTAAAATCTTGGAGTCCACTTTCCCGCCTTTACCTCAGCCAAAGTAATTTGGGTAAAAGGAGGGGGAAAGTTGCCTTCTGCATCTTGCCAAAAAGAAGGGTGTGAAATGTCATTAACAGGGTGGAAATCCAAAGTTACGCAAATGTGGTCTATTGCCTCTTTGTTGCGGACAATGAAGGCACTCAATCTTTGCATATCTTCTGCGGCACCATTTACGTAAAGCGAACCCGCAGGATTGCAAAAATCATATTGAGCATCAATGATTAGTATGGCATTTTTCTTTCTCATTTCTTAGATTTGTTTAGATGTTTCAACTATTGTCAATTCTTTTTTTTGCTTATTAGAATTTTCAATAGTACGAACGTAAAAAATACACGAAGGTTAGTGTTTTTTTTACACTTTTGAAAAAAAATTTTCAATTTCTTGTAAACTCATGGTATTCAAGATGTTTTCTTTGCTTGCACCTCCCTTTCTTGCTACCAAGACTCCATAGTACATATCTTTTAATCCTGCAATTTCATGTGCATCGGGATTGATACTTAACATCGCTCCTTTTTCGATTGTCTTGTGTACCCAGCGCCAGTCTAAGTCCAGTCGCCAAGGATTAGCATTGATTTCTATGACTACATGATTTGCTACACAAGCATCTATAATTTTTTCAAAATCAAGTGGATAACCTTCTCGCCGCAATAGTAAGCGACCTGTGGGGTGTCCCAAAATAGTAGTATATGGATTTTCTATGGCTTTGATGAGACGAGCAGTTGCCTTTTCCTTATCCATTTTAAGCCCTGAGTGGACGGAAGCCACGATAAAGTCAAAGGTTTTTAAAATTTCTTCAGGATAGTCGAGCCGTCCATCAGGTAAAATATCTGATTCTATGCCTTTTAGGATTTTAAAAGGAGCTAATTGTTGGTTTAGTTTTTCTATCTCGGCGTGCTGTTGGATAACTCTTTCTTCTGTAAGTCCGTTGGCATAAAAAGCAGTTTGTGAGTGGTCGCAAATACCAAAATATGCTAAGCCCATGTCTATGCAAGCCTGAGCCATCTGCAACAAAGAGTTTTTGCCGTCGCTGTAAGTAGAATGATTGTGTAAACAGCCCTTTAAATCTTTCATTTCCAGTAGGGTAGGGGAGGAGGTGAGTTTAAACTCAAAGAAGCCTTCTCTCAGTTCAGGTTCGAGGTAAGGCAAGTGAACTGCTTGATAAATCTGTTCCTCTGACTCGAAGCGTTGATTTTTGAGTGTTTGTAAAAGATTTTTTCCATTAATTTTCTGGCTTAGATGTTTCTCAGCCGCAGAATTTACAAATACCTGATTAACAAAAGTTTGAAGGGTAGAAAATTTGACTTCTACCTTCAAAGAGGACAAACCTTCCTCGTTTTTCCAATATCCACGCCAAGCAAAAGGACTGCTTACTTTTTTATTGGGAATGAGTTGAGGGTGCTGGTTTAAAAATTGAAAAATGGTATCAAAATTTTTAGCAGAAACAACTAACTGAATCTCATCTATGATTTCCAAACGCCTACGAATCTGCCCTGTAAGATTGACTTTTTCTACTGCTTCTACGCTTTTCAAGGCATTCTCCAGCGCAAGCGCAATGGGTTCTGCATTGGCATAGAGCATCTTGTCTGCATTGGCAGTACGGAAAGAAATTTCTTTGATGATGGCTTCTTGTGTTTTTTCTCCAAAACCTTTGATTTGTGCGACTTTGCCTGCATTACACGCCTCCAAAAGTTCGTGTATGCTTTCTATCTTGAGTTCGTCCCATAGGGTTTTTACCTTTTTACCTCCTAAGCCCTTGATAGAGAGCATTTCCAATACTCCTTTGGGGGTTTTGTCCAATAGTTGTTGCAGTTCGCTAAAAGTTCCTTTTTGGACAAACTCCACAATTTTGCTTGCCATGCCTTCAGAAATGCCCGCATGAACGATGTCAGCCTTATTTTTTTCTGCTAAGTTAATTTCCAATTTTTCTATTTGATAAACGGCACTGTTGTAAGATTTTGCCTTGAAGGGGTTTTCTCCATGCAAGTCCATAAGGGAGGCGGTAAGTTTGAAAGCCTCTGCAATATCATCATTAGTAAGCATTACTTTGGGGAATTATAGGTAACTACAAATTATTTTAGCTAAGCATCGTCAATTTTACGAACTTCGCTATGGATTTACAAACATCGCCTGAATTTTTTCTGAAGTATAGGTTTGGATTTTACCATTTTCCTCATAAATCAAAAATATTTCTAATCCTTGCTTTTGGGCTAACCCAATAGCTTTTTCTTTTCCTAAGACCATCATAGCGGTAGCATAAGCATCAGCAGAGATAGCATCTTTGGCAAAAACAGTAGCACTGAGCAAAGAGTGTTGGACGGGGTAGCCTGTTTTAGGGTCTATGGTATGGGCGTATTTCTTGCCGTCTTTGACATAAAATTTTCGGTAATTGCCTGAGGTAACTAAGGCTTGGTTGTCTAACTGCACAATAGCTTGCATTCTTTTTCCCCCACTCTCTTCGTAGAGCGGGTTTTCTATGCCGATAGACCAAATTTTACCTTGCTCATTTTTGCCTTTACAAAGCACTTCGCCGCCGATTTCTACCATAAAATTGGCAATACCGTTTTCTTCTAAAAAATCTCCTATGACATCTACTCCATACCCTTGGGCAATGGCATTAAAATCTAACTGCACATGCTTTTTTAATTTTTTTACCCTTTTTTCATTAAACTCAATATTGTGAAAACCAATAAGTTGTAATAGAGAATCTATTTTGGGTTGTTCTATTTGGTCTTTGCGGTTAGGTCCGAACCCCCATGCCTTGACCAAGGGCATAACAGTAGGGTCAAAAGCCCCATTACTGGCATGGTAAACTTCTTCGCTTTTTTTGAGTACAGGGTAAAAAAACGGATATTTGTATTGGATAGAATCTGTCTTATTATTGAATGTAGAAATTTCAGAATCAGGGATATAAGTAGAAAGACATTGATTAAAGGCGATTAAGATAGAATCTATTTCTTTTTTAAAGTTGCGTGCTTGAGCATCTAAGTATTTGATGGTGTAGGTTGTTCCCATAGTTTCTCCATTGACGATGACTAATTTTTCATTAGTTTGATTATCAGGCACTTGATTTTGATTTCTTAGTACCCAGACTAACATAATGACGATGAGTAATATGGCACTGTAAATAATATTTTTTTTATCGTATCTGAACATAAATTTGAGTGTTTTGATTTAGATTTTTGTATTACAAAGGTAGTAAAAATAGCTATTCTATTTGCTTTCCTATTGCAGAATGATATATTTGCACTAAAAATTAATAATTAATTAAGCATGGCGAAAAGACTTAACCCAATAGAATTTAAAGAGATGTTGGCACAAGACCAAGGGATATTAATAGATGTAAGAACTGCTTTGGAGGTAGAGGCAGGTTATATAGAGGGAGCAGTAAATTATGACCTGAACAACGGTGATTTTGTAAATGCAATGGAACATTTAGATAAATCAAAAACCTATTATCTCTACTGCCGCTCTGGTGCGCGTAGTGGGAAAGCGGCAGAGTTGTTAGAGCAAGCAGGTTTCCCCAAAGTTTTTAATGTAGGAGGCTTTGAGGAATTAGCCAATGCTGGTTTTGAAGTGGCTTATTAGAATGTATTTTCTTTTCCCCAACTGTCTGGGCTAATACGCCACTCTTGGAGCGAAGCCATGTCTTCCTCTGAGATATAGTCTTTGTCCACTGCCTCCACCAGCAAGGCAGAGTAGTTGCTTAGCGTATAAAAAGGAACTTGCTCTTGCTCAAAGGCTTGTTTTGCCAATTCAAATCCATAATTAAAAATAGCTACTAAACCAATCACATCTGCTTGGGCTTCTCTAAGTGTTTTCACTACTTTCAAACTGCTCCCTCCCGTAGAAATCAAGTCTTCTATTACCACCACTTTTTGGTTTTCCAATACTTTCCCCTCTATGAGATTTTCCATGCCATGTCCTTTGGGAGAAGAACGAACATACAGAAAAGGTAAATTCAGCATATCAGCCACCAAGGCACCCTGTGGGATTCCTGCGGTAGCTACTCCCGCAATGGCTTCCGTTTCGGGAAATTGTTTTTTTATCAGATTGGTCAATTCTTCTTTGATAAAAGTCCGTACCGCAGGAAAAGAAAGCGTAAGGCGATTGTCGCAGTAAATAGGTGATAACCAACCAGATGACCAAGTAAATGGCTCATGAGGACTTAGCTTGACTGCTCCTACTTCTAACAGCAAATTGGCAACTTGTTTGGCTACTGGATTCATTATATTTCAATAGTAATTGCTTATTTGAATAGAATTTTTAATTTCGTATTTTATTTTAACTTACAAAGAAATAAAATTGATTGCAAATTAGCATAGTGTTAAGCGTACAATTATGAAAAAAACATTGGTAAGCATTATTTTTTTTCTGCTGGGCATTGCCATATTTGCTGCCTGCCAAACACCCCAAAACCAAGAAAATCAGCAAGGAGTAGAGGTCAAAGAGGAAAAAAAATTTAAAGTACAATTTGTGCATGATACCACTGCCAAAAGCATCAGTGTAAGCATAGACGGGAAGCCTTTTACAAATTATTTGTACACGGATACTTTGCTGAAGACGGTACTTTTCCCGCTTCGTACTCCCTTAGGGACAGTTATTACCAGAGGATATCCTATTTCTCCCCGACCTTTTGAGTACACTGACCATCCTCATCATGTTGGGCATTGGTTTAGCTATGGCAGTGTGAATGAAATAGACTTTTGGAACAATTCCTTTGCGATTCCACAAGAGGAAAAAATGAAATACGGCATCATCAAGCACAAGAAAATTACTAAATTGGTCAATAGCGACACTCGAGGCGAATTAGAAGTAGAGCTGGACTGGGTTACGTATGATTCTGTAACGCTTTTAGTAGAAAATAGTCTTTTCTCTTTTGGTGTACTTGATAGCAACACTTGGTATTTTGACAGAACTGTAAGGCTTCATGCGCCTAATGGTGATGTACGTCTTTTTGATAGTAAGGAGGGCATGTTTGCTTTGCGTTTAGCTCATGAGTTGGAGCACCCTACGCAGCGTCCTGAGTTTGCCTTGGACAAAGATGGGAAACCAACCTCTAAACCTGTCATTTTCAATGCAAACGTTACAGGAAAGTATAGGAATAGCAATGGCATAGAAGGCGAAGCGGCTTGGGGGAAAAGAGCCAACTGGCTAAAACTTACAGGAAAAATTGGGCAGGAAAATATCACAATTGCTATACTCAATAACAAGCAAAATATAGCAGGGGTTCCTTTTTGGCACGCCAGAGGCTATGGCTTGTTTGCAGTCAATAACTTAGGGCATCGCATTTTTACCGAAGGCAAAGAAAATTATGGCTACATTCTTACCAAAGATGGGACTGTAACGTTCAGGTACAGAATGCTTATTAATTCTAATACAGGACTTTCTGATGAAATGTTAAATCAACAATTTGAAAGTTTTAGCAACTCAGTAAACTAACTATTCAATGACAAAAATATTAATCACAGGGGGCGCAGGTTTTATAGGAAGTTCTTTGGCAGACAAACTCATTCAAAACCCTGATAACTATGTAGTTTTAGTAGATAACTTGCTAACAGGAGATTTGAGAAAACTACCTGATGCTACGTATAAAAATTGGAGATTTATCAAATGTGATGTGAATAACTACAATGACATCGCCCCTGTGATGACTTCTTTTTCGTTTGACTACGTGTTTCACTATGCGGCAGTAGTTGGGGTAAAACGTACTTTGGAAAACCCTGTCATGGTTTTGAAAGATATAGACGGATTTAAAAATATATTGGATTTATGCAAGAATACAGGAGTAAAACGCATCTTTTTCTCGTCTTCCTCAGAAGTATATGGCGAGCCGGTAGAACTCCCTCAAAATGAGCATACTACTCCACTCAATTCTCGTTTACCGTATGCAGTAGTGAAAAATGTGGGTGAGAGTTTTTGCCGTTCTTACCAAGCAGAGTACGGCTTGGACTTTACCATTTTGCGTTTTTTTAATACCTATGGTGAAAAGCAAAGTACTGATTTTGTGATGTCTAAGTTTATCAAAGCGGCACTCAACCATCAGGATATTACCGTCTATGGGGATGGCTTGCAAACCCGTACTTTTTGCTACATAGAGGATAATATAGAGGCAACTTTGTATGCTCTTGAAAATGAGCTTTTTATTAATGATGTGGTCAATATTGGGAATGACCAACTTACTACTATTTTGGACTTGGCAAAAGCTATCATCAAACTTACTAACTCGAGGTCGCAAATAATACACCTCCCCCCTTTGCCTGAGGGAGATATGACCCGCCGACAGCCTGACATTCAGAAAATGAAGCAGTTACTGCATAGAGAGCTACTCCCTTTAGAAGAAGGCATTAGGAAAATTTTGAATAGCAGATTGTATTTTTTATAGAAAATGGGAAGTTGGAAAAACTAATTATATAAAAATTTCTTGTATATTAAATCTGAATTATCTAATTTTGGAGATTAGGTAAAGAGGCTGATTTGCTGTGAGCAATCAAAACCGTATTTAAAAGTAAACACGAAATGCAAGAACAGGACTTGTTAAGCCGTATGGAAATGTTGGAAAAAAAAGTTCAACTACTCTTGCGGGACTACAATCACGTAAAAGAAGCATTTGCCAAAGTTAAAGAGGAGAATAAGCAATTGAAAGGCGTGATTGAAGCACAGAACAAGCAGTTAAGTGATTTTAACTATCGCAATAAAATTGATAAAATCGTAGAAAGCTTAGAAGTCAATGGGCATAGTTCAGAAGAGTTGAAACGAGCTATCGATGAGTATATTCAAAAAATAGATGAGTGTATTACACAACTTAGTAATAGCTTGTAAATTGCTGATATAGAGAGTGATGCGGTGGTTAAAAAAACTTAAAGTAAATACTGTTTACAGTAGCATGGTGGCGATAAGAAGCAATTGAGTTTTTCTAAGTAATTTTATTCCCCATTTCTTAAACTATAAAATAGAGAAGTCGTTTATGGGTCTTCTTTCTGTGAAAATAAATATTGCAGACCGAGAATATACACTCAGAGTAGAGGAAGAAGATGCACCTTTGGTTCGTCAGGCAAGTGAAATATTGAATCAATCCATTCGCACTAAAAAAGAATTGATGCGAATTCCTGACCGCCAAGACCTACTTTCTATGGTAGCATTTGATTGTATTTACGAAAAGCTGACAGGAGAAAAATTACTTTCTGAAGTTGCTCAAAGAATTGCTGTAATAGATGATTTAGTTGGTAATGCGCTGTAAAACAGTTTGGTGTTTGTATTATTTATTTTCTTCTTGTTTTTATTCATAGCTTGCTAAGTCCTTTTTTTGTATTGTGCTTTGCTTTCACACAGCAAAACCTTCCCTTTTACCCTATCAACATATATAATCTTAATCAATGGATATTGTAGTAATACTGTCAGTAGCCATTATATCACTTCTGGTGGGAGTAGGTATAGGCAGATTCCTTTTGAAGCAAATATTCAAACAAAAGGAAAAAGAAGCACAAGAACGTGCCGCACTTATTATCAAAGAAGCGGAGATTCAAGGGGAGAATATTCGCAAAGACAAGGCAATAGAAGCCAAAGAACACTTCTTAAAATTAAAATCTGAGTTTGAGTCAGAAGCAAGTCGTAAGAAGAACTTGCTGATTAGCAATGAGAATAAGCTCAAACAGCATGAAGTCAAGTTAAAAGAAAACGAAAACAAACTCAAACAAAAGGAGGCTTCTTTGCTAAAAATCCAAGAACAACTCAAAGCTAAACACGTAGAAATTGAAAAACTGAGAAGTACAGTAGCTACTCAACTGGATTTGGCAAACAAGAAATTGGAAGAAGCAGAGCAAATGCGTGCTTCTCAGGTAAGTCAGTTGGAACAGATAGCAAATCTGAAGGCTGAGGAAGCCCGCGAACAACTCATTGAAGCCCTCAAATCAGAGGCACAGTCCAAAGCAAATGCACAGATAAAACAAATATTAGAAGAAGCTAAGTTAACAGCTACTAAGGAAGCTAAGCGAATCGTTATCAATACGATACAACGCACAGCTACAGAACATGCCATTGAGAACTGCGTTTCTGTTTTTAACTTGGAAAGTGATGACATCAAAGGAAAAATCATAGGTCGCGAAGGTCGCAATATCAGGGCATTAGAAGCGGCAACAGGAGTGGAAATTATCGTAGATGATACCCCAGAAGCCATTATCATCTCTGGCTTTGACCCTGTGCGTAGGGAAGTAGCGCGTTTGGCTTTGCATAGATTGGTAGTCGATGGGAGAATACACCCTGCTCGTATAGAGGAGATTGTAGCTAAGACTATGAAAAATATAGAAGACGAGATTGTAGAAATAGGGGAGCGTACTGCTATGGAATTGGCTATTCATAATCTGCACCCTGAACTTATCAAGTTAGTAGGACGTATGCGTTTCCGCTCCAGCTATGGTCAAAATCTTTTGCAGCACTCTAAGGAAGTGGCTAAGTTATGCTCTATTATGGCAGCTGAGTTAGGAATTAATGTGAAATTAGCCAAACGCGCAGGTTTACTCCATGACATTGGTAAGGTTTGGCATGAAGAACACGAACTTCCACATGCCTTGTTGGGGATGGAACTTGCTCAAAAATACAAAGAACATCCAGAGGTTTGTAACGCGATTGGGGCGCACCATGACGAGATAGAAATGACTTCTCTGATTTCTCCTATCGTACAGGCTTGCGATGCCATTTCAGGCTCGCGTCCAGGAGCCAGAAGGGAGATGATGGAGTCTTACATGAAACGCTTGAAAGATATGGAAGGTTTGGCTCTTTCGTTCAAAGGGGTCAATAAGTGCTATGCTATGCAAGCAGGGAGAGAGTTGCGCGTAATAGTAGATGCTGAGAATGTGTCAGATAAGCGGGCAGGACAGCTTTCCTTTGAGATAGCCCAAAAAATAGAAAAAGATATGCAGTATCCCGGTCAGATAAAGGTTACTGTCATCAGAGAAATGAGAGCGGTAAATTTTGCTAAGTAAAAATGTAAGGAAACCTTGTCGGATTTTAAAAATCTGGTAAGGTTTCCTTTTAATAATCAATTAATTATTATTTTTTGTTTTTACAAAATACAAACTTTGGGATACCTTCATTTCTCAAGATAAAACGAAGCCAATAATCAGAATATCATCTACTTGTTGCTCCTCGTCTGGAGTACCGATTTTTCTCCATTTTTTTAACGTTTCTTCTAAGATTATTTTTTGTTCTGACATGGCTAAGGTATGGTTTTGAAAAAGTAAGTTTTTAAGGTTTTGCCTATGAAATTTTTGACTATTCTCACCGCCAAATTGGTCTTGGTAGCCATCTGAGAAAATATAACAATACATAGGGGAATGAGCGTAGGAAATAGTTTTAGTAGTAAATATTCGCTCTTTTTCGTGTTGTAAGCCCCCAATAGGAAACTTATCACCTTTGAGTGTAACTAACTCGTTATTTTGAATATAAATTAGCGAATTTTTTGCTCCTGCAAAGCCAATGGTTTTGCTTTTCTTGTCAATGACACACAAAGACATATCCATACCATCTCTATTATCGCTTAGGTCTTGTTTTAAAGCTTTTCTAACGCCTTTATGGAGTTCATTGAGAATTTTTCCGGCTTCGGTAATGTTTTTTTCATTGACAATTTCGTTGAGTATCTCATTAGCAATGAGGCTCATGAAAGCACCCGGTACGCCATGCCCCGTACAATCTACCGCCGTAATGATGATTTTCTCCTCACCTTTAGGGGTAGTTTTTTCTTGGAACCAGTAAAAATCCCCGCTAACTATATCTCTTGGCTTAAATAAAATAAAGGACTGAGAAAATGCCTCAGCAATGCGTTTTTCCTCTGGAAGGATAGCATCTTGAATATTCTTAGCATAGTTGATGCTTGCAGTAATGTCCTCATTTTTTTTCTCAATAATCTCTTTTTGCCTTACTACTTCTGCGGTGCGTTCTTCTACTTTTTTCTCCAAGTCTAAGGCATATTCTTCCAATCTTTGGTTTGCTTCTTTGAGGTCTTTGATGAGTTGCTTGTTTTCACTTTTCAAGCGGAAGGACTCGATAGCATTATCAATCGTAATTTTTAGTTCATCTACGTCCCAAGGTTTAGTAATGTATTGGTAAACACGCCCCTTATTGATTGCCTGAATAATTGCTTCAACATCGCTAAAACCAGTAAGTATCATGCGGATGATCTCAGGGTAGTCGGTGATAATACTTTCTAAGAACTCTACCCCTGTCATTTCAGGCATTCGCTGGTCAGTGATGAGAATATGGATTTCATTATTTTTCAAAATTTCCATGCCTTCTTTAGCAGAGGCGGCAGTAAAAACATCATAGTACCTCCTGAATGCGGCTTTGAAAATAATTAGATTATCAACTTCGTCATCAACGTAAAGAATGCGGTATTTTTCTTTGTTCACGATATTAAATTATTTGGGAAACTTGGTTAGAGGAACGTTGGCTTATAGACTGATTGGAAGAATTTACGGGTAAAATTATGACAAATTCTGAACCTTTCCCTACTTCGCTAAATACTTTTATTTCTCCCTTGTGCTTTTCTATGATTCCAAAGGATACGGATAAGCCCAGACCTGTGCCGACTCCTACGTCTTTGGTCGTAAAGAAGGGTTCAAAAATGTTATTTTTTATCTCATCAGGAATTCCTACGCCTGTATCCTTAATGCTAATTTCTACGGCATCTTTGTCTTGATATTTTCCATTAGCGTGTTTGGAAGGATAAGAGGTAGTAAGATAGATTTTGCCTTCCCCTTTGATAGCCTGAATCGCATTGAGCAGAATATTCATAAATACTTGATTAAGCTGTCCGGGGAAACATTCTACGTAAGGAATATGGTTATAGTTTTTTATAATTTCTATGCGTTCTTTGTATTGATTGTGCAACATAGTTAAGGTTGCATCTAAGTTTTCCTCTATATTGGTTTTTTTCAGAGTATCCTCGTCTAAGCGAGCAAAGGTTCGCAGACTCTTAACAATTTCAGAAGTGCGTTCTGCCCCTCTTTTTACGCTGGTGAGCAGTTCATCTATCTCATTTCTAATTTCAGGATAGGATAGTTTTTTCTCCAATTCTTTGGCAAGGGGTAAAATCGTTGCGACATTTTCAGGGGTAATTTCTCTGTATTTTTCTAAAATCTGAATCAAATCATTAAAATCAGTCCGCAGAGAAATAGCTCCTGAGTGCGTGAAATTGACAGGATTATTGATTTCATGAGCAATACCTGCTGTCAAGTGACCTAAGGAAGCCATTTTCTCAGAAGATACTAATTGAGTTTGTGCTTTTTTGAGGTCTTCTAAGGCTTTATTGAGTTGGAAGTTTTTGTTTTCTACTTCGCGAATTTTCTCCTCTAATTGAATCTTAGTTTTTTCTAACTCTTTTTTTTGTTTATTGATACGATTTGAAAAAACATATACGACTAAAAGAAGAATAGCTAACATGATAGAAACCCCAGAGATGGTCAAAAGTTTAGTTCGGAAGTCTATCTCTGCTTGTTTTTTCTGCTTTTCTATGGCTCTTTTTTGTGCTTCTAAGGAATCTTTTTCTATGCTAATGCTTTCTATTTTTTTATTGAGGGAATCTTTTTGAGAAATTACCTCTTTGAGTTTAGAGAGTAAGTTTTCTGTTTGCTCTTTATTTCTTCTATAGGCATAGTCATTTTCCATAAATGTCTTTTCCAAGGTAGCTAAGTCCTTTTTTAGCAACTGCATCTGCTCAGGAGTGATATTAGTTTCAGAGGCAATGCGGTACTGTATTTTCTCTATTTCAGAAGCAATTTTTCTATTCTTTTCTTCTTGCTCTCTCCTATTTGCTTCCATTTCGTTCAAGATATTGCTAAATTCTGGGGCAAACTGGCTTTTTAAGGTATCTTTCTTTACAAGAATTGGTTTTTCTTGTACTACCGTTTCTTTTTCCGAGTCTTTGTTTTCTTTACTATTTTTATTTGAAGAAGGAGGAGGCAAAGGGTTGCTTGTTTTTTCTACATACAACTCTAAGAAATTATCTTTTTCTGAAAGAACCTTATTGACTAAAGTATATCCCTCTATTTCAAAAATACTTTGAGGCAAATTTTGCTTATTTATTTTCAAGAAGCCCTGATTATCTGTAGTGTAGGAATTGTCATCTATTTTGAGCTTTAACCCACTTACTTTATTTTTATTTTTGTTGTCATACACTACAAGTGTAAATAGAGAAGAAGGAGGAGATTCCAATAATCTAATTTGAACAAAATTATTATTAATGACTGGTCTAATGTTTTCCTTAGCAATTTCAATGCCGTTGACCATGAATAAATTGCGACTCACTGCGGTAGCAAAATCTATTCCCTCGGGCAGGGTCATTTTGAAGTAGCCTAACTT
The DNA here is from genome assembly GCF_900113045.1 of Thermoflexibacter ruber. Classification (GTDB taxonomy): domain Bacteria; phylum Bacteroidota; class Bacteroidia; order Cytophagales; family Thermoflexibacteraceae; genus Thermoflexibacter; species Thermoflexibacter ruber. The sequence goes on from NZ_FONY01000022.1 coordinate 68,998, forward strand.
GTCAGTACGAGCAGTATCTTTGATGGGAAATCCTTTTAGTTCTATAAGTGCATTGATAGCTTTTTTCCCATTTTTGTAAGTTACTATCCCTGTTACATTTTTGCTGGGAACGTCTATAACAATCTCTAAAGGTATGATTTCTGTAGTTTTATAGTTAAAAGTTTTAAGCTCAAAGCCAGTCATCTCCACTTTTACTTTTTTGGGGCGTGCAGGTTCGTGAGGAATCACTAATCTAAACTCTCCATTTGCATCACTCTTAGCCGCTTCGTAGTTGTCTATATAAACGATTGCATCTTTTACAGGAGAGAGGTTTTGTCTAACGACCTTACCTCTCAGTATAAAAGTCTGAGCTTGTATTTTCCCTGAATAAAAACTAAGAATTAAAGGTATAAATATAATGAAAAAGCGATTCATGTAAAAAACTTATATGAGCCAAAATATAAACCTACTAAAAACTTAACTATTGATTTTCTAATTTTTGAGTATTTGCGTCTCATGTACAAAGGCTAACAAAAATATCAACTAATATACAATTATTGATGATTATAAAAAAATACTTGTCAATATTTTTCAATTATAGCCCAAATATATACATCTGTAATATTTTATTTGTAAACCGATAAAAATAGAGATTTGCAAATAAGCAAATACTATTGACATAGCAAAAATTTGATAATAAGATTTAATAAAATTTAGCCAAATTTGGCTTTAATTTTACTTTTGCAAAATTCGTTCTAATTTAGCGAATTTTAGAGGTAATGTTTAGAAAGATATATTTTTTTTCGTTTCAGTTCCTATTTTTCAAACTATTCTCTCTTATTTAGAGTTTGAAAACGCAAAAGAAGTTTTTTATGTATTCAAATCACTAATCACTATTGGAGGACTAAAACCAAAGCATACAAGATGAAAAGTCATAACAACAACCCCGAAAAAGAAAGATTAAGTACTACACCAACCAATACGGGTTGGAAAAAGTGGGGACCTTACCTTTCTGAGCGTCAGTGGGGGACTGTTAGAGAGGATTATAGTGAGCATGGCTATGCGTGGGGCTACCTTACCCATGACATGGCGCGAAGCAAGGCGTATCGCTGGGGAGAAGATGGCATTGCGGGGCTTTCTGATACAAAACAAACTATTTGTTTTGCCTTAGCCCTTTGGAATGGGCGAGATGCTATTATTAAAGAACGACTTTTTGGATTGAATAATGGAGAAGGTAATCATGGCGAAGATGTTAAAGAATATTACTACTACTTGGATTCTACGCCCACTCATTCTTACATGAAAATGCTCTATAAATATCCCCAAAATGCTTTTCCGTATTCTAAATTGGTAGAAGAAAATCATCGTCGGTCTCGGTTACAGTCTGAATATGAACTGATAGAAACAGGAATTTTTGATAACGATGAGTATTTTGATGTATATGTAGAATATGCCAAAGCCAGCGAAGAGGATATTTTGATAAAAATCACTGTGCATAATCGCAATAGGCAAGAGGTAATGCTTAATGTGCTTCCAACAATTTGGTTTAGAAATACTTGGTCATGGGGCTATGAGAGTTGGGAATGGAAGTATAAGCCTCAAATGTATGCTTCGGAAGATAAAGATAATGCTATTGTAGTGAAGCATAAAAATATTGGTAATTTTAAGTTATACTACGAAAATGACAAAAAAGAGGCATTTCAAATCGTTCCAGAATTACTATTTTGTGATAATGAAACCAACCCTCGCCGACTTCCTCATTTGGCAAATATAAACTATACTAAAGCCACTTACTTCAAAGATGGTATTCATGATTATCTCATACTGGGAGATAAAAAGACCATAAATCCCGAACTAAAAGGTACAAAAGCAAGCATAAGATATTTACTTAAAGTGAGTGGTCATGGCTCGGCAACTGTTAAGCTACGTTTAAGCAACAAAGAACATCAGCAGCCTTTTGCAGCCTTTGATGAAATTTTTGCTAATCGCCTGAAAGAAGCTGATATTTTTTATGATGAGTTGAGTAAAAATGTAACAGAGCCAGATATGAAAAGGGTACTCCGTCAAGCGTATGCAGGAATGTTATGGAACAAGCAGTATTATTATTACAACGTCAATCAGTGGCTAAAAGGCGACCCTGCTATGCCTCCTGTACCCAAAGAACGCTCTCGTGGGAGGAATCATAAGTGGAAACACCTTTACAATTCTAACTTAATTTCTATGCCCGATAAATGGGAATATCCTTGGTATGCGGCATGGGATTTGGCATTTCACTGTGTCCCTTTGGCACGTCTTGACCCCCATTTTGCCAAAAGGCAGTTGGTACTCATGCTCAGAGAGTACTATATGCACCCTAACGGACAGTTGCCTGCTTACGAGTGGCACTTTAGCGATGTGAACCCTCCTGTGCATGCTTGGGGAGCTTGGAAAGTATATAACATTGAAAAACAGATGAATAATGGTAAAGGAGATACTGATTTCTTGGCTACTGTTTTTCATAAATTACTCATGAATTTTACGTGGTGGGTAAACCAAAAAGATGCAGAGGGGAATAACCTATTTGAAGGAGGCTTCTTAGGCTTGGACAATATCGGAGTTTTTGACCGTAGTAATTCCCTCCCGACAGGCGGGTATATGGAGCAGGCAGACGGCACAAGCTGGATGGCGATGTACTGTCTGAATATGCTTCGTATTTCCTTAGAATTAGCCCAAGAAAAGCCCTATTATCAAGAAACTGCCTCTAAATTTTTTGAGCATTTTCTTTCTATTGCCTCTGCGATGTTTAACATGGGAAAAGAACATATAGACCTCTGGGACGAGGAGGATGAGTTTTATTATGACATTTTGCACCCACCCAATGGCATGAGCCACCGGCTTAAAGTGCGTTCTATCGTTGGCATTATCCCACTTTTTGCTGTAGAAGTGCTTACTCCTGAGTTGCTTGAGAAACTTCCTGACTTTACTCGTCGCTTAGACTGGGTGCTGAAGAATCGCCCTGATTTGGCAAGTCTGATTTCTCGTTGGTATGAGTTAGGGAGGGGAGAGAGCCGTTTATTATCTTTGCTAAGGATTCATCGTATGAAGTGTGTATTGAGAAGAATGTTAGATGAGGCAGAGTTTCTATCAGAATATGGAATCCGCTCGCTTTCTAAGCATCACTTAGAAAAACCCTATCAATACTATGCCAATGGACGTACCTATTCCGTGAGTTATCTACCCGGTGAATCGGATTCCTCTATGTTTGGGGGGAACTCTAATTGGCGAGGTCCGATTTGGTTCCCCATCAATTATCTCATCATAGAATCTTTGCAAAAGTTTCATGAGTACTATGGCGATATGCAGAAGTTTGAGTATCCCACAGGTTCTGGTAAGATGTTTACATTAAAAGAAATAGCTCAAATGCTTACTGATAGGCTTATTAAAATCTTTGTCCAAGATGAGCAAGGTACGCGTGTGGTATTTGGGGAGTATGAAAAGATGAAAAAAGACCCTCATTTCAAGGATAATATCTTGTTTTATGAATATTTTAATGGAGATACAGGCAAAGGTTTGGGAGCTTCGCATCAGACAGGTTGGACTGGGCTTATTGCTTCATTAATAGAAGGATATTAAAATTATCTCAAAATGATGACTAAAATCAATGTAGCTTATTGTGTTTTTATCATGCTTTTATTCATAGCATGTGGTCAGATAGACACTCAAAGGCAGAGCGATACCCTCAAAAAAGAAATGAAAGCAAAAAAGTTGAAACGACTTACTGAGGGACAGATACAAACTGCTGCTCTCGAGGAGGGGAAAAGTATTGTTTTGCGTTTGGAAGGTATTTTGCTCAGCATAGCAGATACTAATAATTTTGATTGTGAAGAGTTTAAGAATATTCAATTCCAAAATGAAGTATTGATGAGTTTTAAGTTATTCTGCCAGCAAAGTCCTGAGATGAATGAAAAAGAAAGACAGATTTGGGAAGCCTATCAGAACAATCTAAGCCAAAAATTACCTATTGGGGATAATTTGCAAAAGTTAGGACAAACAGAATTTCTTTACTCAGCCCCACTTTACATAAAAAATCAGTATCGAGGGTTATGGAGCATAGTATTGAGCAAAAAAGAAATTGTGCGAAAGATGTAAAAAAAGATATATTTTAGCGATTGAATATACACCAAAAAATACTATATTCACTTAATTTTTTGCTTGCATGACTTGCACACAAATAGTTTACCCTTTTTCACAACTATTTTTTTTATTCAAAATACGTAAAATCATGAAAATTCGTGCTATATATATTTTAGTATTACTTACAATCGCTTTATTCGCATTGCTTAGTACCCAATTTACGCTTGCTTCAAAGCATCAACACAAAAGACAGAATGATTCTAAGATAAAAATAGTCAATAAATCTCGTCTTAGCATAGACCATATCTACTTTTCGCCTCCTGATAAAAATACTTGGGACGAAGACGATATTCTTGGAGATAACGACATTTTAAAGCCGGGAGAATCTATCGTAGTTATTTTAGAATGTGGGACTTGGGACGTAAAATTAGTCTTAGAGGACGGGAGTACTTGTCTGGGATATGATGAGGTTATATGCGACCATGAAGTATGGGAAATCAACAGTGCAGACTGCGACGGTGATGGTAGAAAAGATAAATAATACTCCTTTCTTCTTACCTAAGATTTTGCATAGATGCCTAACTCTTTGTATAGCGCAAAGATAGCTGTTTTTTTCGCTTGCCAAGATTGGGTCTGGGCAAATTCGTAACTATTTTTTCCAAATTCCACTCTTTTCTCTGGGTATTGGTACATGTACTCAACGGCTTTGGCAATTTCTCTGACTGTTTCCTGTGGTTCATTCACAGGCACTTTAAATCCTGCGTTTTCAGGTACAAAATCCCTTGCTCCATGATGGTTGAGTGTAATGATAGGCAAGCCGTAAGACATTGCTTCTAAAAGTTGTTGCCCAAAAGACTCACGTAGGCTACAAAAAAGAAAAATATCGTGCGATAAATATGCTTGTTTGACTTCCGACCAAGGCACCTGCCCTTTCCAATCTGTAACCTTTTCTAAGTTATACTTTTTAAGCCATATAGGTAATAAATCTGCCAATTCGCCTCCACCTAAAATAGTTAAACTAAACTTTACTTCAGGGTTTACTTTGGAGAGTGCTTCTAAAACCAAAGGAAGCCCTTTGCGGGGAAACAATCGCCCTACCCATAGCAATTTAAGCCCATCATCATTACTCTGATTGGCAAAATATACTTGCTTAGGCACAGCATCGTCGGAAAGACCATTGTCTAAAAACATTCTTACTTCTTTGGCATGGTGTTTTTTTGCCATTTGATAAGTTTCCTGATTGATAGTAAGTACCAATTTTGCTTGTTTTAATGAGTTAAGCATATTGCTATTAAATAGTTCCAATAGTCTGCTTACCCAATCTCTGAGCATTTCCTTTCGCCAACCTCTGACAAAATATTGCTTAAAGGCTTTTGGTGGGAACTGACCACCGCCCAAAGGTCCGAAAATCATTTGCTTTTTCAAACGCCATAGAGAAGACCCCATTTGGATACTTCCATAAGAAATATGGTGTACTAAGTCAAAATTATGCTCTTTATCAAGTTGCTTGGCTATTTTATACGCATTGGATTGCCAAATGAAATAATGCAAATAAACCCCGACTAAACTATAATACATTTTCTCTACCCACTGAGGTACGCTTATATAAATAAATTTCAGGTTAGGTTTAGGAGTTTTTTGTAATGCATTTTCTATATTTTCTCTTCCTCTGGGAGTAGTTAGGCAGTAAACCTCAAATCCTTCATCTGCGTACATGTTTGCCCAGTTCCAACTTCTACCTGATTCGCCTCCCTTCATCGGGTCGCAAGCATAAAGAGAAAGTAAAATTTTCATTATGTTAGTTTGCTATGTTATTATAGAGATGATACTTAGAATTTCTGAAGATAAAAAAAATGCTTTTTCATTCTCCTAACTCCGCAATTACTGTTACGCCAGCTTGGGTTTTATCACCTATTTTTACGCTAATCTTAGCCTCAAGAGGCAGAAATAAATCTACTCGCGAACCAAATTTGATAAAGCCAAACTCAGTTCCTTGTTTTACTATTTGCCCTTCTTTTACATACCAACATATTCTTCTTGCCAATGCCCCAGCTATTTGACGCATTAATATCTCTACGCCTTTTTCATTTTGTAAGACTATGGTAGTTCGCTCATTTTCAGTGCTTGACTTCGGATGCCAAGCTACTAAATACTTCCCAGCATGGTATTTGACAAACCTTACTACGCCTGAAATAGGATTGCGATTCACGTGAACATTGATAGGGGACATAAAAATAGACACCTGACAGCGAGGACTTTTAAAGTATTCTTCTTCTATCGTTTCTTCTATCACTACTACTTTCCCATCACAAGGGGCAAGCACATGATTAGGATTAATATTGACCTTGATAAGTGGGTTGCGAAAAAACTGTAAGACGGTGAAAAATAAAATTAGGCTGATAATCAACACAATATTTTGAACTAAATTATTCTCAGGAAGTAACTGCCAAATAGCAAAATTGATGATGCCCAAAGTAATAGTTACAATCGCCAAAGTCGGATAGCCTTCTCTATGTATAGTCATTTTTTTTACTGATTTGATTTGAAAGACAAATTTATAAATTTAATGTTTTTGCATAGTAAATAAAACAAATAAATTCTACTTCTTATTTCTAATGAGTAAAACTTGTAAATAATTTTGTAGCTTTGAACTACTAAATTATAAAAAAAGACAACCATAGTTTATCCATAAAACCATGCAATACACTGTAAACGAAAGAGGTTACTACGGTAAATTTGGAGGAGCATACATTCCCGAGATGCTTTATCCTAATGTAGAAGAGTTAGAAAGTAACTACTTGAAAATCATTAACTCCCAAGATTTCCAGCATGAATTCCAGCAACTTCTACGTGACTATGTAGGCAGACCTACGCCTCTCTACTTTGCTACTCGCCTCTCAGAAAAATATAAAACTAATGTTTACCTTAAAAGAGAAGACCTCAACCACACAGGGGCGCACAAGATAAATAATACCATTGGTCAAATTCTCGTAGCCAAACGCTTAGGTAAGCAAAGAATCATTGCAGAAACGGGAGCAGGGCAGCATGGAGTAGCTACTGCAACTGTTTGTGCATTGATGGGTTTGCAGTGTATTGTCTATATGGGGAAAATAGACATAGAGAGGCAAAAGCCCAATGTGGAGAGAATGAAAATGTTAGGAGCGGAAGTTCGTCCTGCGCTTAGCGGTAGTCAAACCCTCAAAGACGCTACCAACGAAGCCATCAGAGACTGGATAAATAATCCTAATAATACGCATTATATCATCGGTTCGGTGGTAGGGCCGCATCCTTATCCTGATATGGTAGCACGCTTTCAAGCCGTAATTAGCGAAGAGATAAAACAGCAACTCTTGTTTAAAATAGGCAGGGATTACCCTGATTATGTATTGGCTTGTGTAGGAGGAGGAAGCAATGCCGCAGGGGCTTTTTATCATTTCTTAGACAATCCTAATGTGAAACTTATTGGTTTGGAAGCAGGTGGGAAAGGAATAAACAGTGGACACTCTGCCGCTACTACTGTCTTAGGGAAAATAGGTATCTTGCATGGAAGCAAGTCCTTGCTGATGCAAACCGAAGACGGTCAAGTAGTAGAGCCGTATTCTATCTCTGCGGGTTTGGATTACCCTGGCATAGGACCTATTCATGCTCATCTATTCGATACACAAAGAGCAGAGTTTCACCCTATTACAGACGAGGAGGCAATGCAAGCAGGGCTTTTGTGCAGTCGTTTGGAAGGAATCATTCCTGCTATAGAAACTGCCCATGCGATTGCTTATTTAGAAAAATTACACGCTAAATCCAATGAAACAGTCGTCATAAATCTCTCAGGGAGAGGTGATAAAGATTTACAAACCTATATTAAATGGTTTGGAGAAAAGTAAATACAAACAGGAAAGAATTTGATAGTTAGTTTTTTAACTTGACTGAGATAGCAAGTAATAAGAAAAGCAGATAAATACCTATAAGCATTGCTGAGGAGTAAGACCACTCACTCATTCTTACCTCGTCTTCAGAAATGTCTAAGGACTTTTTAGCTTGGAGGACTTCCTCTTGCTTTTGCAAAAGTGCCTGTCTTTGAGCCTCATTTTCTAAGGAAATGAAGGACGTTACGGGAGTCATGACTTGTGCTTTGAAGCTATTTTTTACCAAAGGCAACCACTCTTGGTCGGTTCTCTCAGGGTGAAAAGTATGAGCAAACCACTGCCCTTGCAAGTAAAGCCCTGATTCCCAATCTTTTTGTGCTAAGGCTACTTCTTCACTGCCTGGTGTAGCCTTTTCATTCCAAACTACGCTCGCTTGCTCACTGTCAGGTAGATAAAAAGTTTGCCCTTCTTCATTTTTCCATGCAAGAACTTCTATCGTTGGCTGAGGTGTGTAGCTTTCATTTATTTTTTCCAAATTACTCAAACTGTATGCAGTAACTTCATCTTGGGCATCAAGCAAGAAAAATACTTGATTTTCAGGGTAAAAGACTTGATATTCTTTAAAGTTTTTTCCTAAAACTGCCTCTGATAAGCTGTCAGAAACTACGATGATTTGAGGAATTTGGGCTTGATTCCTGTTTTCAAACAAGATTTTTTCTATGGCTCGTTCCAAATAAAAACCTCCTTCAAAACTCCATTTTTCTTTATCATTTTGCCAATTTTCACTCAAATCTACTGTTTTTATATAAGTATTTGTAAAAGAAATTTTTGCTTTATCTTTTGATAGTGAATGGTTTGCAAGAAACTGATTGATGCGTTTTTGATACTCTGCCTGTTTCTTTTCTTTTTCCTTAGAACAATTTACTATAAAATGCGGGTAAGTGGCTCGCTTCACTTTGGGCAGTTGCTTTTTAAATGCTTTGGGTAAATAAATTGCTTGTTTACTTACACTTGCCAAAGGTTTATCAAATTTTGGTTGAGTAAGCGTATCTCCCAGAAATAGGTTCAGGCTATCTATTTGAAAGTGAATAGGCTCTTTGTGAATGAGTTGCAAACCTGTTTTTCTTACTTCCGAAGGTACAAAGGGAAAAACTCGCAAGGAAACTTGATTGCCTGAAGTATAGTGCAGTAGTCCAGGGTCGCGCCTTTCTGAGAGAATTTCATTATATACCCACATTGCAGTTTTCTTTTCTGCTAATAAACCATGCACTTTTTCCTCACCAATCCACAAGTAATAATCGCTAATCCAACAACCCTCAGGAAGATTAAGTAAAGTGCGGTATTCGCTTTGTCTGCTGAATGGTGTAGTCGCTGTATCTAAGTTAGTGATTTCTAAATCAATCCAGCTTGTCCAAAATTGCTTTTCCTTGTTAAAAGTTGAGTTTACGTTCACTTTGCTGATTTTCACACTGTCAGGGAAAGAGTTATTTCCCCACCTACGCCAATCGTAATAGCCATAATCTTTGCTTTCTCCTACAAAAATATTAGACAATTTCTCAATTTTTTCAGTAGAAAGCGTTAGATTGTCCAAGACTAACCAGTTGTAATACAGGGACAAATAAGGCGACTGCCGATTTCTCCATCCCCAGTTAATTTTTTCTTTGTTTCTTTGTACCTCTTCTAATACACTTTCTAAACGCATAGCATTGATTTTTTTACTTTCTCCTTCAAGCGAGGAGGCATACACGTAGTCCAATGCTTCATGCAAGGCTTTTTTGTCAGAGAGGTATAAAAAATGCACAGCGACAGGTAGCATAAGGAGCGCAACAACAAGTAAAACATTCACTACCACTCTGTTAAAATGTGCATACAAATACTGCATATCTGCCCAAAGTTGTTGAATTTGGATAAAAGTAAGAATCAGCGGCACGAGGGTAAGCGACCCAATGACAGTGAGCAGTAATGCCATAGCAATTGGCAAGACGGGTAGGAAAACTAAGAAAAAGTAAAATATATAAGTAAAAGTAAAACTGCGGAAAGCAAACAAAATCAGGCGATAAGTAGGCTTTGGTAAAGGAGGCAAGCATAAAAAAACACCATTTAAAGCAGCAATGAGATAAAAAAAGTAATGCTCAAAATTTCCAAAGAAATTGTCTAAGGCTTGGTTCAAAGCCAAACCTGAAAGAGGAGCAATTACGCCTACTGCTATTTTTACAAGAAAATCATTGCTTTCTAAGAAATGGACAAGATTAAATTTTTTCTTTTGTATTTCTGTGTCTTGGCTGGCTTGTTTAGAGTTTTGGAGTTGGAGCATGACAAAGATATAAATTGCCTTGCAAAGGGAAAACAAGAAAAATACCGCCACCGATACAGAAAAAAGCACAAGGGCATGGTCTATAATTTTATGATATTCAAAACTCCTATTGATAAGCGGAACGGCAAGCACGATGAAAAAATACCAAGCAAAAGGCACAAGGAGAGCAAATGCTAAGTTTTTCCAAGCAGAAGTAAATGAAAAAGAAGGAGTAAGCCGTACTATCACTACCATCAAGGCATGAAAAAGCAAAGGCATCAAAAAAGTCCCTACATACTCCCACATACTATTGGGTAGCATCCATCTCGGGACATTAGGAGGGATAAGTAAACGCTCATTTTCTGCGTATTGCAAGAAGAAAATCGTATAAGCAAATAGTACAAAAATTGCATACCAAAGCTGAATTTCTTGTTTTTTAAGCAAAAGAAAAACAGCATAGCCCCAGTTTAGTACCCAAAGCAAAGCCAAGATAATAGCCATGTCCAGCCACGCCTTTGTGTTCTCCTCTGCTAACAGAGTACCGATGATTTGGTAGATGCCCACATACATTCCAAAAAGAATAGCCAAAGGAAGCGTATTGACTAAGAGCAGCCAGCGCGCTTGGAGAATGGTTCGCATAATTTTCTACTATAAATAAAAAATTTCTTTTATAAGCCACTTATACTAAAAATCATACCCTAAGGTAAAGTAGAAAGTTGGTGGTAAGATGACTTTGTCTTCTATGCCCCAGCCTACATCAAACTTTGCATAATATCCTAAAAGCAAAGTACGTACTCCCAGACCATAGCCAATCAAAAATGGGTTTTTAAAGTTGGATACTTTCGCAGTAAAAGGAGGAACGCTAATAATATTGGTATTCAACGCATTTTCCCTGTTAAAAGGGCTAATGCCTGTCCACGCCGCTCCTACATCAGTAAAAGCAACAAATTGGAGATTGCGCAAGAAATTAGATGTAACAGAACTTTTATAAAAATATTTCAAAAAAGGCATACGCAACTCTGCATTAAAGAGTACGTAATTATTCCCCGAAAGTTTGTTCCAATTAAAGCCTCTCATGCTACCAATATATTGGGTAAAAAGCAGGTCTGTCAAGTCCTTGCCAGGTTCATTAGGGTCAACAAAAAGTGGATTATTGGAATTTACCGGCTCAGCTTGGCTAAATAACCAGTTATTCATGCCCCCCAAGCGATAGGTTTTAGGCGAGCTACCTCCAAACTGCCCGTAGGTGGCTCTGGCGGCAAAGACAAATGCCTTGCCAATAGGTCTATAAAAACGTCCTTCAAAAGACAAGTTGTTAAAACTTTTTCCGCGCTCGCTGAGTCCAAAAAAGTTTTCATAGCGGGCTTGGAATCTTGCTCCACTCATTACATTTAAACCTGTGGACACGCTATTGTCATAGACAAATTCTATGTTAAAACCTGCATAGTTTACATTTCTGTCTGGTATTCTTAGCACGGAAGGAATTTGGTCGCTGGTAACGGAAAAGTCTGTATTAGCTACAAAAACGCCTCCTGTAAAGCGAGTAGTGATATTTAGCGGATAGGAAGTAGAGGCTTGTACTTTATTTAATACGTATTTCTGAGTAAAATAAGAAGGAATAAAACTTAAAGTCTGTCTATCATATCGCAATCGGTAGTCCAATCGCTTTTTCAGGTATTCATATTCTACAAAATAATTCCCACTTCGCAAGCTGGTCAGCGCAAAGATACCTGCGTTAAACTTGTGATTTTCAAGTACATCAGTCATACTTCCCTGCAAGACGAACCCTGGACCTCTTAGAGGGTCTATCACAATGGCAAAAATAGTATTATCAACCCCAAACTTACTTTCATAAGGAAACGCCCCGTCAATTTTAATACTTTCTAAATCCTTATTGTCATCGTCAGGTGTGGAAGGGCGATAATTCTTCAGTAATTTTTTCCTTTTAGGCTTGTCGCTAAAAGTATCAAATTTATAATCATCGGTATTGATATTAACATCTTGTTTAATAGAGTCTTGTGTAGATATTTCCTTGCCATCTTCTTTCTCATCTTCCTCCTCGTCGTCTTTGGTATCAGTGCTTGGAGCATTTTGCTGATTTTTACTTCTCATGGCATTGAGCCTCCTTACGTCTATTACTTGCTGACGCATGGTCTTGTTTGTAAAAGTCGATACAGAAATATCAAAATCATTGAGCAAATAAAGATGTTGTATGCCATCTTTTAATAGGTTCACAATCAAATTCTTACCTTTGTAGTCAAAAGCTAATACACTTTGGCTAAAATTAGTAATTTGCGTGCTAATGCCTTCTTTCAAATCATAACGATAGAGATGAAAGATACCTCTCTGGTCGCTGTTGAATAGAATAGTGTTCTCATTTACCGCAATCGGTTGAATATCTGTACTTAATGTATTAGAAATTCTTTTCAGCTGCTTAGTATTTTTAGGGTCATAAATAAAAATATTAAATCGTTCTGTAATGGTATTGAGTTTGTGTTTGACATTAGAAAGCGTATCGTTTACACGATTAGAACTAAATACGATAGAACGAGATTTCCTCAAATAAGAGGGATTCAAGTCATCAAAAATATCTTTGGTAATATTAGTAAGTCTTTTACTTTCAATATCATAGGTATAAATATCACTCTGACCATCTTTGCTTGCGCTTAGTACTATCTGCCCCCCGTCATCGGAAATATCCATGTCTTCTACATGAGTAAAGTAGTTGAAATAAACGGTATTTACTTTTTTGGTTTTTACATCAAAAAATAGCAAATTAGTTTCCTTTCCCTCTTGCTCATCTACTACTACCAACGTATTGTTGTTTTGCCATGCCAATACTGGAATATCATAGTCAATTCGCTGATTAATAATCTGATAGCCTCCTTTTTCTAAGATAACTTCTTTGTTAGTGGACAAATCTCTGACCTTGACTTTGTATCTACCTTTTTCATTTTCGGAAAATGCTAACAAATTGCCATTTGGGCTAAAAGCTACTTTATTATACACAAAATCTTTTTCATTCAATTTTAATTTAGAACTTTCGTCAGGAAATTTATGCGAATCTACTATTGTCTTGCCCTGTTCGTAGTAAAAGTTTTTCCATTGGGTAAGGAAACGAGGGAAAGACACGCCTAAGGTATTTTGGATACTGCTTTCCTCATTTCTCACTATTCGTGTCAGATTCAAGATATTAGCTACATTGGGCTTTCCGTATTTTTCTACTATATAGTTCCAGATAGACTGCCCCACTATCTTAGCTTCCTCGCCTTCCATATTCTCCAAACGTTTCATTTTGCGGTTCAGTAGAGCATCGTGCATGTAGTTATCAAGCACTACGTTCCAGCCCTTTGCAATGTACTCTGCCGCTCCACCTATGAACCATTCAGGTAGGCTAAGCAAGTAGCTACTTTGCAACATGTCCCTCAGATTGCCCCCGTACATCATTTCATAAATGAGCATCTCAGCGATGCTGCGGCGTAGTTCTTCTTTGTAGCTGATTTTGGTTCCTGTAAAAGCAATCTCAATTTGAGATTTGGTAAAATTGGTCTGTCCCCCGTAGCTGAAGTTTTGGCGATTTATTCCTATGTTGCTTTGTTGGAGGTCAGTTATGGAGTTATAGACAAAAATTTTAATTTTAGAATACGGAGCAAAGCCTACAAAATCAGTAATTTTCAAAAAATCATCTTCGGCAAATTGGGCAGTAAGACGAGCTGTTTTTTCACCATCTTTGTAGAAAAAAACCTCAAAATTTGGGCTTGAAATATACTGCCACTCAAAATCTTTGTATTGTACCCGATTTTTACCAAAAGTAAACTGTGTAAATTGGCTGTATGCTGTCTGTTGGGATAAGATAAAAAAAATGGATAGTATAATAATGTGCTTTACCATGTTTGAAAATATATTTAATCTTTGCTCGTAAATCTGACATTGTAAGAGAAGGATACGACTGTAAATATATCAAAAAAACTTAGAAGTCTATATCCATAAATTAAGAACTTATAGGCTAAGTTTTTGTTTTAGATTGTCATTTCGCTTATATTCAAATTTAAAAAAGATTACGCATTATCCTATTTTCTCGCTTCAAAATTTATGTTTTTTAACAAAAGTTTCAAATAAGAAAGGATTAGACTGTGAATTTATTTGATTTTTAGATTTTTTTGACTTTGGTTTTTTGTAAAATCATTATCAGCGATATAAATTTCTATTAACTTTGTTGTACTTAGCCAATAATGCCTTTTGAATTGTACTCCAAGATAAAGTACTTTTCAGATGTAAAAATTTAGCATAAATCAAAAGCAAAATAAATAACTCAAAATTTAACTAAAACAACGAACCATCAATTACAAAAAATTATGCCCAAAGTATTAATCATAGACGATGAGAAAGCAATCCGTTATAGCTTGCGAGAAATCCTTGAATACGAAAAGTATGAGGTGGAGGAGGCAAAAGATGGAGAAGAAGGACTTGAGAAACTCAAGCAGAACGATTACGACATCGTGCTTTGCGATATTAAAATGCCTAAAATGGACGGCATTGAGGTCTTAGAAAAAGCAATGGAACTTGGCAAAGAAGTGCAGTTTATCATGATTTCGGCACACGGGAATATAGAAACTGCCGTAGAAGCTACTAAAAAAGGTGCGTTTGACTTTATCCAAAAACCACCTGACCTAAACCGTTTGCTGGTTACTATGCGAAATGCACTTGATAAGTCTTCTTTGGTAGCGGAAACTAAGGTATTAAGGAAAAAGGTAAGCCGTACTTTTGATATTGTGGGAGAATCAGCGGCTATTCAGCAGGTCAAGGAAACTATAGACAAGGTAGCCCCTACAGAAGCGAGAGTAATGATTATGGGACCGAATGGCTCAGGCAAAGAGCTCGTAGCCAAGTGGTTGCACGCCAAGAGCAACCGCAATCAAGCCCCCTTAGTCGAGGTAAACTGTGCCGCCATCCCTTCTGAACTCATTGAAAGTGAGCTTTTCGGACATGAAAAAGGCTCTTTTACCTCAGCCGTAAAGCAAAGAATAGGCAAGTTTGAGTTGGCAAACAATGGCACGCTATTTTTAGACGAAATCGGCGATATGAGCCTCTCTGCCCAAGCTAAGGTGTTGCGCGCTTTGCAAGAGCATAAAATCGCCAGAGTAGGAGGGGACAAGGAAATAAAAATCAACGTCAGAGTAATAGCGGCAACTAATAAAAATATTCCAGAGGAAATCAAACAAGGGAGATTCAGGGAAGATTTGTATCACCGCTTGAGTGTGATTGTAATTAGAGTTCCCTCCCTCAATGAAAGGAAAGAGGATATTCCTCTCTTGGTAGATAAATTTTTAGAAGATATTGCAGAAGAATACGGCGAAGCAAAAAAAACAATTTCAGCGGAGGCATTGGAAAAACTCAAAGAGATAGACTGGACAGGCAATATTCGCCAACTCCGTAATGTGGTTGAGCGTTTGATAATTATGAGTGGTACTGACATTACAGAACAAGACGTATTGAAGTATGCGATGCACTAATAATTTTATCATCTAATGCTTTTCGTATTAAATAATCTCTATTTTTGCACCCGCAAATACTTTTGAAAGATTTTACAGAAAATCTGACTTTAAACTAAAAAAATAAAACCAAATTCTTTTTTAAAACAAATGGCAGATATTCAACAACTAAAAAAGGTCTGTTCCCAAATACGTAGGGACATTGTCCGTATGGTGCATGGAGCAAAATCAGGACACCCGGGTGGCTCTTTGGGCTGTACGGAGTACTTTGTAGCTCTTTACGGCGAACTGATGACTTACAACACTAAATTTGATATGAATGGCAGAGGGGAGGACTTATTTTTCCTGTCCAATGGTCATATTTCTCCTGTGTGGTACAGTACCTTAGCCCGATTTGGTTTTTTCTCCGTATCTGAATTGGCTACATTTAGGAAATTAAATTCACGATTGCAGGGACACCCTGCTACTGCTGAGCATTTGGACGGGGTTCGCATAGCCTCTGGTTCTTTGGGGCAGGGACTTTCGGTAGCTATAGGTGCCGCACAAGTCAAAAAACTTAACGGGGACGATAGGTTTGTTTACGTACTTATGGGGGACGGGGAGCAGCAAGAAGGGCAGGTGTGGGAGGCGGCTATGTATGCAGCACACCACAAAGTAGATAACTTGATTGCGACTGTAGATGTCAATGGACAGCAAATTGATGGGGCTGTAGCTAATATCATGTCTTTGGGGGACTTAGGTGCTAAGTATCGTGCTTTTGGTTGGGAAGTGATAGAAAGTAATGGAAATGACTTAGAAGAACTGATTTCTGCACTTCGCAAGGCACAGTCTTTAGCCAAAAAAGGAAAACCTGTAATGAATTTGATGAAAACCAACATGGGACACGGGGTAGATTTTATGATGGGTTCGCATCACTGGCATGGAATTGCTCCTAACGATAAAGAATTAGAACAGGCTTTGGCGCAGTTAGAAGAAACTATAGGAGATTATTAGTTCCTGTAAAATTAAAAATCCTACAAGATTGAAGTAGTCTTGCAGGATTTTTTACTTATTAGATAAATATATTTAAGTTTTATCTATCCGTGATGTGCTTTGTCAATAAGCAATTGTATAAATTCACTTAGCTTGTTTGTCGTAGAAAGATACCACCTATCTGGTGTTCTTGTAAAGCATAGGCTTGTTTTATTACAAAAACATCACTTCTCTGGGGTAATTTATCAGTACAAAGCATCGAAGGTATGCCATGCCATATCATATTTAGAGTTTCATAACTTCCCTTGCTCTAACCATGCTATCTTTTGCTCAGCTTGGTGTCTTTGGCTTATGATTTCCCCATAGAGGGCAGGTCTTCTGGCATTTCGATAGCGATAGCCGCCTGCTTGAGTAAGTTTTTCTGGGAAAATTGTAGCTGTAACGACTTCATCACCTAAATTTCTACATTCTGCTATTACATCTCCGAAAGGGTCTATAATCATAGAGCAGCCATTTTTCAATTGGTCATCGTCCATGCCAATAGGGTTAGAAAAAACGACATATATCCCATTGTCATAGGCTCTGGCAGGAAGCCACTTCATTAACCAAGCTCTGCCCTTCATACCGTCAAACTCTAATCGCAGAGAAGTCGGGTCTTGCGCTCTATTTTCCCAAAGTTCAGGATTGACAAAACCCGCACCGGGACGCGTAGAAGGGGTACACATAGTAACATGAGGCATAAAGATAATATCCGCTCCCAGCAATGCCGTAGCCCTTACATTCTCGATAATATTGTTATCGTAACAAATGAGAATACCGCACTTCCAACCGTATAGGTCAAAGGTTACATATTCATTTCCTGCCGAGAGGTACGGACTGATAAAAGGGTGCAGTTTGCGGTATTT
This sequence comes from Thermoflexibacter ruber, assembly GCF_900113045.1. Classification (GTDB taxonomy): domain Bacteria; phylum Bacteroidota; class Bacteroidia; order Cytophagales; family Thermoflexibacteraceae; genus Thermoflexibacter; species Thermoflexibacter ruber. The sequence goes on from NZ_FONY01000022.1 coordinate 86,615, forward strand.
CGCTATAAGTCCGTTTTTATCTACACAAACGTAGGCATTGTAAAGTTTATCTTCCTTATCTTTCTCAAAAAGACCTGCCAAAATCGCTATGTCATACTCTTTAGCAATTTCTATTAGCCTTTTAATACTTTCTGCTTCGGGAAGAAACTCTGCCAAGTCCAGCATCTGTTCCTTAGAAAGATGCCTTGCAAAAGTATAGGCTGTAATAGAACATTCGTGAAAAGCCACTACTTTGGCTCCTTGCTTGACTGCAATAGCACAAAGTTCTCTTATCTTATTGATATTATGGAATTTATCTCCACTTTTACTTTCAAACTGTGCCGTAGCTACTTTAATAGGTTTCATTATCTTGATAGGTTTGCTTAATTCCTAATATTTAGTACACCCTGCCCATAAGCGGATTATCTACGATGCGTTTTTTCATCTCCAAAGGATTAATCTGTCCTTGTTTCTGATAAACAACTTTTCCGTTGGGTTCTATGAGTAAAGTGTAAGGCAAAGCCCCTTGCCACTGTGGGTCAATGAGTTCTATGAGTTTATACACATCTTCATTGTTGAAAATATAGTTTTGAGCCGAAACTTGAAGACGAGTTAAGGTTTGTAATGCTTTGTCTTTTTTATCAGGTTTATCTGCACTAATGGTAATCAATTCAAAATCTCTATTACGATACATTCGGTAAATCGTCATAAAATCAGGCATTTCGCGAACACAAGGACCGCACCATGTTGCCCAAATGTTTACCAGACGCAACTTACCTGATTCGTTTTTCAACAAATTTTTCAAACCTGCCTCATCAATAAAATTTAAAGTAACAGGCTCTTTTGCCCACTGCGCCTTTTCATCATTCGTAAGTGTTGTTTTTTCTGCCCACTTGATAGAGCAGCCAAAAGTTTTGGTCTTTTCTACTTTTACCTCTCTTCCTGCCAATAAGTCCTCAATTGCATTTTTGGTGTCTAATTGATTAGGCGTTTTCTTAGGATTTTCTACGTCATCGATGCGACCTGTATAGCGGAGAATACGTTTTTTATCAAAAATAAAAACATGAGGCGTGGCTACTGGTCCGTATTTTTGCGAAGTTTCCTGAGAATCGCCATCGTATAGGTAAGGGAAATTAAACTGCTTATCAGCGGCACGTTGTATCATCTCTTCATAGCTATCACTCAAATCCGTATAGCCTAACTCATCAAGACGTACACTTCGCGGGTCATTAGGCGAAATCGCTACTATCTGTACACCTCTGGATTGATAATCTATGACTAACTGCTTAATGCGGTCTTCGTAAGCCTGAGCAGTAGGGCAGTGATTACATGTAAAAACAATGACTAATACCTGTGCCTTGTCAAAAGATTTGAGCGAATACATTTTGCCATCTACTCCCTTGAGGCTAAAATCTGGGGCATTAGCTCCAATATCAAGCGTTTTAGGTTCATTTGCCTTTGCTACTTGGAGAAGTAAAAAAGTTGTCAAAAAAAGAATTAGATTTTTCATATCAATCTCAATATTTAGCCCTAATAATACAGTAATACAGTAAGCTAATTTATAAAATAGATTGCCAAACTTCTGCTTTCTATTCAAAAATTTTAAACATAGGCATAAAAACGCAATGAAAGTAAGTTTAAGTTGTAATTTTGCGTGCTAAAACTGTAAGAATATGGAACAGGGCTTTGATAACGAAGAGGAAATTCTTTTTGAGCATCATCGTATAGAAGTAGATAAAGGACAGTCGCTACTGCGAATAGATAAGTTTTTGACCGACCGACTACCTAATGTATCAAGGAATAAAATCCAAGAAGCTATAGAAGCAGGCTTTGTTGCGGTCAATGGCAAACCTACCAAAGCCAATTATAAGATACGTCCTTTGGATTTGATTACGGTTTCTATGCCTGAACCTCCCAGAGATACAGAAGTAAAACCAGAGAATATTCCTCTCAATATAATTTATGAAGATGAGCATTTGATGGTGGTCAATAAACCCGCAGGCATGGTCGTTCACCCTGCCTATAACAACTGGACAGGCACATTGGTCAATGCCCTTACGTATCATTTTCAAAACCTACCCACTATGCAGGGCAATGATGGGCGTCCGGGTTTGGTGCATAGAATTGATAAGGATACTTCGGGTTTATTAGTGATTGCTAAAACCGACGTAGCGATGATGGGTTTAGCAAAGCAGTTCTATGACCATTCTATTGAACGCACTTACTACGCGCTCGTTTGGGGCGAACCCAAAGAGGACAGAGGAACTATCAATATGCCTTTGGGACGAAGTTTGAAAGATAGACGAATTACCATTGCTTATACCCCAGAGTCGGGTTTAACGGGTGGGAAAGAAGCTATTACGCACTATGAGGTGCTTAAAAGACTGCGTTATGTAAGTCTTATCAAATGTAACTTAGAAACAGGACGTACTCACCAAATTAGGGCGCATTTGAAATACTTGGGACACCCACTCTTTAATGATGAAATGTATGGAGGAAATGAGATTTTAAAAGGGAGCATGTTTTCAAAATATAAGGCTTTTGTAGAAAACTGTTTCAAAATGATGCCACGCCAAGCCTTGCACGCCAAAACTTTAGGTTTTACTCACCCTGTAAGCAAAGAAAAAATGCAATTTGATTCGGAACTACCCACTGACTTCCAATCAGTTTTAGAGAAATGGGAACACTATTTGAACTATAACTAAGTCACTTGAAAACAGAGGCTGAGCTACTTATAGCTCAGCCTCTGTAAAAAAACTCTACTTTTTCAAATTAGCCGTTACTTTGTCTATCAGCTTGTCCACTGCCTCTTTGAGCAGTTGGCTTGTCTTATCATTACTCATCATCGTCATCGTCAAACTTAGGCATAGAGAACATTCCCCCCAATAAGTCCTTGAATTGCAAGCCTTTCTCTAAGAATTTTTTGCTCAACATAGAGTACTCTGCCAAGCCGTGCAAAGCAAACTCCATCATAAAAACATGGTCGTTTTCATTCAAATTAGATAGCTTGGACTTCACTAACTCTGATAATCCAGGAATAGTGTAAAGTGTATTTTTGTATTCTTGATTCGTGGCATCATTGAGCAAATCTACCTGTTCTCCATCACCAAACCAGTCCGTAATTTTTTTATAGCAATTACTTTGACGCTTTTTCTCTTTTTCTGGTTCGGGGAAATAGTTTAAAAATAAGGTTCTGATTGACTTTCCTAATAGGTTTTGAGCCACTATTGCCGCTCCTTCTTGCTCTCCTTCATAGACCAGTTCTACTTTTCCCGCAATCGCAGGGATTACTCCCCAAAAATCACCTACTCTTACCGAAGTTTTATTTTCTCCATTGATTAACATTCTTCTTTCTGCGGCACTGAGTAGGTTTTCATAAGCAGAAATCGTCAGACGTGCAGAAACCCCACTTTTGGCATCAACATATTCGCTTTTTCGTGCCTCTACGGCAATCTGTTCTATCAAGTCTTTGGCTAAATCAGGTATGTAAATGCTCCCGCCTTGCTCTGGTTTGATATATGCCTCTTGCTCGGTAATCCTTCTGCCAATCTTAATGTCTTTGGGGTAGTGAGTAAGTATTTGACTGTCAATTCTATCTTTCAAGGGAGTTACTATACTTCCGCGATTAGTGTAGTCCTCAGGATTAGCAGTAAAAACAAACTGAATATCCAAAGGCAAGCGAATTTTAAAACCACGAATCTGAATATCCCCCTCTTGCAAAATATTGAAAAGAGCTACTTGGATACGTGCCTGCAAATCAGGTAACTCATTGATAACAAATATACAACGATGTGAGCGAGGTATCAATCCATAGTGAATTACTCTCTCATCAGAATAAGGCAACTTTAAAGTAGCCGCTTTGATAGGGTCTGCATCTCCTATTAGGTCAGCAATCGTAACATCTGGCGTAGCTAATTTTTCTGTATATCTTTCTTCTCTATGCAGCCAAGTAATAGGCGTATGGTCGCCAAACTCAGCTACGGTCTGCCTACCAAAAAATGAAAGAGGTTGCAGGGGGTCATCATTCAATTCAGTGTCTTTGATAACAGGAATATACTCATCTAACAAGTGAATCATCAATCTTGCAATACGAGTTTTTGCTTGCCCTCTAAGTCCTAAGAGATTGATATTGTGCATAGAAAGAATAGCACGCTGGAGGTCTGGAATGACTGTATCTTCGTAACCATGAATACCTTTGAATACCTCTTGTCTATTTCTTAAAGCATATATCAAATTTTCTCTTAATTCTTGTTTGATAGATTTAGGCTGATAACCTGCTGCTTTAAGCTCACCTAAGGTTTTGATTTTGAGGAGTTCGTGTTTGGGTATGTCTAAATATTTCATAAAATTTTGATGTTCTATTTTTGAGTAGTGGGATAAAGGTTGTATTTTACATTTATGCTAATCTCATTGGCTTTTGCAATTCAGTACTAAAATTAGAAAATGTTTACAATTCATACAAAAAACTAAAAGCATAAAAGAAAGTTTTACTTTTTTATTTCTACGATGATTATTGTGGTATTATCGTAACCACCTGCATCATTGGCACTTTTTATAAGCTGGGAGGCAGTTTCACTGAGGGTAGCTTTTCTATCATTAATAATAAGGTTTATCGTCTCATCGGAAAGCATAGAGTTCAGTCCATCGGAACATAGCAAGATTCTTTCACCTACATTCAAATTGATACACTTAGTAGCTATTTGGGGAGGGTAATCTTTATCTCCCAAAGCCTGGGTAAGTACATGACTTTGAGGGTGCAATCTTGCTTGCTCAGGAGTAAGCAAGCCTAATTTGACCATATCCCAAACTTTTGAATGGTCTTCTGTGAGTAGTTCCATTTTTCCGTTAGGATAAGCAATATAGCATCTGCTATCCCCGCACCATGCCAAACACATCGTATTCTCCAATAGCCATGCGATAAGCATAGTTGTTCCCATACCCCTCAATTTTTTATTGGCTATAATCAAATCAACAATTTCTTCGTGGGCATGATAAACACTATTTTTCAAAAATATTCTGACCTCCTCCTCGTTTTCAGGTAGAAAATCTTGTTGTTGGAATTGTTTTCTAATACTATTTACTGCCGTGTGCGCTGCTATCTCTCCCGCCTCTACTCCCCCTATGCCGTCAGCCACGACCAAAACATTGCCCAATGGTGAAATCTCACCACTAAATTCATTCCCTTCAAATTTTGCTCTGAAAGCATTAATGCCGATACTGTAAGTATCTTCATTATTGCTACGAAGCAAACCTACATCGCTCAAAGCAACTATTTCTACGCAAAACGGTGAAAATCCCAATGGTATAGTTTAAAAGAAAATACTGTTAAAACGTTAAAAACAACAGAAGTAAAGTCTAATAACAGAGAAAAAAGCATGATGTTTCTCTATTACCCAAAAATAATATTTTTCTTTTCTATCAATCAGTTAATTTTTTGGTTTTTTAAGAATATTTGTAAAATAAATGCTTTTATTTGAAGGCAACCTTATTAACAAATCTTGCTATGAAGACAATAGTTTTTTAATTTAAGAAATTCATTAAATCTGGAGTAAAAACTAATACAAGTTTCTATATTGCATTCAACTTTATTTATTTACTGCCTTTGTTATACTAAAAAGTAAAAGGTTTTGAAATTTGGATTAGGAAAATTACGAAAAAAGTACAATATTTGGTAATCAAATTAGTAAAAATGTTATCACAAGCAGACTATGATTTACTAAGGGAGTTACAACACAATGAACGCTATGCCAGAGCGTACAAGAAGATAACTGTGCTTTTAATGCTTCATTTGGGTCAAAGTATGGAGGTGATTAGTGCCAGTTTAGGCATCAGTGAAGGAACAGTGAGGAACTATCGGCAGCGATATGAGCAAGTAGGTTTGGAAGCCTATTTACAAGATAATTATCAAGGTTATACAGGCAAGTTGAGTGTGGCACAGCAAGCCG
>NZ_FONY01000036.1 GCF_900113045.1 Thermoflexibacter ruber
CCTGACAAGGAAAAGATTTATGTGATTTGTGATAATGCACGATATTACAAAAATAAGCACTTACAAGAAAAATTGGCAAGTAGCAGGATAAAACAGCTTTTCTTGCCTGCTTACTCGCCTAATCTTAATTTGATTGAAAGATTATGGAAATTTATGCGTAAAAAGGTCATTGATACTTGTTTTTATAGGAAGTTTCAAGATTTCAAGGAAAAGGTCTGTGAGTTTTTTACCCATATTGCCCAATATAAGCAGGAATTAGAAACCTTAATTTCTTGGAATTTTCATATCCCTAAAACCAAAACCAATTTTTATTGAGTATATTATTGTTTTTTCTGTGTTTTTTCTATTTACATTACTATATGAAGGTGTTATTAAGCACTTTCAGCTAACTCGGTTACTATTTGGGTTAAAAGTAAATAGAGAAGCAAGCTAAAACTTTATGAGGCTTCGTAAATAATGTCAAAATCAAGCATAAGAAGTAAAGTAATTAGTAGCCTTTTTTGGACTACGGGAGCTACTTTAATCAATGTATTTTCTCAAATAGCCTACACGTCTATTATGGGGCGTCTGTTAGACCCGTCTGCTTATGGATTAATGGCTATGGGAGATATTGTCCTAAGGTTTGTAAGCTATTTTTCAGGTATGGGATTATCCCAAGCCTTAGTACAAAAAGCAAATATGACTACAGAGGACATTCGTGCAGCCTTTACTTCAAGTATCATGCTTGGTTTGTTTTTGTACTCACTCTTTTGGATTCTATCTCCTTTTTCTATTTACATTTTTCCTGTCGAAGAATTAGTGCCTGTTATTCGTACTATGGCTTTATCTTTTGTGATAAGCAGTCTGTTCCTTACTGCCAATGCTTTACTCCGAAAAGAGCTAAAATTCAATATTACAGCCAAAATTACTGTTATATCTGGCTTAATAGCTTCTTTTGGCATAGGATTACCATTAGCTTATCTCGGCTATGGTGTATGGAGTCTGGTTGTTTCTTCTCTTGCCCAAAGTATGATTTCTGGAGTTTGGGCATACTTGATAGTAAGGCACGATATAAGGCTAAGTTTTATTTGGAAGAATTATAAGCCTTTATTAGGTTTTGGTTTAAAAATAAGCATCAATAGTTTCTTAATTTTTTTAAGCTATAATTTAAATACAGTTCTTATTGGTAATCTATTGGGTAGTAAAGCATTAGGCTATTACAACCGAGCTTCCTATATGGCTCAACTTCCTATCCAATATTTTACTCAAAGTATTTCACAAGTACTTTTTCCCGCAATGAGCAAGCTACAGCATGATACTGAAAAACTGAGAAAAGCGTATCTCACCTCAAGCGGGTATTTAGCCTTTGCTATTATTCCTACATGCGTAGGCATGAGTATTGCTGGAGAACCACTTATATTAGTATTTTTAGGGACCCGGTGGGAACCAAGCGTTCCTATTTTTCAAGTATTGGCGTTTGCCCCTATTTTTAACTTTTTGGCTATCTTTGGCAACTCAAGTCTTGATGCTACTAATCGCGTAGGGTTAAAAATCAAAATTACTCTTATTCATATTGCTATTATGCTCATCGGGATTGGTAGTTTTTATAGACTGGGTTCTATCGGATTGGCTTTTGCAATAGTTATAGCTGATTTTGTTAAATACGTCATACTACTTTTTATTACTAAGAAGTATTTGCAATATACTACTCGCCAATGGTTTGAAACTTACCTACCTGCTTTTATTAATCTTTTATATCTTACACCCATTTTTCTGCTAATTCGCTTTTTTACAAATTATTGGGATATTGCGCATCTGATTTCTTTGATATTGTTTATATTTGCTGGGGGACTATGTATCCTTTTAGGATTTCTCAGCTCGCCACGAGTGTTAATCATTTTGGAAATAAAGAATCTCATAAGACCCATTGCTGGTAAGCCAGGTTTGGGTATGCTTAAATTTTTAATTAAATAAGAAATATTATATTTTATTCAAAATATATGAAACTACTTTATCTACCTAATGAAGCGGCCTTAGACAAGATGCAAATAGGACCAAGAAAAGCGTTCAAATGGCTATTAGATAGAGGCGATTTATCTGCTCTTGAAATTTTTTCTTTCTTGCATGAGTCTATCCAATATGGATTGGAATTAACAAGAGAAAAAATTACTCAATTGGTAGAGAAATTTCAGCCAGATGTCATTTTCTGGCAGCATATAGACAGATTTGATATTTCTGATGACTTCATACATAAGCTCAAAAAGAGCACATCTCAACCTAAAATAATTTATCATGAGGCTGACCCTTACTCTAAATACATAAAAGTCATTAATAACAACATGCGAATTATGTTTCGTAATTCAGATGCAGTATTTATGGTAGGAGCGGGTTCTTTTGCTAATTTGGCAATAGAGGCAGGTGCAAAAAGAGTCTATTTCTCTCCTCATGTTTTTGATAGTATTCGTTTTGGGACTGATTGGGAACCTACCTTACAAAGAGAAAATGATATAGTAATGATTGCTAACGCTCAAGGCTATGTCCGAATACCCGGACGTTATTTCCCGGGTAGCCAGCGTCGCAAAGAGTTAGGCAAAAAACTGAGCATGATTTTTGGTAAACGTTTTGCCCTTTACGGCAAAGGATGGGATGGTTTAGAAGCATCAAGAGGTTTACTCCCTTTTAATCAACAAGAAAATGCCATACGTTCTGCTTGGATAAGTATTAATTGGGACCATTTTGATAAGGAACCATTTTATTTCTCAAATCGCTTACCCATATCCTTAGCCGCAGGTGTGCCTCATATTACCTCATGGCATCCAGGGTATGATATCGTTTTTAAAGAGTGTAAGGGAGGACTTTACGCTGCAAAAACAGTAGATGAAGCAATAGAAATAGCCCGATATTTACTGAGCCAACCTAAGGAGTTTTTGATAGAGGAAGGGCATAAAGGCAAAGAGTTTGTATTCAAGCACTTAGAGGCAAACATAGTATATAGTAATATTATCAATAAGGTAAAAGAGGTTTTCTTTTAATTCAGGCTTTTGAAACTCAAAAATTCCATATAAAGCCTCTCAGAAGGAGAGGGGCATGGGTGAGGCAATAAAAAAACACTTTCGCAAGAAGTCTATTAGATACCTTCATTAATCAACAATATCAAAAGTTAGTAAAATATTGTATATTTGAATTAGTATTATAAACAAAAATTCATTAATTTTATGGTAAAAGAGAGTGATGTAAAGTTTGACATAGATTTACTGGATAGTAAATCAAATATCAATAAGACACCTTTGATAGGGGTATTAAATCCTGCTATCACAACTTCTAATCTTGGAGACCAAATTATTTCAGATGCAGTATATCGTGAACTCAACAAGATGTTTCCTATGCATTTTTTCATAGATTTTCCTACAACTCTTAGCCTCACAAAAAAAGTATATAAGAGAATGAAAAAAACTAAGTACTCCTTTGTAGGAGGTACCAATATTCTATCCTCAAACTTTTTAAAATATAAGCAATGGCAGTTAGGCATTAAAGATGCGTTAAGAGGTAATGACGTGGTTTTAATGGGGGTAGGTTGGTGGCAATATCAAAAAAAACCAAACTTATATACGGCAACTATTCTGAAAAGGGTTTTGCACAAAGAGATTCTACACTCAGTGAGAGATGAGTACACTCGGCAACAATTACTATCTATAGGGATTAAAAATGTTATTAATACAGGCTGCCCTACCACATGGGAACTTACCCCAGATTTTTGTAGTACAATTCCTTCAACAAAAGGAGATTCTGTAGTTTTTACGCTAACAGACTACAATAAGGACAAGGCAAATGATAAAGAAATGATTCGTCTGTTAGTCGAGCATTATCAAACCGTGTATTTCTGGCCTCAGGGAATTAGTGATATTGAATATTTTAAGAACTTTCGGCAAGATTTCCCAAATATAGAAATAGTACCTCCACTTCTTAAATCTTATGATAAACTATTATCAAATTTGGAATCCTTAGATTATGTAGGGACTCGCTTACATGGAGGAATTAGAGCTCTTCATCGCGGCAAACGCTCTATTATTATTGGAATCGATAATAGAGCTAAAGAAATGGCAAAAGACATTAAACTTCCTGTAGTGAATAGAGGAGATATTCAAACTTTAAAAAGTCAAATACTCTATCCAATGGATTGCCAATTGAATATACCCATTTCTTCTATTGAACAATGGAAATCTCAATTTAAATAGAAAATCAATACTAATATGCTCCGAAGATAAGGACAATCTTCTTTTTTCAGATTCTTTAAAAATGTTATCCATACTCACTTATACATTTTCTACCTTATGAACATATTGTGGTTATCCCCTAATAAAAGTGCACCTTGGATTGATAGCTTAGCCAAAAAATTATTAGAGATTACTAATATTAATTTGACTATTTTAGAATATAGTTATAGCCAAAAGGAAGAAGTAGTCGAAGAGATGAAAAACGGAATTCGCTATATCACATTAAAAGTCCCCTCAAAAAAAATGGATTTATTAAGTTTCTTTTGGATTAGAATAAATATTATAAAATCGTATTTGAATAAAATTTATAAGGAGTATGATTTAATTCATATACATGGTTCAGAACATGAGTTTCACGTGAGTTCTTACCATCTTGATATACCACAAGTATTATCTATACAAGGTATTTTAGATGAGTGTAGAAAAGTACTCAATAATGAACATATTTTTTCTGATTGGCGTGTAACAAGATGGAACTTAGGAGCATATTATGAAAGAAGATACTTGACTAAAATAAAAAATTTTATTTGTCGTACACACTGGGATAAACAATTTGTAAAAAAGATTAATCCTAAAGCCAATATATTTCATAACTGGGAACCACTGCGCGAGCCGTTCCAGACTTATATATATCATTCGCAAGCTCTTAATATAGCCTTTGTCGGTGGAGATAATCCTATCAAAGGATTGCGAGAGTTGCTTATTGCATTCAATTTAGTAAAAAACGAATTACCTTCTAAGTTGATAGTCATGGGAAGTTGTAAGTATAGTACAGTAAAAGAAATTATTGAAAAAGGAAATTTGTATAACATTAATGAAGGAGACGTAGAAGTTGCTGGTTTTCGTAATGCAGAACAAATGTTGGAAGTATATACCAATTGCTTTTGTTTAGTACACCCTACTTACATTGACAATAGTCCAAACTCAGTCTGTGAAGCCCAATTAGCAGGTCTGCCCGTAATTGCCAGTAATGTAGGAGGAGTAAGTTCCTTAATTGACCACATGGAAACAGGTCTTTTAACAAGTCTGCACCCAGAAGAAATTGCTGAAAATATCAAATTATTATATCATAATACTAATTTGAGAAAAGCTATCTCAGAAAAAGCACGTATTTTGGCACAAAAGCGGCATGATTCAAACGAAATAGCTCAAATAACACTTAATATTTATCAAACTATTATGAAAAATCATGTATAGCGATTAAGTTTGTTACTAAAAAATAGAATACAACTATGTTTTACCGTTGGTGGGGTCTCAGAACTATACAATTAAAAATAGAAAACACTTGGTTCAATTTTTTGTATAAAAAGAGATTAGGGAATAAACTACAAATATTTGGATTCCCTTTTATTTTCATGCCTAAGGGAGCCGAGGTAAAGTTTGGTACAGGAATTAGGCTTATTTCTGATAGCTACTTTAGCGAACCGGGTATCAATCACCCCGTCATGATTAGGCTAATGAATAAAAATGCTAAACTCACTGTAGGTAATAATGTTGGTATCAGTGGAGGAGGAATTTGCGTGCAAACAGAGGTAGAAATAGGAAATGATGTAATGCTTGGAGCTAATTCCTTTATTACAGATACGGATTTCCATCCGGTTGGCCCGGAGAATCGGCGAAGAAGCAGGGAAGGAGTAGGAACAAAGAAAGTAACTATAGAAGATAATGTGTTTTTAGGAATGAATGTGATTGTTCTGAAAGGTGTTACTATAGGCAAGAACTCCATTGTTGGCGCAGGAAGTGTAGTAGCTACAGATATACCACCCAATCAAATCTGGGCTGGTGTGCCTGCTAAGTTTGTCAAAGAAATTAAGTCATAGTTCTTATGTACAGCTATCTATTTAGCTATATGAGATTTAATATAATTATTTGTAAAAATTCTTTCCTAAAAAGAAATTTTTATCCCCCTTACTATGAGAAAGTTTCTTTTTTTTATCCTGATTTGCCTAATCCTTATTGCTGGTTTCCTCTATTTCACTAAGCAGTTAGGCTATACAAGACTGATTTACTTTATTCCCAAAGATGCCATTTATATTTTAGAAACTGACGAGCCTATCAAAACTTGGGAAAAGCTAAGCAGTAGTGCCGTCTGGAAGCATCTGCAATCCCAAGCTACTTTTGCCGAGCTTACTAAAAGTGCCAATTCCTTAGACTCGCTCATCAAGCAAAACAAAGAAATTTTTGACCTTTTGGGCAGTCGCAAAGTGATGGTTTCCGCACATCTATACAAAGCCAAAGACTATGATTTTCTCTTTGTGGCAGACCTTCAGCATGCCGCCGTGCTAACTTTCTTAGAAAACTACTTGGGTGCTTTACCCATGCAGCAGTACAAGTACAGCAGGCGCACACTCAGCAAATTTACTATTCACGAACTCCAAGACAAAGCAAGCAAAGAAACTTTACATCTGGCTTTTGTCAATAACGCACTGATTGGCAGTTGGAAAGCAAAGTTAGTGGAAGATGCCCTCACACAATTTGAATCACCTGAAATAGGGAAGAATCCTCATTTTACTGCCATTAGCGAAAAAGTGAGTGAGAGAGGTATATTTCGGCTGTATTTGCAATATGCGTATTTAGACGAGTTTATGCGTTGCTACATGGAAGAAGACAATGAGTACGTCCAAGACCTTAGCGAAACTATTTTATATACGGGTTTGGACTGTAACGTCATAGAGGACAGCCTTATCCAAATGAAAGGTTATACCAATATTAATGATTCCGTAGCCTCATACTTGCAAGCACTCGCCCAAGCAGGGAAGGGACGCTTTTCTGCTTTTAATGTTATTCCTCAGCGGAGTGCTTTTAGCATGAGTTTGGGGTTTTCGGATTTTTCCAAATTCTTTCAACAATGGAAAGAAGTGTATCAAAAAGACAATCCTGAAAAGTGGGCAGAATACGAAGCTGATATTTTAAAAGTAGAAAGTTTTTTAAAAATCAGTTTGGAAAAAAACTTTTTTTCTTGGATTGGAGAAGAAATATGCTTTGTGCAAACGCAACCCAAAGGTTTGGGTAGGGACAGTGAAATAGCCGTAATTATCACCGCCCAAGATATTGGAGAAGCCAAAGGCAATCTGGACTTTATCAGCGAGCAGATTCGCAAGCGTTCCCCAGTCAAGTTTAGAGAGGTAGAATACGGAGGCTTTACGATTAAGTACATGGCAGTCAAGGGTTTCTTTCGTTTATTCTTAGGCAAATTCTTTGAAAAATTAGAAAAACCCTATTATACCATCATTGGCGAGCATGTTATCTTTAGCAATCACCCCCAAACACTTAAAGACATCATCAATGACTATAATGAGCGAAAAACATTAGCCAAATCAGAACGTTTTGATAGATTTTTTGAGGAGTTCTCCTCAGCTGGCAGTATTTTTATTTATTGCCAAACGCCTGTTTTACAGCAAACTATCAGACCTTTGCTACAACCTACCACTTGGCAAGCTATGCAAACCAATCGCAATTATATTCAGTGTTTTGACCAGATAGGCTTCCAACTCATCGGTAATGGGCAAATCTTTGAAACTAATTTACTTTCTACTTTCACTAATCCTGTCCTTTATCCTGAATATTTTGCAAAATTTTATGAAAGGAATATACAAGTCGTTGATAGTTTGATAGATATAGAAGCCCCCTTAGAAATTATATTAAGCGATTTGGACATAAAAAAATATACTGAGAAGTATGCTAACGGCAAGATAAAAGTAGAGGCAGAGATAAAAAATGGATTAAAGCATGGCACTTATAAAGAATACTACCCCAATGGAGAAATAAAAATCAAAGGAGAATACTATAAAGACCTACAAGATGGGACTTGGCGATACTATGACGAGAAGGGAAAACTCACCAAAAAACGTAGATTCAAGCGGGGGCAGGAACTGTTTTAGATACAAACTTTTCCCACAAAACAAAATTGTAAATCATGCAGTTACTTTGCTATCTTTGCAGAAAATTTGAAAAATGCAACTTGGTGCCGCATGGCTTGTTGCTTGTGCTGAGTTGCAAGCAATAAACAAATAACAAAGAATCATAAACCATAAACAAGGAACAATAAGCGAGAAAGATAAATCAATGAAAATCAACGTAAACAACACTGAAAAATTTGAAAACCGCCACATCAGTGCAGATGAGGCACAAATCGATGCAATGCTACGTACTGTTCAAGCCAATTCTATTGATGAACTCATCGAGCAGACTATACCAGCAAATATTCGTTTAAGCAAATCCCTGAACCTGCCATCAGCACAAGGGGAATACGAATTTTTGAAAAACTTTAAGGCTTTGGCACAGAAAAATAAGGTTTTCAAATCGTACATAGGTTTGGGCTATCACCCTTGTATTACACCTCCTGTGATTTTGAGAAATATCTTGGAAAACCCAGGGTGGTACACCGCTTATACGCCTTACCAAGCAGAAATTTCTCAGGGAAGGCTGGAGGCAGTTATCAATTTCCAAACCATGATTATAGATTTGACACAAATGGAAATTGCTAATGCTTCCTTGCTGGACGAAGCAACTGCCGCCGCAGAGGCAATGCACCTACTTTTGGCAGTAAAGAGCAAAGCAAAGAAAGATGCCAACCAATTTTTTGTTTCAAATCGTTGTTTACCTCAGACTATTGATTTACTTCGTACTCGTACTGCTCCGTTAGGAGTAGAGTTAGTTGTTGGCGACCACTTGACCATAGATATTACTAATCCTAATTTGTTTGGTGTATTGTTGCAATATCCTGCCAAAGATGGGGAAGTAATTGATTATACAAATTTTATAGAGGCAGCGCATGAGCATGAGGTAAAAGTAGTGGTGGCTGCTGACTTGCTTTCTTTGACAGTTTTAAAAGCTCCAGGCGAAATGGGGGCAGATGTAGTGGTAGGTTCGGCACAGCGTTTTGGCGTGCCTATGGGCTATGGAGGACCTCATGCAGCATTTTTTGCCACCAAAGATGAGTTCAAAAGACAAATGCCGGGTCGCATCATTGGGCTTTCCAAAGATGCACAAGGCAACAATGCCTACCGCATGGCTTTGCAAACCAGAGAGCAGCACATTCGCAGGGAAAAAGCTACTTCCAATATTTGCACGGCTCAGGTGCTTTTGGCTGTTATGGCAGGAGCGTATGCAGTTTATCATGGAGCAGAAGGCTTAAAGAAAATTGGGGAAAGAGTCTATGGAATGACGCAATTATTAGAAAAAGGGCTTAAAATTTTAGGATTCAAAACAAAAAATACCACTTATTTTGATACTTTAACTATTGAAGTAGAAAATAAAGAAGTCCAACAGAAAGTCCAAAAATTAGCCCTTTCCCAAGAAATTAACTTCCTTTATGAAGGAGAGAAATACATTGGTATTTCGTTAAATGAAACTACTACTATAGTAGATGTAAGCCAAATTTTGGCAATTTTTGCATTAGCTATGCAAAAAACTATTGCTTTTGATGTTGATGAATTAGCAGAAAATATTGAAAACTTGATTCCTGAAAACTTGCAGAGAAAAACGCCTTATCTTACTCACCCTGTTTTCAATACGCATCATTCCGAACACGAAATGCTCCGCTACCTCAAATACTTAGAAAATAAGGACATTTCTTTGGTTCATTCTATGATTTCTTTGGGTTCTTGCACCATGAAGCTAAACGCCACCACGGAGATGATTCCCGTAACTTGGGCAGAGTTTGGCAATTTGCACCCTTTTGCACCTAAGGAACAAGCTCTCGGCTATCAAGAATTATTTACTAACTTAGAAAAATGGTTAAGTGAAATTACTGGCTTTGCAGGGGTTTCTTTACAGCCTAATTCAGGGGCGCAGGGTGAGTATGCAGGGCTTATGGTCATTCGTGCCTATCACCTGGCAAACGGCAATGGGCATAGAAATATTGCCTTAATTCCTTCCTCAGCACACGGTACGAATCCTGCAAGTGCGGTCATGGCAGGTATGAAAGTCGTAGTAGTGAGATGTGATGAAAATGGCAATGTGGATTTAGATGATTTGAAAGCAAAGGCAATAGCACACAAAGACGATTTGGCTTGCCTCATGGTTACTTACCCTTCTACGCATGGGGTTTTTGAGGAAGCTATCACCGAAATTTGCCAACTAATCCATGAAAATGGAGGCTTGGTCTATATGGACGGTGCAAACATGAATGCCCAAGTGGGATTGACAAGCCCAGCCAATATTGGGGCTGACGTGTGCCACCTAAACTTACACAAAACTTTTTGTATTCCTCATGGTGGCGGGGGACCTGGCATGGGACCTATTGGCGTAGTGGAAAAGTTAGTTCCTTTCTTGCCCAAGCACCCCTTAGTAGAAGTAGGAGGAAGTCAAGGAATTACGCCAGTGAGTGCTGCTCCTTATGGCAGTGCAAGTATCCTTGCTATTTCCTATGCTTATATTGCGATGATGGGGGCGGAAGGGCTTACTAATGCGACTAAAATGGCGATTCTCAATGCTAACTATATCAAAGATAGATTAAAAGAGCATTATCCTATTTTGTATGTAGGGAAAAATGGACGTTGCGCCCATGAGATGATAGTCGACTGCCGCCAATTTAAGCAAAGTGCAGGTATAGAAGTGGAAGATATTGCCAAGCGACTAATGGATTACGGCTTTCATGCCCCTACAGTTTCCTTCCCCGTAGCAGGGACACTGATGATAGAACCTACTGAAAGCGAAACCAAAGAGGAACTTGACCGCTTCTGCGATGCGATGATTCAGATTCGTGAGGAAATCAGAGAAATAGAGCAAGGCATTTACGACAAAAACAACAACGTTCTCAAACACGCCCCACATACTCAAAATGTAGTGATTGCAGATACTTGGGACAGACCCTATAGCCGAGAAAAAGCGGCATATCCTCTTCCTTGCTTGCGTCGCAATAAGGTCTGGGCAACAGTAAGCCGCATAGACGGAGCTTATGGAGATAGAAATTTGGTTTGCTCTTGCGCCCCGATAGAGGAATATGAAGCTATCAATGCCTAAAATATAAAACAAAAGCCTATGGGTTTTATGCTGATAATCCATGTATTTCAAACTCATAGGCTCTTTATGTAACTTATTTAATTTTTTATCTTTAATCCCTCAATACCTGCACCCAACCTTTTAGCTGGTTAGTCAGTGTTTGTCCTGAAACGGCATCTAAGCGTTCGGTATAGAGATAGTAAAAATATGTACCTGTGGGTAGATTGCTTGCCTGCCAATTTTGTTGATAGTTATTCGTTTTGAAAACTTCACTGCCTAAGCGATTGTAAATCACCAGCTCATGCTTAGGATATAGCGATAAGTTGCTAATGATAAAGTTGTCATTTTTGCCGTCATTGTTAGGGGTAATGACGTTAGGTATCGTGATGTCGTGCTTGAAATCTATGCAAATCTCATTTGACCATGAAACACTTGGCAAAGCATTATTTTCTACTGCTCTGATTTTAAAGCAATGCCTAAAACCATCTTTGGCAGAGTTACTACTGAAAGTAAGAGCATTGGTATTATTAGTAAAAAGTTTAAAATCAGATTCATTATCTATTTTTCGCCAAACCTCGTAACGTCTTACTCCACTCGCCCAGTCCTTATATTCATTCCAACTAAGTTGAATTAGACTTTGCTCTTCATTGCCTATACCTCTCATCACAATAGAGTTATGTTCCATAGAGCTTACTGAGCAGTCAGTATTTTGCCTGCCTCCTTCTATTTTATACTGAAATGAAATATTATCAGTGTCTAATTGATTATCTACAAACAAGGTATCATTTTTATTCACAGTCCCTAAGGATTGCCAAGCACTTTGCGTAGGTAGAAAATTCCTACGGCTAATGGTAAACGTTTGTGGTAAGTTAGGCGTATTGCTGATGCGAAAACTTACGTTGATATTGCGTTCATTGGTAGGCTGTACGCTTACGCTCCTTAGAGTAATATTTGTACCGTCGTAGTAAATTGGAAAATTTAAGGGCTTGCTTAGGCAACCAATAGGCGTTTTTTCTATTACAAATAGCTGTTTTACAGGGGCTTGTGGATTCCAATTCACAAAAATAGTAGCACTATCCACACTTGGAGAAACTATACTTCCCCCTACTACCGCCCAAGTATATCTCGAGTTAGGAAAACCCGATACAGCGTATCTTAGATTGTTGGGAGAAAATTGGCATATTACTGAATCACTGTGGGCAATTTTAGGATTAGGTGTAGGGTATATATTTACCAAAGAATCTATTACCTTGCCTTCGCACCCAAAAACAGTGGTTTCCTTGACTGAAATTCTGCCCTGTAAGACTTTTCCGTTATCTGTTCTTCCCCAATTAACAGTAATGCTATTCCCTTGATTACTAATAATTTCTCCACCTATGACCTTCCACTCGTACTTAGATTGATTAAATCCTTGATAGGTATAAGTCAAATTATTTTCTAACTCGCAAACCTCAAATTTGCCATTAATTTTGTTGATATTAGGTGGTGGAGCAATCAATACAAAAAGCGTATCTGATGCGCCTGAGCATATATTAGAACTTGTATTTGTGCGTTCGGCAATCCATACTTTGCCTATGCCTGCATTGAGCCAATTTACTGTAATTCTGCTTGTTCCCTGTCCTGAAACAATCCTTCCATGATTAGAAATTCCCCAAGTATAGATAGAGCCATTGGCAAAAGGAGTTTCATAGACGATGTTGCTTGCTTTTTCTAAGCAAAGCGTATCTGCGTGTTGTGGGCTATTGGGTTTTTGCGTTTTTAAAATCACTTCTATATTTACTTTCAACTCGGCATCTAACTTAGCACAAGGCGAAGCATCGCTTACGCTTACTTTTACGCTGGCATTGGGGTTAGTATTTCCCCAATTTACTGTAATAGAGGAACTTCCCTGTACGCTTGCAATCGTTCCGCCTGCTACCGTCCAAGTATATCGCAGACCTGCTCTCGGATTATTGATTCGATAAGTAATACCTTGCACGTTTGGACATACCGAAGCCGTCCCCACTATTTGTGGAATATCCAATTTTTGAAAAACTCGCACTCTTACCGTGTCTATGCTTCTGCAACTTCCCGAGAGCGTAGTGAGAAGATAGGTAGCAGAAAAGGTAGAATCTTTGGCTTCCAAATTTAGTTCAGGATTGGAAACATTAGGATTAGAAAGCCCTGTAGCAGGACTCCACGAGTAGCGATTGCCTGCAATAGGAGGCGTTCCGATGTTTACTTTCTCCCCAGAACATACCAAAATTTGTTTTGCTCCTTTGAAGCTAAAACGAGGTGTTACGCTGACCACTACTGTATCTCTACTTACACAATTTGCTGAATTTCTTACAGTTAAAAAATAAGTATAATGAGCCACCGTATCCGATTCGTTGGTAAGCAAAAACTCGGGATTAGCAATATTTGCATTGGAAAGTCCTCTGCTGGGCGACCAAGCATAAGTTGCATTGGCTACTGGGTTAGTGCCAAGTCTTGCCCTATCTCCAGAACAAAGTGTAGTATCTCGCCCTGCATTTGCCCTAATTCTTGGGAAAACAGTGATATTGAAAGTGTCTAAAACTAAACAATTTCCTTGTATGCTACTTAGTACATAGCGGAATCGCAAGGAATCTCTCTCTACATTTGGAGCGTTGAAGGTAGCATTAGAATTTGGAATAATACCTAAGTTTAGGTTTTCCGTAGGACTCCACCGATAAGTAAAACCTTGTAAGGGTGCATATCCTATGGGAACTCTGTCCCCACTACAAACCCTCAAATTCCGATTAGCTGACCGCCGTCCCGAGGGGGCTACAGTAATCTTCACTGTATCTCTGTCTATGCAACCCGAAGAAACCGTAGTGGCAGTTACTATGTATTGTCTTACCAAAGGAATCGTGTCATTATTGGAGAGTTGCAATCTTGGATTAGGGATATTGGGGTTGCTCAGCCCCGTGGCAGGCGACCAAGCATACGTAACGCCTCCAATGCCTGCAAAACCCAAGTTCACTTCCTGTCCTGAGCAAATATTGAGGTCATCTCCCGCAAAGGCTGTACGCCCCAACACGGTAATTCTTACCTCATCTGAATAAGCACAAAGCGTATCGTTTACCAAAGAATCCTTAGTAACAAAGTATTGAAAAGTTTGAGGAGTAAAAGAATTATTCACCAAACGGATTTTAGGGTTAGGAATCCTTGGATTGCTCAATCCCGTGGTAGGAAACCAAGAGTAAACATAAGGGTCATTAGGCACAGGAGGTACGCCAATCTCTACTTCTTGTCCACTGCATACCACTCTATCAGACCCTGCATTAGGTGGAGAAACGATTGGCTTGAAAGTATAAAGGGAAAAATCGCGGATAGAATGTCTATCTACTCCACCGCCCGTTCCCGCCGTAAAACCAAAGTATCCGGGAAAAGTAATCCTAAAAAAGCCAGATAAGCGGAGCATATTATTGACAAAAACACGAATATTGCCAAAATTGTATTCTATTCTCATTCTCACATAGTTATTTTGTCGCAAATCGAACTGCCCAAAAGCAGTAGGTTGGGAAGCTACACATTCCCGATAGCCTGAGCCATCGCTATTGTAGCGAATTTGCAATTGGGGCATTATGCCGCACCCTTCATTATTCCAAGTATCCACTACTACCATTAACCCTCTGGCATTTCTCGGGATACCAATGCCTCCCCCTGTAACAAAACCTGTGGGAGGGTCTTGCAAAAAGCAAAAAGCCAAGCCATCAGCCAAGCCAATATTTCCGGGAGCAGGAACGTAATCAAAAATTCTGTATTCAAAATCTGCTACCCAACGCTGACACTCGGAAATGTTCACAGGTTGGCGAAAAAAGGCAGCACCACTTTGGTTGGTAATAGGGTCAGTTAGTATCAGTTCACTACTCTCCGCTGTTCCTATGGGAGTTCTTCCGATTCTTGTAGCTCCCGCCAGATTCCAGCCATTGGTGTTCATAGGCGTACCTTTGAGCGTAGCAAAAAGATAGTTTTGGGCAAAGTTTGTTTGTTGAGCAAGTAATAAGATGCTGAAGATCAAACAGCATTGTTGTAAAGATTTTTTCATTTTCATTAGATATTGTTAAACAGACGTTTGATAAGATAAAGATAAAACAGGAATGTCTGCAATCAAAATTAGAAGTGTTAATAATCAAATAGGTTATACATGTTTACTTAAAAGCAAACCTCTCAACAAACACTGTCAATAACTGAAATAAGTTTTCATAATGGCTCAAAGGTAAGGCTTCTGCCTTATCATAAATGTCGTGATAGGCTTGTATGCCTCCCAAAGTGTATATAAAAAAAGATTTTACTCCCTTTTCTGTAAAAAAATAATGGTCTGAGTTTGCCGCTTTTCCCCGCTTTCGTACTTGTGAAAAAAGATTTTTCTCCTGATTGATTTGCTCTAAAATGGAGAACTCTTGAGAAAAAACGGTAGCATTGACTATGGTAATCCCTTCTATTCCTGTCCCCACCAAGTCCAAGTTAATTAAGAACTTAATCTGAGAAAGCGGAAACAGAGGGTTTTCAGTATAAAACTTTGAGCCAAGCAAACCTGCTTCTTCGGCTCCAAAAAATAAGAAAGCTACAGAATAAGTTGGTCTGTTTTGCTTGTAATACTCCAATAATTCCAATAACAAAGCAATTCCACTGGCATTGTCGTTTGCCCCTGCAAAGTATATTTTCTTTCCTATCCCCCCTAAGTGGTCATAATGTGCTGTAAAGACAATAAAGGAATCTGCCTTTGCTGTTCCTTCCCAATAGCCGATTACATTTTGAGTAATATAGTTTTCTACTAACTTAGCTTCTAAGGCAAACTTTATCTTCTTTGCGTTAGAAGGCAACTTACTCTCTAAAACAGAAAAAGTAGGTTTGGAAAGTTGCGTATTGGCTAAAGACATAGTGAGTTTGTTTTCTATGCTGATAAAAGCCTTCGCTTCGTAAAATTTCCTGACCAAAGAAGTAGGTAGGTCTGCTATTTTAGGGTAGTCTTTCCCATTAAAAATAATAATTCTGTTGGTTAAATCTTCTTTTAAAAAGGCTTGTCTTGCCTCTACGTTTTCAGTAAAAATCAAACTGTCCAAAAAGTAAGCCTGACCACTTCCAGAACCTGAGGTAGAAATAGGGCTAACAATGAACTCTGCTCCTAAATCAAGTTTTTTCCCATCTATCTCTAACTGCACCTTGTCAGGGAAAGTATTGATATTCAAAGAGAAATTTTGAAAATAGCTATCGTTAAACTTTTTTGCACCAGCCTTTTCCAAGCGATTGGCAATATACTTAGCAGCGATTTTATCTCCATTGGCAAGGTAGCCTCTTCCATACATTTGTGGAGAACAGAGGTCTGCTACCGTTTGCTTTGCTCTTTGCATGTCTTGAGCAGAGGCATCATTAGCTAACAAAAGCAAGGTATAAAATAGGATAAAAAGAATTTCTCTGTATTTTTTCATAGGATTTAAGATAATTACATACAAACAAACACACCAAGTAAATTTGCATTAAAAACTGTTAAAAGCATATAGAGGAATAGTTTTGACAAACTAATACTTATTTTTGAGTGTTTCAAAATTGTTAAAATTAGATTTAAAGCAAGTGTCAAAAATAAAAGTAAACATAGAGCAACCTGACCCTGATGTTCAGACGATACAAAAGTATAAGAATTTTAATAGATTTATTACAACCTATCACCAACTTCATACACCAGAGGGCATTAGGAAGATGTGGTACAGAGATAGGAAAACTTTAGCTTTCATCATTGTAGTAATTTGCTTGTTGCTGATATGGATATTGGGGGGCATAGACTAAGCAAGTTCTAATTCTGCTTTTAGGTTATCTATCATTTCTTTTTCTGCTTTGGATATATCATTAGAAGCATCAGCAAACATATACATTACATCAAAAACTATTTCTTTGACTTCAGGCATCTCTTTAAGATAACTTTTCAGTCCTATCGTAAATTTTTCAGACCACCTGTCCATATTTTTCAAGATAAAAGAAAGTTCCTCCTCGTAGGTATGTTGCAAGTCTATAAGTTCGTACCTATTTGGAAGTTCATCTTTGTAGGTTTCTGCCATAGATTTGGCAATATACTGAACGTAAACCCACTCTTCCCTGTCTATTTCTCCGTCAGCAGTAAGTACCTGAACAGCAGGGAAAAAAGTTAGAAGCGTAATAAACTTATCTTGACTAAGTTTAGTATTACTGTGTTTTTGGTAATTTTCGTATAATAGCTCAACTTCTTGGTTGCTCATAATGCTCGGGACTTTAATCAAAAACAGTAGGAAAAATGTAATTTTTTGGGAGTAATTCAGTCTAAAATTTTACTCTGCAAATCAGCTAAAACTCTGCAAATATTAGACTACAAATTTAGAAGTAAATTTATATTTTGCAACCAGTTCAAAAAATTAGGTCAAAATTTGTCTATTTCAGAAAGTTAGATGAAACGAGCCTTTCTTTTCATCAAAATTAAGAATAAGCTTTTTTCTTTTACATTTTTCCTTACAAAAACCTAATTTTTCTTTTCTCTTTTCGTTCTAAATACTAATTTCACAGCAGTTTTCTGTAAATATCTTGTTTAGAGAGGCTTATTTATTTACTGATTTTTTATGTTATTCTACAAACTATCCATAACCAATGAAATTTATCCGATTTTTCTTTTTTTTAGCTCTGACTGTTACCCTAATTTATTTGCTTGATAACCGCCAAGTAGCAAGTAATATACCCGTCCCCCCACTTGGTAAGTTGCTTGACCCTTTTGCAGGCTTTTGGCATAATTCCGAACCAAAAAATTTTGCTAAGGACAACCCCACTCAAAACTTGTCCTTAGAAGGATTGAAGGGGAGGGCGACCATAGTATATGACGACAAATTAGTTCCTCATATTTTTGCTGAAAACGATGAGGACATTTATTTTTTGCAGGGTTACGTTACCGCTCAGCACCGCCTTTGGCAAATGGAGTTCCAAACTCATGCAGCGGCAGGGCGGGTAAGCGAAATTGTAGGAGAACTTGCCGTAGAGTTTGACCGAGAAAGAAGGAGAATAGGCATGGTCTATGGGGCGCAAAACTTTTTGAAAGCCTTAGATACGCTGCCTCAAATGAAAGCCGTTGGTGAAGCATACAATAGAGGAGTAAATGCCTACATTAAAACTCTGACTTACAAAGATTTCCCTGTAGAATATAAAATTTTAGACTATGCTCCTGAGGAGTGGACACCTATTAAAAGTGCTTTATTACTTAAAAATATGGCACTCACGCTAAACAGAGGCGAGGCAGATTTTGAGATGGCAAATGCACTTAGGCTTTTCGGGAAGCAGTTTATAGATGTACTTTACCCTGATATGCAACCCGAACAAGACCCCATAGTCAATCAACCTAAACAGTGGAATTTTACGCCTGTGCCTGTGCAAACACCTAAACTTAGCCCTAACATCATTGGGGAATATATCCAACAACGCTACAATACACGTCCAGAAAAAGGGGTGGGGAGCAACAACTGGGCAGTAGCAGGTACAAAAACGGCTTCGGGCAACGCTATTCTCTGCGATGACCCTCACTTAGCACTGAGCCTGCCCTCTATTTGGTACGAGATGCAGCTGCAAAGCCCAACTATGAATGTTTATGGTGTTACCTTGCCGGGTGCCCCTTCGGTCATCATTGGCTTTACCGATTCTATCGCTTGGGGTGTTACCAATGCCCAAAGAGATTTGGTGGACTGGTATCAAATCAAATTCCGAGATAATACGAAAAACGAGTACGTGCTTGATGACAAGTACGTCCAAACCAAAAAAGTAGTAGAAGAAATAAAAATTAGAGGGAAAGCAAGTTTGATAGATACCGTATGTTATACAGTCTGGGGACCTGTAACGTATGATGACAAATTTGGCTCTAAAAACCAAAAAATTCCTTTTGCTATGCGTTGGATTGCCCATGACCCGTCTGCGGAACTGCTGACTTTTTACAAGCTAAATAGAGCAAAAAATTATGCTGACTTTTTAGACGCTTTGCAATATTATAGTTCCCCAGCCCAAAATTTTGCTTTTGCTTCTGTCAAAGGGGAGGTAGCTATGTCTATTCAAGGCAAATACCCGCTCAAATGGAAAGGGCAAGGCAAATTTCCTCTGGACGGTACGCAGTCCTCGCAAGCATGGCAGGGTTTTATCCCTACTAAGCATAATGTAAACCAGTACAACCCACCTCGCGGTTTTGTTAGCTCGGCAAATCAACACCCTGCGGATAGTACTTATCCGTACTATGTCAATGCCTCCAATTTTGAGCATTACCGCAATCGCCGCATTAACAAAGTATTAGACAGTTTGAAAAATATTACCGTAGATGACATGAAACGCTTGCAAAACGATAATTATAACCTGCAAGCCTCAGAAAGTTTACCTTATTTTTTAACACAGCTAAATCCCGAAACCCTTACTCCCGAAGGCAAAGAGGCTTACAAAATCCTTTTAGAATGGAACTTTTATAATGACCCTATGCTTTCTGCCCCTGTGTATTATGAGGTATGGTGGCGAAAACTCAAACCCTTGATTTGGGACGAGATGCAGAGAAAAGACATTATGCTCAATCTCCCTGATAATTTCAACTCCATTAAATTGTTGAAAGAAAAGCCTACTTTTGAGTTCATGGACATCAAAGATACACCTGAGAAAGAAACAGCTAAAGAACTTATCCAACTCTCTTTCAAGCAAGCTCTTGACAGCATAGCCAACTGGAAAAAAGCCAACCCTAACGTGCCTATGCAATGGACTTATTTCAAAAAAACTACTATCAAACACCTTGTTCCTCAATTTAACTCTTTTGATAAAGTGGCTTTGAATGGAGGGAATGCAGGCATAGTCAATGCCACAAGTAGCCGAAATGGACCTTCTTGGCGAATGATAGTGGAAATGGATAAAAGCGGAGTAAAAGGCTACGGAGTGTATCCCGGTGGGCAGTCGGGCAATGCAGGCAGTTTTTACTACGACAACATGGTCGACTATTGGGAAAGAGGAGAATACTATCCCTTGCTTTTCCTAAAATCACCTTCGGAAAAACACAAAAGATTAATTTTTACGCAGTCCTTAGAACCTAAAAAATAGAGTTATAAGACTTAGACTATCTTGAATATAATGAAAGGCGCAAATAACATTAAAGAGGTGAGCAGTTCTCCTTCGTTTTATAGACAGACACAAAGCAACTATTTGCCAAGTATTATCGGAAATCAGGTCAGTTTTTTCCATAGTGCTATTAACAACATCGCCTATGATGGCTTATATCCTGTTTCTCTTTTTGCAAAAAATATAGATGATGCTTCTATCAATACGATTTCTTTTCAGCAATTTATTCAAAAACATATAGTTGATTTGGAAAAGATAGTGCTTACTTCGCCTCATCTCAACAATGTTATCTCCATTAGCCAATCATTTTTGCGTCAGTTTGCAGACTTATTTATACAAATTTTTTCCTTGCATTACCAAGCCCCTAAGTTAGTCATTCATGTAGAAGAATTTTTGCATGAAGTAAATTTTGAATTTACGCTTAGTCCACAAACCAAGATTTTTATTGTTTTTACTACTGAGAATAGCTTGCTTTCATATAGACATGAAAATAAACTGCATAAGCAGTTAGTGGATAAGGAAAATTTTTTAGATGGTTTTGCAGACCTTTTCGCTCAATACGGAATCCAATACGACCTTACTGTAAGAAGTAGCATATTTGCTTAGTAACAGTTTAATTTTATCAATGATGCGACTTTTTATCACAGCAATAGGAACAGACAGCGGCAAAAGTCTTGTGAGTGCTATCATTACAGAAGCACTGCAGGCAGATTATTGGAAGCCTGTGCAGTCAGGACTTCCGAGAGATACAGATACTGTTCGTTCTTTGGTAAGCAATCCTCGTTCCTACTTTCACAAAGAGGCTTACTGTCTTACGCAACCTCTGTCCCCTCATGCTTCTGCTGATATTGACGGAGTAAGGATTACGCTTTCACACATTCATCTTCCTGAAACCAATAATCATTTAGTCATAGAAGGAGCAGGAGGTTTGTTAGTCCCCCTGAATGAGCAGGACTTTGTGATAGATTTAGCCGACAAGTTTGAGGCAGAGGTAGTTTTGGTTGCCAATCTTTACTTAGGTAGCATCAATCACACTTTGTTGTCTATCAATGAGCTAACTCGTAGAGCATCATACCAAAAATTTAGCATCAAGGGCATAGTATTCAATCAATCGCCTGTCGCAGCCTCAGAGAGTATTATATTGAAGCACTGTCCTTTTCCTCTTTTGTTTAGTGTAAAAAAGGAGGAGAAAATTGACAAAGAGGTAGTAAGCAGGTATGCAAGCCAGATAAAAAATATTTTTGGTAAGTAAGCTAAAACTTTTGCCCAAGTCCTGAGTAGCTAAATATAGGCTTTTAGAAAATTCATGCTTTCATGTTCAACTCCTCTATGTGTAGCATGACTTTCTCCCATTCGCCGCTGAGTTTTTCTAACTGCTGAGAAGTTTGCTTAAACTTTTCATTGGTACTGGCTAATTTTTTCCCATCGTTAAAAATCTCAGGCTTAGTCATATCCAACTCTAAATTTTTCTTTTCTTCTTCTAATGCACTGATTTGATTCTCAATATCTTCTAATTGCTTTTGCACCTTCTTTAGTTCTTTTTTTACCTCATCTGAGGTGTTGTTATTAGCCGCCCCATTTTTACTTGTACTATTATTCTGCTGGGTTTTCACTTGGGTTTCAGGCTTGTTATCTTTGGGAGAGTTGATGATATTTTTTTGACGTTGGCTATCCCAATACTTGAACTCCTCATAAGTCCCTAAATATTCTTTCAACTCTTGATTTTCAATCCACCAAATTTTATTGGCTATTTGAGAAACAAAGTGCCTATCGTGAGAAACTACCACAAAAGAGCCTTCGTACTGCTGTAAGGCTTGGACTAAGATATTGACAGATTGCATATCCAAGTGGTTGGTAGGTTCATCTAAGAGCAAGAAATTGGAGGCAGAAATCAAGGTCAAAGCCAAAGCCACACGCGACTTTTCTCCACCTGAAAGCACCTTGATTTTTTTGAAAACATCTTCACCAGTGAAAAGAAAGCAACCTAAGATAGTCCTTAACTCTGTCTCTGTACGTTGCGTACCAGATTCTTTGAGTTCATCTATAATTGTATTTTCTAAATTCAAGACTTCTAACTGATGCTGAGCGTACATAGCAATTTTTACATTGTAGCCAAGTTTGCTTTCTCCCTCAAATTGCTCTGTCCCGTTAATAATCCGAAGGAGAGTAGATTTTCCTCTGCCGTTTGCTCCTATCAAAGCAATTTTGTCCCCTCTCTCGATGACCAAATCCGTGTTTTTCAATAAGTGCAAATCTCCGTAAGACTTTGATAGGTTTTTGACTTCAAATAATCTGCGCCCCGGTTGTTGGTCAAAAGTAAAGCGAAAATGCACGGTAGCGTTCTCATCTTCCACCGCCTCAATTAATTCCATTTTCTCTAAGGCTTTTACTCTTGATTGCGCCTGAGTCGCCTTAGATGCTTTTGCCTTGAAACGCTCTATGAAACGCTCCATTTGGCGGATTTGCTGTTGCTGATTTTCATAGGCATTTTGCTGAATTTCTCTCCGCAAAGCTCTCTCTTCTAAGTAAAAAGAATAGTTCCCTGCATAGACATTTAGCTTGCCTTGCGAAACCTCGACAGTAGTTTTTGCTACATTGTCTAAAAACTCCCTATCGTGGGAAACTACAATATATGCTCCCTCATAGGTTTGCAAATACTCTTCAATCCACTGAATAGAGGGCAGGTCTAAGTGGTTAGTAGGCTCGTCAAGCATGAGCAAAGAGGGCTTCATCAGGAGCAACTTAGCCAGCATTACGCGCATACGCCACCCTCCCGAAAACTCCCTCAAAGGTCTCTGCAAATCTTTGGTCGCAAAACCCAAACCTTCTAAAATAGCTTCTGCCTCTGACTGAATTGTGTACCCTCCCAAATGCTCAAACTCCTCTTGCAACTTGCCTAATTTTTCTATGAGTTTGTCATCATAGTTTGTTTCTATCTGATGTAAAATACTATCTATTTGATGCTGTAACTCATTTTGGCGAGCAAAAGCCTCCATTGCCACCGAGAGAATGCTATCCCCTGTATCATAAGAAAGCAAGTCTTGGTTCAAGAAGCCTATCGTACAATCGTTGGCTTTGGAAATACTACCCGCATCGGGTTGGTACTCACCCATGATTAGTCGCAAAAGTGTAGATTTGCCTGTGCCGTTCGCCCCAATCAGCCCTATTTTGTCTTTGGGCTTAATGTGCAAGGAAGCCTCTTCGTACATCACTCGGCTACCAAAATAAAACGAGATGTTATTTATCGCAATCATGCCGCAAAGGTAAGGCAAAAATCCATATTTTTAAAAAAAGATAAAATGAAAGTATTGAGTATTTGACAAATTGATTGTCCAAAGCCTTTAACTTTTTTTTGCTTGACAAAAGTGCTTTTTGTATTATATTTGAGGTTGATTTGGTAAAAGACAAGAAAGATGATGAAAATACTTTTGTATGTATGCGTGCTATTGTGGGCAGAAGCCGACTTTGATATTGGGAAAATAGCTAAAATTAATCGGTTAAAAGAGGAGGCTGAGGCAGCCTACAAAAGCGGACAGTATAATGTAGCGATTAATCGATACAAGCAGTTGGTAGATATGGGGGTAAATGATGAGCCTGTACTGCTCAATCTCGCTCATGCTTATTTTATGAACAAGGACACCACAGCTATCAATGCTTATAGCAAATTGATGCTTTCTAAGGATAATCATATCAAATCAGTAGCTTATCAGCAAATGGGCGTCATCAAAGCTAATGGGAAAAAATACGAAGAAGCCCTGAAATTTTTTAAGGAATCTTTGAAAGCCGAACCCAACAACGAAGAAGCAAGGCATAACTACGAACTGACCAAGAAACTCTTAGAAGAACAAAGAAAGCAACAACAGCAAGACAAACAAAACCAGCAGAATAAGGATAAACAACAGCAGGACAAAGAGCAACAACAAAAGCAACAGCAACCAAAAGAACAACAGCAAAAGAAAGAGCAAGACGAAAAAGGCGAGCAGAAAGACAAGGGCGATAAGCAGGAAAAAGACGGAAAAGATGACAAAGCTGATGGGAAAAAAGAGCAAGGGGAAAAAGATGACGAGAGCGACAAAAAAGGCAAAGAAGAAGAAAAAGAAGCAATGGAAAGACGCGCTCAACGCTTGCAACAAATGAACCTCACAGAGGAGCAAGCCAAAATGATTTTAGAAGCTATGAAAAATAACGAAGTGCAATACCTTCAGCAGAATAAGAAAAAGCCAACGAAAAAAACAAATAAAAACAAACCTGACTGGTAATGGGAAAAATCCCGCGCCTGCTACTTTTTGTGCTGTTTTCTAATATTGTTTATGCCCAAAATGACGTTTTATTCAAAGAAGTACACATTATTTTTTATGAATTAGGTAAGATTCCTTGTTCGAAAGGCATTCGTTATGAAAATGGAAAATATTATTACTTGCGATGCGAATATGGGACTGAGGCACAAGTAAAGAAAGCAGGCAGAGCCAAAATAGACATTACTACCAATCTTGAAGTAGTCAATTTGATTAGAAAAATGAATATGAGTGATTTGGAGTGGCTATGTGGAGTAGGAGAGTTTCACAAGAAAAAACATCGCTGTAACAGTAATACCAAAAAAGAGTTTTCTATTACCCTCAAAGAAAGAAATAAAAATAAAACAATTAGGTACGAATTTCCCCTTGTATTGAACTGCGAAGGCAAGAGTCCTTTCCAATTAGTAGATAAACTAAATTTGATTTTTAGCAGATTAGCCAAAGAGTTTCCTTGAAGAAAGGCAATGATTTGCCCAAAATCGTTGCAATATTAATATTAATATGCTAATTCCTATTGATTTATTGAAAAAAAATTTGTAATTTTGCACCGTATTTGAAATTTCCACAAATAAATCCATATAAAGAATATGTCAAAGTACAAGATTCTCTATGTTTCCAGTGAAATAGACCCTTTCCTGAAAACAACATACGTGTCTGACTATGTGCGCAAACTGCCACAAGCAATGCAAGAAAAAGGTATGGAAATCAGAATATTAGTGCCGAGATTTGGACTAATCAATGAGCGGAAAAACCGACTGCATGAAGTAGTTAGACTTTCAGGAATCAATATTACCGTAGGAGATGAAGAGAAACCCTTGATTATTAAAGTAGCTTCCATTCCCAATGCCAAACTCCAAGTATATTTCATAGACAACGAAGATTATTTTCACCGCAAATCTGTATTTACCGACAAAGACAACAAATTTTACGAAGACAATGATGAGCGTGCTATTTTCTTCTGCAAAGGAGTGATAGAAACTATCAAAAAATTGGGCTGGTCGCCTGACATAGTTCACTGCAACGATTGGATGACAAGTTTGATTCCTATGTATTTGAAAACTACTTATAAGAATGACCCTGTTTTCAAAGATGCAAAGACTGTATTTACTTATTTTGATAATGACTTTAATTATAAGTTTGACCAAAGTTTACTTTGGAAAGCTAAAATGCTCGATATAGACGATGAGGCACTCTCTCCTTTGCAAACCGCAGATTACAGCGGATTTATCAATATTGGAGCAGCTTATGCAGATACCGTGATTAAGATAAATAATGGCAATAGTAGTCGCTCTGATGATGTACTTCCTGCAACGGGGCATACCAAATTTGCGTCATTAGAAGATGATGATTCTGATGAGTTTTCTGAAAGGCATTATCACATCTATAATGAATTAGTTAGCTGTTAGTTGTGATTATTTCGCTTCTAACTTAACACAGATTAACACAGATTTCTTGTCAAATCTTCTTTTAAAAAAGAAATTTGTACGCAATATACCAATAGATTGAAAATTCTAATGATTAGAAATATGACCACATCAGGATTATTGCTTGCAGTAATCCTGATTTTATTTGCTTGTGATGACCCTATAAAATTAGGACTTGACTTACAAAGAGAAGACCAGCGTATTAGTGCCTTTTTTACAGATACATTTACGATAGAGTCCAGTGTCAAATTATTTGATACTATCAATACTACTATCAATGATGCTTCTGGGAGAGCCATCGTAGGCTCATTGAACGATAAAAACTTTGGAAAAATTACTTCTTCCGTCTTTGGTAGTTTTCTCGTTCCTACCAATGGTCTTAGCTTCACAGATGCCCAGAATCCGACAGTATTAGCTGATTCCGCCACTATTGCCCTTTATTTGTTCATAAGTAGCAGTTATGGAGATACCTCCAAAGCAGTAACTATCAATGTACATCAGATAACTGAAGCCCTCTCCTCCAAAAAGTTTAACTATCATAGCAGAGATAAATTTCCAATAGCAAGATTATTAGGAAGTACTCAAACCAAAGTAAAGGCAGGAACTACCATAGAAATCAAGTTAGCCCAAAGTTTTGCAAAAGAAATTATTGGTAAAAATGATACAGATGCTTTAAAAACCCAAGAAGGCTTTGAGCAATTTTTTAAAGGACTACGTATTTCTATGGAAGGCTCAGCAAATCTCATTTTTGCCTTTGACCCCAATGACCGCAATAATTCTACTCGTATGACGATTACCTTTAAAAATAATACCTCTGATGCCTCTGCCAAAGTACGCAATTTATTTTTCTCTGGATTAAATGGAGTAGGTATTATCTTCAGCAGTATGCAGTATGATTTTTCGCAAACTCCACACTTAAAAAATTTGAGAGTAAACGCTCCTGTGCCTACTTCTCTCTTGGATAATCAATGTTACGTCATGGGAGGCATAGGTATAGCTACGCTTATCAAGTTCCCTTCTTTGTATGGATTTAGTAAAGATAAAAATATCATTGTCAATAGAGCGGAGTTAGTCATAGAGCCTTCGCAACAAAATTTTCAAAACCTTCTTACCAATCAGACGCTTCCCAATCTTAGGTTCATAGTAGCTAACAAAGCGGGTTTGTTTGATACCTATCCCAATACAACTATTCCGCGTTTCTTGCTTTTTGAAACTGCCAGTAGCTTCAGTTCACAAAGCATTTTAACTATGCCTTATATCAGTAACGGCAGGTCGTATCAGCCTGTGATTATCACCTCTTATGTGCAGGCTTTGATGAACAAAACTATCGAAGATACAGGGCTATTTATTATTCCAGAACGCTTGCTTTCTTCTATTGATTATGCAAGTTTTGGAGATAGCAAAGCTCCTAATAAGATGAAATTGCTGGTGTATTACACCGTAATTACAAGGTAAAAAATAAGGGTTTCATCCTCTTTTTATCGGTTAAATAGCACCTTTACAATTTTATCAAAAATGGCTGTATTGGGGTAAATTCCCGCAAAATTCTCTGCTCCACAACCGTATGCAAATACAGGAATCATTACTGCTGTATGTTGCTTGGTGGTAAATTTACCTTCAAAAGTCCCTTTCTCGAAATTACCATCATTAATTGTTAGACCTCCTGTTTCGTGGTCAGCAGTAATGACAACCAAAGTATTCCCATCTTTTTCTGCAAAATCTAAGGCTATACCTATTGCTTGGTCAAAATCGACCATTTCTTTGGCAATGTACTCGGCATCGTTGAAGTGTCCGCCCCAATCTATTTGTGAGCCTTCTACTACCAAAAAGAAACCTTCTTCATTCTGATTAAGTATTTGAATGGCGGTTTGCGTGCCTTGGCTGAGTTGGTTATCTCTGCCGTCTTTGATACTTTTAGGATGTTCCTCAGCAGTGAAAGCTACCAATTTACCTTTGGAATATTGAGTAAAATCATCATTCAAATCTGCAATTTGATATTTTTGTTCTTTTAATTGTGTTAATAAATTTTTTCCGTCTTTTCTATTGGTGAAACGCTTTTTCCCTCCACCAATTGCCACGTCTATATTGCTTTTCAAAAAATCCAGCGCAATTTCCTCTTCCATTTCTCGATAAGGCTGATGTGCATAAAAAGCGGCTAATGTAGCCTCAGTAATGGCACAGGAGGCAACCAATCCTGTGGCAAGGTTGTATTTTTCAGCAATTTCTATCAAAGTAGCAAGTGGTTGCTTTAAAGTATCTACGCCTATTGCTTTGTTGTAAGTTTTTTGCCCTGTGGAAAAAGCGGTTGCTCCTGCTGCTGAATCAGTAATGAAGCCTGAAACAGGGGCTGGTTGGGACAGATGAAATCCAAATTGCTGACAACGCATCAGATTCAGTTGCCCATGATTAGCCGTCAATCCTGCAAATATTTGAGCTGTTCCCATGCCATCTCCTATCATTAGGATTACTTTAGTCGGTTTTTTATTCAAAAAGGCACTTAAAGCAGAGAGTCTATCTGTATTGATGAAATCTACGCCTGCCTTGAGCAATGTATTCCAAACATTGGCTTGGTCGGGGATTGCCCAAAACCTTAATTTTTTGCCTTCTAAATGCACTTTATCTGCTAAGTTTTTAATTTTTTGCCATTCACTTGCAGGTATTTCGCCTTTTCCATTCCAATTACAAACAGCCGAGAACCTATCGCTAATCACAGGCATAAAATTGTAAGAATAATCCTTGCCTAAGTCCTCTGGTCTGCCGTCAATACCTGCATATCTAAGTGCTTCATTTCTAATTTCCTCAAAAGGGCGATTTCCTGAAATAAAAATTTTAAAATAAGGATTGTTAAGCAATTCAGGAAATTGTTTGAGCTGCTCCTTCAGCACCTGATAAGTACGAGAAGCCTCAGTTTTAATATCAATCATTAGCAAGAATGTCCCATTCCAATCAGGATAAATACGCCCTTGATTTTTCTTTAAGATTTGCTGTAAGGGCTTGAGATATAAATCTTTAAGTAGAGAGGCACTACTTTTAGGTCTATCGTGAGAAACATACAATTCTCCATTGACCAAATGAATATCCGCTTCTATGTTAGTAAAGCCTTGTTGTAGTGCATCGAACAAAGGACGCTCATGCTCGTAGTCGTTGTGGGCAAAGGCATTAGGAAGTGGTATTTGTGATTGGGCTGTTTGATAGGTCAGAAAGAGAAAAAAACAACACAAAAAAATACACATAGACCTACGCACTAACCTGAACGGATAGCAATAAAAGTATAATAGGGTATTATTTTTCACTGTTTTAATTGGATTTATAGTACAAAAATATGATAGTGGAACGTTGTATTACAACATTTTACTATCATATTTTCACAAAAACTTAGTACCCAGGATTCTGCACCAAATAATTAGGAATATTGGATGCTCCGTCTATGGCAGTTTGTGGAATCGGGAAAATGCGTTTGTTTTTGTCTGAGTTTGTTTTCTCAGTCCATCTGTCTTCGTATTTCCCAAAGCGAATCATATCTGTACGGCGTACCATTTCCCAATACAATTCAAAGCCTCTTTCTCTGTAAAGCAATTCCAAAGACATAGTATTCAGCGGAGGCGGAGGAGTTGTTAAGCTACGAGAGGCTCTTAATGTATTTACATCGGTCAAAGCCCCAGCCGCATCATTACTTTTTCTCAACTTAGCTTCTGCTCTCATCAAATAAATATCTGCTAAGCGGAGAATGATGATGTCTGCATCTCCCAAATTTCTACCTGAGGAGGATTTTCTGCTAAACTCGTATTTTAGCACTCTATAGCCTGTGTTGTAGTTGCTACCGGCTACTGTAAAGTCTATCTGTTCGGTAAAATCCACAGGCAGCGTAGGTCTATTACGCGTGTCATGAAAAAGTCTGCCTACTTTGAAACTACCATTACCACATCTAACAAAAACGCCATTTCTGCGAATCAGTCCGTATTGTTGCCCTCTAAGAATACCACGATTCATGTTGAAATTGGCTTCTGATACGCAAGAGTCTGCAGGATTAGAGTAGATAGAGAGATTTTGTCTGTAAAATCTTGGGTCGACAGTAGGGTCTTGGGGAGCATAGGCATTTACCCAAGTTCGGTAATAGTCTGGCGTAATACCCGGTCCGTCTGTGCCATTTGCGGCTGGGAAGGCGGGAAGTGGGAATTGGTCGCCAGAGAGCGAAAAATACGCCATACGGTTGTGTCCGTTTAATTCAGCACGTTGGTCGACTGCGAAGATTAACTCCTTATTATCATGGTTATCAGAGTTAAAAATGGCGAAATAATCTCTTGAAAGTTGGTATTGACCTGAGTTAATGATTTTATCACAGTATTCTATCACCTTGTCCATGTCTTCTGTTTTAAAGTCAAAGCTGTTTCCATAGACATTGCGATAAACGGCGGCGTTGAGGTGAAGTCTTGCCAACAAGCCCCAAACTGCTCCTTTGGTCATTCTACCAGGTCCCACATTGGTCAGTAAATCTCCCTCAGCAGCTAATAGTTCATTTTTAATATAGTTTACAGCCTCTTCACCTCTGATGATTTTAGAAGTTTCGCCCAAATTTTCTTTTACAAAGCTCAATCCGAACATATCCAATAAAAGTAGATTGTAGTAAGCTTTCATTGCTTTTGCCTCTGCCAAATAAACTTTTGACTGCTCATCTTTGCTTGTTTTCAATACATCTATTGCTGTAACTGCTCTTGATATACTTTGCAAAATTAAATTCCAAGTATTTCTAATGTTAGGGTCAGTACTGGTGTAGGTATGCGTGTGCATAGCAATATAAATCCCGTTATCTCCCCAATCTGTACCCCCTCTGTAAGGTAAAATTGCCTCATCAGTAGAAATTTCTTGCAAGGCAAAATAGTTGGTATGCAGGAAAATATTAGGTAAAAGTGCATAAACAGGCGCAATGATGCCATCAGCGATTTGACGCTCTGTTAGCCCTGTGGCAGAGGTTTCGTCTAAAATAGTTTCATTCAGTTTAGTACAAGCATTAGTTGTAAGTAAGATGCTTGCTATCAATAATGTATATAGTGTTTTTTTCATTTTTTTAGGATTTTAGAAAATTACATTTAGTCCAAAGATGAAAGATTTTGCCTTAGGATAAGCCAAGTAGTCTATCCCATAAGAAAGCACTCCATTAATGGTTCTGTCGATGTTTACTTCTGGGTCATAACCATTGTATTTGGTAATGACAAAAAGGTTTTGACCTGTCAAAGACAATCTAATGCGAGAGACCCACCTATCCAAACTAATGATTTTAGGATTTAAGTCATAGCCAAGTATTAGGTTGTTGAGCCTTAAAAATGAGCCATCTTTCAAATAGCGAGAGGAAACAGGTGCAGCATTACTGACCGATTCGTTGGGGAAGGCTATAGCCTCAGCTGTAGTATTAATACCTCTTGACAAATTGAGCTTATAGAAAATAGCGTTGGCAGTATTGTCGTATATCTTATTGCCAGATACACCATTCAAGTTAGCGGTCAAATCCAATACCTTATAGGCAAGATTTAGATTAAAGTTATACTGCATAGTAGGCAAGGCACTTCCCAAGGCAACCCTATCTTTGTCTGTAATGATTCCATCACCGTCCAAATCTCTGAAAGTACTTAGTCCCTTTTCATCAAAGCCCGTAAACTCCCTCATAAAAAATGTACCTATAGGTTGGTTATTGATATAACCATTGATAGTAGCCGAAGTAAGTCCGGAGCCAGAGGCAGAACCCGAAGGAATCACTGAATAAGGTGAATTTTTGACCACATTACTGATAAAAGTAGCATTTCCACCGATTTCATAGCTAAAACCGCTTTCACTTTTGCGTTTGTAAGTCAATTCTACTTCCAAGCCTCTATTGGTGATGGTCATGTCTTTTACGTTTGTCCAAAACGTTCCCGCAGGCTGAACAGGGTCAGCAGGGATAACTTCTAACAAAATATTATTGGAAACTTTGTTGAAAAAGTCTAAAGTACCGCTCAAAGCACCTCCTAAAAATGCAAAGTCAAGTCCAATGTCTGTTTGCGTAGAAACTTCCCACTGAATATCAGGGTTTGCCAAGCGAGAGTAAGATGTACCAGCAGGATAGTTGGAGGTATTGTCCAAGGGATAGCTTGTCGTAGCAGAAACCTGAGAAGTAAATAGAGCTTGTGTAATTTTCGCAGGAATTTCCTGATTCCCTGTTTGTCCCCAGCCTGCTCTTAGTTTGAGGTCTGTGAGGAAGGAATTTTTCAGGAAATTCTCTTCTGAAATTCTCCAACCTGCAGAAATAGAAGGGAATATACCGTATTTATTGTTTGCTCCAAATTTAGAAGAACCGTCTGCCCTTACCGTAGCAGTAAGCAAATACTTATCTTTGAACTGATAGTTTACTCTGGAAAAGAAAGATTGCAGTTCATTGATAAGTGCATAGCCTGTGGGTTTATTATTTGCCAAAGTGAGTTCCTGCCCAAGTCCAGGGTTATAAATAGGCTCTATGTCTGTAATAGGAAATCTATTGACGCTGTAGGTTCTTCCTTGCACAAAAATTCTTTGGTAAGAATGACCTGCCAAAGCCACTAAGTTGTGGTCAGTATTTGACCAAGAATAGGTCAAGTAGTTCTCAATCAGTCTGTTTCTATTGTAGGTATTCCTGGTTTCCAAACGTCCATCTTGGCGAGGGACAGCATTAGCCAACGATTGCAAATCTCTGGCAGAATTAGAATTATCTATACCAAAATTGAGTTTATAGACCAAACCTTTAACGAGAGTAAGCGAAGGTGAGATATTGCCGATGATTCTATTGATAGTCGTTTGGTCTTTTTCCAAACGCAAGGTAGTGAGTGGATTCGTGCCACTGACAAACTGGAAAGGTTGCCCATCAGAACCATAAGCAGGATAAGTCGGGTTGCCAGAGAGTGCGCCACCTACCAAACTCCCAATGGGAGGTCTTACATTACTTGTACTTGTCGCATTGAGGTTTAAGTCTATGCTTAACTTCCCTTCCCATAGCTTCTGGCTTACATTAATCCTTCCTGTGTAAATATCCAACTGGCTGTTTTTCAATATACCTTCTTGCTTTTGCATACCTACCGAAGCATAGTAAGAAAGGTTATTAGCTCCACCATTGAGTGAAACGTTGTAGTTTTGTGTAATAGCAGTTCTGCTAATTTCTTTTTGCCAATCAGTATTCGCTCCCAAGTCTTCTAATCTGCCTCCAATATTGCGAACCTCTTGGCGGTATTGGTCAGCAGAAAATACCTCGATAGGACGAGCCATGTTAGAAATACCTACATTAGAAGAGAAGTTTACCGAAGAGAAGCCTGCTTTTCCTTTTTTAGTGGTAATCAATACGACCCCGTTTGCCCCTCTCGCCCCATAAATAGCAGTGGCAGAGGCATCTTTGAGTACATCTATGGATTCAATGTCTTGTGGGTTCAAGAAGGTCAAAGGATTGATAGCTCCCCCTGTACTGGAGTTGTCTAAGGCAAAACCATCTAATACAAACAAAGGTGTACTTCCTGTACGAACGCCTCCAGGTCCTCTAATTGTAATATTTTGCGTGCTACCAGGCTCCCCACTTGCAGAAACCACGTTTACCCCAGAAACTTTCCCTTGTAGCATTTGCTCAGGTGAGGTAATAATTCCTCTGTTAAAATCAGTTTCTTTGATAGACTTTGCTGCGCCAGTCATGTCTTTCTTGGTCGTACTGCCATAGCCAACTACTACTACCTGAGCCAATTCCGCTACTGAAGGCTTCAATGCCACATTAATCTCACGCTTGCTCTCTACTACTATCTCTTGTTTTTCGTAGCCAATAAAGCTAAAGACTAAAATTGCTTTTTCATCAGGTACTCTTAGTGAGTAGTTGCCGTTAGCATCTGTGGTAGTACCCGTGTTAGTGCCTTTAATTACCACTGCACAGCCGAGCAGAGGCTCGTTGGTACTGGCATCAAAAACACGCCCTGAGACATTAAAGTCCCTGCGTTTTACTTCCCCTGCTTGGGTATCAAAACTCCAAACAAGCAGAAACATCATCATAAAGGTTGTTAGAAACAAACCTCTTTTCTTTGGAAAAAGTAAGTTTTTTTGCATTTTGAAATTTGTTAGTTTAAAAAAGTAAACACCTACAAATTAACTTGGTAGGTAAGTCAAATAAAAGCCACTCATGCACAATTCATAATTAAATAAAGCATGCCTTTCTATAACTTTTGATTAATTAATATTTATTTAAAATTGCAGTAATGAATAGAAACATCTGAGACGTTTTTTTCCAGAAAAATACCTTATATTTGAAGGGATAATCAAAATAGAAGGTACACTCTGCTTTTTAGCACCAATTTATCACAGAACAATATAGACGGCTAATGAAGTATCAAAACGTAAGAGAAGGTGAGATAAAGAACAAAGTAGCACAAGACTACTTTTGGATTTATGACTGTACAAAAGAAATTGGGAACATAGATTTTTGTGTAGGTATGCACCAAAGTCAAAAAGGATTAGCTGAACAAGAATCTTTACTTTGGGCAGAGGCAAAAAAAGGCTCGTCAGACATTTATAAATCTATTGTTCAACTCATCTTGACTATTGGAAAGGCAAGAACTTTTGACAAATACTTACCTCCCACTTTTTTAGGTGCTTTTGATGCTGAGAAAATTGCTTTTATTCCTTACAATGACATTCAAGAGATTTTTTACCTCAATGACTTCAACTGGAATGTTACACCTTCAAATTACGACACCAAAGAGTTTAAACTCATACATGAAAAGGTGAAAACAGTCATTGACAATCAAGCACTACTCTTTAATTTCCTCAAAGACGACCAAGAAATTAAAAAGTTTATTAAGAACAATTTTACGGTCAGTAAATTTGGCTTGACCAAGACCAAAATTGATAAAAACAATTTCATTTCAGTATTTAACAAATGGCTTCAAATAGTCAAACCCACTATCATTATGAATTGGGAAATGGCAAAGCAAAAAAGTATCATAGAAGCCGATTTTTATCTTGCAGACTTGATTTCATCAGAAAATCAAACGCTTAAAGAAAAATTATTTGTCATACTCAAAAAGGATATTTATGAGTTAGATAAAAGGCTCAACGATATGGGTATGTTTGATATTATTTATACCAAGTTCAAAGATAATCAAGTAGCCCATACGCAGTTTTGGAACAGATACGAACGGCCTCCCAAAGAAGAATATTGGGATTACATAGTAGAACGCAGAGATTTACTTGTACCGCAAGACGTAAGAGAACGCAAGGGGAGTTTTTTCACTCCTCAAATCTGGGTAGAACTTTCTCAAAAATACCTTGCTGATGTCTTGGGGGTGGATTGGCAGGATGAGTATTATATTTGGGACTGCGCCGCAGGAACAGGCAATCTGCTTGCAGGACTCACAAATAAGTATCATATTTGGGCATCTACGCTTGACAAACAAGACGTAGAGGTGATGAAAGACCGTATCCAAAATGGGGCAAATCTTCTTCAAGACAACGTTTTCCAATTTGACTTCCTCAATGATGAGTTTGCCCCAAAATCCAAAGGCGGGAAAATGCCCGATAACTTGTACAATATTATTTCTCACCCTGAAAAAAGAAAAAAGTTAGTTATTTACATCAATCCGCCCTATGCCGAAGCTGGTTCTACAAAACAAAGAGCAGGAACGGGCAAAAACAAAAGGAAACTTACCGTTGAAAATAAGGTGTATCAGCGATACAAAGAGCTAATTAGCAAAGCATCAAATGAGCTTTTTGCACAATTTTTAATTAGAATTTCCCAAGAAATTCCTAACTGTAAGATTGGCAATTTTTCAAAAATAAAAATCCTTCAATCAGCAAATTTCTCGCAGTTCAGAGAGGTTTTTCGCTTTAAACTGAAAAAGATTTTTCTTGTCCCATCCCATACCTTTGACAATGTAAGCGGAAAGTTTCCTATCGGATTTTTTGTGTGGGACGGTATGTACTCGGAGGAGTTTCAAGAAATAGAAGCCGATGTATTTGATACATTTGGTAAGAAAATTGGCGTTAAATCGGTATTTAGCCTCAACCGCTTTATCCCACTAAGTTCTTTTGGAAAAGAAGAACCCAATGGAAACGGAAATACTGAGTATATCGGGCATTTTGCGGCAAGAGGAAATGATTTTCAAAATCAGAACGCTGTTTTTATTGATAATATAACCAAGCAGTGGAAAGGTGGCGGCGTACATATTTTAATATCATCAAAAAACTTGCATAAAGTAGCCATATCTTTTGCTGTTCGGCATTGCATAGAAGCTACTTGGCTCAACGACCGCGACCAATTTTTGCACCCCAACGATGGTTGGCAGAAAGATATAGAGTTTCAGAACGATTGCTTGGCTTTTACTTTGTTTCACAGTCAAAATCGCATTTCAAGCAAAGAGGGAACTAACCACTGGATACCCTTCACCGAACAGGAGGTAAATGCCAGAGCGATGTTTGAAAGCAACTTTATGAGCAAGTATATCAAAGGGAAATTGAAACCTAACGGCAATGGAACTTTATTAGAGCCTGAAAAAATAAGGACAACCCCCTTAGACTTTTCACCAGAAGCTACATCGGTTTTTAATGCAGGTCTTGAGCTGTGGAAATACTACCATAGACAAGAAAACTGTGATGTAAATGCTTCCCTTTACGATATTAGAGTGTATTTTCAAGGCAGAAATGAAGCAGGGAAAATGAACAATAAAAGTGCTGATGAGACCTACCATCAGTTCATGGCTGACTTGCGGAAGGCATTGAAACTTTTAGCTCAAAAAATTGAACCCAAAGTTTATGAATATGCCTTTTTGAAACAATGAAAAATAAGTAATTCAACAATTCTGAATATTCTTATTTTCTGCCTCCTATCTACATCTTGACTTTTGAGGGTAAGACCGCATAATGGTTATTATGCACTCACTTTTCTTTTTTCTTTTGGATTTTTCTAAACTGATAGGTCAATCCGATATGATGTGAAGGTAGTAGCTGAGGGTGCGTACTAAGTGTATAGAGAAATCCAAAGGCATAGTAAGTAAATTCTACCCCATAGCTACTGATAAAGGGTTGGGTACTAATCCCTGTGCGAATAGTCAGAGGAGGTAGTATTTTGTATGCTAAACCTGCTTTGAATGTTTGTGGAAAATCTATGTCTTTTTCTGTTTCTATGTTGAGCATGAGTTTTTCTGTTGGGCGATAAGAAACCCCTGCTTTCATTACTACGGGCAGTCTTTCATCTTGGAAATCTGCTACTCTTGCTTGGTTAAAGTTGTAGATATGCGCTCCCAGCCAAAGGGAAGAAGTTAGCTGCATTACTCCCCCAAACTCTAAGATTATCCTGCGTCTTGTCCCAAGTCCCTCTATAGCCATTTGGAAGTAGTTGGCTCTCAGCCCTATGCTTACATTGCCCAGTTTGTGGCTTAGCCCAAGCGAAAAGTTAGTTTCCCTATACTGCTCGCTACCAAACTGTGAGATAGTAAGTCCGTTGGCTATTCCCCACTTATTTATACCTACTATGCCCGCAGAAACTGTATTGAAGCCTATCATGCCAAAGCGATTGTCAAAAGAAGTCATCGCAAAGGTTTTATCTATCCATGCCAGCCCCCCTATGTTATTGAATATTGACCAGTAATCGTTGAGTGTAACTGCGGCATTGGCTAAACCTGTAGCACTGCCTATGCCTAAAGTACGAACTTGTGCGTGAGCAAAGCCGTAGATTAGCCATAAACCAATAATAAGAGAAGAAACTTTCATACCACTTATAAACAGGTTTTGTGGTTACTTAATGTTCTATAC
Source organism: Thermoflexibacter ruber (assembly GCF_900113045.1). GTDB lineage: Bacteria > Bacteroidota > Bacteroidia > Cytophagales > Thermoflexibacteraceae > Thermoflexibacter > Thermoflexibacter ruber. The sequence goes on from NZ_FONY01000036.1 coordinate 37,792, forward strand.
CTTCCTACCAGTTTCCCTTCATCAAAGTATCTTTTCTGTCTGGACTATAAGAAACTAAGGTAATCGGTACATGAAGTTGGCTTTCAATAAACTGAATGTAGTTATGCAAAGCCTCTGGCAAGCGGTCAAAATCCTGAAGATTTTTAAGTTTACATTTCCAACCTTTGAGTGTTTGGTAAACAGGTTTGACAGGGGTTTGTGCAAAATCATAAGGGACTTCCGTGGTAAGTTCTCCATTAGGAAGTTCGTAATGTGTGCAAACCTTAATTTCCTCAAAGCTATTCAATACATCGGTCTTCATCATAAAGAGCTGCGTAACCCCATTGAGCATGACCGCATAACGCAAAGCAGGAATATCCAACCAGCCACAGCGGCGAGGTCTGCCCGTAGTTGCTCCAAACTCTGCCCCTAACTGCCTGATTATCTCGCCTACTCGGTCATGAAGCTCAGTTGGGAAGGGTCCACTGCCTACTCTGGTGCAGTACGCCTTAAAAATACCAAAAACTTCTCCTACGCGACGCGGAGAAACGCCCAGACCAGTGCAAGCCCCTGCTACTGTGGTATTGGAACTCGTTACAAAAGGATAAGAGCCAAAATCTATGTCTAAAAGCGAACCTTGCGCTCCTTCCGCAAGCACTTTTTTTCCTTTGCTTATCTCTTCATTGATGAGGTATTCACTATTGCAAGTCTGATAATTTTTAACAAATTCCACTGCTTCAAAGAAATCCAGTTCCAACTCCTTTAAATTATCACAAGGATAATGAAGATAGTGAAGAATATCCAAATGACGCTTTTTGGCTTCATTGTATTTGTCTGCAAAATGAACATCAAACAAATCGCCGACTCTGATTCCTTCCCTACGCATTTTGTCTGTATAGGCAGGGCTGATACCTCTCAGCGTAGAGCCTATTTTTTTATCTCCTTTTAAGGTTTCATAAGCCGCATCAAGCAAGCGATGAGTAGGTAAAATCAAATGTGCCTTTTTGGAGATAAATAAAGAGTTTTTGGGAAAAACATTGACGTTTTCTAAGGCAAGTAGCTCTCTTTTCAAAGTAACTAAGTCTAACACTACACCATTCCCAATGATATTTTTGATTGTTGGGTGAAAAATACCTGAAGGAATCTGATGAAGTACGTGTTTAATACCATCAAAGTTGAGAGTATGCCCCGCATTAGGTCCCCCTTGAAAACGCGCAACCACCTCATATTTTGGTGCTAAAAAATCTACAATCTTGCCCTTGCCTTCATCTCCCCATTGCAAACCAAGTAATATATCCATATTCAAATGAAAAATTAATCACATAAAAGTTTATGGAGTCTATTTAGTCATTAAACAGCAACTCCAAACTCACAAATTACGCAACTATTTAGGTACTTTCAAAAATTGAGGAAAAATTTAATTTTGTTCAGTAGAAGTATTGTGAAATAAAAATGGCTTTCAAAAAACCCTAATACTAAAGTTCCTTTCTCTGATGGGAGGTTCTTCTGACTTTTTAGCGTAGAAGTAAATTTAAAAAAGCACCGTAGGAGCGAAATACATTACCATCTCGAGGTTTTGGGGTATGGTATCACTTATTTTCTATCAATACCCCATGCCCGAAGGCATTTATTTTATTTATGGCTATGGATTATTATAAAAATTAATATTTGAAAAAGCAAAAAATATTGTCATCTTATATGCAAGGGAAAGTTTCAAAGGAGAGCAATTAATTCTTTCGTAGAGCATAAAAATATATTCTCTTAAATAAATGAAAATAAATAAGATAGAAAAAAATGGAACATGAGGGATTCGAACCCACGACCCCCGCCCTGTCAAGGCGATGCTCTAAACCAACTGAGCTAATGTTCCGTTTTGACTGAAAGGATAGCAAAATTAATAAACAACTTGCAAACTTCCAAAACTTTCTAAGCTAAAACCAGCTAAACTTGATTTTATCTTTGCAAAATCAAATGCCCTAACTTATCTCTTTTAGTTTGTAAGTATTTCTCATTGTGCGGATTAGGGGCTATTTCTATGGGCAAAGTTTCTACTATCTCCAATCCATAGCCTATCAATCCTGCTCTTTTCTTTGGGTTATTAGAAATCAAGCGAATTTTGCTTACTCCTAAGTCCCTTAGAATCTGCGCTCCTACCCCATAATCCCTCTCGTCCATTTGAAAGCCTAATGCAAGATTTGCTTCTACTGTATCGTATCCTTGCTCTTGTAACTTATAGGCTTTCAACTTATTAAGTAAGCCTATTCCCCTACCTTCTTGGTTCATGTAAAGCACTACACCCTTTCCCTCATTCTCTACCATACGCATAGCATTATGTAACTGATTGCCACAATCACAACGACACGAACCAAAAATATCGCCCGTCATACAAGAAGAATGAACGCGTACCATGATAGGCTCATCTTTTTTCCATTCTCCCTTGACCAAAGCTAAGTGTAAATCGCCTGTATTGGTTTGCTGATAAGCCACCAATTGGAAATCGCCATAAGTAGTAGGCATTTGTACAGTTTCTTCTCTTTTTATCAAAGATTCTTTTCTCAAGCGATAGGCTATTAGGTCTTTGATAGATACAAGTTTAAGCCCGTTTTCATCTGCGATTTTGCGAAGTTCAGGAAGTCTTGCTGCTTCTCCGTGTTCGTTTAGCACCTCTATCAGCACTCCTGCTGGGTACAGACCTGCTAATCTTGCCAAGTCCACGCTTGCCTCTGTATGTCCTGTACGTCTTAGTACGCCTCCATTTTTAGCTTTAAGCGGATTGATATGACCCGGACGAGCTAAATCCTCAGGTTTAGTTTCTGCATGGACTAAGGCTCTAATAGTTTTCCAACGGTCTGATACAGAAATTCCTGTAGTTACGCCCTGCCCTATTAAATCCACTGTAACCGTAAAAGGAGTTTCAAAAGTCGCTGTATTGTTATTAACCATCATGTCAAGTTCAAGCTCTTCGCAGCGTGCTTCTGTCAATGCTACGCAAAGCGTTCCCCTGCCTTTTAAGATAAAATTAAGTTTTTCAGTAGTGAGTAATTCCGCAGAACAAATAAAATCACCTTCGTTTTCTCGGTCTTCGTCATCTACTACAATGACCACTTCTCCTTGGCGTATCGCCTCAATTGCCTCCTCTATAGTGTCTAATCTAATTGGATTAGCATGATTAATTTCTAACATAATTTTGGATGGGATAAACAGCGATTAATTCAACAAACTTATTGATAATAAATAAGTTATTTCACTGCTTAAAATATTTTATTAAATTTTTTACAAAACTAATCAATTTTGTTTTGTCTTTATATTAAAAACTAATGAATAAGAAAAATAGTTTACCTTTGCTAAATCAGGTAGAAATAGGAAAATAAGCACCATAAAACTTGGAGTTTTGGAACATTTTGTGTTAATTTGTAGTTATACTCATTACAAATAAAAAACAACGGTTTACACCAGTACGTAAGCCGTTATTTTTTGCTGTTTTTTAGGAAGTCCTTTTTTAAGATTCTATTCTTCAAATTAATTCTAAGATTTTAATAAGTAAGTGAAGATATTTGTTGCGAAACAAATGACTTTGCAAGTTTTTTCTTTCTTTATAAAACTTATAATGAATCTGTAAGAAATATCAAATAAGGATGGAGAGTAAAATTTATTATTTAACCAAACATAATTTACTAACACTATGGCAGTATCTTATTACACACAGGAGGGTTTCAATCGGTTAAAGGAAAAACTCCAAGAATTAAGAACTAAAGGCAGGGCAGAAATCGCGCGACAAATTGCAGAAGCGAGAGATAAAGGCGATTTGAGTGAGAACGCTGAGTACGATGCCGCCAAAGATGCACAAGGATTGTTGGAATTAGAAATCTCTAAGTTAGAGGAACTAATAGCCAATGCACGAATTTTAGATGAGTCTAATATCGATATTTCCAAAGTTTCTATTCTTTCTAATGTGAAAATTAGAAATACAGCCAATAAAATGGAAGTAACCTATACCTTAGTTGCTGAGGAAGAGGCTGACTTGAAACAAAATAAAATCTCAGTAAAGTCACCAATTGGTAGCGGCTTGCTTGGGAAAAAAGTAGGAGAGAAGGCAGAAATCACCACGCCAAGAGGCAAAATGACTTTTGAAATTTTAGAGATTTCGCGATAAGTACTGAAAAGTAACCTTGATGTGAGATTATCAAGGTTACTTTTATATGCTTAATCTTCAGCAAGTAGTTTCCTTGTAGGTCTGACTTCCCAAGTCTGGCATCTCTGATTTGGAAAATCAAAACCACGTTCACAAAAATTTTTAACTATTAATTTAAAAAATCGCATACCTCACCCCTACAAAAGCCCTCATTCCTTGCATAGGTGCGTAAATATAGGTAGGGTCAAAAGTATAACCGTTTGGGTTGCTCACAGGGTCATTCGCCGTTTTGTCAAAAGGGTCAAATGCCCGCAAAATTACATCGCCTTTAGGCATAAAATTGAGCAAGTTTTTCACCCCTCCATAGATTTGCAAGCCATTCCCAAAAGTTTTGGTAAGTTGCAGGTTTTGGATACTATACCAAGGCGATTTTTCTGGACGATAATCATTAGGCACTACAGGCAGGTGCATGGGGCTAAAAAAATTCCCTGTCCAATCCAAAGTAATTTGTGGTTTCCTCAATGTATAACTTAGGGCAAAAGTACCTGAAAATGGAGAAGTTTGGATTTGAGGAAGTTTGACTAAGCTACCTGTACCATCGTCTTCTTTCTGATACACGTCCATTAGAGTAACGCCTGCATTGATTTTTAGAGGGAAACGAAAAGAAAAATCAGTATTCAACGCAAGCCCTTTGGAAACTGCATGACCCCGCAAGTTCTCATAAATAATTTTGTCAGGGTCGGTAAAATAATCCGCAATGATTCTATTAGTAAAATAAGTATAAAATCCACTCACATCTACGTCAAACTCCCCGATTTCCGTATGTATGTGCTTTTGATAATTGGCATTGATATTCCAAGAACGCTCAGGTTGTAATGCTTCTCGGATTTCGACCCTTCTTGCCCCTGTGAGTGCGGCGTGGTCTTCGGTAAACAGATTCACTACCCTAAATCCATTTCCATAACTTACTCTCAATGTGTTATTTTCATTCATAGACCATTGGTAGTTGGCTCTTGGCGACCATACATTGCCATGCACGGGGTGCTTGTCATAGCGCAATCCTAACAATAGTTTTTGCTTTTTGAATAAACGAATTTCATCTTGGGCAAAAATGCCAAACAAAGTAGTTTTATTAGGTTGATTTTCTGTATTTTCTTTGGCAGTGGCAGGCGTATTGTCATCATAATGAGTATATCGCAAAGTCGAGCCAAGTAGCAAGTCGTGCTTGCCAATTTTTTTATCCCAAAGCAATTGTGCAAAACTTATTTTTTGGTCAGCCAAATAGCTCGTAGTGCCATATTGGGAATCTTGGATATGGCTATTGAAAGAATAATTGAGTACAATTTTTTCTTTGTCAAACGGTAGTTGGTAATTTCCTATCAGTTCAAAACGCTTTGTAAAAATACTTTCTCCATAAATAGAATCTGTCCCTCTAAACTTTCGCTCCCAAGAGGTTTGCCCGCCCCAACGGTCTTCGTACATATATCGCCAAGCAAGGTTCATCAAGCGACTATTTTTTCTTTCCACACTCCATTTATTAAAAATAGAAATGCGATTTTGCAAAGTTACATCGGTAAATCCATCACCATTTTTATCCGATATTTGATTAAAATTGAAGTAGTTAGCACTAATAAGAGATTGAGTCTTGTTGATGCTGAATTTCCCTGCTAAGTCGAGATTGTACTCCCCGTAGCCTGTTCCAAAGGCATCTAAGGAGAACTGAGGGGCTTTAGTGGGAGATTTGGTGATGATATTTATCAGTCCTGCGACTGCCTCTGAGCCATACAAAGTCGAGGCGGGACCTTTGACTACCTCTATGCGTTCTATGATGCTGTTAGGGATTCCACTCAACCCATAAACCGTTGATAAAGCACTGACTATGGGCATTCCGTCTATCAATACCATCGTATAAGCACCCGGCATGCCATTTATCCAAATATCTCCCGCATTACACACATTACAGCTCATTTGTGGACGCACTCCATTGACTATTTGCAAAGCATCAAAAAGGCATTGGGTAGGGTTTTTTTTGAAAAAATGAGGGGTAAAAACCTCTACATGCACAGGACTTTGAATGATAAAACTTTCTTTCATCGTCCCTGTAACTACTACTGCTTGTAATTCTGACAAATCTTCTTCTAAGTTAGCATTGAGCGTAGCGATTTTATCCTTATTTACACTGACGCTTACTTTAAACGGTTTAAAACCTACTCCAGAAAATTGGATTTGGTAAGTCCCCCAAGGAACATTTTTAAGCCAATAATTTCCCAAAGAATCTGAAATAGTGCCTAAGTTGGTATTGAGCAAGGCAATATTGATAAACGGTAGTGGCTTCCCTTCTGAAATCACCTTCCCTTTGATGCTTCCCTGAGCAAATGATAATACACTAACAAACAATAGGATAGTAATAATACATATAATTTTTCCCATATTTTAAGCAATTCTTGATTAATGTTTATACAAAACTAAATAACTATATTTATTTTTTAAAATAAAATTTAGTTTAGTCTAAAATATTTTTTTACTATATGCAAAAAGACTTTGTATAATTAAAAGTTCCGCAGGAATGACCTTTTTTGTTAAAATCAAAACAAAAAGCAGAAAACCCATTGAGATTTTCTGCTGATTTTTTTAAGTTTTCAATAAGATAAGATTCTGCATCAATTAATCATCATGCCCTTTGCTTGTTTCCATACCCAATACAGTCAAGCGGTAAGGAGTGCCACTGACCTTGATTTTAGTAATATTACTTGGATTAGCTACTTCTACTTGTACAATTTCGCCAGACTTGGGCTGTGTAATGTATATATACTTTTTAGTAGCTACAAGCTGTGGTTTTTGAGTTTCTGTACGCTCAACTTTGCTGATTACGTTAGCTTTTACTTTTAATGCCCCTGTTTGCAGATTGTAAATACTTACTTCGCCACTATGCAATAATACTATTAAATTTTCTCCTGAGAAGTCGGTCTTGCACTGCATAATATCCGTATTTTCTATAATTGGTGTTATCTTCTCTGTGGTAATATCAATTAGATAAGCCCCTTTAGCAGAAGTGTAACCTACAAACTTTCCTGTACCTTTGGCTTCTAAAATAGTTCCAAACCAAGCTGTACCAAAGTCAGCAGGATGGCTAATAAGTTTCTGATTACCATTTGGACTTACGACCAAAATACCGCTTGCTGAGCCAAAAGCAGCAGTTTTTCCGTCTGTTGCGTTTCCGTGAATACCCTTGGTTTGGACAGTAGAGGCAAAAATAGTTTTCCCACTAATGTCTATAATTTTTACTCTCTCGGGAAGCGTGCCAGCTATAGAGCCATCTTTTTCTGTGATTGCATAGTTGCCATTGTCAAACTTCGCCATGGCACCGTGATGTGCGACATTTCCTGCATTGATTCTTTTCATTCTCGAGCCAACCACATGAAAATTATTTTCATTAGCAATGTCAAGCGTACCGTCCCCGTCATTAAAAATAGCAATTTCACTTCCATAAGTTTTAAAGTGAGTAGGCATTTTACCATCACCCACTATCGCTCCAAACTTGGGGGTTCCTTTTACATCTGCATGGTCGCCATGATTTTCAAAGCCCACGTCAAATGTTTCTACCATATTGTCTGCTCGATGTACTAATACCGCCCAACGACCTGACTGAGTGGTGTAAATTGTAGATTTAGCGAAATTTGCTTCAAAGTTCTGGGTAGTGCCACTACGAGGATTCACTAAGGAAATTTGTTTGGTGTTTTCATCACTCACTAATACCCTGATGAATTTATATTCCTTGTTGTCATCAGGTCCGATGTCATTGTTTTTTGAGCAAGCAGTCAAAAAAGCTATAAAGACAAGTGCATAAAGTAGTTTTTTTAACATAACATTTAAGAGATTAAAATAAAAAATGCAACAATGTTGCAAATTTATAACAATACGCAACATTGTTGCAAATATTAAATGTTAAAAAATTTAGATTTTTTATGTTTTTAATCAATAGACTTACTACTACTTAAAAATCAAGTATTTACAAAATTATTAGAGTTTTTACTCTCTGATTTTCAATAGACTACTTTTCCAATCATACATGGTTCATTCATCTAAATTGCTACTGACTATTTATGGAACACGGATAATACTAATTTTACGAATAAAACACAGATTTTTTGAGTAATTCATCAGTGAAAATCTATCCAAATCTGCAAAATCTGTGTTCTAAAATTATTATCTAAAAAACTATATATTTAACTTATTGATTATAAATAGGTAACAATTCTAATATCAATGATGCACAATGTGTATTTCCAACTGAACAGTATCAAGATTTTGAAAGAAGTGTAGTAAACACTTTTAGCTAAAATTAGTATATTTGATAGACATATATATAAACCATATTTTACATGATTCAAGTACACTATTTTACCTTCAACGCTTTTAGTGAAAATACTTATATTTTAGCAGACCATACCAAAGAATGTGTCATCATAGACCCAGGCTGCTTTGCTGAGAGAGAAAAAAATAGCTTGAAAAAGTTTATTGAGGAAAAAGACCTGAAAGTAAAACTATTGCTCAATACGCATTGCCACATAGACCATGTGCTTGGTAATCAATTTATTAAAAATACCTATAAAGTACCACTGTGGATTCATGCCTTAGAGGAAGCCCCTCTGCGTTCAGTGCAGGTGTACGCACCTATCTATGGTATGCCAGAGTATGAGCCAGCCGAGCCAGACCATTTTATCAGCGAAAAGGACGCAATTTATTTTGGGGAATCTTCTTTGCAAGTCTTGTTTGTGCCTGGACATTCTATAGGGCATTTGGCTTTTTACAGTGCGAAAGATAAGTTCTGTATTAATGGAGATGTACTTTTCAATGGGAGTATCGGAAGAACCGACCTGCCCGGTGGGAATTATAATATATTGATGAATAGCATTTTTAATACGATGTATGCACTTCCGGACGATACTGTAGTCTATTGTGGGCATGGCGACCCTACCACTATTGGCAAAGAAAAAAAATTTAATCCATTTTGTGCGATAGAAGTCTGAGCAAAAAATTTGGTAATTTCTAAGGAAAAACCTTGTTTTACTGATATATTCGTATTTTAAATCCTATGTCTTGTAACTTTTTAGGTATTCTTAAAACTTATTCCAACAAGATTCCTACCACAAGTTCACAAGAAAAAATAAAGAAACTTGTGCTATTTGTGTTCTTGTGGTAAACAATTTCAAAATTTTTATTTACTAAGTATTTATGCAAATTATTAAATATCCTGAAAAAGAAACTTGGGCAAACTTACTGACTCGCCCCACGGCACGACTCAAAGAAATTGAAAAAAAAGTAAAACCTATTTTAAAAAAAGTAAAGAAGAAAGGAGATAAGGCTTTGCTCTATTATGCTTTAGAACTTGACAAAGCAGTTTTGACTGATTTGTTGGTGAGCCAAGAGGAGATAGAAGAAGCCAAAAAGCAAGTCAGCAGACCTTTGAAGCAGGCGATAGCCAAAGCTTATAAAAATATAGAGAAGTTTCACTTAGCCCAGCAAGAAAAATTTAAACCTGTCAGTACCATGACAGGCGTAACTTGTTGGAGAAAAAGCGTACCTATTCAGCGTGTAGGGTTCTACATACCGGGAGGTACAGCACCACTTTTTTCTACTGTGCTGATGCTTGGAATCCCTGCTAAAATTGCGGGTTGTGAGCAGGTAATTATGACCACGCCGCCTAATAGAGAAGGAAAAGTACACCCTGCTATTCTCTATACGGCAGATTTAGTAGGAGTGAGCAAAATCATTAAGTCAGGCGGGGCGCAAGCTATTGGGGCTTTGGCGTATGGCACTTCGCAGACCCCCAGAGTATATAAAATCTTCGGACCTGGCAATCAATTTGTTACTGCCGCCAAGCAATTAGTGGCTAAGCAAGGAGTAGCTATAGATATGCCTGCGGGTCCTTCCGAAGTGGCTATTTTGGCTGATGATACCGCTAATCCTGCCTTCATTGCCGCAGACCTACTCTCGCAAGCCGAGCATGGCATAGATAGCCAAACGCTTTTGGTAACTACCAACGAGGAGATTATCCAAAAAGTAGCCATAGAATTGGTTGCCCAAATAGAAAAATTGCCAAGAAAAGAAATGGCAAGGATTTCCATGACCAATAGTCGCTGTTTTTTAGTGCGTAACCACGAAGAAGCCTTAGACCTGCTCAACGAATATGCACCAGAACACCTAATCATCGCTACCCAAGATGCCAAAGTATTGGCAGAAAGAGTCATCAATGCGGGTTCTGTATTTTTGGGTAATTATACCCCAGAAGCGGCAGGAGATTATGCCTCAGGGACTAATCATACCTTACCTACCAATGGTTTTGCCAAAGCCTATTCGGGGGTTTCTTTAGATAGTTTTATGAAAAAAATAACTTTCCAGCACATTACAGAGGAAGGACTGCAAAATATAGGAGGCATAGTGGAGAAAATGGCAGAAGCAGAAATGCTTATTGCCCACAAAGAAGCCATATCTATTAGACTAAGACATTTGCAAGAAAGTAAAGCAAATAATCAGTGAGATTTAGTTTTTGCTACTTTATATTAGTGCTTTGCAGTATAAATAAAAAGCACCAATAAAGAAATAAAGCAAATTCTTTAACATTTATTTATCTTAATCTTAGAACAAAATGTAAAACTTATGCTGATTTACTAAGATAATTCTTGCTAAACCGTTTGAGGGTGAAATACTTGTTAAGCCGAGGCAAATTCATCAAAATTTTTAAAATTCTATGCAATAGAAAATTCATATTAAAACACCTATTTTAGTTCGTTAAACATGTAATAAAAATGGTATTTGCTAGCCTAAACTTCTTGTATTTTTTCCTGCCTCTCAACTTAATGCTTTATTACAGTTGGAGTAACCAAAACTACCGCAACATAGTGCTTACGCTCATGAGTTTTGTATTCTATGCTTGGGGCGAGCCTGTATGGGTTAGTTTACTTATTTTCTCGGCAACCATTGATTATTTTCACGGTATTTTGATTGAAAAGTATCTCGGGACTCCCTACCAAAAACTCCCGCTTATCTCATCGCTGGTGCTAAACCTCTCGCTTTTGGGTTCTTTTAAATACTCAGGCTTTATCACCGAAAACTTGAATGCCCTCACGGGACTTTCGCTGCCCGTCCCTGCGTTTAGTTTACCTATTGGTATTTCATTTTACACTTTTCAAACCATATCGTACGTAATTGATGTACACAGAGGCGAGATACAAGCTCAAAAGAGTTTTATGAAATTTGTGATGTTTGTAAGTCTTTACCATCAACTGGTAGCAGGTCCTATTGTGCGGTATGCACACATTGCACACGAAATAAACAACAGAGAGCATCGATTAGCAGACCTTAGTCAAGGTATTAGTCGCTTTTGTATTGGTCTATTCAAAAAAGTAGGTATTGCCAATGTAGCAGGCGAGCTTGCAACGACTTATCTGGACACCAACATGGCAAGTTTGGCAGTAACCGAGGCTTGGTTTGGTATTACGGTATATGCTTTTCAAATTTATTTTGATTTCTCGGGTTATTCGGACATGGCAATTGGTTTGGGAAAAATGTTTGGTTTCCACTATCACGAAAACTTCAATTACCCTTATACTGCCAAATCTGCCATCGACTTTTGGCGAAGGTGGCATATTTCTTTAAGCTCTTTTTTCCGCGACTATGTATATATTCCTTTGGGAGGCAATAAGCAAGGGCTTTATCGCAACCTATTAATTGTATGGTTTCTAACGGGTTTGTGGCATGGAGCGAGCTGGAACTTTATTTTGTGGGGACTATTTTGGGGCTTGCTCATTATGTTAGAACGACTATTTTTAGGGAGAGTTTTGGCGTACCTGCCTCGTTTTGTCGGACATTTCTACCTGCTTTTGGCAATGCTGGTGGGGTGGGTATTTTTCTATTTCACTGAATTATCTAAAACACTCTGGTTTTTGAAAATTTTGTTTGGTTTTTCAACAAACCCATGGCACGCCCCTGACCTCAATATCGTTCTAATGAATCATGTTTTTTGGCTACTTTTCGCAATATTGTTTTCTATGCCTGTTTATATGTGGTTCAAGCAATATCTCAAGCAGAGGTTTGCCTATGTGGAAATGGCACTCAGTTTTGTGTTTTTACTATTGGCTACTGCCATGTTAGTAGGTAATACCTTCAATCCTTTTCTATACTTTCGTTTCTAAAAACAGATACCGATGAAAAAATATGCTCAGTTGATACACAGTTTTTTGTTTGGAATGCTCCTTACCGTTTTGGGAGTGTTGCTATGGGGGCTACCCAAAAAAAATATCAGCGAAAGAGAAAAGCGAATACTAACCCAACTGCCTGCTTTTAATTTTAATACGCTTGCCACAGGTCTGTACATGGACAGCCTCGACGCTTTTACAGCAGACCACTTTCCTGCAAGAGATTTCTTTTTAACGATTTCGGACTCGCTCAAAAGTTTGCGTGGCATACAGCAAGAAAGTAAAAAAGTGTACACCAGCCTACCCAGTGTAGATGCCCTTGCAGATGAAGACGATAGCTTGCAAACTTTTAAAGACACCGAACAGGTACGCAATACCAAAGGACTAGTAGTAGCAAGAGGGCAGGCTTTTCATGTGTTTACCAACGAGCAGTCCCTTGCCTCCGATTTCGCCGCAGTACTAAACTTGTACCCCGTCAAAATAAAAAGTAGTCGCTTTTTTTGTGTGATTGCACCTACGGTCGGTAGTTACAAAATGCCTGATGAGTATGCCGCTTATGCTACCAAAGAGAGCGAGAACATTCGGGAGATTTATCAAAAATTGCGAAAAATAAAAGGAGTTGAGGTAGATAGTATATTGCGAAGCCACGCCAACGAGTATATTTTTTACCGAACCGACCACCACTGGACAGGTTTAGGGGCTTACTACGCTTACGTAGCGTTTTGCGAGCAGGCACAACTCCAACCTATCGACTTAGCAGCCATGCCCAAACGAGCAGTAGAGGGAGCATTTTTAGGAACACATTTTCTCAAAACCAACGATGCTTCGCTAAAAGCTACACCCGATACCGTCTTTTATTGGATACCTCCCGTTGAAGAGATAGCACAAAAATGGAGCAACGGTGAAATGCAGCCCACACCCTCCCTGAAAGTAAACAATATTGAAAAAAATCGCTATTTGGTATTTTTAGGTGGAGACGAGGGGCTTATGAGGCTTTTCTCAAAGAATGTGAAAAACAAAAAAACGGCTTTGGTCATCAAAAACTCTTACGGAAACCCTTTTGTGCTATACCTCACTGCTAACTACGAACAAGTTTGGGTAGTCGACTACCGATATTTCAAAGGAAATCTTTTAGAGATTTTTCAACAATACAAGGTAGATGATATAATTTTTATGGGTGGCATATTTGCCGCCAACGAACCTACGCACATTAAAAAAATTAAGAAAATTTTGAGATGACATGCCCTCCTTGTGAGGTCTTGCAGCCCTGACAAAGTTTGAAGTCTGCAACTTACTGTTTTATTTTCCGAAGTATCTTTTTAAAAATCGGATACAGAAACTCAGCCTGACGCTGCATGCCCAAGTCGCTATGATGTACTAAGTCGACTGTGGCTTCGGTATCTTGACCAAGCAGACCATTGCCCTTAATGTAATACAAGTTTTTAAAACCTTCTTTTTTCAATTTTTTCACAATTTCTTGGGTAATAAGCCCCTCCTCCGTTGGGAAATCACGCTTGGGGTTCGAGCCTTCTATAAGCACAATAGGTGCGTAGGGACGCTTTGCTCTTATTTTTCTGATGGCGGGTTCAGTACGGGTTTGGGTTTCATCTTTGGTAGTGTTGTGGTGGCAGTCAATCACATACACCGCTGCTTCGACCTCGCTTATCAGTTCTTGCATCTCAGGTTCGAGTTTGGCATTGCCCGAGAAGCCTAAGTTGATAATGTGTACTCCCAGTTTTCTTCCCAAAATGGACGGGTACGCCATGCCCGCTCGCGACGCACACGCCCCTTGCAAAATAGACGTGCCGTAAAACAGAATAGGTTTATGCACAACAGCATGAAAAATAGTATCTTTCTGAATAACATAGCCCATAGGCACACCAATTTCCAACAATTTTGTGCCATTGTACAGCGGCAAGTAGAGCAAGTACGAAGACAAATGATTTTGTTGGGTATTTGTATTGAAAACCGCCAAATTTTTGACATTCTTAGGAATACCCGTTCCTAAAAATAGGTATTCTTTTTTGTTATTTAGCACATATACATCTACGCCGCTTACTCCTGTGGCAGGCATGTGAGGCATTGCCAGCATAGTACTCGTAAGCTCCCAGCGTATATAAAACTGTAAAGCATTGGTGTAAAAACGCACCAAAATCCCTGCCGAGTGCTGCCCTAACTCCCATACAGGATCGCGTACTAAGCCTTTGGCAGTGGCAGGAAGTCGGTCGTAGTCATTTTCAGTATTGCTGAAACCTTTACCTTCTATCTCCAAAGTATTGGCATTTACCCACAGTGTATCCTGTCCGAGAGCTTCTAAATAAAAACACAATAGCAAAAAAAATGTATATTTTCTCATCTTTTTCTTAAATTTTATGAGTGGTAGTACAAAGTTAAAAACCTAAGCAATACTTCAAAATCCAAACAGCCTCTGAAATGAGTAAATACCTCTTAATTAGTTTTTTGAATGAAATTCTACATAACCATAAAATAGCAACACTTACCTAAAAAAACAGAATGCTTAGTAATAAATGACTTTTAGGCAGAAAAGTGATTTACGACTTATATTGCGAGAACAAGTAATCTCTATATAGATAGACTAAGACATTTGCAAGAAAGTAAAGCAAATAATCAGTGAGATTTAGTTTGGATTTTCATTAAAATTTGTAATTTTGCACTCCCAAAAAAGTTATTGAGGAAGTTTCTCACTATTCCACTTTTAAGTTTGTATTTATTATCAATTACTTACAAGTCTGAATGTGAGATATTGAGAGGAAAATCTAAATTAGTTTTTTATTATCTAACAAATATCATCATGGGCATCACGAGATTAAAAAGAAAAGACAGAAAAAACTCTAATCGCGCCAATGCAAGAGTAGCCAAAATAAAATTACTAACTGCAAAACCTGTCATCAAAAACATTGACGTAGAAGCGATTAAAAAGTCTTTTGAAGAGAAAAAAGCAGCAACAAACTAAACAAAATGCGTGGTGATAAAAAGCTACGCATTTTTTATTTGCCTTTACTTTTTCAGAAGCCTATCCTTCACCAAAGCAGCTATAAACATGAAAAATGCCAAAAAAGCACAGACTCTGGCGATATAGTCCCCTGATTGAGCATAAAAGGTCATTTCTTTGTTTGCTTTTATCGTTCCTCGCAAAGCTATCATCTCATCATATTTGGAGGCTTGGATAATCTCTCCCCTTTGATTAACAAAACCCGATATACCTGTATTTGCCGCTCTTGCTACACTCCTACGCGTTTCTATGGCTCTTAGACTTGCATGAGCAAGGTGTTGCACGTGTCCCGAGGTATTGCCCCACCATCCGTCGTTGGTAATGATACAGATAATATTTGCACCCTTTTGTATATATTCCGTTACAAATTCTCCATAAATAGACTCGTAGCAAATCACAGGGGCAAAACCAATACCTTCTTTATTAAAAAAAGCCTCTCTTTCTTCTTGTATGCCCAAATCACCCGCTATTCCTCCTAAGTTAATCATAAAAGCCCTGCCAAATAGCTTGAAAATATCTCGCAAAGGATTGGTTTCCACCCCAATCACCAATTTTGACTTGTGATAAAGCGCTATTTTTTCGTTATCTCCTTTGAAAACAGGCTCCTGATAAAGTTTTTCTTGGTTGCCTACAAAAATAGCCATGTTAAAATAGTCGTAGTAAACGCCATTGGAGTTTCTGGTCGTAGGTGTAGCATCGGGTTTGTCGTACAAAACGTAGGAATCTGCTCCTGATAAAAAAGAAAGTGCAGGATAGCTACTTTGCAGCTGCATCATTCTTTGCACTGCCTCTACTCTTAATACGTCAGCTTCATTAAATGCCTCATGCAGAGAGGTTTCAGGGAAAGCAACTAAGGCAGTTTTTTCTGTGATTTGTGGTTGAGAAAGTTGGAAATAGCGATTGACTTGTTCATGATAAGGCACAAAGGTCTTGGCATTGTCTTG
Source organism: Thermoflexibacter ruber (assembly GCF_900113045.1). Taxonomy (GTDB): domain Bacteria; phylum Bacteroidota; class Bacteroidia; order Cytophagales; family Thermoflexibacteraceae; genus Thermoflexibacter; species Thermoflexibacter ruber. The sequence continues at coordinate 54,058 of NZ_FONY01000036.1, forward strand.
TCCTGTTCTGGCATTATAAGTAAATTTTTCTTCGTAACAATCTAAATTGGGCTGTACCACTACGATTTCTACCTCTTCGCCTTTTTCCTTGTGAGAGAAATACAAAACGTAGGAAAAAATAATCGGCAGTAAAAAAACAATGAAGGCAGGAATAATATTTTTTTTCTTGAAAAAGAAATTAAAAATCAAAATATTAACCAATAGTACCCAAACTGCTCCTCCAAAAATCCCTGTGTATTCGTACCACTGCACCCATGCAGGCATAAAGCCAAAAGGATTACCTATAAGTAGCCAAACCCAAGACAAAGCCCAATGCAGATGCACATATTCAAAAGCTATCCAACATACTAAAAATGCCAAGTAACCAAACTTATCTTTGGAATATTTTTTTGTCCAATGAAAAAATAGCATAGGAAGCGTCATCAGAGCCGCATTAGCTGTAAAAGCCGCAATGCTTCCTCCCTGTGTGGAGTTCCAAATCCACCAAGTAGAGGTAATATTCCAAATCAGCATAGATAGATAAGTGAATTGCCATAGTTTCCAAGTAGGTCTTTTGTACTTTTCGCTATTTTCTGAGATGTGTTTTTCTAAGGCTAAAAGAGGGATAAAAGCAAGAAAAATGAACCAAAAGGTATATTTGTACCAAGACAAGCCCGCTAATAACCCACTGCTGAGAGATAAAAAGAGTAAGTAATAGGGTTTATTTGAAAGATGCTCAAAAATGTTTCTCATTTTGATTGTTGGATTAGGCAGGGCAAAATTAAAAAATAAAATAAATAAGTATGCTTTAATTCAAGGTGGTGCTTTCAAATGTATGATAATTTTATGTGTTTAAAAAAATCCGTTCTCATCGGTACAATCTGTTTCATCAGTGTTCCAAAATAGAACACCGATAATACGGATTTGGCTGATAAACACAGATTTTTATTCAAAAAAACACTTTTCTCATCAAATTGATAACAGTAGATAAAATACCATCA
>NZ_FONY01000107.1 GCF_900113045.1 Thermoflexibacter ruber
AAAGGAAAAGAAACAGAGTGCAAAAACCTTGCACCCTATATGAACAAATCGTTAAGTTTTCAAAATGCAAAGCCTATCTGAAAGCCAAGCTTGGGCAAAAGTCCGGTGTAGGATTTGTCCAAAACTTTATCTATCCCAAATTGAGTAATAGGGTAATAAATGCCTTCGTTTATGTCTTTTTTCAAAGAGTACTGAGCGTGGCGGTAGGCAATACCTGCATAAATATCGAGGACTATCTTATGCCACCAAATCCACTGATAGCCTACACTCGAACCATACTGAAAAGAACTAATTTCTTGTATGTTTCTGCCGTTTTCTCTGCCTGTTGTAATGTTTCCATTTTCATTTCTGCTCGAGAACCCTGATTTTAAATTTACAAAATCTACTTTTAGATATTCCGCTTGGGCAAATGGACTTATATAAAATCCTTTTTGTACCGATGATGAAGATGATACAAATCCTAACGGGTAATATCTGTAACTTACAATAGCACCAAAACCACGATGCTTTGCAAAAGAACCAATTTTAGTAGTGTCTCCTTTTTCGTTCCTATAGATTAGGTATGGATTGAAAAGAATACTTTTTTTCATCTTTTTATCTAAAAAATATTCACCACTTAAACTCCATGCTCTGGAATTGGAGTTTATTCTTGCTAAAGGATTTATCTTAATATTCCACCTGCTGAGTATCAAATTTTGGGCAATAGCATCACCAGCAAGCATATAAAATAAGAAAAGCAAAAAAAATAAATTTTTCATTTCGGTATAAGTTATAGGGTTTAAAATGTTTTTGTTATTTAAAAAGAAGCCTTTATAAAGACTCATATCTGCAAAGGCTTCTTTCATTAATTTAATTATGGGACACAATCATAATTTATAAGAATAGGCGTGCCAATAGAAGTTCCAATAGTTGTAAAGTTAATAAAACTCCCTGAAAAATTTGCTGGCACACTATCGTAAATAACAAATGAAGTACTTGATATACCGCCATCCCCATTTACACGATTTATTGAAACAGGAGAGCCATTGATATTCAAACTACCTGTAATTGTTTGTCGCCATTGGCTATAAGGACACTCGATTAAACATAGCCATTTTGCTTTGGTATCACAACCTGCTGTCAGTCTTGTAGAATTTGTATAACCAATAATAGCATACATAGGTCCACAAACCCCTAAAAAACATTGAGTGCCAATAACATTAGTATAATCATATATTGGTGTAGAATAATTTACTCTATCTATCCAAGACCTAAAATTCCCACTGCACCAAGAAATTGAAACATTAAGAGTATAATTATTTTGAAGTTGTCCACAAGTAGACTCTGCTCGCCCATTAGAAACCCCGCTTGCAGAAGTAGTGATTGGCAACACAACTATATCTTTGCCATCACTTTTGTTGGCTTTTTTCAGCTCAGGAATTTGCGCTATATTTCCCTTTTTAAGAATCTTAATTGCATTTCTATTGTATAGATAAATATCGCCACTAATCCTTAATATACCTTCACCATTAACTAAGGAGGCTATTTCGTCAAAGGCAATATCCATTTTGAAAGAACCATTCCCTTCAAAAATAAATTTTTCTTTATTCTCATTTACGAAAGGGGCATAAAATACCTTTTTATCATTGTTTTTGACAATTTCTTTTGCCGCCTGCGGACTAAGATTTGTTACTCGTCTGATTTGTGCATCAATAGCTTTGTCATAAATTGATTTCAACGAAGTGAAACCTTCAAACTGACTTTCCCACCTTGCCAAGGTTTCACTGTCCTTATTCATTAATTCTGCTCTTATTTTATCAAAAATCAGATAATCTGAGAAATGTAAGAATCCATTTTCCGCATCATAGTAAACAAAGGATTCCTTCACTTGCGGGTGTAAGTTTTCATACCTGAGCAGAAAAGGTTTTTCTTCCACTCGTGCCGTATGCTTCTTGGCATTTTCAGTAGTTAGCGGACTTACTTTTTCCATTTTATCGCACCCAAGCAAGGCAAAGAAAA
>NZ_FONY01000043.1 GCF_900113045.1 Thermoflexibacter ruber
GTTCCAAAAGTTTAGGAAATAATGCTAAGTAGTTCTTCTTGACTATTTTATACCAAGCCTTCTCAGAATCGCAAACCATTTGACCGACAAGATTTAGACAAATCACTTCACTATCCGAAAAAGTTGGTTTAGGTCCCGAACGTTCAACTAACTGACCGACTTCTTTGTAAATTTCATCTATAATGAAAAAAGTAAGGGTCAGAAAATCTGATAAATTTAACTCTTTTATATTATCTTTGAATACTGAATCAATTGCGATTTGGTGCATAGGTTATCTCTTTTTATGGTTGCACCTTAGAGATAACCTTTTTTACTGAAAATTCCAAACTAGCACAATCGGTATTTTTTAATCAAACCTAAACTTAAAGTAGGTGAAAAACTCGATAATATACAAATATTAAGGAAAAATTAAGGCTAATAAAACTTAAAATAAAAAAACCTCCTATGTGTCATATACATAGGAAGTTTTTATTAGTTCAAATAAATTAGTACTAATTCGCTACTGTGATTCTATAGAAGAAAGGCGAATTGTAGAATGCTCCACCCAAAATATTTGCTCCTGTATTTCTTGAATTAAATGCCTTACCATTTTTCAACTTAATGGTCGCATCTATTTCAAACTGGTCAGTAGGAGAAACATTTGCCTCTGTCAAACCTAAGGTTCGGATTAAATCTGCTGCTCTAATTACCATAGTAGTACGTGGTAAATTAGTTTTGGCATCACGAGTGAACGCAGAGGCAGGAATACTCAAAAATGCCCTGTAAGCTACAGAGTTAGTGCCATTAGCAGGAGTTCTATCTACAAATCTCGCTTGTAAATCATACGAATCGAGCAGGTTGCCTTTTTCTATGTCATAAGCCTCAATTACATAGCTTACTTGAGCCGAGCCTAAACTTGCCTTAGACATCTGTTGATTAGAAGGTGTAATAGAGATAGTACGCATATACCCTCCATGCTCCGTATTAACTATATCTATCCTATCTATCATTTCTGTCTTGCAAGACATCACCACGAACGATAAGAAAAGAAATGAAAAAAGTGTTTTTATGTATTTCATATTAAAATCAATTTAAAAGTTAGAAGTTAATCAGTATGTTCCTTGTTACCAATATTATCTGGTCAAGCCTGGAGGGTTAGTGTCCCAGAAAACAGGCGTAGTAACATTATCTTTTTGCTTAGCATTGGCATTACGATTAGCAAATACCGCAGGATAGAAGAAAGAGCGGATAAAGCCTCCCGGATTTGCTTCTAAGGCTGGCTGCATACCTGCAGGTTTTCCTGTGCGTCTGTACAAGTTGTATGCTTCTATCCCATTGCCGTACAAAGCTAACCAATATTCACGCGCAATAACGTCTAACCTTGCATCATCAGTAGTAGCGGCATCATAAAGTTCTAATACTCTATTGACATACCTATTTACTTCATTGTCCCAATTAATACCTCTGGCAGCCTCAAAGTTAGTAACGAAACTTGCCTCTATGGTACTAAGAGCAAAACTACGTACGTCTGCCATAGATTTGCGAACAGCAGATTCTAATAAGGCTCTTGGATTACCTGTGGTTTTAAGTACTAAAGCGGACTCTGCCAGCATGAAATCTACAAATGAAGACATCATAATCGGGTGAATACCTGCTCCTTGCGCACCTGTTACCAAAGTTACAGGTTGTCCTCTATCATCATCAAAACGACCACCTGCAGGATACAAGCCCCAAGCAGTACGTGCCAAGCCATCGGGTGGGATGCCTTCATTGCTGAGGTGGTCTCTACCCCAATAGCCTAAAGAAGCTGTAGAACCAAAGCAGAAAGGCATACCCTGAGGATAATGTGCAGGCGGTTGGTTAGTAATACAACGCAACTCATTTACATCAGTAGTATTTCTCAATCTTTGACGATAGAAGTAGTAACGCGTACGAGGGTCTTGGAAACCCTTGCTATCGTTCATTGTCCACATATAGAAGTTAGCTTGGTAGTCACCACCACCAGTAGGAGAATACTGACCTGCATAGCGAGGATGACGGCTGTCAGGGTTTGCCAAGTTGGCACTAAATCTGAATCTGAAATTCTGCGCACCTGTACTAATCAGTCTATTAGTAGCAATCAAACTATTAATAGTAGCAGCTGCACCATTATCTACCAACCTACGTGTCAGAACTAATTTTAGCTTAAGTGAATTTGCCGCTCTAATCCAATTTTCACGGTTGCCTGCATAGAAATAATCTGAGGGTATAGCAGAAGAATTAGCATTAAAGTTTTCTATCGCTTTGTCCAAATCAGCTATTGCCGCTTGGTAAATAGTGGCTCCCTCATCAGCTTTGGGGTTAAAGTTCGTGCCGTCTAAAGCCTCCGTCAAAGGCACAGAGCCAAAGAAATCTGTCATCGTAGCAATAACATAAGCACGAATCACTCTTGCTATCCCCGCATGGACAAACAAGTTAGACCTTTCTGCCAAAGGAATCAAGGTTTTTACGTCTGTTAAAATATTGGCATAGCCATTTGTCCACATCCCATCTAAGGTTTGAGGAGAATAGGCATTGATATAAATCGCAGAACCTTGGTTAATCATACGCGTCAGGCGCATGCCTGGGTCGCTTGCTTGATTAAAAAAAGTAGCAAAATCTAACTGAATCCTATTCAGGATAAAAGTTGGACTGGCACTGTTCAGTGTTACGGCATTAGGGTTGTCGAGTAAGTCTAACTTACACGCGTTCAAAAACAAAATGCCCAGTACCAAAGAAAATATTTTTATATATTTTATCATAAGAATATGAATGTTAAATGTTTTGAATAAAGTTCACGCTAAAGCGTCGTTTACTTAAAAGGTTAATCTCAAAGTACCACCCCATCTACGAGCAGCAGGACCAGCCAAAAACTCAAAGCCCAAGCCGTTACCTACACCCAAACCCAAGTTTTCAGGATCCACTCTTAAGTATTTAGGCATATTTACTGCCCTGAACCACAAGTTATTACCTTGTAAAGAGAAGGATACTCCTTTGAAAGGTGTTTTACCCACAATATTTTTAGGTAGGCTATAAGACAAGGAAACCTCTCTGATACGGATGGTAGTACCGTCAAACATACGACCCTCGTCCCCAAAGAAGTAGTAGTTATTGAAGTGCGTATCTGAGGCAGTAACTTGAATATCGTTAGGTGAACCGTCTTGCTTTACACCGGGCAAGATAAAGGTAGCATCTCTATCAAACTCTGTATCTTTGCTCAATCCACGACCTATTACTGCACCTGCTGTACTTGAGTAGATTGCTCCTCCATGGCGATATTCTAACATCACATTTAAACTTAAGCCTTTATAGCTCAAAGTATTAATCCATGAGGTATTGAAAGCAGGGTTTGGATTACCTAACTCTCTGATGTTAGGGTCAGACAAGTAGTTACCATCGCCGCCTACCACTCTATTTCCGTTGGCATCTTTCAAAATAGCTGTACCTTTGATGATATTGAAAGGTCTGCCTGGTACAGCAAAGTTACCTAAGTTAGTAAAGCCAGCTACAACTACTTCCTGCAAGCTACCCCCTAACTCTACGGTTACAGGCACTACTCTGCTATAGTTCACTACAGTTTCCCAAGTAAAGTTATCTGTACGTACTGGAGTAGCATTGATAGCTAACTCTATCCCTGAGTTGCGGATTTTACCGATATTAATAGCTGTACTTGTAAAACCTGTTGAAGGGTCAATAGGAGTATTAGTAATTAAGTTAGTAGTTTCTCTGCGGTAAAGCGTCAAATCTACTCCAATTTTATTATTGAACAACTTAGTTTCTAAACCCGCCTCATACTCAGTAATTAACTCTGGTTTTAAATTAGGGTTGCCTAAGAAGTTATCTACAGTATGGGTTTGTGTAACGTTCCCACTTGCGTCCAAGAAAGCTCTTGCGTTCTGATTCAAAATATTACGAGTACTATATGGTGAAGGGAAACCTGCAGAAGTACCTACCCCAGCCCTAATTTTCAAAAAGTTCAGGAAGTTGGACTGCAAGCCCTCAAAAGCAGAAGTAGGAATGAAGGAAACACTGGCTGATGGATAGAAAATACGGCGATTTTCTAATTCTACAGTAGATGTCCAGTCATTTCTTGCCGCTATGTTAGCATACAAATAGTTTTTGTAGTCTGCGGTAACTTCGCCATATACCCCCATTCTTGTTTGCTCTTCTGTAAAGCTACCTGCCACATTATCTATAAAATTTTGGTGACGCATCAAACCAAAAGCCAACTGGTTTACACTGGTAGCGGATTGCTGCTCAAATCTATCATTACGCATATTTCCCCCTAATTTTGCCGCTAAGGTCAAGTTCTCATTTAATTGCTTAGAGTAAGAGAAAATTACGTCGTGATTCCAAATAGTATTGGTGATATTACGTGTTTCATAGCGACCTTGTACGAAGTTCACCCCTCCCTTATTGTATTGATTTTCTTGCAACTCGTTATAGGTATCTAAACCTACACGGTAAGTAACAGAGAGGTTTTCTGCCAAATCAACAATGACAGAATTAGAAGTAAAGAAACGATTAGTGATGCTTGGTGTCTTGTAGTATTTCAAAATCCAACGTGGGTTAGGAATATCGTTAGGACTTCTGAAATATACACTTTGATTAGTTACAGGGCTTTCAAAGGGCCAGCCCATCAAATCTACTGTTCTCGGTGTAAAGAACACGTTTGCCAATACAGAAGGAGCATCATAAGCATTATTCCCACCGCTACCACTCAAAGGAGGAGTTTGCATATCTGTATTAATGAAGTTAAAAGAGGTTTGGATAGTTACTCCTTTGATAACTTGCGTCCTTGCTCCTAACCCTAAGGTCAATCTTTTCAAATCATTGTTAGGGATGTAACCTTGCTCCCTGTTGTAGCCCACAGAAACATTATAGCTTGTAGTAGCATTTCCTCCTGTTAGGTTTAAGTTACTGGTACTTATCAACCCCGTACGGAAGAAATCTCTTACGTTATTAGGATAAAACTGTAGAGTAAATGGATTGTTGGCTACCCATTCTGCCATCTCTGCCCTTAGAGCTGCATTAGACAAAGAAGCAAATGGGTGATTAAGTTTCAAAGGGTTGTTGTCAGGCACTTGGTCAAGTCTTGGACCCCAGTTGCTAAAGAAGTAACCCGGATTTTGCTGGAAACCACCCATGTAAGTATTTTGATAAACGGGCAAAATGGCACTATTGGCAAATAAAGATTGAGTAAAGTTAATTTCTGCGGGTTTATTTTTTGCCGAAGCGTTCTTAGTAGTAACCAAAATTACCCCGTTTCGTCCTTGGTCGCCATAAAGTACAGATGCCGCCAAACCCTTCAATACGTTGATACTTTCTATGTTATTAGGGTCTATGTCCAAGAAACGGCTGGGAGCAGCTTGTCCACCTTGAGTAAAGCCACCTCTTTGGTTTGTAGCAGAGTTGAAAGGTACCCCGTCCACCACGAAAAGAGGTTGGTTAGAACCAGTGATAGAGGAATATCCTCTAATGATAATATTAGTTCCTGTACCTGATACGCCCGATACTTGGTTAATATTCACCCCTGCTATTTTGCCTTGGAGCACGCGACCTACGTCAGCTAAGGGGCGGTCAGCAATTGCATCTTGCCCTACAGAGGCTACCGCATAACCTAATGCTCTTTTTTCGCGAGCAATACCCTGTGCAGTTACTACTACCTCGCTGAGTTGCTTGGTATCAGGGTCTAAGGCAATATCCACCGTAGTTCTATTGCCTATTTCTACCTCCTGTGTTACAAAACCTACGAAAGAGAACACCAATCTGGTTGCTCCCGCAGGCACATTGAGTTTGTACTTGCCTTCTGTATCGGTAATGACACCTGCATTTGTGCCTTTTGCCACTACGTTTACGCCCGGCAGGGCAGACTTGTCCTCACTCGAAGTTACCGTTCCTGAGATAGTACGGTCTTGAGCTAACAAACTGCCTAAGAAGAATACACAAAGTATTCCTGTTAGTAAGAGTCGTTTCATGTTTTTAATGTTAAGTTTGAAAATCAGTAAATTAAATAATAGTTAATCAGTAAATTTTAAAAATTAAAATTTAAGCAAGAAGAAAGAAAAATGTCGTATGTGATTGGTTTGGTTTGCGTTGGTAGAATACAATGCTATTATGTGTTATGTCAAGTCTTTGCCCAATCCTCCATCAGCTATGAGCTAAGGATTAATCATAATAACTAAATGTATGATATAGTAGAATTGTCTTTCATTCATCAATAATCTTTAATAATATGTTTTAACTTGTTTTAATAATTTTATGTTTGCAATTTATAATATTTCAAGATAAATTTCAAAATAAGTTAAATTAAGTTTTTATATTTTTTCATAAAAAAATCATAAATGCTTATTAAACAGCACTTTCTAATAAAATAAATTTTAAAAATTTAACATTTTATTGATTTAAAGCAAAGAGTGGCATAAAGAAATTATTAACAAAAAAAGTAGCAAATCCAATATAAACGGAATTTGCTACTTTTTCTTACATGACAGTTTTAAGGGGGGCATCAATGACTTTATAAGTTTAATATTCCAAAGAACTCACTTCTGCTTCTTTGTTGATTTTCTTCACTAATCCCTGCAAGACTTTGCCAGGTCCGCACTCTATAAATGAAGTTGCTCCATCTGCTATCATATTTTGTATGCTTTGCGTCCAGCGCACAGGAGCCGTCAGTTGGGTTATCAAGTTTGCTTTGATTTTCTCTGGCTCAGTAAAAGGTTTGGCACTGACATTCTGATAAATAGGGCAAACAGGAGTTCTAAAGTGCGTACTTTGGATTGCTTTTGCTAATTCTTCTTCAGCGGGCTTCATCAAAGGCGAGTGAAAAGCCCCTCCTACTTGCAAAGGAAGTACTCTTTTCGCGCCTGCTGCTTTGAGTTGCTCTCCTGCAAGTTCTATGCCTTTAAAGCTACCAGATATGACCAACTGTCCTGTGCAGTTGTAGTTAGCCGCCACGACTACTTCGCCACTTTCACTTACTTCCTTGCAAATTTTTTCTACCACCTCGTCGTCCAATCCAAGTACAGCTGCCATAGTAGAGGGGTTGGCTTCACAGGCTTTTTGCATGAAAAAAGCTCTTTGAGCTACTAATTTCAATCCATCTTCAAAACTTAACGCCTTTGCTGCTACTAAAGCCGAAAACTCTCCTAAGGAATGACCCGCCACCATTTGAGGCTCAAAACTACTCGCTACTGATGCCAAAACCACAGAGTGCAAGAAAATAGCGGGCTGAGTAACTTTGGTTTGCTTGAGCTCCTCCTCTGAACCTGCAAACATAATATCAGTGATGCGAAAACCTAAGATTTCATTGGCTTGCTCAAAAAGTAATTTGGCTTGGGGGGAAGCCTCGTACAAGTCTTTACCCATGCCTGAAAACTGCGCTCCTTGTCCAGGGAAAATATATGCTTTCATTAATCAATTAAATATGTGTGATAAACTCTCTTTTCGTTATAGAGTGCAATGCTAAAATAATTGTGTGTAAAAAACAAAAAAACCCAACCACAAAGAAGCTGGGTTTTTCCATATATTACTCTATCTTTTTGAATTTTCGAGATTGTACAGTACTGCGCCTGCTGGATGAAAAATTAAAAGTGATACACCGAAATTAGTGTTATCATAAGGCAGACGCAATACTACACATGCCTTGTTTATTTGTCAATAAAACATCTACTTACAATTCATGTTACAAATGTAATATACTACTTAGTAAATGCAAAAAAATCTGTTTTATTTTTCTCAACTTCCTTAAATAATCTTATTTTTTATAAAAAAAGCAATATAAGTATTTTAAAATTTTAAATTGGTAAAATTTTGTCAATCAATATAATATTAAACCATTTGAAAAATTATATTACTTTATTAGAATAATACAATATCAAAAAAGTTAAATTTTAATATAATAAAAAATTCAACGTATAATTTAAAAATTTGTGTAAGTTTTTCTATCAATAATGACCATTTTTTATTTCTGAAATCAAGAAACATACTCTAAGTTGATTTAAATTTTTTGCTGGGATTTCAAAGTCAATTTGAGCTTGGTGATACTGAAAAATGCGCTTAGCTATCATTAACCCTAAGCCACTTCCTGTTTTGTGTTTTGCATTTTGCCCTCTTTTAAAAGGAGTAAATAGTTCATTTATCTCTATTTTTTGAGGGGTTTCTCCTGAGTTGCGAATGATGAGTTGAAGTGCTGTTTCCGTCTGGCAAATTACGCAGTCTATTTGCTGATTGTCGCTATACTTGCAAGCATTCTTCAGCAGATTACTAATAGCTATTTTGAGCAGGTTTTCATCTCCTTTGACTTCCAAGTTTATTTCGTCATTGCTTTGGTTTTCAATCTCAAACTGTACCTTAATATAAGGGTATTGACTTTGCAAAGAAGGTAGGCACGCAAAAATGAGTTCATCTAAACGAATAGTTTGAAAATTTTGGCTTTCTGTCTGATAATCAATTTTTGAAAGTAGAAGCAGAGAACTTACTAAATCAGAAAGTTGGTAAGTATCCTCAGAGATGCGTTGTAATGTTTGGCGAACTTGTAGAGCAAGGTCTTCGGTTTTTAAAATATTTTCTAATTGGGTAACAATTCTGGTGATGGGGGTGCGGAGTTCGTGAGAGGCGTTGCCCGTAAATTCTTTTTGAGACTGGTAGGCTCGCTCTATTCTGTCAATCATTTGATTAAAAGACTTAGATAAAGCATTGATTTCATTATTCTTACTCGAGATAGGAAGTCTAATATTGAGGTTTTTATCAGTAATTTCTGAAATTTGAATCCTTACATTGTCAAGTGGTTTTAGTCCTTTTTTGCTCAAGTAAAAGGATAAAAACCAAACCAATACAGTTCCTGAAATAAAAGTAGCTACTAAAAGATACTTCAAATAGTCCAACTTACGCTTACCATACTTATCCTCTGCGGTAACAAGTGCAAAATAATCTTTCCGATTAGAGTCATAGTACATTCCATAGACTTCGTAGTTGCTATAGGTGCGAAAAAAAGCCCCATGAATCTTAAGGAAATCCAAGTCTTCTTTGTCCCAGCGGATAGGGGCATCGTCAAAGCTACTATATACTAACTCTTGTTTATCATTAAAAATCAGGACTTTTTCATCATATAATTTATGAATACTGTTTTGGTCAATGATTTTCAATAATTGCTCATCTACCTCTTGAACTTCCAGAAGTAGTTTAATCGTAGTTTCTGCTTTCTCAGCGAGACGGTCTTTGAACTCTTCCATGCGATAATCCGCAAACAAGGCATAAATAAAAAAGCAAGCAATACCCAAAATAATAGAGAAAAGCAGACTAAATAGGATAGAAAAACGTTGTTTGAGGTTCATGCTTGCGATATTTTTTTGTGGATTACTGCAACCTAATCGTTATATGCCTATAGTATTACAAAAATAAAAAAAATAGGTACCTTATCCTCTACTAAGATAAAATACCTATTACTTTTTTCAGCAACTAATTAAAATAATTTACACAGTTTCAAGGTAAAAAAATTATACAGTAGCAAATTTTGCTTTTTCTGCCACAGCTGCTTTTTCCGCTGCAGTTGCTCCTTTGGCTATGCTATAAACCACCAAGCCAAAGCCAATTTTATTTACAGCATCAGCGATATTATAAGCTAAGTCCACTGGAGAAGTTTTGGTCAAATCTACGCCTTCTACTAAGCCACTTAACAAGTTGCCGGGCAACATCATGTAGCCAATAGGATAAATAGCCCAACCTACCAAAGTAAACCAGCGTAACACATTGTAACCTGTCTTTACTACTTCACTATCTGTAGCCTTAGCTAATTTAGCTGCTTCACCTGCGTAGATTTCATAAATGATTAAGCCCCAGCCCAAAGTAGAGATAACTCCCCAAAGTACGTTCTGATTTACATATATAGCCTCACCCATGTAACCAGCTACTAACATCACTACTGAACCAACAATTAAGCGAACTAACATGCCTGCGCTTGCGCCTGCTGGCTTCAAAATGAGGTAATACTCTATGCACATCAAAGGAACAGTGAGCGTCCAATCGATGTAGCGAAACTGAGTAGGCGAAGTACCTGTTTCCAACCATACTCCTCTCATGTAAAAATAATGCACAGCAGCGATAAAAGTAATCAAAGCAGAAACCAGCAAAGAGGTTTTCCACTTGTCTATCACTGTTCCTCTTTCTACTATGAAGAAGATAGAAGCGGCTAACATAGACATATAGCCTGTAAAGAAAGTAAAACCGATGTAGTCTCCAGCTTGGAGCGCACCATCAAGTAAAATACCTAAATTATACATAAAACTAATTAGTTAAAGGTTGTGATAATAATTTTGAAATAGTTTGAAAATTTTGTAAGTACTAAAACTAAAGAGAAGAAATAAGATGTTAGTTTAGAAGATTTGTTGATAATAAAATAAAATGTTAAGAAAAATGTTTAGCAATTTTAATAAAAAGTTAAACATTTTTTTGATAATCAATCACCATTCCTGCTTGAGTAGGGAGGCATGCCAACGAGCCTCTTTCCAAGATCCTCCGGCGGTACGTTTCCAGATAATTGTAACTACACAAAAGAATTTCCCTACTTGACCACCGACGTAAAGTCTTTGGCAAAACTCTACTACGCTATATCCCATAGCTTCGGTTTTTAAGGCATCGTAGGTGAGTATTTCCGTATCTGTGCGTGCATTCATGGCTTTTAACTTAGCAAAAAGCTCATGAAACCAGTTTTCCCACTCTTGACGAGTGCGAATCATTTTGCCTCCTCCGTCAGTGTCTATGTCGACAATGCCAAAATCATCATCACATAGCTCGGCTAAGTCCTCGAAATTATTTTCGCTGACATATTTGAACAGGCGAACTGTTTCATCATAAAAAGGCTTCTTTTCATTTTCCATAGTTTTTCTTTTTGTTAAAAATTTTTCTATTAACTCCTTGTAAAGCCTATTGTTAGAAAAAGAAAAGAAAAAACCCTACCTTAGACTGAACAAGATAGGGTTGGAGAATAAAGTCATTTATCCTATTTAGTTTTGCCATTCCTTAACCGTTTCTATGAAACACCTCACTTTCTCAGGGTCAGTATCAGGGTAAACTCCATGCCCCAGATTCGCAATATGTCTTTGTCCACCAAAAGAGGCTAACATTGCTTGTGTTTCTTTGCGAATGACCTCATAAGAGCCGTAAAGCACGCAGGGGTCTAAGTTTCCTTGCAAGGTTTTATTTTGCCCAATGATTTGTCGTGATTCTTGCGGACTCATCGTCCAGTCTAAGCCAATGACATCACACCTTGTCTGGCTGAGTTGTTTTCGAGCAAAAAATGCACCTTTGGCAAACACTGTTTTAGGAACTTCATCAATAGCCTCACAAATTTGGGCAATGTATGGAATTGAAAACTCCTGATAGTGTTCAGGAGTAAGTATGCCCGCCCAAGAGTCAAAGAGTTGGATAAGGTCTGCCCCTGCTTTGATTTGTTCTTTTAGGTAATTAATAGTACTATCTGTAATTTTTTGCAAAAGCGCATGAGCAAGGTGCGGGGCTTGGTACATCATTCGGCGAGCTTTGGAAAAGGTCTTAGAACCGCTCCCCTCTACCATGTAGGTAAATATAGTAAAAGGTGCGCCTGCAAAGCCTATTAAAGGCACCCTCCCAGCGAGTTCTCGCTTGGTAATGCGAATTGCCTCTGCTACATACGCCAAGTCTGATACAGCATCAGCTACTTTTAACTTTTTAATATCTTCTTCTTTCTCAATGGTTTTAGGGAAAAAAGGTCCTCTTTTTTCCACCATTTCATACGGTAAACCCATAGCCTCAGGAATTACCAGAATATCAGAAAAGATAATCGCCGCATCTACTCCCAAAATATCTACTGGCTGGATAGTAACCTCAGCGGCACGCTCAGGGGTTTTTACCAATTCTATAAAATCTTTCAAGCTGTCCCTGACCGCTCTATATTCAGGTAAGATACGCCCTGCCTGACGCATTAGCCACACAGGAGGACGCTCTACTTGCTCACCTTTGGCGGCACGTAAGAGTAAATCATTTTTTAACGTTGTTCCCAATATCTTTCTTTTTAAAGTAATAAGACAAATTCAATGTATGTTCCCATTTATGAGAATGTGTTGTTTAATAATTATTTCTAATCTTACAAATGCAATTTTATATTTGTGAAGCTACTTATGCGTATTTTTCCCTTTTTATCCTTACCCATTTTGCAAAGCCTCGACATTTGATAGGTTGTAGATTTCTGCCAATTTCTCCACTACATAGTCTATCTCTTCCTTAGTATTGTATTTACTAAAGGAGAAACGTACATTGGCGCGATTGGGGTCTGCTTTGATAGCTTGGAGGACATGCGAACCTACTTCAGAGCCACTGGAGCAAGCACTTCCGCCGGAGGCAGAAATTTTGTGAATATCCAAATTGAACAACAGCATATCGTTATCTGAGGAAGGAGGAAAACTTACATTTAAGACGGTATATAGGCTTTTTTCCAGATTAGCCGATTCCCCGTTAAAGCGAATGTCTTGGAAAGTGTCTTTCAATCTGTCAATCATGTAGGCTTTGAGACTTAGAATATACTTCTTATGCTCTTCCATTTCTCTGCAAGCGATTTCTAATGCTTTAGCCAAACCGATAATGCCATATACATTTTCTGTTCCTCCCCTCATGTTGCGTTCCTGTGCCCCTCCTGTGATGAACGGTTGAATCTTTGCATCATTTTTAATATAAATAAAGCCTATACCTTTGGGTCCGTGGAACTTATGTGCCGCTCCATTGATACTATGTACTTTGATTTTTTGTAAATTGATGGGGAAATGCCCTACGGTTTGCACAGTATCTGAGTGAAAATAAGCATTGAACTCTTCGCAAAGATTGCCTACGGTTTGTATATCAAGTAGATTGCCAATTTCATTATTAGCGTGCATAAGCGAAACCAAAGAACGCGGGTGAGTAGCTAAGAGTTCTCTTAAATGGTCTAAATCTACGTTTCCTTTTTCATCAATATTTACAAAGGAAAGTTTGATGATGCCACTTTTGGCTAAGTCCACCAAGGTATGCTCTACGGCATGATGCTCAATAGGTGAGCTAATCGCATGAGTGAGTTTGTAAGTATGTATGGCACTGCGAATGGCAGTGTTATCGGACTCAGTTCCACCAGAGGTAAAAAAAATCTCAGACGGAGAGGTATTGAGCAAGGTTGCTATTTTCTTCCTTGCCTGTTCTATGCCCGCCCTTACCTTGCTTCCATGCCCATGAATAGAGGAGGGATTGCCAAAATGCTCAGTCATGTACGGGAGCATAGCCTCTAATACTTCTTTGTCTAAAGGCGTGGTAGCCGCATTGTCTAAATATACACGCATAGTGATGAATATGTTTTTTTGCAAAATTAGTATCTATCTCTCTAACTTTTGAGAAGTAAAGATTTTTTTATTTTACCAATATTTAGAACAATCACTATCTATCTTTTAACTGCCTCAAATACAGTTGAATAGTGTTTTCTAAGCCATAATACAGTGTATCACAAATTAAGGCATGACCTATGGAAACTTCTAAGAGATGAGGAATATTTTTATAGAAATAGTGAAGATTGTTTAAGTCTAAATCATGCCCAGCATTGATGCCTAAGCCAAGTTCATGTGCTAATATGGCACTTTCTCTATAATGATGGATGGCTTGTGCAGGACTTTGCAAATATTCTCTGGCATAACGCTCAGTGTAAAGCTCTATGCGGTCTGTCCCTGTTTTTGCTGCTCCTTCTATCATTTCCTTGATGGGGTCGACAAAAATAGAGGTACGTATGCCGTTGCTTTTCAGTTCACTGATAATTTCTACAAGGTAGCTTTGGTATTTAATAGTGTCCCAGCCCGCATTAGACGTAAGTGCGTTAAGAGCATCAGGCACTAAGGTAGCTTGGGTAGGTTTTACTTCCAAAACCAAATCCATGTATTTGTGCTGGGGGTTGCCTTCTATATTAAATTCTGTGGTGATAATTTCTTTGAGTGCATATACATCGGCAAATCTGATATGCCTTTCATCAGGGCGAGGGTGAACTGTAATGCCTTGCGCCCCAAACCTTTCACAATCTTTGGCGACCTGAATGAGATTAGGATTGTTACCTCCACGAGAGTTTCTCAATGTAGCAATTTTATTAATATTTACGCTGAGTTTTGTCATAGCTTCATCAACTTTACATTCTCTTTTAGGCAAGTATTTATACTTGTATTAAATTTTTTTATTTTCCAATAATTTATACTCAAAATAAAATGATTTTGAAATCCCTCTTGCTAAGGAATGGACTTGGTTTCTCTGACACTTTTGGTGGAGTTAGCCCATGAACAGTACTACATGTAACTTTAAGCCCGTAGGGCTATCATCTTGGTAGAAAAGAGTGAAATATGCCACCGCTACGCGGTTTTATTCATTATTTTCTACAAAAATAGCACACCTACGGTGTTAGTCAAGGGCAAATTAAAGTCCAATGCTTACATAAGTTTTACACAGAAAGTGCCAGAGAAACGGAACTTTGGAGTAAAGAAAATTTCAAAAACACTTTTGATTGAGTATAACTTCCTTAAAGAGCATTTTGCCAGACAAAGGTAAGAAAATAAAATGAGGTGAGGAAAGTAAGTGATAATGATAATTTTATTCCCTGTATTCCTCATTTCTCAATATTTTTTTTAAAATTTGAAGTGAAGAAAGTCAAAATCAAACCATTAAATACTCAATTTTGTGCAAATTCCTGTCATTTTTTTAGCTTTTGCCAACGACAAGGTCGACAATGCCCGCTACCTTCGCAATCTACCACGAGAGTTGGACGGAATCCGCAATGCCTTACTTCCTGCTGTGAAGGCAGGTCTTTGCGAAGTAGTAGAGCGAGCCAACGCCACCATAGATAACATTCTGGACACTTTCCAAGACCAGCGGTACAGAGATAGAATTGCTATTTTTCACTATGGAGGTCATGCAGACGGCTACCAACTTTTGTTAGAGGAATTGGACGGCTCTCATGCGGTAGCATACGGCGGGGGTTTAGTTTCTTTCTTTGCTATGCAAAAAGGGCTAAAATTAGTGTTTTTTAATGGATGCTCTACACATCAGCAATCCTTAGAACTTACCCAAGCAGGGATTCCTGCGGTCATAGGTACTTCTAACGCTATCAATGACGACGTAGCCACCTTGCTTGCCATACGCTTTTACAGAGGAATTGCTCAAGGTATGACCCTTGAGAGGTCTTGGAACGCCGCAGTCAGCAACATCAAAATCAAGCAGAACGAAGGCAATACGCGAGGGCTTTATCGCAAAGAAGCTGCTCAAAAACTTGTAGATGAGCGTTTCCCTTGGGAGTTGCTCATTCGCGAGGGGGCAGAAATTGTGAAAGAGTTTAATTTGCCTACTGAAGTCAATAATCCACTTTTTGGCTTACCCGAAATTCCTAAAATATACAATCTGCCCGCAGAACCCTACCAATTTTTACTGCCTTATACACGCCCTTATGCGGAAATATTTTTTGGTAGAGCTACCTACATCAGGGACTTATACAATAGGATTACAGATAAAAATTCTGCCCCTATCATCTGCATATTTGGGCAGGCAGCAGTGGGGAAATCCTCACTTTTTGATGCAGGGCTTCGTCCTCGCTTGGAAAGTTCGCACATAGTGCAGTACATAAAACGCAAGCAAGGCAAAGGGCTATTAGGCACATTGGAGGAGGCTTTAGGCATTGAAAAATCAGAGGAAGAAATTGACGCAGAGCGAAAAAGTATCTTAGAAGCCAAAGATAACTTTGAGCAGAAGCCCGTAGAAACGCTCAGTTTGGACTTGCTCAATAGCCTTACTATCACCGACTCCCATACTCTTTCTAATGAGGCATCTAACAATCATAATTCGGCAGAAACCTTTGAAGGACAAGCTGTTGAAGTAATGACAGAAACAGAAATCTCTTCCCAAGAATCCAAACCTAGCAAAAGCAAAGATGCACTCATAGAGGCACTTAGAGATTTGTCCACCAAAGTAGATTTGTCTTTGCAAGGTACGATTTTTAAGTTCATTCAAGAGCTAAACAAAGAGGAAAAAAGTAATAAAACTTCTAATACCCCCAACCAACCCTCAGCAGCAGGAACGAGTCGGCTTTTGCAAAGGTGGAAACAGATAGAGGAAGAGAGCGGCAAACCTTTGGTCATCATCCTTGACCACGTAGAAGAGTGCTACACGCGCCCCATGATGACGGACAAGGCACTGAACGAGGGAGAACAGCTCAACATGGGAGAGCGAGAGATAGAAATTTTCTTGCAAGAGGTCAAAGCACTTTTTAATGACCTTTCCAACCTGCCCAGAGGAAAGCTTCTCTTAGGCTATCGCAAAGAATACCAAGCTGACTTTGAGGAGTGGTTCAAGTGGTTCAAACTTCCGCAGAACAAGGTTTTTTTAGAAAACTTGGAAAGAGAAGAAATCATTGAGATAATTCAGGGCTTGACCTCTACGGAAAATCTTAGAAGAAATTATCGGATAAGTATCGAAACGGGCTTGGCGGAAATCATTGCAGATGACCTGCTCGAGGACCGAGAATCAGCCATTGCGCCTGCCTTGCAGATGATACTAACCAAACTTTGGAAGTCATGTGAAAATGAACATACCCGCCTTTTTACCATTCAAAAATACCAAGAACTAAAAAAACAAGGGCTTTTTGTCAAGGATTTTTTAGAAGAGCAGATGCAAAAAATACGAGAGTGGAATCCCGAAGTAGAGGAATCAGGTTTGGTCTTAGATATTCTGATGCAACACACCACCCGCTTTGCTACGGCAGGAATGCAGAACGTAAATGAACTAAAAAAACTTTATTCTCACAAAGCAGAAATTTTAGGCAGCATCTTAGACAAATGCAAAGAACTTTTCTTACTCACTGACTTAGGGCAAAGCACTGCTTTGGCTCATGATTCTCTTGCACCTATTATCCAAGAAAAATATCGCAAATCTATGTACGTAGGGCAGAGAGCTATGCGACTTTTGGAGAATAAAATCGTCAATTTTAACCCTAACGATAAGAAAAGCAGTGTATTTGACGAAAGAGAATTGGGCGTAGTAGAGGAAGGTGGCAAAGGCATGAGGTATTGGACGGAAAAAGAATTGGAACTGATAGAAGCAAGCAGAAGGCGAAGGGCTATCAATAAAAGAAACCGCCGTTGGCGAAGGATTGGCTTTATCGCAAGTGTGGTTACGGTTATTGGATTTACGATTTATTCATGGATTTTAAAAAACATTGCAAGCAACGAGCAGATACGCGCCGAAGCAAGCCAACTCATGACTTTGGCTGTCCAAAACGAAGACATGACTATGGCATTGCGATTGGCGGAAAGAGCCGACAGCCTTGCTATGTATATCCAAGATAACTCTATGAAAGAGAAGTTAATAGAAATATTAGCTACAGGGAACTTTTACACTTCTTTTTGGCAAGGAAGTTTGGCTAATCCTAAAATTTGCTTAGATAAAGAAGGAAGCAGAATGTTGTTTTATGGTATAGACTCTGTTTTATATGTACGAGATTTAAAAGGAAACGACCTTTTCAAACTCACTAACCAAAGCATCATAGACTTTGATTTGTCCGCAGACGGAAGGAAAATCCTGACGCTTGGCAACTCAGACAATATAGCAAGACTTTGGGACATCAACGGCAAGCAATTAGCCACTTTCAAGGAAAATATCAAAGACTATGTTTTTAATCAATTAGGATTTTCTCCTGACGGAAAATATTTTTATACGCTATCTAATGGACTGATAGTCAGAGTTTGGGATATGCAAGGCAGGCAGGTGAACCAGTACCAAGTCAAAGAAAATAAAGAATATATTTATCAGCTTACCTTTGCTCCTAATAGCCAGTCTTTATTGCTTTATGCAAGTGTTTTTAATAATAAAAAAGGAGGTGATTTTTATGAAATTAGGAGTTGGGACCTCAGAACAGGAAATATCTCATTTAAAAAACGTTATGATGAATATTTCTACCAAATTGCTTTTTCGCCCAATGGAGAAGAAATTGCACTTGTCAGCGATACTACTCTTTACTTGACAGATTTGAAAGGAAATGTTCTCACTAAAATCAATGAACACGAACACAAGTTTTTCAATTTCTGTTTTTCCCCTGACAGCAAGCAAGTGATTACTACCAATAGGGCAAGAGCTATCAAGTTTTATGACATTGACTATATTAGGCAACTTTACAGTGAAGGCAACCATGACCTCATTTTACCTATGCGCGTGTTTGAGGAAAGCGGTTTAGTAGATGCCATGTCCATAGTAGCCAACGGGAAGCAACTGATGACTGCCAATATTTACAATGGGTTAAAATTTTGGGATTTACAGAGTTACTACAAAATCGTGTATGGGGGAATAAACAACTTTATCAAGCCTGTAGCTTTTGCTCCTGACGGAAAGGAGTTCTTCAGCATGGTGCAAGGCAATACTAAAATTTATTCGTACAAAATCCGCTCAGAAAACACTTTTGATAAAGAGGAAATTAACCTTACTGATTCTGTCTATGCGGAAATTCATTTTGACGAAAAACATATCTTAAAAGCCACAGATAGTATTCGCATCTTTGATTTTGACTTACGGCAGTTGGCAAGCATTGCCAAACCTGAAAACTACTATCAATCCAAACTTTCCCAAGACGGTCAGAGAATATTGGTACTAAGCATAGATACTATCCAGATTTTCAATACCAAAGGCGAAATCTTAACCACTATCCGCGATACAGGCACAGATGTTTTCATTTCGCCTGACAATCAATACATCGTTACTATCAACGATTTTGACAATGGCAACGATTTTAATGCCAGAATATGGGACAGCAAAGGGAAACTATTAAGCACGCTTAAAGGACATAATAACTATATCAATGAAGTGAGTTTTTCTCCTGACGGCAAATATTTGGCTACAGCAAGCCAAGATTTTACAGCCAAAATTTGGAATTTTTCAGGACAAGAAGTCTTGACTTTGGCAGGGCATACTCAATCGGTAAATGTAGTAACTTTCTCGCCTAATGGAAGTTACATCTTGACAGGAAGCGATGACTATACCGCAAGGCTATGGAATTTAAGCGGAGAAGAACTCAAAACTTTTATCGCTCACAAGGTCAATGCGGCAGTTTTTTCTCCTGACGGCAAGCAAATCTTGACGGCAGGTACGCAAGATTTTAACCAAAAAGATTATTTTAACATTTCTAAGAAAAAAAGAACTTCCAATTTCTTTTCTATGAGCTATTCTGAAGAAGAGGAATTAGGCAAAGACAAGTATATGGTCAGTTCTATGATTTTGTGGGATATTAGCCAAGACCAAAAAACATGGCTGCACTCCCCCAAAATTGCCAATTTTGCCTTGACTGACTACTTAGTAGCGGGAGCATCTATCCCCTACCGCACCCTGATTAGCTTAGAAAATGCTTATGAACTCAATACCGCAGGTTTTTACTATCTTCAGACTGACGTGCCTATCAGTGGTGTGCCTAAAAGCAAACGCTTGGGCTATGCCAAAAACTTTTTTGAGAAATCTTTGAAAATAGAACGTACCTATTACGGGGTCGTGGGCTTGGCAGAGGTAGGAGAACGCCAAAAAGGAGAGTTTGAGGTAGAACTGATGACCAAAACCAATGATATAGAAGAACTAAGATGGTACATGGACTATATTTATAACAGTAAACTCAAAGTCGCTAAGAACCGCACTGACTCCTTAGAGTATTGGAAAGGACTGAAAAAAATAGCAGAAAAGTCTTTGGAAATTCGCCAAACCCCCCAAGCTCTCAATACTTTGCAAAGTGCCAACTACGTACTGAAGGACAAAGCAAATATCGCAATGGTACTCAACAATAGCCTCAACGAAATGAGAAAGTATGCAGACTTTTTCAGAGAGCAAAGAAATTTCCGCAAGTTAGGACTGCTGCAAGCCACACAAGTCTATGAACACATCTTGCGAAACCTGAAACCTACTTCCGAAGATTACAAAAATGCAATAGAAACTTATAGCAAGTTGGCTTGGTATCAACTTTTGGACAGAGAAGTCGTAGAAGCAGAAAAATCGGTAAATCGCGGCTTAGAAATCAATGCCTTGCAAGCAGACAAGAGCCAAAAGTATCTCTACCTGAACCAACTGCTCGTCTATGTATTTACCAATCGCTATGAAGAAGCCAGAGCGATTTACCAGCGCGAAACGAGAAATGACCAACTCCCCGATGGCAAATCTTTCCGAGTTTTAGTAAAGGAGGACATAGACAAATTGGAAAAAGCAGGTTTGGTATTGGATAGGAATAAGGTGAGTTGGGTAAGATAAGGGAGAAAGTCATACTCCACCCTTTTAGCAGTCAAAGATTCCAGCACAGAAAAAATAAAAACCTTCTCTATTCCTTACATTTAGCAAAAGTTTGTTATCTTTAAACATAAGAGTTACAAACATGAAAGTAGGCATTGGAAAAATAGTATTCTTGTTCTTGGTGGCTTGCGTGCCTACCAAAAAATACGACCTTTTAGTCCAATCTATGCAGAAAAGCACCATAGAAAAAAAGTTATTGGAAGACTCCTTAGCTGTAGTCAGCGCAGAACTCAGAGAGTTAGACAGTCTTACCATAGAAACTGTTTTTCATAAAAATCGACAAATTGATTCTTTGAAAAAGAAATTGGAAGAACTACAAACCAATTACTTGAGTTTGCAAAAAAACGTATTTTTCCAAATCCAAGAACTGCAAAAAGATAAAACTAATTACAAATCCCAACTTGCACAGAGAGATTCCCTGCTTAGCCAGTTGATTCAACAAAGCAGGCAACTAATGTCTGAGAATCAGCTTCTGATAGAGGAAATGAACTTTCTGAAAAAAAGCTACCTTTCTGCCCCCTCACTTGGGCGTGAGTCTTATTTGGACAGTTTGCAAAGCAAACTGTTAAAGGAAATAGGTAATTTCATTGGTCGGGAGATGAGTTTACAAAAGCAAAATAATCAACTTCAACTCTTTTTAGCCCATCAGTTACTTTTTAAGCCTAACGATTACTCACTGACACAAGACGGCGAATTTATACTTTATTTGATTAGCAAAGTGCTTAAAAATGAAGTAAATACCGATATTTCTCTCTTGAACTACACTGCCCAAGATATGCCCGAAACGGACAAATGGGAGGTCAGCATCAAGCAAAGTAAGGAAGTAATGAACCAACTGCTTAAAAACGGACTTGCAGAAAACCAACTGAATATGACCAATATCTCACCTGCACAAAACTCCGCTACAGGAGTAGGAACGGTACTGAATCGCATAGAATTGCATATAGGATTGAAAAAGTAAAAAATACCTTTATCTTTGCACTCGCTAAGACGAACCGTTTTACTTAAAAAAATCATGGCAGTTACAGCAGATTCAGTTTTAAAAGACTTAAAATCAAATAAATACGCTCCAGTTTACTTTCTGCAAGGCGATGAGCCTTATTACATAGACCTGATAGCAGAATATATTGAAAACCATGCACTTAGCCCAGAGGAAAAAGGCTTTAACCAAACCGTAGTGTATGGCAAAGATGTCAATGTGGTAGGCATTCTCAACACTGCTCGCCGCTTTCCCGTCATGGCTCAAAGGCAGGTGGTCATCGTCAAAGAAGCCCAAGAAATCCAAGATTTAGGGCAGGAAAAAGCCCGCACCATGTTGCAAAACTACTGCCTCAAACCTGTACCCAGCACTATTTTGGTATTTTGCCATAAATACAAAAAGTTGGATGGCAGGAGCAAGCTCGCTCAAACCATTGCCAAAGAAAGTGTTTTCATAGAAACTAAAAAACTCTACGACAACCAGATACCCAACTGGATAAGCAATTACTTTCAAGAAAAAGGCTTTAAAATTACAGAAAAAGCAGTCATTATGTTGGCTGAGTTTATTGGGAATGATTTGAGCCGCATGGCAAATGAGATAGACAAACTGCTGATTAATTTTAATGAAAAAGTACAAATTAACGAAGAGGTTATCAGCAAATACGTAGGCATTAGCAAAGAATACAATACCTTTGAACTACAAGATGCTTTGGCAAAAAAAGACGTAGTAAAAGCAAACCGAATAGTCAATTACTTTGCTATGAATCCCAAAAATAATCCTATCATTCCTATTATTGCTTTGCTCTATAGCTACTTCACCAAAGTAATGATGGTACATCACAGCGAAGACAAAAGCAAGCAAGGAATCGCTAAAACTTTGGGAGTCAATCCTTTTTTTGTAGATGACTACCTCTCCGCCAGCAAAAACTACTCTGTGCCTAAACTTATCAAAGTCATAGAATTTTTGAGGGAGGCAGACTTGCACTCCAAAGGCATCAATAGCAATATAGAAGATGGACAAATTTTAAAAGAATTGGTTTTCAAGGTTTTGCATATATAATAGCTATGCTTGCTTGCTTTCCAACTCTTTGATTCTGGCAAGGTATTGAGCTTCTTTCTCTTGCAACTGCATTAACTGCTCCCTAAGCGTTTCTTGCGCTCTTTGTGCTTCTTCGTTTCTTTGCTCTGACTCCTCCAATAATTTGTTGATAGCAGTTTCTTTCTCTTTGAGTTTCAACATATTCTTTTTCAGAATTTCCTCATTGACTTGCATTCTATGGTTTGCCAATTCTATCTCTTTTTGCTTGCGTTGCATTTCCTCTTGGGTAGCGTGTAGTTCTTCCATATTTTGACGCATCTCCTCCTCTTGTGCGCGCATCTGCTCAGCTTGTTCTTGGGTTTCTCTGAGCAATTTTTGTGTTTTTTCGTTAATTTTGGCAGAAAGAATGGCAGAAGCAATAATCTCTCCCACACGACTAACAAACTCAACATGGAAAGGTTGGAAAGTTTTGAAAGAGGCTAACTCTATCATGCCACAGATTTGTTGATTGTATTTTAGAGGCACGATGAGAATACAGCGAGGAAGGGATTTGCCCAAACCCGAAGTGATATGCACATAGTTCTCAGGGACTTCTGTTAAAAGTAAAGGCTCTTTATCTTGGAAAGACTGACCTAACAATCCCTCACTGATATAGATTTTTTTGTCTATGTATTTTGACCTTTCGTAAGCGTAGCAGGCTTCCATAGTCAGAAAAGGCTCATCTTCCTCCTCCTCATTGAGAATGAATAAGCCCCCTTGCGTTGCCTCTACCTGCTTAACCATTTCTGCAATAATTTCCTCATAAAGCACTTGTATATGCTGAACATCTTTTCGGATAATTTCATTGAATTTGGCAATACCTTCTGCCCTCCACTGCCTGATTTTATCTTCTTCTTTTGCCCTTTCTACTTCTCTAATGTAATCGCTTAGTTTACTCTCATTGGCTTGCAGCTGCGCTTTTTGTACTTGCATTTCCTTGATGAGGCGAGAACTATTTGCCTCACTTACTAAAATATCTTGCTGCAAAACATATAAAATAATGAAACTTACCAAGACAGAGGAAAATTTGAGAAACACATCAAAAAAGGCAGTTCTAAGCACATTACTATCAAAATTGAAATCAAGCAGGCTATTAAAGAATGGAAAAAGAAAGAGAGAGAGCATAGTGAGTGTCAAAGCCGAATACAAAGAAAGCTTTTCCTGAGCATTAAAGAGTATCCAAGGAAGAATTACTACAGCAAACTGAAATATGACTACCGCAGGGACAGCTTGCTCTCCATTACCCAATACTGCTGCATGAGAAGAAAGTATGCCAAAAGAAGGCAAAATAGACATTAGGAAACGACTTGCCAAAGGGAACTGTACCAAAGATAGCAAAAGAGGAAGAGCGTAAACCAAAGTAACTACTAAACTCAAATACAGAAAGTTATTTTGTTTAAGAACGATAAAAACTATGTCGAGCAATAACATGTAAATCAGAAAAGTAAAACTAATCTGATTGCTCATCTTGATTTTCCTTCTCAGCAAAGGATGATGGTCTTCCCTAATGCCTAACTCAAATATCTTCTTTAGCATCTTTTTCTAATAATCATAATCAATAAGCCTCTATGCAAATATGTCATTTTTTAGTTAAAAAGCCAAAATAGAAAACTTATTTTTAAGATAGAGAAATTAATAGAAATTTTTTATCTTTGTAAAACATACAAAGATTGATATTTACAATGCATACAGTAGAAAAAAATGCTAAAAATCCTATAAAAGAAAATATGGACAAAGAACTGATAGAAAAGGAGAAAATGGATAGAGAGAAATACGAAACAGTAAAGCAGATATTTACTAACTATTTGGAGAACAAAGAGTTAAGAAAAACACCAGAACGCTTTGCTATTTTAGAAGAAATCTACATCAGAGGAGGGCATTTTGACGTAGAGTCCTTGTATATCAGCATGAAAAATAAAAACTACCAAGTAAGTCGTGCTACTGTATATAATACTTTAGATTTGTTAGTAGATTGTGATTTGGTTACAAAGCATACTTTTGGGGAGAATATAGCACGCTATGAAAAATCCTATGGCTATAAGCAACACGACCATTTGATTTGTTCAGATTGCAACAAAATTATGGAGTTTTGCGACCCCCGAGTACAACACATTCAAAATATGGTAGGCGAACTACTGAAATTTAAAATTAGTCATCATTCTTTGGTGCTTTATGGCACCTGCGAAGACGAAAATTGTCCTGAGAAATTGAAAAAGTTTTCTAATTAAAAACCTTAATTTATTTTATGATATTATGATTTATCACCATGAAATCACTGACGATGTATTATTGGTTAGCGTCAATGGAGACTTATTAGGACTGCCAGAAGACCAAAAGTTACTCCATTTGGCAGAAAGTCAAATGTTAGAGAACAACATTACTCGCTGCGCTATTGACATTTCTAACGCCCACTATATCAATAGTACAGGTTTGACGATTCTCATTCGTATTCTCACCCTATATCGCAATGCAGGAGGTGAGGTAGTCTTGATAAATCCTTCTCCTTCAGTAAGTAAGGTATTGGTAATTACCAAGTTAAACGCTATTTTTCAAGTGCTAAAAAACAAAGAAGAAGCCCTAAATGCCCTTTCTACCAAACAATTAGCAAGTGTATAAGCCTCTCTTTATTTGTTTTTTATCAAGTCTGCCGCTTTTTCTGCTATCATAATCGTAGGGGCATTAGTATTGCCACGAACTATGGTAGGCATGACAGAAGCATCTACTACCCTAATATTTTCCAAGCCATGTACTTGCAGTTTATCATTAACTACTGCCTTTGTATCATTGCCCATTCTACACGTGGAAGTAGGGTGATACAAAGTTTGGAGGTGAGTTTTTATATGCTCTATTATCTCTTGCTCATTTTGAAGCTCTTTGGTAGGAAGGTAAGCCTGCTTGATGTAAGGCTGAAGAGGTTTAGCAGTAAGTATTTGATAGCCAATATTAAATCCTTCTATCATGGTACGTAAATCTTCTTCTTTGCTCAGGTATTGAGGGTCAATCAGGGGAGCATCGTGTGGATTAGGTGATGATAGTCGCACTTCTCCTGTACTTTCAGGCTGTAATAGCGTAGGTCCCATGGAAAAACCGTTGCCTTTGATTTTATTAAAACCATGATTGACAAAGTAGCCCGGACCGAAGTGATACTGTATGTCTGGAGCGGTTAAGTGGGGCTTGGTGCGAATAAAACCACCTCCTTCTGCAATATTACTTGCAAAAGGGCTTTTCCCAGTAAACAAAAATTTTAAAAGATTCCATGGCGTATCTTGAGTATCTAAGGTAATTTTTTGATTACAAGTCATGACTATAGAGGTGATTACATGGTCTTTCAAATTTTGACCCACCCCTTGCAAGTCATGTACTACTGGAATATTGAATTGCTGCAAATCTTGACCTCTACCGACTCCAGAGAGCATCAATAGTTGAGGGCTTTGAAATGCTCCTGCACATAATAAAATCTCACTATTGGCTTTTTCCGTTTTGATTTGTCCCCCTTGCTCAAACTCTACCCCTACTGCTTTTTTCCCTTCAAATAGAATCTTACGCACCAAACTTTTTGTCATTACCTTCAAATTGGGTCTTTTCAAAGCAGGTGCTAAAAACGCCTTAGCAGTGCTATGTCTTCGACCTCTTTCATCTATGGTAGTTTGAAACATGCCAAATCCCTCTTGCTCTGCTCCGTTAAAGTCTGGATTGGCAGCATAGCCAAGTGATTTTGCCGCTTCTACAAGCAAGGACGTAAGTGGGTTAGGTAGCACTTGGTTGCGAACATTGAGTAGTCCTCTTTCTCCATGAAAACTATCTTTAAAAACTTGTTGATTTTCTGATTTTTTGAAATAAGGTAAAACATCTTCGTAGCTCCACCCTTTATTGCCCAATCTCGCCCAAGTATCATAGTCTTCCTTATGACCACGAATGTAAATCATGGCATTGATGCTACTTGACCCGCCTAAAACCTTGCCTCGCGGTTGGTACATTTTCCTATGATTGACAAAAGGTTGTGGCTCAGTATAAAAGTTCCAATCTGCCTCAGTACGGAAAAGTTTATAAAAAGCGGCAGGTATACTAATAAGAGGGTTATTATCTTTTTTCCCTGCTTCTAAGAGTAATACTTTGATTTGTGGATTTTCTGAAAGTCTATTAGCAAGTACGCAGCCCGCAGAGCCTGCCCCTACAATGATATAGTCAAACATATTTTTATTGGATTCTGATAGGTTACTAAATAGTCAGCTATTGATTAGTTCAAAGTTATTGCTAAATAAATAACTATCCCAATACTTTCCTAACATTCTCTTGTTTTTCTTACAGATATGTTTTTCTTACTTTACCTCAACATGATAAAAATTATTGCTGCAAAAATTCAGTACCTATACTCTAAGCAAAATTATTCTATTAGGTAGGAAAGAAAGTGAATTTTCGCAATACAGTAGAAGCAAACTTTCAAAAAGTTTGCTTCTACTGTATTTATCAACCGCTTAATTACTCAAAAGTTTACCATTAAGCGAAACAAGGCGAATAAAATTTATTCCTGTAAATATTTTAAAATTCGCTTTAATCTGCGTATTGCTCTATAACCTTTTGTAAGGTATTTACAGGTACTACGCCCGCTTGTCGCCACTTCACCTCCCCGTTTTTGAAAAGCATCAGGGTTGGCACAGCGTTGATGCTATAAGCCTCAGCTACTGACCTGTTTTTATCTACATCTACTTTGACTATCTTTGCTTTACCTTCTACCTTTTCTGCTAAGTCTTTAAGCATGGGTGCCATCATCTTGCAAGGACCGCACCACTCGGCAGAAAAATCTATCAATACTAATTTTTCAGAATTAATTAACTCTTTGAACGTCATATTTTTATTTTTTAATTTTGTTGATTTCTTTTCCATTGAATATGCCAAACGCCTCTCAAATCGTTAAGTTGATAGCCAACGGCTTTATCCTCTGGATAAAGCGTTTTGATGACTTGGTAATTTTTTTCATCTATTTCCTTACCTACTTCTCCGTGGCAATTTAAGCAAAGAGCCTGTACCAAAATAGGCTTAAAATAATGTACTATTTCACCTTTAGTTACTACCTTTGGAAGCAACTCTACACCGCCGTTTTTTTCCTGTTCGTATTGAGCTAAAATCATTGTTTCTAAACTATCCGCAGCATTAGTAGGATTGCGATTTTTAGTGCTTGCTCTTTTAATAATAGCTTCATCTCTATCTGCATACATATTTGTAAGAGCATGAGCATTGACATTGCAAAACTTCAATGCTCCCCCTATTCCTTCTTTTTGAATTGCATTTTTCAAAGATGCACTTAGCGTATCAAAAGTAAGTTTAACTAATTGATTTCCTTGCTCTACATAAATTTTTCCATCAAAAACTGTATTTGTTGGATTTGGCTCTGCTACCTTTTTGCTTTGATGACTACTATCAGATTGGCATGCTGACAGTAAAAATAAAAGCCCAAAGACTAAAAATACCGTTTTCATATTACATATTATTTAGGTTGTACCAACTTCCTGCATCATGCACCTCTGTTATTCCATTTTTGCTCAAAAAAGATTTTGCTCTTGCACTTCTCATACCCGAGGCACAGCAAACTATTACAGGTTTTTTTAAGTTTTTGATAGTTTGGATACTTTGAGCAATTCTATCCAAAGGAATATTTTTCGCTCCTTTGTAATGCCCGTTAGCAAATTCTTGTGGAGTACGTACATCGATCACTACCGCTCCATTTTGCAAAACAGATTTGATTTCTTCTGTATTAGACTTCCCAAATAGTGATTTTAGAAACTTAAACATAGTTTTAGAAATAAAAAGTTAGATAAATAAAATATTGATTTTCAAGTTAATACGATACTAATTATTATCAAAAAAATGACAAAAAAACTGCTTAGCCATCTCCCATTTTGTCTTATCTAAGCAATATTTCACTTTGGGAGGTTGCTCGGTAGCGAGAATTAATCCTGCCTCTTTGAGTTCTTTTAAATGCTGGGAAACAGAAGATTGAGAAATAGGTAGTTGGCTTACTATGTCCCCACAGTAGCAACCTCCCCGCTCGTACAACAACTCAATAATAGCTACTCTCGCAGGGTGCGAAAGTGCCTTAGCAAAGTTGGCTACATTGATTTGATGTTCATTATATCCTTCTATTTTGATGGTATATGCCATATTGGATTTTATCTTATAAACGTTCAACGTAAATGTACGATAGATAAGTTCAAAAATTAACTAAAATTTTATACGAATTTGCTTATTCCGTTTTTAAAAGAAGGACTTAACATATTAAAGGCACATTATCCTTATATTTGTAGGATAAAAAATAAACCTTATCGTTTAAAATAAACCTAAGTAAATGCAATTTATTGATACACATGCACATATATACTCGCATCAATTTCAAAATGATAGGGAGGCAATGTTAGTACGTACGTTTGATGCAGGGGTAAAAAAAATATTGATGCCCAACGTAGATAGCGAATCAGTAGAAGGAATGTTGGCTTTGGAAAAAGAATACCCTAAGCAGTGCTTTCCGATGATGGGGTTACACCCTTGTTCGGTAAATCAAGATTTTGAGCAAGAGTTAAAAATAGTCGAGAATTGGCTTTCTCAACGCAAGTTCATTGCCATAGGGGAAATGGGAATAGACTTATATTGGGATAAAACTTTTTTTGAGCAACAAAAAGAGGCTTTTAGCATACAAGCAGGCTGGGCAAAAAAATATCACTTGCCCTTGGTGATTCATTCGCGCGAGTCCATGAAGGAGGTAATTAGCTTATTGGAAGAGCTGGCAGATGAAAACTTATTTGGCGTACTGCATTGTTTTACAGGAACTTTGGAAGACGCTCAGAAGCTAATTTCTATGAACTTCAAATTGGGAATAGGTGGGGTAGTTACGTATAAAAATGGAGGTTTGGAACCTGTTATTAGAGAAGTTGGCTTAGAGCATTTAGTTTTAGAAACAGATAGTCCTTACCTTGCTCCTGTGCCGCATAGAGGCACACGCAATGAAACAAGTTATATTCCTATTATAGCCCAGAAAATAGCTGATATTAAAGGAATTAGCTTAGAAGAAGTAGCGGAAAAGACATCAGAAACTGCAACCCAATTATTCCAATGCTAAACTATTACCCTACTATCAATATTAAAACGGCATCAGTTGGTTCATCAGATACCTCTATTTTTGTTATCTACACAGGAGGGACTATCGGCATGGACTATGACAAAACGCATAAGCACCTCAAGCCCTTAGATTTTAAGTATATTATTGATAAAGTCCCAGAACTCAGGCGTTTTGATTTTGAATTGACGGTACTTTCTTTGAACGAGCCTATAGACTCCTCCAATGTCCAGCCTCATCACTGGCTAAATATAGGACGTATGATTTATGATTTTTACAATGATTATGATGCCTTTGTCATTTTGCATGGAACAGATACTATGGCATATTCAGCTTCTGCTTTAAGCTACTTGCTTGAGAATTTGGACAAGCCCGTCATTTTTACAGGGGCGCAGTTGCCCATAGGTGTTACGCGTACAGATGCAAGGGAAAATTTTATTTCTGCTTTGGAAATAGCCTCTACCAAGAACGAGTCAGGAAAAGCCTTAGTACCAGAGGTCTGTATCTTTTTTGACCACTTGCTTTTAAGAGGTAATCGCTCGCGCAAGGTGCAGAGTTTTAACTTTACTGCCTTCAAATCGCAGAACTGTCCCCCTTTAGCAGTGGCTGGTATCCATATAGACTATAACAAGCAACTCATCTTGCCTCAGCCTAATGAACCTTTTTGGTTTTATAATCGCATGGATAGCAATGTGATTATTGTCAAGTTATATCCAGGACTTTCCAATGCTTACTTAGACCATATCCTTCATACTCCTCATTTGCGAGGGGTAGTATTAGAAACCTATGGCTCAGGAAATGCTCCTTCAAACGATGAGTTTATTGGAATTTTAAAAAATGCAATTGACAGAGGAATTGTAATTTACAACGTTTCTCAGTGCAATGGCGGGGTAATACAAGGACTTTATGAAACAAGCAAAAAGTTAGCTGAGATAGGGGTGATTAGTGGCGGGGATATTACCCCAGAGGCAGCAATTACCAAGTTAATGTTCTTACTTGGCAATGAATCTGACAACCAAGTAATTAGGCAAAAACTGGAAGTATCAATCAGAGGGGAAATCACAGAGCATAAGTAGATAAATGCAGAAGTTTTTTTACAT
Source organism: Thermoflexibacter ruber (assembly GCF_900113045.1). Taxonomy (GTDB): domain Bacteria; phylum Bacteroidota; class Bacteroidia; order Cytophagales; family Thermoflexibacteraceae; genus Thermoflexibacter; species Thermoflexibacter ruber. The sequence goes on from NZ_FONY01000043.1 coordinate 30,596, forward strand.
TTTTAATATTTCCTTAATCTCTACTACGGTTAATCCTGTCAGTTCAGCGATTTCATCTGTGCTCATTCCTTTCTGAAAACAATTCTTTACCATGTTTTGCTTTAGCTGCTCTTGATGCTCTTTTATTTCTTCTGCCCTCCTTTTTTCTTCTTCTGCCTTCCTTTTTTCTTCTTCTGCCTTCCTTTTTTCTTCTTCTGCCTTCCTTTTTTCTTCTTCCAATTTCATTTCAGCCTCATCTAACTTTTTTCTTGCCTCATCAATCATGCGCTCATAATCAGTAAGTTCAGAAACAAAATCGTCCTCCAATTGCATCTTGTTTCGCATAGCCTGCTCGCTTGCCGCTTTTTGCAACCTTCTAATGATAGGACGATATTTTTCAGGAAAATCATCTTCTTTCACATTCAAAATGTGATGACTTGCATCTATGGTGCTTTGGTCAAAAATACTTAGCAGGATTTCTAACTCATTTCGTCTTTTTTCGCTTACATCAGGGATACTGATGATGTAGCTTTTGTGGGTAAGGCTTTCTACAAAATCTTCCCTTTGCTCTATTTTTTTCCCTGAATAAAGGTCAATCGCTTCGTTGTTTACCATAACCACAGGAACTCCTTGAATATGCTCCAACCTCTCTCCCAAAAAATAAATGCTAATGATAGGGAAGCCATATTTAGTTTCTTTGCCGTTGAGGTTTTTTTTCAAATAAAAATAATCAGGATTTTGATACTGCTTGCCCAAGTACCTACGAAAACGCATCACATCATTGAGCAATTTGGCTTTTTGAATCTCAATAATGACGATTTTTTCACCTTCCTCCGTCAAGATTTTCGCAGAAAAATCTAAGCGATATACCGTAAGATGAGGAATAAAATCATCTTCTTTGATTCGTCTTTTAGGTATAGTTTCCAATTCTCCTGAAAGTTCTTGAGGTTTGAAATCAAGTTCTAAGATTTCCTGCCCTATAATGGCAGAAAGAAAAATCTTAGCGACTTTGCTATCTTCCATGAGGTATTTGAAAACCACATCATATATGGGATTAGCTATGAGCATTTTTTATACGTAGTGTGAAATTACTTACTTACACCTGACAGGTTTTGGAAATCTGTCAGGTGTAAAATTTTGATAATAAGGCTTTTATATTTTAAAAGCTCGCAGTTGCAATAAATTTGCAAATCAGCTCTTTCGGATTATACTACACAAAGATACAAAATAAAGACTATAAAATTCTATCTTGTGCCTCTGTGTTTACTTTCCTACTATCTTCATTTCGTTGAGCAAATAGCCCGCTCCTGCAAACTTATCAATCACAAACAGCACATAGCGAATATCTACGGCTATATTTCGGCAGATATTGGGGTTATACATCACATCGCTCATGGTGCTTTCCCAACTTCTGTCAAAATTGATTCCAATGAGTTCGCCACTGCCATTTAGAATGGGACTACCTGAATTTCCACCTGTGGTGTGATTAGAAGCTGTAAAGCAGACGATTAACTTGCCATCCTCGCCGTATCTGCCGTAATCTTTTTTGTTGTAAAGTTCAATGAGTTTTTTGTCCACGTCAAATTCTCCATTTTTCTCTGGAACATATTTTTCCATGATACCCTCCAATGTCGTGTAGTGCTTATACATCATGCCATCTCTCGGGGCAGAACCTTCTATTTTTCCATAAGAAAGTCGCAAAGTACTATTGGCATCTGACCAATATTTTTTATCAGGCATGAGTTTTCGCAAGCCGTCCACATATATTCTCATCTGGCTTTCTATCTCATTGTTTAGCACTTGGTACTCGTTATTGATTCGCACCGTGTAGGAAGCAAACAGACTTTTCATCAGGCGGTAAGTGGGGTCTTGCGAAAGGATTGTTTGTACCTCTGACTTATTTTTTTTGAGCAATTCATTGACTTTTTCTAAATTGACTAAGTGAGAGTTATCGTAAATAAAGTCTGCATACTTTTTAAAATCTCCACCAAATTCATTCTGAACAGCTTGGAAAATGTCAGGATATAAGGCTTTATCGATATTGTCGTAATAAATTTTCATACTCTCGGCAAAAATCGCCTTGTCAGTAGGAAGATGATAGTCTTTGAAATGCTCCTCTACTTGGGATTTCAGGTTTTCTACCGACTCGCCGTACTCATAAGTAGCCATGAACTTGCTTGCTAAGTCTATGATTTGCGAACCATAATAAACTATTTCTAAGAATAGCTCTCTTGCCAAAGCATATTTTTCTAAATTTTTCTGATTTTGGATTATTCTGGGGAGTACCTCGCCATATAACTTTGCTGTTTCTGGATTTTTATTAGCTAACTTGATAAATTCTTCTTCCAAAGTTTTCTTTTTTCCCACGGCATCAAAGGCTTTTAATCCTTGCAGCTCGCCAATCCATTTTTTGTAATAATTAGCAATGCTGGCATATCTGGCGGCGTATTGGATACGAATTTGGTCGGAGGATTTCATGGAATTGTCCATGATGCCCAAAACGGTGGCTCTCATTTTGATTTTGGCGGGATTGGATTTTTCTATGAGGTAGCGTACTGCTTCTGAGCTAAGATACTGCTGAGTACGTCCCGGGAAACCATAAATCATGGAAAAATCATTTTCTTTTACTCCTTTCAAAGAAATAGGGAAAAAATGCTTAGGCTTGTAGGGAACGTTATCCTTAGCATAAGGAGCAGGTTTATTGTCTTTGCCTGCATAGATACGAAATACACTAAAATCTCCTGTGTGGCGCGGCCAAACCCAGTTGTCGGTATCTCCGCCGAACTTGCCTATGGAGGAAGGAGGCGCACCCACCAAACGCACATCTAAGAAAGTTTCTGTGATGAACATGTAGTACTCGTTTCCATAGAAAAACGGTCTGATAGAAGCTTCATAATGCGAATCTGCGACTGCTTCCCTACGGATTTTGTTGATATTGCGGTTGATTTGGACTTGTCTTTCAGATTCAGAAAGGTTAGCGGTAACTCCTTCTAAGACCTTAGCTGTAACGTCCTCTATGCGCACAATGAAAGTAGCTGTAAGCGAGGGATTAGGCAATTCTTCTTTGAGAGATTTTGCCCAAAAGCCATAAGTTAGGTAGTCGTTTTCTACGGAGCTATGCGACTGAATAGCACTGTATCCGCAGTGGTGATTGGTGAAAATCAAGCCTTTATCAGAAACAACCTCTGCCGTACAAAACCCACCAAAGTTTACTACTGCATCTTTCAGGCTGGATTTATTGACCGAGTAGATGTCCTCAGCCGTAAGTTTTAAACCCTTTGCTTTCATGTCTTTTTCATTCAGATTTTTAAGCAAAAGAGGCAACCACATTCCCTCATCAGCCTTAGCCAAGAGGAAAGTAAAGCAAAAAAGTAATACCAATAAGCTAAATTTTGAATAGTTCATATCTTTAATTTTAAAGGTGTGCGAAATAGGTATAATTTTCAATTACTTACTTATTAAAAATCAAAACTTGTTAAAAATAGCACAATACAAGTAAAATTGTCGTATTTTTTAGGTAAAAACTTCATGTTTTTTTAATTTTGTGTTCCTGTCTATCTACCCTTAATTAAAGATATTTGTAATAAACTTTATCAAAACAACGCAACTATAATTCATTTGTTTTCTTATATTTTTGAATAAATCTAAGTTTGATTTTTAGTTAATCTTATGAATATTTACGTCAAACTTACTTTGCTTTGTTTAGGATTGGTACTTTTTACAGGTGCTTCGCTCTACTTTGTAGCCAATGAAGAATCCCAGCAAAAGTTAAAGGAAGAGATTTCTGCCCATATCGTAGCACAATGCGACTATACTATGAACAGTATAGATAGGTTTTTGTATGAGCGTTTGCAAGATATTAATCTGATTGCCAGCGACCCAATTTTCAGGGATACCTCTGCTACCCCTACTCAAATTACCCAACGGTTGCTCGAGTATAAGAGGATTAGCACGCTTTATAACAGTATTTCTTACTTTGATATTCGCAGGATAAGAATTGCAGATACAGAAGGGAAAAATATAGGCAAGCAACACACCCTGATTAATTACTGGAAGAGGATTAACCAAGGGGAAGAAGAAGTCATAGATATTTCATTCTCAGAGTCTTTGAGTACCAATGTGTTTCACTTTGCAAGTGTAGTGAAAGATGATAGAGGAGAAAAAATAGGGGTGGTGGTTACAAGAATGTTGGTCAATCGTTTTTATGAAATCTTGCCTACGCTTTCTGAAAAAGAAAATATTTTGTCCAAAATGCAGGTGGATTTGTTGGACGCCGAAGGAGTTTTGCTTTACTCTAACTACAATCCCAATGGAATCCTAAGAGAAAAGTATAATAAAAGCCTGATTCTAAACTACCTAAAAAACTCCTCCAAAGGTTATCACGAAGACGGCGATATTCTCTACTTTTTAGCCTTAGACAAGGGCTATCTTACTTACAAAGGTCAAAAATGGTTGCTTATTTTTGAAGCCCCCGTAGATATTGTGTATGCTCCTTCTAAAAGTTTGAGAAATAGGCTATTGAATAATGCAATTCCTATTTTGATTGTAGCGATGCTGATAGGGCTTTTTATCGCTCATAGGTTTGCCCGCCCTATTTCTTCTTTGGCAGATTCTATCCGTTCTTTAGCCAAAGGCGATTTGGATACTGAAATAACCGTAAACTCTACTAATGAAGTAGGCTTTTTGCAAAAAGAATTTAAACGCATGGCAGAGAGTCTGAGCCAAAAAATACAAGAGCAAGCCCAACTTAATATGCGTTTGGATACAGCACTGCACAAATTAGAACAGCAAAATAAAGATATTACTTCCAGCATTTCGTATGCAGAGAAAATCCAGCGAGCCATGCTCCCTGATGAGCAGGTGCTAAAATACTACTTTACAGACTACAATATTTTGTATCTGCCCAGAGATATTGTTAGTGGGGATTTTTATTGGTTTGACCAAGTTCACTACGCAGGCAAGGACTACTTCGCTATTGCAGTGGCAGACTGCACGGGTCACGGGGTACCGGGTGGCTTTATGTCTATGTTAGGAAGCAATTTGCTTACTTCTTTGATTACTTTTGGGAAAAACCTGAGCCCTTCCATAGTATTAGCAAAGCTAAATAAAGCTATCAAGCACGAGCTGCATCAAGAAAAAAATAATATCCAAGACGGCATGGAAATAGCCTTGATTATCTTAGATTTAGAAGCAAAAAAATTATACTTTGCGGGAGGCAATAGACCTATTTTTATTTTTAGGGACAGGGAATTTATCATGTTGGAAGGAGCAAAAGTAAGCATAGGAGGCGTATCTAAGTTTGAGATAGAACGCAAACGCATGGCTGAGTTAGAAGACAAAGTAATAGATATTCAAGAGAATGATTTAATCTATTTATTTAGTGATGGTTATAAAGACCAATTAGGAGGGGAACAGCTACAAAAGTTCTCAGGGAAAGCCTTTAGAAAACTTTTGTATGATATTCGCAACTTGCCACTGATAGAGCAAAAACAAATCTTACTACGCACTTTTGCAGAGTGGAAAGGCGAGCATAGACAAACTGACGACGTATTGGTAATGGGGATAAGAATATAATTATTTTTCTAAAAGGCTGTTATAGAAAGCTACTGCTCCTGCCAACGTTTCCTTTTTATCAAAATCCAATTTATTTTTTGCTAAGTAGGCTTCAAACTCTTTTTCGTGTTGGTTTAATATCTGTAACAAACCCTTCTTTGATTTTTTGAGTTTGACTACTTCATTTTCTGGCGTAACGATAAAAAACTCTGTATTGGAAACAAACTTGTCATAATCTCGTCCAGAACTTTGTGAATTGCCTACATCTGCGGGAATAATGGATTTGGTTTGAAAAACAAGAGCAGTGTACTTGCCTTCGTGAAGCACCTCACAAAACCTTTCTCCTTTGGAACTACCTACTGCATACCTTTTAAAAACGTGTTTTGTTCCTGTTTCAGGGTGTTGCATGATAAAAGAAGCCACCGTAACATCATCTACCAAGATAGAATCCCCTTTTTCCTTTCTCAATACCATTAGCTCCTGCTCCTTGAAAATATCTAATTTGGCAAAGACACCTTCAAACTTGTAACCGTCTTTCAAATGAATTTCTGTTATATGCCATTCATCAAAAAAATAAGGCGTGCCACGATAATTTTTAACCCTATTATCAAAACCACGCATCATCATCGTAGAAGCCCGATTGAGATTGCCATCTACTAATAGCTTTTTAAAATCATTTTCCAAACTTACCGCTTGATTAGGATTGGAAGGTTGATTTTGAGCAAATAGAGTCATAGAACTCAACAGCAGAAAACAAATAAAAATTAAGTAATTGATTTTCATACTTTCGTTGATTATATTAAATTTTATATTTGCCTAATTTTGGTTCTCTGGTACTTTTTGTGGAGTTAGCAAATGAATAATACTACTTATAAATTAAGCCCGTAGGGCTGTCATCTTTGTAGAAAAGAATAAGACCCGCATACAGCAACGCCGTAGGCGTGAAATATGCCACCGCCACGCAGTTTTATTCATTATTTTCTACAAAAATAGCACGCCTTCGGTGTTAGTCAAGGGCAGACTAAAGTCCACCACTTACATAGTTTTACACAGAAAGAGGCATAGAACTCTAATTTTTAATCTAATTTAAGCATTTTCCTTAATTTTCATCTCCAAATTCAAGTATTTTAACAGTATTTATTTTATACATATAGCATATCTTTGTAATGAGCAAAGTCGTGTTATCAGATTAAATTTTTAAACAAAACTTTTATATTCATGTCAGTTGAGGAAAAAGAAAAGGTAATTTCAAAAACTACACTTATTACTGCGATGAGTGTATTTTTCTTATCTATATTCATCATTTTCTTATTTTTAAGTAGCAAAGAGGCATGGCAACAAAAAATCAAGGAAGCAAGTACCTATCCACCTGAAATAGAGGATTTACGTAAAGAAAACACCACGCTAAAAGCGAAGTTAGACTTTTATAGAAAACAAGATTCTGTCTATACCAAACTAATTGCTACGCGAACTTTTGATGCTAAGGATACAGAAAACTTCCGCATGTACGGTCTTTTCAAAGACAAAGATAAAAAATACACCCCCGAGGAGATGGCTGCCAAGTTCAATATCCCAAATGAGAAAGCTATTAAAATTACAGAAGTTCAGGGAGATAACTGGTTTATCATTCCTGTAAAAGGAGTGCATTTTGTTCGCAAAGCTGAAACGGCAAGTAGTATTGCAAAAAAATATTATACACTCCTGCGCGATTCTGTATTGATAAAAGAGTTTAACCCCTCTATCAAAATAGACAATCTCGTTTTTATTCCTTATGGCTCAGAAAATACTAAATGAAGGTTTGAAGTCCTTTGCAACTATATTGAGAATAAAGCCGTAACTTTGTAAAGCATATTTTAAAATTCTTTACATCAATGCGATATATTCTTACTTTATCTTTTTTATTTTCAGTTACTTTACTCAGTAACATACCCACTTTTGCCCAAACTCGCACTTACTTAGTGCAGTTTACGGATAAAAATAATTCTACTTTTTCTGTCAATCGTCCACAAGAATTTCTAAGCCAAAGAGCTATTGATAGACGTAGGAAACAAAATATACCAATTTTAGAAAGAGATTTACCCGTCAACCAGACATATATTGAGCAGGTACGCCAAGCAGGTGCGAAGGTACTTTATCCTACTCGCTGGATGAACGGTATAGTTATAGAAGCAGACCAAGCTACTTTGGATAGAGTAAACCGCTTGAGCTTTGTTAGAAATAATAATGCCATGCGACTGACTTTGCGTCCTGAGTACCCTGATTTATTTGTTGCCGATGCAGAAATAAAGGAAAATAATAACTCTCTGATATCAAATGCCAGAACAGAAGAAAACTATGGAAATTCTCTGAGGCAAAGCCAAATGATAGGCATAGATGCGATGCACCAAGATGGGTTCAGAGGAGAGGGTATCGTTATTGCTGTGATTGATGACGGTTTTCAAGGCGTAAATACTAACCCACTATTTCGTCAAATGAATATCTTAGGAACGTATAATTTTGTCAGAAATACGCCAGACGTATATAATGTAAGCGTTACACACGGGGCAAGAGTACTTTCTACCTTAGCTGCCTATCAAGATGGCGGCCTCATTGGTACGGCTCATAAAGCATCTTATTATCTATTTGTTACTGAAATAGATAGTAGGGAGGATAGAAGCGAGGAGGCTTTTTGGTTGGTGGCGGCAGAACGGGCTGATAGTCTGGGAGTAGATATTATTTCTACTTCTTTGGGCTATACGACGTTTGATGACCCTACTTTGAATTATACCCCGAATGACTTAGATGGGAAAACGGCTCTCGTTTCGCAAGCGGCAGCAATCGCAGTGCGTACAGGCATGATAGTAGTAAAAAGTGCAGGGAATAATGGATTAAGAGCTTGGCAAAAAGTTTCTTTTCCCGGTGATGTAGATTCTGTCTTGACGGTAGGGGCGGTAGATGCTAATGGAACTTACTTTAGCCAAAGTGGACGAGGAAGAACCGCAGATGGACGCATCAAACCCGATGTTGTGGCAATGGGTGTAAATACAGTAGTGGCTTTGCCTAATGGAAATCTCAGTACAAGTTCAGGTACTTCCTTTGCCGCCCCTTTGGTAGCTGGTTTGGCTGCAGGACTTTGGCAAGCCAATCCTTCTTTTACCAATATGCAGATAGTCAATATTATACGTCGTTCAGGGAATCGTTTTAACAATCCGAGTGATTCGCTTGGCTACGGTATTCCTAATTACACACGTGCAAAAATATTGACTTCTACAGAGCAAAGTTTTGATAAAGAGGCACTTGTAGAGGTTTACCCTAACCCACTGACAAGTAATATACTAAAACTAAAGGTTAGATTTACTGAAAATCAGCTAAATAGAAGTTTTCAAATTCGTATTTTTGATGCTTTGGGAAGATTGTGCTGGGACACATCTCTGCAAAGGACTCAGCAAAGTTCTGATACGTATGAATTGGATATAAGTAAGGCTAACTTATCCAATGGTAGTTATTTCCTTCATATTGCGGGCGAACGTATAAATAAAACACTCAAAATAAGTATCATACAATAATAAGTTAAGTCTTTGTTTAAGAATACTTTAAATAAATTGTTCAAAATATGTAGTAACAAATATTTAATAAATTTTTCATAAAGTATTTGGAATATCAAAAAACATGCTTACCTTTGCATCGCAATTAAGCACAAAAGGAAATAAAAATACTTTATGCAAAAATTGCAAAAGTGCTAAAAAAAGGGTTCATAGCTCAGCTGGTTCAGAGCACCTGCCTTACAAGCAGGGGGTCCAAGGTTCGAATCCTTGTGGACCCACAATCAAACTAAAAAGCCACTTAGAAGATACTTCTAAGTGGCTTTTTAGTTTGATTCATTAATGCCTTTTTACATTTTATTTGCCTGTAATTTAACTTCATCTTCGTTCCCAATAATTTTAAGGCAAGAGTATATCAAAGAATCACCAAAAGAGCATTATTTTTGTAACAAAATTTAACAAAAAAATAACCAATAACAACATAAATTCAAAAAACGATGACAACACAAGAAAAAGAGGCGAATGTGGAAATAAAGAAATTCGTTGCTTCCATAGGCATAACCTTAGACCGCTTTATTTCCCAACGCCAACAAGAGTTTCCTTATGCCAAAGGAGAACTTTCTCAAATCCTTAGAGATATAGGCTTAGCGGCGAAGGTAGTCAATAAGGCAATCATGGGGTCTGGACTGATAGGCATAGAAGGTCCTGCGGGAGAACGAAATGTGCAAGGCGAAGAGCAGCAAAAGTTAGATGTAGTAGCAAATATGCGCTTTATCAGGGCTTTGACCAAAGGGCAGGAAGTTTGTGCTATCATTTCCGAAGAAGATGAAGAAATGATAGATACAGGAAATCACGAAGCGAAGTACATTGTAGCCATGGACCCTTTGGATGGCTCATCTAATATCGATGCCAATGTACCTATTGGAACTATTTTCTCTATTTATAGAAGAAAATCCCCCGTAGGCACTCCTCCAACCACAGAAGATGTACTGCAAAAAGGGGCAAATCAAGTAGCGGGAGGATATGTGTTGTATGGTAGCTCTATGATTTTAACTTATACTACAGGTTATGGGGTCAATGGCTTTACCTACGACCACACTATTGGAGAGTTCATACTTTCTTATCCCAATATGAAAATAAAAGAATTAGGCTCGATATTCTCTTATAATGAAGGGAATTATAATGACTTTTCTGAAGGAACGAAAGCCTACTTGACTTATTGCAGAAATCAAAAATATACTGCCCGCTACATAGGCTCTCTGGTGGCTGACTTTCATCGAAATCTTTTGAAAGGAGGTATCTTTTTTTATCCTGCAACATCTAAATCCCCTAACGGAAAACTTCGCTTACTCTATGAATGTAACTCTTTGGCATTTGTTATAGAGCAAGCAGGCGGAAAGGCAACCGACGGGAAAAGAAGAATTTTAGATATAGAACCTCATGACATTCATCAACGCTCTCCACTCATTATAGGCTCCTCAGCTATGGTTGATGATGTAATGCAATTCATTAAAAATGAGCAGTTTCATTAGTTTTAATCAATAAACTTGACAAAAAAACTGCAACTGATATAACATCAGTTGCAGTTTTTTCATGCTTGCATTTCTTTTTTGGATTACAAACTTATCCCAAGTTTGAACTATCCGATGATCCCGTTTCTCATAATGATTAAGTAGTTTAAAGGGTAAATGGAAAAACAATTTTTAGCTGATAATTATTATTGTAAAAGTTTTGTCATATAATCAAGAAATTAAAAAGGTGAATGATTGATTTATATATTGATTTCCAACAGATTTCATTGTCCTATCTTCCTCCTTTTTTATTTTTCTTAGCTGTTTCCAAGATGACAGGTTCTACCTTGCTAAACTTCTCGGTCTTGTTGTCATAAATCATGTAGTAATTGCCTGCTCTGAGTGTAGCACAGTCCACCTGCTCTCCTTCGCCTTTCATTACCAAGTTGTTATGCTCATCATGGATTTCATACTTGACCTGTGCAGAGAAAGTCAAACTATGCTCTACTTGCTTAGGGAAAAAACTCACAGATTCCTTGTCAGAGAAATATACTATTTCCTTAGAGAAAAACATCTTGCCGTGATTGTTCACATAGCGGATTCTAAACTTGTTTACCCCAGAGTGCAAAGCCACTTCTTCTGCATAAGGATTGCTGGAGGTATGTCCTTGAGCGTTCACCACCTTCACGGTAGCCCAAGAATCATGCTTGAAAGCCTCAATGAAATAAACTCCATGCTTTTGCTCTCCCTTGCCAATCCAAGACAACTGACTTTTAGCAATCTCCAAAGCAGAGAAAT
>NZ_FONY01000031.1 GCF_900113045.1 Thermoflexibacter ruber
CTATGAGCAATTGCAAGCATGTCACCCTGACAAGGAAAAGATTTATGTGATTTGTGATAATGCACGATATTACAAAAATAAGCACTTACAAGAAAAATTGGCAAGTAGCAGGATAAAACAGCTTTTCTTGCCTGCTTACTCGCCTAATCTTAATCTAATTGAAAGATTATGGAAATTTATGCGTAAAAAGGTCATTGATACTTGTTTTTATAGGAAGTTTCAAGATTTCAAGGAAAAGGTCTGTGAGTTTTTTACCCATATTGCCCAATATAAGCAGGAATTAGAAACCTTAATTTCTTGGAATTTTCATATCCCTAAAACCAAAACCAATTTTTATTGAGTATAAAGCAACTGCTATTATGAAAACCTGTCAGATTTTCAAAACTTAAACCTGTCAGGTTTCCGAAACCTGACAGGTTTACTGGTTTACTGCGTAAAGATATTCCACTTAGCCCTATCCTCAAAATAGCGGGTAATAGCATTTTGATAGATGAACTTACAACTTTGGAGGGCTTGCCTGCCGAAGCCTTGGCATACAAATTGGGCAACCGCAGTGCGGTAGAGTGGGTGCTTGACCAATACAAGCCCTACAAATCTGCCGATAAAACTATTCAAGAACGCTTTAACAATTACGATTTTGCACAGTACAAGGAGCAGGTGATAGACCTTGTCCAAAACGTAGTCTATGTAAGTGTGGAAACCATGAAAATAGTGAAAGAGTTATAAGAACGGATTTTTGTAATGAATAGGCATAGTGAATACTATTTTGGTAAAAAAGAAAAATAGCTTATACTGATTTATGATAATTTTCCTTAAAATTGCAGTCCGAAAAAAGAAAACAATGCGTAGTTGAATAGTTACACACAGTTAAATAGCTTTCAAAAAGACTAATAACTATTCAACTAACAACTATTCAATTATACACAAAAAAATGAACATTTCTCTCGCTTGGCTTAGACAATTTATTGATTTACAAGAATCTGCCGAAGAGGTGGGCATCATGCTTACCAATGTTGGCTTAGAGGTAGAAAGCATTGAAAGCTACGAAACGGTCAAAGGAGGGTTAGAAGGCATGGTGATTGGAGAAGTTCTCACCTGCGAAAAGCACCCTGACGCTGACAAACTGAGCCTTACTACCGTTGATATTGGTAACGGACAAATTTCTCCTATCGTGTGCGGCGCCCCCAATGTGCGTGCAGGGCAAAAAGTAATCGTAGCAACCGTAGGGGCAACTTTGTACCCCACAGAAGGCGAGCCTTTTACTATTAAAAAAGCCAAAATCAGGGGAGCGGTTTCCGAAGGCATGATTTGCGCCGAAGACGAAATCGGCTTGGGCAAATCGCATGACGGAATCATGGTACTGAACACAGATTTGCCAAATGGTACGCCTGCTGCTAAGTATTTTAACTTGGAAAGTGATAAAGTTTTTTCCATAGGTCTAACCCCTAATCATGCAGATGCTACTTCGCACTATGGCGTTGCCAGAGATTTGAAAGTATTGTTAGGCAGGAACTTGTGCAAGCCAGATATAAGCAATTTTAAAATAGATAATAACTATACGCCTATTGAGGTAGTCGTAGAAAACCATGAAGCCTGCCCTCGCTATGCAGGTGTAGTGATTTCTGGCTTAACCGTCAAAGAATCACCTGATTGGCTAAAAAATAGACTCAAATCTATCGGGCTTTCCCCTATCAACAATGTGGTGGACATTACCAACTACGTATTGCATGACTTAGGGCAGCCCTTACATGCTTTTGACTTGGCAAAAATTAGCAGAAATAAGGTGATTGTCAAGACTTTGCCACAAGATACGCCTTTCAAGACTTTGGACAAAGTAGAAAGAAAACTCAGTCAAAACGACTTGATGATTTGTGATGGGGACGAGAAACCTATGTGTATTGGAGGAGTTTTTGGCGGAATAGACTCAGGAATTACCGAAAATACAAGTGCTATTTTCTTGGAAAGTGCCTATTTTTCACCTACTTATATTCGCAGAAGTTCTCAATACCATTCTTTGGTAACAGATGCTTCTTTTCGCTTTGCTCGAGGCATAGACCCCAACGGCACGGTGTATGCACTGAAACGTGCCGCCTCGCTCATCAAAGAAATCTGTGGTGGTGAGATTTCTTCGGAAGTGATTGACATTTACCCTAATCCTATCCCTAACCGAGTTTTCAATGTAAAATATAAAAATATAGATAGACTGATAGGGAAAGTTCTTGATAGAGAGTGGATTAAAAAGACTTTGCAAGGCTTAGAAATAGAAGTTTCTGATGACAATGGTGAGGAGTTTACGGTTTCTGTTCCACCTTATCGCGTTGATGTAGAGCATAGTGCAGACATTACCGAAGAGATATTGCGTATGTATGGTTTTGACAACATCGAACTCAAAGATAGATACAGTGCAGACTTCTTGGCAGAATTTCCAGCCCTTGACGAAGACAAAATAAAGTGGAATTTGACCCAAATGCTTGCGGCAAGCGGTCTAAACCAAATCATGACCAATTCCTTCACCAAAGCAAGTCATTGGGAAAACATGGAATCTTTCAAAAACGAGCAGAATGTAGAAATGCTCAACCCACTGAGTTCGGACTTGGCAGTAATGCGTAGGTCTTTGGTTTTCACAGGCTTAGATACGGTGATTCACAATATCAATCGCCGTCAGAAAGATTTGAAACTTTTTGAATTTGGCAAAATTTATAGCAAAATTACAAAGGAAGACGGCAGCAATCTCTATTTGGAAAGAGAACAACTATCTATTTTTATGACAGGAAGCAAGGTCGGCGAAACTTGGCAAGCAAAGTCAGAAAAAATTAATTTTTATGATTTAAGCGGTATTGTTTCAAAGATTTTTAGCTTTTTAAATATCAATAAGTTCTCTCAACATGAGATAGAAAGCGATATTTTTGAGTATGGCTTGGCAATCAATTTCCAGAAAAAAGAAATTGCTCGTTTGGGCTTGTTGCGAAAAAACATCACTAAGAGTTTTGATATTAAGCAAGAGGTTTTTTATGCAGAAATAGAGTGGGAAAGACTGATGAGCCAAATCAACCTCAACCGTAATGTAAGCGAACCGCCTAAGTTCCCTGAAGTACGTAGGGATTTGTCTTTGGTCATAGATAAAAAACTTACTTTCAAAGAGATAGAGAACTTGGCAATGCAAACTGAACGCAACCTACTCCAAAGTGTCAATGTGTTTGACGTGTACGAAGGCGAAAATATTGGCACGGATAAAAAATCTTATTCGGTGAGTTTTACGCTTTTAGACCCAAACCAAACGCTTACTGATGATGTAATAGACAAAACCATGACTAAGCTCATGACTGCCTTTGAGCAGAAACTGGGTGCGGTGATAAGAAAATAAGGCAATCAATTATTGGTAGATAAGCCTTTGGTAAGGGTTGAGTATTGGGCAAAACTTTTACCAAAGGCAATTCAAAAGGCACTTCATTTTTAAAGCTATTTCATTTACAAATAGAAGCGATTGCTTTTTGTGCTTCTGTCATGCCTAACTCTTGGGCTTTTTTCAAATCTTCACATGCTGCCTCCCTATTTTTCAAATAATGATGTGCTAAACCTCTGTTATAGAATACATTAGCGTTACTTTTTTCCCAAAGGAGTACGTGAGTATAATCTTGCAGGGCTTTTTCAAATTTTTTCTGTTTAAAATACACATTGCCTCTTTGGATATAAGCATTGGTGAAGTCTTGTTTTAGGTGAATGGCGGTGGTGTAGTCTTTGATGGCTCCTTGTAAGTTGCCTATTTTTTCTTTGGCGTAGCCTCTATTATAAAAAGTATTTGGGGACTCATCTCCTAATATCATTGCTGTATCATAATCAGCTATCGCTTGGCTGAATAACTTACTTTTTAAGGCTTCATTGGCTCGTTTGATATAAAAAGGAGGAAACTTATCCTCGAAGCTAATCAGTTTATTGGCATCTGACTTACCTTGAATGACTTGCAAATTGTACAAAGCCAAAGCATTCTCAGGCGAAAGTCTTAAAGCCTGTTCGTAATCTGCCATCGCACTTTCTTTTTTATCTTGGCGTACTTTTACTAAGCCCCTGTTGATGTAATAATTGGGATTATGAGGGTTTAACATGATAGCAGAATCGATGTCTGCTAAAGCCCCTCCTAAGTCTTGCAACTTCATTCGTGCTAAACTACGATAATTATATATTTCAGCGTTGCGACTTTGCAAGGTAAAAATACCACCTATGACTTTTTCATTTCCATAGCTTACGTTCTGATAATAAACGGTTTGTGTTTCTCTACGAGGTAAGCGAAGCAGTTTGGAAAAGTCTTGTTCAGCACTTTGAAAATCTTGCATCTTGTAATGAAGCAATGCCTTGCTAAACAATGCCTCCACAAAAAGTGGGTCTAAGTGCATACATATTTGATAATCAGTCAGTGCCGCAGATTTATCCCCTAAATCTTCCTTGCAGGAGGCACGATAAAAATAAGCCATTTTATAGTCTGGTTTTTGAGCAATGGCTTGGTCAAAATAACGAATTGCCTCTGCAAATTGGTCTTGGGCGTAGAGTTCCATAGCAAAATTGCACCACTCCTCCGCAGAGCGTTGATTAGGATTTTCTGCCAATTTTTTAGGAAAATAAGTAGGAGGCTCTTGGGCAAACGATACAAGGTTTCCTAACAAGCAAAATAAGAAGGCTAATATTTTCATAAGAACATCAAATCTTTGTACTTAAATTTACCAATAAATTTTCTCTTTTTCATTTTTTGAAAATATGATTTTTTGTTAAAAAACCTTTTTTTTAGATTTTATTTGTTATAATGTTTTTTTTAGTGATAGGCATTCTTTTTTTTTAAGTTTGCATATTTGATACAAAGAAATAGCATGAGCGAAGCAAACATAGTCAAACTGGACGAGAGTAAATTATGGACGAACTTCAAGCAAGGAGAAGAAACTGCCTTTGCATTTATTTTTCGTACTTACTATGAATCCATGTTTAATTATGGGAAAAAGTTTCACAAGGACAGTGAACTCATAGAAGATTGTATCCAAGAATTATTTTTAGAAATCTGGAAAAATAGAGCCAATCTGGCAGATATTGACAATATCAAGCCATACCTGCTGACAGCCATAAGGCGTAAAATTATTAAGCAGTTGGATAAAAACTTGAAAATCAAAAAGTTATTTTCTAATAATAATGAAAAGGAATATAAGTTTGAAATTACTTTTTCTTATGAAACTGAGTTAATCAATGCACAATCAGACCAAGAAAAAATCCAACAACTCCAAGAAAAGTTGGATAAGCTACCACCACGCCAAAAAGAGATTTTATATTTACTGTTTTACCAAGACATGAGCTACGAGGAGGTAAGTCAAATCATGGGTATCAACTATCAATCTGCAAGAAACTTAGTACATCGGGCTATCAAAATGCTTAGAGAAAATGAACAATAAAGAAATAAGAACAATCATGAAAAAACTATTTATTTCCCTGTATGTAATCGTTTTTGTTGCATTATCATTTCAACAAAAACCTCCCATCGATTCTACCGAAAAGCTCGTAGAAACTATGCACAAACGCTATCAAGGCAAAGCGGCAAAATCTGTAACTTTTACTCAGTACAATACGCTTTATCAGGCAGATACTATTTCTGGGAAATCGATTTGGTACGAGGCAATAGTCTATCCTGATAAGTTTAGGATAGATTTTGGAGAGTTAAAAGATGGCAATGCTGTTATTTTTGCGAGAGATTCCGTTTTTAACTTTAAAGAAGGAAAAAATACGCGAAAAGCACCTTTTAAAAATAACTTGATTCTCTTAGCTGGGGGAATGAATTTTATGAGCAAAGAAAAGGTTTTGGAAGAACTAAAAAATGCAGGTTATCAAATAGATAAGTTTAGAAAAGATGAGTATGAGGGTAGAAAAGTGTACGTAATAGGGGCAGAAAAGGGGGATTGGGCTACTCCACAGTTCTGGATAGACCAAAAAAATCTGTACTTAGTGAGGACTTTTGAAAAAATGCCTAATGGAGATGTGCGGGAAGCTCGTTTTTCCAAACATATTCGCTCAGGAAAAGGGTGGATAGAAACTGAGGTCTTATTTTTAGTCAATGGAAAAAAGACGCAGTTAGAAGAATATAAAAATATCAAATCTAATGTTTCTCTGGATTTGCGTATTTTTGATGCAGAGCATTTTGGGAAAGTGCATTGGTTGAGTAGATGATTTATTAAACTAATTTTCTGTGCTTTATAAAACGAGAGGCATCGTATTAGGCTTTATTCGCTATCGCGAAACTTCTATTATTGTAAGGATTTATACGGAAGCCTTTGGCTTGAAGTCTTACATAGTGAATGGGGTGCGAAGCAGCAAAAGCAAGAATAATAAAATTGCTTTGTATCAACCTTTTACCCTTTTAGACTTGCTGGTATATAACAAACCTAATACAAGCCTCAATTATATTTCTGAGGCAAAGATTTACCAGCCTTTTTATTCTATCCCTTTTGATGTGCGAAAAACGACTATCTGCCTTTTTCTCACGGAAGTTTTAACAAAAATCCTCAAAAGTGAAGAAGCGAATCAGGCATTTTTTGACTTTTTGCTACATAGTATTTTATCTTTGGAAAACTTATCTGCTCATTTTGAGAACTTTCACTTGCAGTTTTTGATTCGGGCTTCAGGTCTGTTGGGTTTTTTCATCACTGAACCCCAAGAAATAGGTAAACAACTCCAATATGCAGGGTACTTATTTGATTATGAGCATTATACTTTTTATCTATATCAGCTTATCGATTCGGATTACGGCACGTCTGTTCCCATGAACCACAAAGAGCGTGGGGAAATTTTAGATGCTCTTCTCAAATTTTATCAACTTCATTTTGAGGATTTTGGAGAAATAAAATCCTTGAATGTATTAAAAGAGATTTATTAGCGTGCTTTTACGAGTGGATACAGGTTTGAACTAAGATTGCTTTGTTAAAATTGCTTTATCAGTTGATTTTTTTTAAATTTGATAAAAATAAGGAACAAGATTTATGGGATACAGCAATTATAAAAGCTTACGACAAGCATTAGATAAATTGAATTTAGAAGAAATAGACCTTGATTTATTTCCAAAAGTCATGCCCATAGAACCATCAGATTGGCTTAAAAAAAGTTTGGAAATTGCTGCACTGCTTCCTCTTACCAATGAAAAAAGTAAATCTGAAAAACTAATTTCCCCTATCCTGTCCGAAGTAGTCATCCAATACCTTGATAGTATTACTTTGTATTCAGGTGAAGAACTTTATGTAGATGAAAGTCAAGACCTTGCAGGTGCGTGTGACTTTTTTATTGCCAAACATCCTAAGAAAAAAGTAATGCAAGCACCTATCGTTACAGTTGTAGAGGCTAAAGATGAAGACTTTGACTATGGGCAAGGACAGTGCATAGCCCAAATGTATGCTGCCCAACTTTTTAATGAGCAAAAAGGTAAACCACAGGCTTTTATCTATGGTTGCGCATCCACAGGGGGGGAGTGGCAATTCTTGAAATTGGCAGGCAAACAGGTGCTCATCGATAATAAAACGTATTATCTCCCTGATTTACCTGTCATCTTGGGCATTTTCCACCAAATTGTGAGGTCTTTTTTGTAAGGTGTTACTTTAGATACCCACTTACCTAATTTCTATATTTCTAAAAATTCTAATCCTTTATGTATGAAAAAGACTGTCTGCTTGATATTATTTTGCTTTTTTACCTCGTTTGCTTTTGGGCAGGAGAGATAAAAGGCAAAGAAAATCAAATTGATGATATTTTGGTGATGGGAGTGAGAGTGTAAAGCTATTACCACTATCTTTGTATTTATTTCTTCTAATTCCAATAAATATCAAAAAGTAATATATGAAAATCAAATCTTTTGAGGAATACCTCAGTACCTACCGCAAAAGCGTAGAAGACCCAGAAGCTTTTTGGTCGGGCATTGCCCAAGAGTTTCACTGGCGAAAACTTTGGAAAAAAACACTGAGTTGGGATTTCAACGACTTAGATGTGCAGTGGTTTATCGGGGGGAAGCTAAACATTACAGAAAACTGCTTAGACAGGCACGTACTTACTCACCCCGATAAAGTAGCTATTATTTGGGAATCCAACGAGCCTACGGATATTTTTGTAAAGATTACTTATAGAGAACTTTACGAAAAGGTCTGCCAGTTTGCCAATGTATTGAAAAACAATGGAGTGAAAAAAGGAGATAGAGTTTGTATCTATATGCCTATGGTGCCAGAGGCGGCGGTAGCTATGCTTGCTTGCGCCCGCATAGGAGCGATTCATTCCGTAGTGTTTGCGGGTTTCTCTGCCAATTCCTTAGCAGATAGAATCAACGATGCCCAATGCAATGCTATCATTACCTCTGACATTGCTTATAGAGGAAATAAAACTTTGGAAATCAAGCAAATTGTAGATGAAGCCCTACAAAAAACACCTTCTATCCAACGCTGTATCGTCTATCAAAGAGGCGAAGGCAAGGTAAACATGGTAGAGGGCAGGGATACTTGGTGGCATGAGGAAATAAAAAAGGCAAACAAGGAGTTCGAGGCAGAAGAAATGGACTCAGAAGACCCATTGTTCATTTTATATACTTCTGGCTCTACGGGCAAGCCCAAAGGTGTAGTGCATAGCACTGGTGGCTACATGGTCTATACCAAATTTACCTTTGAAAACGTATTCCAATACGAAGAAAATGACGTGTATTGGTGTACTGCTGATGTAGGTTGGATTACAGGACACTCGTATATAGTTTACGGTCCTTTGCTGGCTGGGGCTACTGTGCTGATGTTTGAGGGAATCCCTACCTACCCTGATGCAGGTCGTTTTTGGAGGGTCATTGCCAAGCACAGGGTAAATATTTTTTATACTGCTCCTACGGCGATTCGCTCTTTGATGACCTTTGGAGAGGAGTTTATTACTCCTTACAATTTGAGTACACTCAAAGTCTTAGGCTCTGTAGGTGAACCAATTAACGAGGAGGCGTGGCAGTGGTTTTATAAAAACATAGGAAAAAGCCGTTGTCCTATTGTAGATACTTGGTGGCAAACCGAAACAGGGGGCATTATGATTTCGCCTCTGCCCAGAATTACTGTTCAGAAACCAACCTTTGCTACCTTACCTCTCCCCGGCGTACAACCCATAGTCGTAGATAATAATGGAAAAGAAATACATGGCAACGGAGTAGAAGGCAACCTTTGCATCAAATTCCCTTGGCCTTCCATGATTCGCACAACTTATGGCGACCATGAGCGTTGCAAGCAAAACTACTTCGCTACTTACAAAGGCTTGTACTTTACAGGGGATGGTTGTAAGCGCGATGAGGACGGTTATTACCGCATTACTGGTAGGGTGGACGATGTAATAAATGTTTCAGGGCATAGGATAGGCACAGCAGAGGTGGAAAATGCTATCAATCAGCACATTGCCGTAGTAGAGTCCGCCGTAGTTGGCTACCCTCATGACATCAAAGGACAGGGCATTTATGCTTTTGTAATTTGCGAGAGCAAGCCTGAAAATGAAGAACAGTTTAAAAAAGAAGTACTTAACGTAGTTACCAGAGAAATCGGGGCGATTGCCAAACCCGACATTATCCAAGTAGTAGAGGGTTTGCCTAAAACACGCTCAGGAAAAATCATGCGCCGTATTTTGAGGAAAATTGCAGAAGGAGATACCTCTAACTTAGGCGACATTACTACCCTGCTTGACCCTACGATAGTGGAAAGCATCAAAGAGGGGGCAGCTGCATTAAGAAAATAAGTAATCACCAATTTTTAACTCAAGCAAAATGAACATCAATTTAAGCGCAAACGTAGAGAAAAGTCATATTTTTTCACAGATAGCAGAAGAACTTAAAAAACTAAATTTTAACATTGCCAAGCAAGACCAAACGCGTCCTTGGGGTGGTTTTTTTGTGATAGAAGAAGCGCAAGCGGAACTTTTTGTCCAAACTTTTTTCCCTTATATACCCTTGACTGACTTGCAAATTACCCAAAAATTAAGTCCTAAGATTTTGGTAGTCGCACCAGAAAAAAGACTTTCTTGGCAATACCACTTCCGCCGAGCAGAAATTTGGAAAGTAATCGCTGGCACTGTAGGCGTAGTTACCAGCGATACCGACCAAGAAGGCGAACTACAAACACACTCGCTCCACTCCCTTATCAAACTTCGTCAAGGGGAAAGACATCGCTTAGTAGGGCTAAAAGAATGGGGTGTATTGGCAGAAATTTGGCAACATACCGACCCTAATCACCCCTCTGATGAGGACGACATCGTGAGGCTACAAGACGATTTTGGTAGGTAAGGATAAGGCTTGGGAAGTAACAAATTATTTTTTTCTATGGCAAAAAAGCAAGAATTGGGCAAGGAGTTCAATAGCCTCAAAAGCTATTGGATTTGATGATTTTGTTATCACCTTGCCTAAATTTTTTCTAAGAAATCCTCAAAACTATCAACTTCTGCAAAATCAATATAATATTCATTATCTGTAACTTTACTTACTTTCATACTATCAACGCCTAAGAAGGATAATCTTTCGTATGTTAATAGTTCACCCTCGCTTAATTTTAAAATTTTTCGCAAAATCCATTCTGCTAAAGCATTATTGGGATTGGTCATCAATGCCTTGCTATTTTCTTGGCATAATTTTGCTGTTAATATTTCACCTGAGGGAATCTTTAATAAGAAAGTTTTATCTCTGGGAGGGAAAAAACTGGGGCATACTTGGTGAATGATTTGAGGTATGGGAATATATACCTCTCCTAAATCACGCTTTCTGCCCCCTGCATTCCATTGATTAAGACCACTTTTTTCAGCTACTTTTTTATTGTTTGACTTACTTTCCCGCAAAGAATACAAAGGTAAAATTACGTAGTCTATTCCTGCTCTTTGAATTTTTGGCTGTAAGTTTAGCGTTTCATACAACTGTAGCAAGATTTCAAAAGGTTCTTTGGCTATCTCTACAGGAACATCTATATACTCTAAAGGTTGGTGGAATTTACGGAAAAGAGTACTTTTGGAAAATAAGAAAGAGTATTCACTTTTACCATCATGAAAAGAAATACTTTTATCCGTTATTTTTAAGCCAGATAGCTTTTCAATATCTATAATGTCGTAATCAACCTCAAAAATCCTAAATAAGTTTTCTTTTCTGCTAACGCAATGATATATAGCACTATGAATATTGTAATTATTGTTAGCAAACTCTATTCTTTGATTTCTTAATTCTGATAATCTCAATAAAAGAGCCTCTCCTTTTAACTCTCTTAAATAGGCAGACAATCTGTTAAACTCTGCTATTTTTTCTAATTTAGTATTGCTCTCGAAAGTAAATGTTTTTATCCCTATACCTAAAGAACCTTTTTTAGCGTCATAAGCAGAATCTTCACGAGCTAAATTCTCGGCATTAAAAACTTTACAAAAAATATTTTCAACTACTCTATAATGAATCAGTGGTATGGGTGAGTCGCTAAACAATTTTGATAAAGTTCCAACTGACTTTAAATAGTTTTTATACAGGTCTATAACTTCAACAGGCTGTTGATTCAAAAAAATCATGCAAAAAATATCTGATTATAAATGATTATCATAAGTTATTGGGTTCTCCTCAAATATAAATAAAACTGGCTGCTCAATTTTATTTGATATAGGATTATTGGTTAAGCTTATCTGTTTAGAAGGATTATTACTTTTTTCAAGGCTAATTTTCTCCAATCTATCAATAGCACTCCTACAATAGTCTTCATTTATTTCAAATCCTATATAATTGCGTTTATTCTTTAGAGCGACAGATGCAGTAGTACCGCTTCCTGAAAAAGGGTCTAAAACAATATCATTTTCATTTGAAGTAGATAATATTAAAGGCTCTATAAGTTTCTCAGGAAAAGTCGCTTGATGATTTCCAAACGGTTCTATCCCACATCTAATGACATCTCTATGATGGTTATATTGTTTAGCTATATCAAGATTAAAGAAATACCTTCTTGATTTTACAAAATGAAAAATATGCTCATATACAGGATAGCGTCTATCAGGAGAATAAGAAGGTACTGGATTTGGTTTTTCCCATATAATTTTATTCCTTAAAATCCACCCCTGTTCTTGCATACCTATCGCTACTCTTTCAGGAAGCATAAGCAGTTGTTTATACTGTAAGTAAACCCCATTAGGTTTAGTAATTTTATGTTCCTTATAGTGTCTATCTGTCTTTCTTGCAAACCGCCCCTTATTTCTTATAAAGCCTTTTGTTCCAAAATATACATCACCTATATTCAAGTAAAAGGAGCCTTGTTTACTTAATATTCTCTTTATTTCATTTGTATATTCCAATAAGTTCTTTACATAATCGAGGGGGTCTTGCTCTCTACCTATAGTTTCGTTTCCATAGCTTCTACAGTTAAAGTAGGGGGGACTGGTTACTACCAAATTTACTGAGTTATCAGGTAATTTTTTCATTAAATCCAAAGAATCACCACAAATTATTTGATTTAAAAACTCATCTATTACGTTCATAATTTTGAAAACAGAGTTGTAATGAAAAAAAATTATCAAAATAACACATTTATTAAAATAAACCGTAATGCCTTGTATTCTTATCATGAATACGGATTTTAGTGTCCATTCTTAGTTTATTTTTAGACAAAAGTACTTATTTTAAACATAAAAAAAAATTTAAAGTTCAAAACCTTAATAAAAGTTTGCCTTAGCAGAGAATTGCTGCGTAGTTACTAAGTTTGAGGCAGACAACCCCGTGAGCAGTGCGCCAGAGGTTTTTAGCCTATTTCAAATATTTTGATTATCAGGATTTTGTAACGCCTTATTCGGGCTTGATTCAGTTAAAAAAATATGCAGAGGTGAACGGTGCAAGTGATTTACAGCCCTATTTTGAAAAAATTAGCGCACTCACCAAGCAAGTCAGGGAGGAGATTTATTTTCTGCTAACAGAAGTCTTTGGGTATTTTAGGTAAGTCTTTGCTTATAGATTTGGTGCTTCCGTGCCTGAACGAAGTTTTGTCCTAAAATTACTGATGAATCAAAAATTTAAAGCATATTTTTTGCAAGTTTTTTAGATAGCTACTAAATTCGCTTTTTCATTAGTGTAAATAAATCATTAATTTTATAACCTTATATTTTAATAATTTATTAATTGACTATGGGAAAAGGAGATGTAAAAAGCCGCAGAGGTAAAATTTGGAGAGGCTCTTATGGCAATAAGCGCAAGAGAAAAGCCAACAAATCTACTAATACTCCTCAAAAACCTACTGAAAAAAAATAATCAAAAAAGGTAATGCGATTTTTACCGTTGTTGGTGAAAGCACCAACAACTTTTTTTTTACTAAAAATTTGGCTATTAGCTATTTACCATATTAAAATCATGTCAGCAAATAAGTACGAAGATGCTACTCACGAGGTTAATTCTCGTTTTCTGAAAATGAGAAAACGAATAGATATTTTTCTGCCTCCTACCTATCACCAGCAACCCTCTCATTACTTTCGTTTGGTCATTATGAACGATGGGCAAGATGCAAAAGTTTTGAAAATTAGAGAAAATTTGGATAGGCTACATCTGAATCAGGAAATCCACCCTACTATTTTGGTAGCTGTTCATGCTACGCAAAGAATCCAAGAATACGGCACAGCAGGTCATCCTGACTATGCCAATCGCGGAAATAAAGCTCGTACCTACACCAACTTTGTGGTGCATGAGTTGATTCCTTTTCTGACCCATCACTACAGACTGATTAAGACTCCTGATACTACGGCGATATTGGGTTTTTCGCTTGGTGGGCTTTCTGCCTTTGATATAGCATGGAGCAATCCTCATATTTTTGGTAGGGTAGGGGTTTGCTCTGGTTCTTTTTGGTGGCGTAGGCACTCGGCAAATGATGATTTGGCACAAATAGACCGCATCATGCACGACATAGTACGAAACGGTTATAAAAAAGAAGGATTAAAGTTTTGGTTTGAAGCAGGCACCAATGACGAAACTTCTGACCGCAATCACAACGGCATCATAGATGCCATAGAGGACACGCTTGACCTTATTGCGGAGTTAATCCTCAAAGGTTATGACAATCAAAAAGACATCAAATACGTAGAAGTACAAGGCGGCGAACACAACCAACGCACTTGGGCTTTGGTGATTCCTGATTTTTTAAAGTGGGCTTTTGGTAGGTAAACCTAAGTCCCTTTTTTACTTACTCAATACTTTAAATTCTACTCGCCTATTTAGTTTGCGAGTTTCTTCTTTCTCATTGCTTGCGATGGGGCGTGAACCTCCATAACCAACGGTTTTGATGCGTTCTGCGGTGATGCCTTTTTTTACCAAATAGTCCTTTACAGCATTGGCTCTTTGCACAGAAAGCATCTGATTTTTTTGTTTATTGCCTACTCCGTCGGTATGCCCTGCAATTTCTATCTGCATAGTAGGATATTTTTGTAAAATATCAAATAGTTGCTCGAGTTCATCTTCGGAGGAGGGGAGCAGAGTAGGCTGGCTCTGCATAAAGTATAAGTGGCTTAGCTCAATGGCTACGCCTGTTTCTATGGGAACCAAATAGATATTTCGCTCTATTTCTGTATAAGTTTTTAATCCTGTTAGGTCTATATTTTCTTTGATGGCAAAAAAGCCGTCTTTCTCGGCAAAAAAGCTATATGCCTTGTCTTTGGGTAGATAAATTTTATAAGTACCGTCCTTAGGATTAGAGCTGGCAAGTCCAGCGTTTTGGTGTGTTTTGATATTAGTATAGCTAATTTTAGTGGCAATCGGTTCGTTAGTGTTTTTGTTTAGCACTTTCCCATAAATCATAGCTACGGGTTCTGGGCGAGCAACTTCTTTGATTTTCACTTGATAAACGTCAGCATTTTCTCCGTAGTTTTGCCCACCAGAAGTAAAATAAGCCACATCTCCTTTGGCGGTCATGCTAAACTCACAGTCCCAAAAAGGCGTATTGACCTTTGCGCCTAAGTTGAGAGGTTCGCTCCATTTTTGCCAAGTATCATCTAAGCGTTTGGTTACAAAAACATCTAAGTTGCCATAGCCAGCCCTTCCGTCAGTAGAAAAATACAGAGTAACATTATCCGCCGCCAAAAAAGGTGAGGCTTCTATGCCTGCGGTGTTGATGTCTTTGCCTAAGTTCAAGGGTTCGCTGAAGGTGCCGTCAGCTTCCAAGAAAGAAACGTAGAGGTCTTGCTTGCCAAAAGTTACTCGATTGTTCGCATAAGAGATAAGCAAGATGCGCTTGTCCACTGACATATTCATATAAGCGGGTTCGCTTACCCACCTAAACCCCTTGATTTTAATACTTTGAGGTTTACCCCATCCGTCTGTAGTACGCTCAGAAACAGCAATATTGGTAACAGCATAATCTGCACTGAGGTTGTATTGGTCATATAAGAAAAGTGTATTGCCATCACCAGAAATACCCAATACAGCATTATTTGTAGCTGTATTGAGGGGGGCACCTACGTTTCTCATGGTACTAAAAGAGCCGTCAGCCATGCGTTCTCCTACCCAAATGTCTTCATCTTTTTTATAGGTTTTGTAGCCTACGTTATCGGGGTGTCCTACCCGATAAACAAATAGAAATTTACCGTCTGCGGAAACTACAGGCTGTCCCTCGTAATATGGAGAATTGACCTGCTCACCTAATTTGGTTTTTTCATATACCAAGTCTGCATTAGGAACAGTTTTAACACTGCTTGTTTGCGCGAAAGATTGAAAACAAAGCAAGTACAAAGAGAGGAAAAAAAATATGCATTTGTTCATGGCACATTAGGATTGGGGTTGATTAATCGACGAAGATAGCAAAAATTAATCAAATTATCCAATCATTATTTCTTTATCCATCTCAAATCGTACAAATCTGTTCTTCTATCCTTCAAGTTGCGTACACTTCCTTTGACATTCAATTCCTTCAACAGGCTCAAATCTACGTCAGCAATAATCGCTACCTCGGTATTGGGCGTTGCTTCAGCAATCACTGCATTGTTAGGGAAAGAGAAATCAGAAGGAGAATACACCGCAGACTGGGCATATTGGAGGTCTATGTTGGTAACTCTTGGAAGATTCCCTACGCTTCCTGCAATAGCTACATAGCACTCATTTTCTATGGCTCTTGCTTTGGCGCAGTGATGTACTCTGTGAAAGCCGTTTTGCGTATCAGTCATAAAAGGGACAAACAAAATTTTGATTTCTTTGTCGGCTAACAAGCGAGCCAGCTCAGGAAACTCTACATCGTAGCAAATCAAAATCCCAACTTTGCCTACATCGGTGTCAAAAACTTTCAGTTTATTGCCTCCTGTTACTCCCCAATAGTTTTTCTCATCGGGGGTAATATGTAGCTTGTATTGCGTGTCCCAAGTACCGTCCCTGCGGCAAAGGAAGGAAACATTATACAAATTGTCATCTCTGTAAAGAGGCATACTGCCAGCAATGATATTGATGTTGTACGAAATAGCATAGTCTATGAATCTTTGACGCAACTCATCTGTATATCCTGCTAATTTTCGCATTGCCATTGCTGCATTCTCCTCATTGAACTGTCCTATCAAAGGTGCATTAAACAATTCAGGGAAAAGGATAAAATCTGCTTTGTAATCGCTAACTGCATCTATAAAAAACTCAACATTGTTGAGCCATGCTTCCATACTCGGAACATTGCGTAGCTGAAGTTGGACTACTCCTAAGCGTACTACACTTTTTTCGCCTCCTATCAGTTTTTCTTTTTCTTGATAATAGATGTTGTTCCATTCCAAGAGCGTAGCATAAGCCATAGATTCGCTATCTGAGGGCAGATAATTGGTCAGCACTTTCTTTACGTGAAAGTCATTGCTCAATTGGAAAGATAGTATAGGGTCGTAGATGTCCTTTTTTTTCACTAAATCTATGTAGGCGCGCGGTGAAATTTTATCTGCATACTTGGCGTATCCCGGAATACGCCCCCCCGCTACAATGCTCTTTAAGTTTAAGTTTTCACACATTTCTTTTCGTGCATCGTATAGCCTTCTACCCAATCTCATTCCTTGGTAGGCAGGGTGGACAAATAAATCTATGCCGTACAGTACATCACCATTGGGGTCGTGGGTAGTAAATTTATAATTCCCTGTAATTTGTTGGTAGGTGTGATTGTCGCCATATTTTTTGTAATCTACTATCAAACACAAGGCACAGGCTGCTACTTTGCCTTTGTCCTCTATACAAATCTGCCCCTCTGGAAATATCCTTAACAAATTGATGATATCTTCGTAAGACCATACAGACTCCCCAATATTGGAGTAAACCTGTTTCATAATCTCTATCATATCAGGATAGTCCTCTATTCTAATATTGCGTAAAAGCAATCTATGCTCTGATGCCTCATCGTCTGGCATTCCAAAAGATTGCGCAATAGGTCTTTCTTTGATTATCATACTGAATTTTGATTTTTATTTTTAAATATATGTAGGAATCTATGAGATTGATAATACTGGCATATCAAATCTCTTAGACTCCTATCGGATTAAAATAATTAGGTCTAACACCGCAAGTCAGAGCTATTTTATTTACAGCTTTTTAGCATCAGCTAAGAACTTCTCCAAACCCACATCTGTCAAAGGATGCTTGAGCAAACCTGTAATAACATTGAGCGGACAAGTAACTACATCTGCTCCTATTTCTGCACATTGGATTAGGTGAGGCACGTGGCGAATAGAGGCTGCCAGTATCTCTGTTTCAAAGCCGTAGTTATTGTAAATCACCACTAATTGCTCAATCAAATCTAAACCATCTCCGCCTACATCATCTATCCTTCCAAGAAATGGAGATACGTAAGTCGCTCCTGCTTTGGCAGCAAGAATGGCTTGACCTGCAGAAAATACCAGCGTACAGTTGGTTTTAATGCCTTTATCTGTAAAATATTTGATTGCCTTTACACCGTCCTTTATCATAGGGACTTTGACCACTATCTTAGGGTCTATCTCTACCAATTCCTCTCCTTCCCTTACAATTCCATGGAAATCAGTAGAAATTACTTCTGCACTCACATCTCCATCTACTATATCGCAAATAGCTTTGTAGTGTGCAAAAATATTATCTTTGCCTTTGATGCCTTCCTTAGCCATGAGCGAAGGATTAGTCGTTACACCGTCCAATACCCCTAAGTCTTGTGCTTCCCTAATCTCATTAAGGTTTGCAGTATCTATAAAGAATTTCATGTTTTTAAAGAGTTTTGTTTGTCAGATTTTTTTATCGTGCAATATTACGACAAATATTGGGTATTCACAAAAGAAGCAGTAAGTTTATGCTTTGCAAAATTTAATCTCCCCATTTCCAATCTCCTGCGATTTTCAGAGGTGTTTTTAATCCATTATCTATCAGAAACTGCTTGGTTGTTTCTGAATCCATGCGCTTGACGGGCAAGGTTTCTGCATTTGCCAAGTCGTATAATATCATAGACACAAAACGCACCGAATTGCGTATGTGCTTTTCATTAATCAAGTTAAAAGCATCACAATCAGCATGATAGCATCTGAACACTACAGGGTCTAACCTTCCCGACGGGCTAAGCACAGGCACGCCTTCTATCATGAAGGGTTGGTGGTCGCTGTGCAAACCTGCTCTACTGCTGAAGGTATTGGTGTAGGTACTGTCTATTGCCTTGATTTTTTCTCCAATTTTCTTGAAAAAAGCCTCTGCTTGTGGTGCACCTGCGGAGTTTACCCCAGAGGGATTGCCTGTGGCATCTAAATTGACCATGTATTTGACTTGCTCTATGGTATTGTTTTTTATATAGTCTTCTACCAATGCACGTGAGCCTAACAAGCCCTGCTCCTCACCCATAAACATTACAAATTCTATGGTACGCTTAGTTTTTAGTTTTAAAGCCTTAAAAGTACGTGCAATATCCAATACTGCAAAAGAACCAATCCCGTTGTCAATAGCTCCTGTGGACAAATCCCAAGAATCTAAGTGTCCGCCGATAATAATTTTTTCATTAGGTAAGTCTGTTCCTTTGAGTGTAGCAATGACATTGCGGGCTTTGATGACTTCGCTCTTGTTGGTCATTTTGATTATTGCTTTGACCTTCTCAGTTTTTAAGCGTTCTATGAGTGCCAAACCGTCCTCTTTGGTGATAGAAACGGCAGGGATTGGGTTTAGTTTACCTGTAACTGAGGCAGTTCCAGTGAGGAGGATTCTCCCAGCAGGTTGGTTGATAGCAATTACTCCTACTGCCCCATGCTGAATAGCCAAAGCTGTTTTTTCTGAACGATGCAAGTTGTATTTAGCACCGCTCTCTTCCCAAATACCTATGTAAAACAAGGCAATTTTGCCTTTGACCTCTGCACTTTTTGCTTCAAAATCTTCTGCTAATCCGTTGCCTACATTAATGATTTCTGCGGTAACTTCTGATTTGACGGGGGAGTGTGCCAAAGTTGCGGTAGGAAGAGAAACAAACTCATTTTTGTCCAGAGAAGATATTTGCAGAGAAACTGTATTTCTTGCCCAGGCCTCTACTTCAAACTCGTGAAAACGCACATCAAAGCCGTAGCTTTTTAGCAAGTCATAAGCATATTGCTCAGCTTTTTTACCGTTTTCGCTTCCTGTCAGTCTATGCCCAATAGTTTTGCTTGCTTCTCCTAAGGTGCTGTATGCCTTAGAGTTAGCTAAGACCTCTGTATTGATTTTTTGAAAAACATCTTCCTCTTTGTTGGTAATAGGCTTAGTAGTTTGGCAAGCAAAAGGGAAAAGCAGGAGTATAGTAAAGATAAATGTGTATTTTTTCTTCATATTAAGATTTTTTTAAAAATAAGTTAATGAATGCCAAGTTATATTACAAAATTAGCTAATAAACTTTTACTTTGCGCCACAGGTTAAAGGAAAATAAAATTTCATCTCTCTAAAACTACCCACAGTAATAAAACTTATGCAAATGAATCACGTCCCGCAAGACGGTTTGAGCGGTTTAAAAGAAAATTGGCGACAAGACCTGAATGCTGGTGTATTGGTCTCGTTTTTAGCTTTGCCCTTGTGCTTAGGGATTGCTTCTGCAAGTCAGTTTCCCCCTATTACAGGTATTTTTACAGCCATCATTGGTGGTATAGTCGTTAGTTTCTTTGCTGGTAGTCCTTTGACTATCAAAGGACCAGCCGCAGGTTTGATAGCCATTGCTTTAGCTTCAATAGAGTCGATAGGTTATGAAAGGACTTTGGCAGTCATTTTTGTAGCAAGCCTTCTTCAGATAATTTTCGGGGTCATAAAAGCAGGAAAATACGGAAATCTTTTTCCAGTTGCCGTAGTGCATGGCATATTAGTAGCTATTGGCATTATTATTTTTTCTAAGCAAATTCATCTACTTTTAGGCGTAAGTCCTAAGGGGAATAAACCTTTTGAACTTTTGGCAGAAATTCCTCATAGCCTTGCTCATGCTCGCTGGGAGGTGGCTTTTATAGGCATCATGGGACTCTTTGTTATTTTCTATTTCCCACGCGTCAGCAATCGATTCATCAAAAAAATTCCTGCCCCGATGTGGGTGTTGCTTATTGCTGTACCGCTAAGTTCGATGCTGGGTTTGAGGGAGATTGTTCATGATGGAAAGCCTATATATTTAGTTCATATTCCTTCTTCTATCTTAGAAGGCATTTTAGACTTAGATAAAACCAAAATAGGCATTACTTTCCCTGATTTCTCTGCCCTTGTTAGCTGGGAAAGTGGGAAGTATGTACTTATGTTTTCTCTCATAGGGAGTATAGAGTCCTTGCTAATAGTCAAAGCTATGGACAACTTAGACCCTTTTCACAGGAAATCAGATATGAACAAGGATTTGATTGCTATTGGGATGGGTAATGCTATAGCAAGTTTGGTAGGGGCGCTCCCCATGATTGCAGAAATAGTACGTAGCACAGCTAATATCACTAACGGGGCTAAAACTCGATGGGCTAATTTTTTTCACGGGGTAGCTTTGCTCGTTTTTATCTTGGGTTTAGCAAAGATTATCATGCTGATTCCTATGACGGCATTAGCGGCAATGCTTATTGCGATTGCTTATAGCTTAGCATCTCCAAAGGAATTTATTTACATATTTCGTATGGGTAAGAAAAAATCACTTGTCTTTTTATCTACTTTGCTCATTACCTTAGCTACTGACTTGCTTGTGGGCATAATTATAGGCATCTTAACACACATTGTGCTACAATTTTTACATTATGTCGTCAGGAAGTATGCCTCATCGCAGAGATAGCAGAAATATTTTTTTACTATTTACTCCCCAATCATCACAAAAGCCCCCCAAAAATAAGCGTCGGAGTATTGCTCTCGGAGTTTTAACTGAGCAGAAACAAAGGCTTGCCGTTTATTTCTTGTTTTGCAAAGTTCATCATAGAGGTTAATCATCAGTTGCTTGGTCGCCTCATCGCTTACTTTCCACAAACTCATCACGATAGTTTTTGCTCCTGCGGTTTGGAATGCCCTTTGCAAGCCATACACCCCTTCCCCATTTCTGACTTCTCCTAAACCTGTTTCGCAGGCAGAAAGTACTACCAACTCGGTTTCCCTCAAATCCAAGTTCATAGCCTCATAAGCCGTAAGCATTCCGTCCTCGTAAGTAGTTCCACTTCGCAAAGCATTGATTTCTGCTAAGATAGTTTCGTCGGTATAGGCATTTGCCGCCCCCACTAAGAGCAAACCTGAGTTCATCAGAGGCATATCGCGCTCCCTGATAAATAAAGAGGAGTCAGATTTTTCTTTGCCTGCATTGCTCATATCTGCATTAAAGAATCCATGTGTAGCAATATGCAGATAAAGAGGCTGTTGCGTATTTTTCAGTATATTTTCAGAAGCACTGTCCTCCAATTCTACCTCATTTTTAATTTGGTATTGATTAAAAATTTTTTGAATAGCCAATACTTCCTCTTTGGTTCCGGGGAGTTCTTCTATTCTACCTCCTCTTAACTGAGCAATGCCATCTCTGGTCTGAAGACCTCTGGTCAGTGAAGAGTTAGCATTACTCTCGCTAATTTTATAAGCGGAGTTTGACTTGCCTTGTTTTAATTGATAGTTTGGATAGCCAAGCAAAACCGCTTTACCTTCTCTATTTATGCTACTTGTTAATGATTTCTTTTTCAACTCTATCAAGTCCCTTGTATTGGTTAAAATATGTACCTCTACTTTGTCCAAAACAAATTTTTGATTCCCTTCATCAAAAAGTGTATTGATATTCAGCTGATTATACACGCCATCAGGAGAAAAATAAATCTTCTTGATGCCTGCTAAGACTTGAGCGGTATCTATAGCTTGCCAAAAGTTTTTGTAGGATTGGGTATCTTTTATTCTAAATTTAATAGAATTTCGGTAAAACCTAATTTGGCGAGTTTCCATTTCCTTACCATTTTCTAACAAAATGAGCGTGGGATTTTTGGTGGTCTGTGGGGTAATTACCAATGCGGCATAATATACCTTATCGGTAAAATACCCTCCTGAGTCAGGTTTAAACTCTTGAAAGCGTAGCATTTCTATAGCAGCTTCATCAGGTTTAAGATTGCGCTGAATGGCTTTCCAACTGATATTTTCCTGTGCTCTACCCTCTTTGGTATTGCCAATAGCAATTCGCAAAGACAAGTCTTTTTCTATAAAATTGGCTACCTCTTCCAATGAATCTAAGGGAATGCCTTGAGCAGCAATCTCCTCGTAGTTTAGCTTATATACTTTGGCGAGTTGCTCTTTTAGCTGCACCCAAGATTTGTACTTATTCAATAGGTTTTCATCTTTACTTGCAAAAACTTGATTCCTAATTTTTTGATTAGTATAAAAAAGTAAACCTTTGTTAGACAAGTGGTTGTCATACATTTGCCCTAAAATAGCAGGTTTTTGCTTGCTACGTTCTAAAGCAAAATTATTAAACTTTTCAAAGAAATTGCGGATACGACTGTAATAAAATTCTTTTTCTATTTCGCTCAAAAAAGAAAAGTAACGACTGAATTGCTTAGCGTAGTTTTCAATGCTTTGTTGGAAAAATTTTTCTGCTTTAGGGATTTTTTTATCTGCCCAATAAAGCAAACTCACATCGTTGATAGACTCTATTAAATCGGGGTGCGACTCGTCCAAGAGTTCGTAGCGAGTTTCTAAGCAGGCTTCGTGCATCTCCTCCGCCTGAGCATATTTTCCTGTTTGATAATACAAATTAGCCAACTTAGCTTCTATGCTCGCTGATTCTATGTTACGCTCTCCAATATATTGGTTAAAACTATCGATAGCTGATAGAAAAAGAGATTCTGCTTTATCAAATTGCTTAGCTATTTTATGGCACTCTGCCAGTTGGCTCATAGCCAGAAAGTAATCTATTTGCTTGTACAGACCACTTTTTTGATAAATGTTTATGGCTTTGCTCAGATGGATTTCTGCTTGTTGGGTATCTTTTACCTTCAAGTAAATGCTTCCTAAAACCAATAAGTCTTTCGCATAAGTAGGGTGCTGAGGGCTAAATACCTGAAGATGTATTTGCATAGCTTGTTCTATGAGCCTGTACGCATCGCTAAGATTGTTGAGACGGAGGTAGATTTGGCTAAATCTGTTAAGTAAATCTGCGTATTCTGCTTGCTTTAGGTAGTCATTTTTTTCGTAGATGTATTGGGCTTGTCGGTAAAGAGCCTCCGCTGCCGTGTAAAAGCCCATGCGGTAATAGAGTTCGCCTTGACTGACTAAGTTATGAGCATAACTTGTTGATTGCAAGCCGTTTTCTGTACTTTCATAAATTTCTTTTGCTTGCTTATAAAAATAAATTGCCGTAGAGGTATCGCTTTTGGCGGAGAAAATATCGCCTACTTGGTTTAAAGCTTCGGCGTGTTGTATGTGATTTTTTCCATAAATATCCTCAGCGAGGCTGGCATTGTTCATCAACATTCGTTCTGCTGCTTCATAGTCCCCCAACTCTTGCATTATCCTGCCTAATTTTTGTAAACATTCCTCATACTCAGGGGTTTCTTCTCCGAACTGTTTGCCATAAACTGCTAAGGCTTTTTCATAATGTACTTGGGCAAGCGAATATTTGCCTATTTTATAGTAAAGTTCGCCTAAATAAAAAGATAAATTTCCCAAAAGTAGGGACTTGTTATAAGCAAAACCATTTTGGTAGGTGGCGGGAATAGCATCTATTTTTTTGTACCAATTAGCAAAATGTTCTATACCATTATCTTTTTGATTGAGTGCTACATAGGACTGATAAGTGTACTGAAGTGCCTGATGGTAATTAGGTAAAGTAGATTTGTCTGTAACAAAAAGATTGGTAAAAATCATGAATTTCTCAGCCCAAGAGATAACAGCAGGATAGTTCTTTTTCTGAAAATAATAGTCGGTACTATCATAACATTCTTGCCAAGTCTGCGCAAAGCTAACCTGAGAAAGTACAATTAAAAAAGTGATAAAACCGATGAGTTTCTTGGGATTCATAAGGCAAAGCATTTTTAGACTACTAAGGTACGGATTTTCGCTTATTTAATTACGCTAATTATGCTAAAATGTTGCCTGTGGTTTGGGAAACTCCCATCAGAAGAATAGAATAAGGAGAGAAAAATCAGCTTGGAATACTTAAACATCTCTTTATTAGCACTGATGAAAGCTATTTGATGACCTGAGGCATCAAATAGCTTTTGAGATGTTTTAAGCATTTTTTTCCTCTTGTGGAGGTTCAGCTTTCTTGTCATCATCTTTATCAAACATATCTTTTATTTTTCCAAAAAGTTGGCTTGCTCCTTCCTTGATTTCTTTCAACTTTTCAGTAGCTTCCTCTTTGAATTCGGAAAGTGTTTCATTTGCCTCTTCGCGCCACTCTTCAAAAGTTTCTTTTAAGGCATCTCCACTTTTCAAATATTTCATTGTATGATTGACCGCTTGTTTTGCTTGCTCTTCTGTGATACCGACTTGTTGTGCTATTTTTTTGATAAGTTCTTCCATAATTTTGAGAGTTTGGTAAAATTTTGAGTTATAATTTTGATAATGAATAAAATGTATGATTCAGATAGGTGAATGGTTTATGATTGCAACAATATCCGATTTTATTTTCAAAAAACAAGATTTTATTAAAACATTTTTTAAACAATCTGCTTACCACTTCCGTTTTATATTTAAAATAAGTTAAAGGACTTGTTATTTATTTGATTAAATCTAAAACTTTTACAAAGGTGGGCTACTATTCTATCAAAGATTTGGAGAACTTGACGGGTATAAAGGCACATACGATTAGAATGTGGGAGCAGCGTTATGACATAATCAAACCTTCACGTACTGATACCAATATTCGCTTGTATGAGGCAGACCAGTTGAAGTTGATGCTGAATATTGCTTTGCTTAACAATCATGGTTTCAAGATTTCTAAAATCGCTAATATGTCGCGAGATGAAGTGTATGAAAAAGTGAGAGAAACTATTAGCAAAGCAACGAATTACGAAGACCAAATTAACGCTCTTACAGTAGCGATGATTGATTTGGACGAGGATAGCTTTGAAAAAATCATTGCTACAAATATCTTGCAATACGGCTTTGAGAAAGTGATGATTCATATTATTTACCCTTTTCTTATAAGGATTGGGGCATTGTGGACTACTGACGCTATCAACCCTGCGCAGGAGCATTTTATCACTAACTTGATTAGACAAAAGTTGATAGTGGCAATTGATGGGCAGTTCGAACCTAACCGTACAAATCCCAAGAAGTTTATCTTGTACCTTCCTGAGGGAGAACTACATGAAATCAGTTTGTTGTTTAATTATTATCTTATCAAATCTCGTGGCAATAAGGTTATCTATTTAGGTCAGAGTTTGCCTTTGCGTGATTTGTACGAAGTCAATCAGGTACACAAGGCTGATTTTATTATGTCTATCATTACCTCTACGCCGGGAGCTGAAGACATACAGACTTACGTAGATTTACTGGGGCAGAAGTTTCCTCATACTACTATATTATTGAGTGGTTATCAAGTAGTAGGGCAAGACCTAAAAGTTGCTAAAAACGTACACATTATCAATCAGATACAAGATATGATAGCCATCTTAGATGATTTGAAAGCAGGAGTAAATCCATTTGAATAAGTAAAGTAAGTTTTACCTATTCAAATGGATATTTATATTTTTACCCCTACAAATAAAATGTCATCTCTTTGCTCTGCATTGGTGCTATAATCTTCTAAATCTTTTAAAAGTACTTCTTTTTGGGCTTGTAGTGGTAAGTAAGCTACTTGCTTGAGTAGCTCTACTAAGCGGTTGCTCCCATAGCGTATGCGCTCTGCATTGATGCTATCTGCCCAACCGTCTGTAGTCAGATAAAGGGCTGACTGATTTTCATGTAAAGTAAACTCGTGCTGTTTGTAGATAAATTCCTGTTCGTGCTTTTTGCCGATAGAGTGTTTGTCTGCGGAAACCTTTTGCAATTGACCATCGAAATAATAGAGAGGTCTTTTTGCACCACTGTATTTGACCAATACCTGTTCGTTTCCAATATTTTCTATACAACAAAGTCCTATGTCCATGCCGTCCTCAAAACCCTGACTTCGCTTTGTAAAGGCATCTAAGATTCTTTTATTGAGTTCTGTAAGGATAGTGGCAGGCTCGTAAATATGCTTAGTTTCTATGATTTCTTTTAAGATACTATTGCCCATCATGCTCATCATCGCACCCGGTACTCCATGCCCCGTACAATCTACTACGGCTAAGAATTTTTTACTCTTCAGTATAGTTGAGTTGTTAGATAGCTGAATAGTTGCTGATGCGTGATTTTGGTTTATTAATTCTTCTTTAATGCCAGATTCCAGATTTTTAGATTCCTCATATTGTACTTCAAAGTACCAGTAGAAATCACCGCTTACTACGTCCTTAGGCTTATAAATCACAAAATGGTCTGAAAAAGCATTTTGTAGGGCATCTTCGTGAGGAAGAATAGCTTGTTGGATTCTTTGAGCATAGCGAATGCTATCGCTTACTTTGGTATTCTGTTGCTGTAACAGTTTAAAAGCATGCTCTATGGTTTGTTTTTGCTCTTTGAGTAGTTCTTGGCTTGCTTCTAATTCTTCCATGTTTTGGCGGAGTTCTTCTGCACTTGTGGCAAGTTCTTCATTTTTTGTTTGGATTTGCACATTGGCAATTTCCAACTCCTTATTTTTCTTCTCTATTTCATAAGTGCGTTCTATGACCTGCCTTTCTAATTTGAGGTTTTGATTTTTTAAAAAGTTAGTCCTCGTCTTATAAAGAGAATAGGCAGTAAGCAGGATTGTAGAAATAGCCAAAGTCCTAAACCACCATGTAGCCCACCAAGGTGGTAAAATTTTGATTTTTAAACTTATTCCTTCTTCATTCCAAAGCCCATCATTATTACTTGCTTTGACTTTGAAAGTATAAGTTCCAGCATCTAAGTTGGTATAAGTAGCACTTCGCTGACTGCCTACATAGTTCCAATCACGGTCAAAACCTTCCAATTTATAGGCATACTGATTTTTCTCACTTTGAGTAAAATTCAAAGCAACAAAGTCAATGGAAAATACAGAATGTTGGTGGGTAAGGACAATTTCTTTGGTCTGTGAAATATGTTGTTTAAGCAAAGAATCGTAATCTCCTATTTTGACTGATTGATTAAAAATTTTGAAATCAGTGAGCAAAACAGGAGGGAGGTAAGGATTATCTCTTACGCTGTCAGGGTGAAAAATATTTAGCCCATTGATAGTTCCTAAGAAAATTTCTCCTTTTTTATTCTTAAAAATAGCATTGATTCTCAGTTGTTTGCTAAGTAAGCCGTCGCTTTCAAAATAATTTCTGAAAACTTGTTTTTCAGGGTTAAAAACTGATAAACCTTGATTAGTAGTAATCCACAAATTGCCTTTGCTGTCTTCCATAATGCCATTGACTTCATTATTCGGAAGTCCATGTTCAGTGGTATATCTTTTGAACTTGCCTTGTGAAACTACCAAATGCAAACCTTCCCTTGCACCCACCCAAATTCTATTTTTGGAATCTTCATATACCGTATAGGTAGCATGAGAAGCCAGACTTGTAGAATCATTGGGAATATTTCTATAAAGGGTCAATTTTTTTTGTAGGGCATCAAAAAAGAAGAGTCCATTCAAAGAAGCTATCCAAATATTTCCTTTGCTGTCTGATTTAATATCATGGACATAGTCCATATTGATTTCTTGTTTGATGTATTGGGTAAAGTTTTCAAGTTTATCTGTTTCTTTGTTCAGAATATTAATTCCCCCATAGTTGCCAAACAAGACCTGCTCATTATCTATGTAGTTCCCAAAAGCAAATACACAGTTTTTATTGACAATACCACTTATCTCGGCTTCTTTATCCATATATCTTTTAAAAGTACCTTTCTCCTCTTCGTACAAATTAGCCCCTTTCTGCCAAGTTCCCGCCCAAATTCTTTTCTGTGCGTCTTCGAATACTCGCATGACAGGATTGGCACTTATGCTTTTCTCATTTTTCTCATCATGCTTATAAAAAATGGATTTACCACTTTCATGAAGGGTAACACCTTCTTCGGTGCCTACCCAAATCCTTCCTTGACTATCCTCAATCACGGAATTGATAATCTGATTGGGTAAATCAATAGCAGCTTGGTCAAACTTATCTTTGTATTTATCGATGATGCTAATGCCTTTGGAATACATCCCTACCCATATTCGTTCTTGTCTATCTTTATAAATAGCCCAAACAGAGTTTCCAGCTATACTTCTTGGATTTTTGTCTTCATGTAGATAATGTGTAAATGTTTCATTACTTGGATTATATCGACTCATGCCTCCATTTTCTACTGCAAACAATATGTCTTTCCCATCTTGGCAAATAGCTCTTACTGTATTAGAACGAATAGCTTGTGGGTCATCAGCATTAGATTTAAAGTTAGTAAATTGCTTATTTTGAATCTGATACCTGCTGATGCCCCCATAAGCAGTACTAATCCACAAGTTTCCTTTTTGGTCATAGAATAGTCTATTGACATTATTATCTGTCAAGCTATTTAAGTTTTTAGGGTCGTGAAGAAATTGGGTGATTTTTTTAGTGGGTAAGTGAAAATGAAATAAACCCTGCCGACTTACCCCAATCCAAAAATCATTAGGAGAACTTTGCTGGAGCGCTGTGATGGATTTATTTTCAAATTCCTTAATAGTGTGCCACTGTTGAGAATTGGCATCAAGCATTTTCAATCCACCCCATCCTCCTGCCCATAGGTTGCCTTTATCGTCCAAATGTAATGCTGCCACTCCTCCCGTCCCCAACGCCACTACTCTTTCAAACTTATCAAACAACTTATTATATTTGGCTAAACCTCCGTTAGTCCCTACCCACACATTTCTATTTTTATCCTCTAATAAAATGTTAATGTAATTGGACATTAATCCTAAGGTGTCTTTCACATTTTTACGATAGACTTTCATTTCGTAGCCGTTATACTTATTTAAGCCATCGGCAGTACCAAACCACATGAAGCCATCGCTATCTTGCAAAATAGCCGTTACATTAGAATTGGAAAGCCCCTGCTCTACGGACAAGTGCCAAAATCTTTCATTTTGGGCATAAGCAGCAACAATGGTGAGCAGGCATAATATAAAAGATGGTAAAAACCGTCTTCCGATGTAAAATAATTTCATGTGCGTTGTTGATTAAGTCCTCAGATAACACTAAAACAGTACAATCAATCTAAGTATTGATTTATTTACAATTATTTAAAGAAAAATTAATACCAAGAATTAAATTTGGGGTAAATTTATTGGGGATATTGTATTTTATCTTCCTTAAGTCCAATTCTTTTACCTCATTTGATAAATCAGTACCAATTTCTTTAATTCTTCTAAGGTCGTTTTAGGTTTTTCCAGAGGCTCAGGAATGGGCTTTTTAGAAAAAGTTTGGAAGTAAAGTACGCAGGCATCTCTCCACCAAACTGCCTCTCTGTGTTGTATTTGTAAGCGACCTAAAACGTCTGTGAATATCTCCTTGTCAATAAATGGCTTAATAGGAATCCACTGCTCTTGCATCTTTTTTACTTCTTCTGCCCCTCCGTAATAGCGGAAGCAAAGTTCGTCCCAAAGACTTTTTCCTGTGGGCAGTTTTTTATCCCAACGTACGTGGTGAAACCAAAGCAAAAACTCCAGAGGGCAGTTTTCTTCACTCCCCCAAACCGCTTGTATTTCAGGGGCATACAAACCTACTGCATTGCTTCCTGTGGCTGAGCGATTGAAGCCTAAACCTATGGTGTCGGCTCGGTGGTAATAGGTAGATGTCCAATCGGGGCGTCCACTCTTATCTAACCAAGGCTGGGGACCATAGTGGATTCCCTCACCCATGAGGTGGTGCAAACCCAAAGGAGTCATGTAGTTTACCATGACTTCCCTCGATTTGAGCATCATGTCTTTGATAGTGGCTACCGCTTTGGGTTGCGTTGTCAAAGTCATTTTTATCCATTCCTCTGCAATCTGCTCGGAAGAAAGAGAGTAATCCCACGCCAAGCGTCCCAAAGTGTACCAATTTACCTGTCCAATAGGGTGTCCCGTCCAATTCCTGTCCGAGCCTGTATTGGCAACCCCACAAATAGCCGAGAAGCGATAGTTGTGCAGAGAACCGTCTATCACCTTTGCCACCGTTGAGCCTTTGCCTTTGGCATAAGTATCTGCATCTAAGACCTCTTTGAACATGGGGGCTTCGTAAACCAAATGGGTCGCAAAGCCCAAATACTCTTGTGTCAGTTGAAATTCCATCATCAAAGGTGTTTGCGGCATAGCACCAAAAAGCGGGTGGAAAGGCTCTCTGGGCTGAAAATCCAAGGGACCATTTTTTACTTGAACAATTACGTTTTTGTGGAACTGCCCATCAAAAGGCTTAAACTCGTAATAAGCCTCTTTGGTGCGGTCGCCATTCGGGTCAGCCTTATACACAAAAGCCCTCCACATCACTATCCCATTGAAAGGTTCGAGGGCTTCAGCAAGCATATTTGCCCCATCGACATGGGTGCGGTTGTAGTCTTGAGGACCAGGTTCTCCTTCCGAATTTGCCTTGACTACAAAACCTCCAAAATCAGGAATGATGCTGTAAATTTCCTTTGCCTTGTCCTTCCACCATTGGCGTACTTGCGGGTCAAGTGGGTCAGCAGTGGGCAAGCCTCCCACATTACGAGGGGCAGAAAAACGCACAGAAAGAAAGACTTTGATTTGATAGGGACGAAAAACTTTGGCAAGTGCCTCCACTTTTTCCAAGTATTCCGCAGTCATAAATCTGGCACTTGCGTTCACATTGTTTAGCACTGTTCCATTGATGCCAATAGAGGCATTGGCTCGTGCATAATCCTTGTAGCGTGGGTCAATCACGTAAGGCAACTCATGCCACTTCCAAAGCGAAGCACCCGCATAGCCTCTTTCAATCGTCCCGTTTGGGTTGTCCCAATGGTTGAGTAAACGCAACTTAATTTTTGGATTGCTCTCGATATTAATTTTGCTAAGGTCTTGCAAGGTTTGCACCTGCCTTAAAAACTCGTAACTTCCATACAATAAGCCTTTTTCGCTTTTCGAAGAAATATAAAAATTGCCATTTTGGGAAAAAATGCGATAACCCTCTTCGCTTAATTTTTCATTGTTTTCTATTTTTAATACAATGTTTCCTCTCTTGCTGTCCATGCTTTTTACAAGCGTAATGTTTTTCCCAAGCAAGCCTTTAAGCCCCATTTGCAACTCCTCTACTGCCGCCGAAATCGTAGAGCTTTCTTGAGAAGCATAAACACTGTTGATTGATTTTGAATAACTTGCTCTTTTGCTGGCATCTTGAAGCGGGTCATATTTGAGCCAAAGACGATAGCCATCATCAGCTTTTGCCTCAAAGCAAAGTAATGCAAAAAGTAATGCAATCGGTTGCATAAAAAGGCAATGATATTTACTAAATAGTATTTTTTGAAAGAACATCATGATTTGGTTTATTAGATTAGAAATGAAACAATTACAATATTTAGCACTGTTTGTTTTTCTGAGGTAAAAGCAAAATAATTCCTAAGATAGTAAATTTTATTTAAAAAGCAAGAGATTTTTTATTGTAAAATGAGATTTGATAAACACATCGTTTTTCCTTATCTTTGAATTGCAAATAAGCAAATAAAATTATGGATTACATCAAAGATATTTCAAGACTTGACCTAAATGGAACTTATACCTATGCCGATTACTTGCGCTGGCAATTTGAGGAAAAGGTAGAACTTATCAAGGGGAAAATCTTTAAAATGTCCCCTGCCCCTAACTTGAAACACCAACGCGCTAAGTGGGCTATTTTTTAATTACTTCTCAAAACACCCTTGCAAGGCATTTTCTGCCCCATTTGATGTGCGACTCTATGACAGCAAGAAATCTCAAAAGGCAAACAAAGATATTTACACCGTAGTCCAGCCCGACCTGTGCGTGATTTGCGATAAGTCCAAATTAGATGAGCAGGGTTGCATAGGTGCGCCTGACCTCATTGTAGAGATTTTGTCAAAAGGCAATACGACCAAAGAAATGAAAATAAAGTACGAACTTTATGAGGAAAGTGGGGTAAAAGAATATTGGGTTATATATCCTTACGAAGAGAATCTGCTTCAGTTTGTATTAAATGATAAGCAAAAGTATGAGCTAAACAGCATCTATGTTACCAATGATGTCCTTACTTCCACGCTTTTTTCTGATTTGCGTGTAAATTTGGAAGAAATTTTCTTGGAAGAGGAGTAAATGATAAAACCTATAATTTTAGACCTCATTCCTTAACACTTCTAAGGGTGGATTGTTTACTACACTTCGCACATTGAGCAAACCTATAAGAATAGTCAGCGAAGTAATCAGCATGAAAACTATCACCGCAGGCATCACATCAAAAGAAAAAGCTACTTCAAAAGCAAAATAAGACAATGCCCAACTTGCCGCTAATGCCAAAATAAGTCCCGATAGCGAAGCCAAACTTCCTAAAAAGAAGTATTCTAAAAGATTTATCAAAAATACTTGTTTCCTACTCGCTCCCAAAGTTCGCAGTAAGACACTTTCCTGCATACGTTGGTAGCGACTGATAATCACCGAGCCAACTAAGACTAACAAGCCTGTGAGAATACTGAAAAATGCCATGAATTGGATAGCAAAAGACACCTTGTCCAAAACCTCATCTACGGTTTTTAGGATTAGGTCTA
Source organism: Thermoflexibacter ruber (assembly GCF_900113045.1). GTDB lineage: Bacteria > Bacteroidota > Bacteroidia > Cytophagales > Thermoflexibacteraceae > Thermoflexibacter > Thermoflexibacter ruber. The sequence goes on from NZ_FONY01000031.1 coordinate 33,146, forward strand.
AATCTACTACGGAAACATTGGGAAATTGCTGAACTAAAGTCTGCTGAAATCGGGCAGACTGCTCGCTTGACTTGACTTTTGTAACTAAAATATGAAACTGAGGCGCATTTTCTAAGACTCCTGAAGGAAAAAGTACTAAAAAATTGGTTTGAATCCTATTGAAATCTACTTTTCGCAAATGCCCTACTACCACAGGCATTTTTACTCCCTGCACATCAAAAACCAATTTATCTCCTATTTTTACTCTCATGTCTTTGGCAAAACCGTCAGCAAAAGAAACAAAAATGGTATCCGAGGGCGATTTTACAGGACGGTTCCACTTACCTGCTATGGCTGTTTCTGAGTCTGTCAATGTGTCCCGATAAGTTACGCGATACTCTCTATCTGTTGCCCATCTCGGAATCCGTTTTTCTTTGGGCGTAAGTGTGTCATTTTTAATCTGATAAGCAGTTTTACCATTCACCTCTACCAAACGCATCGTTACCAAAGGTACATCTTGGATAACAGGCATATCAAAAGAAGCTACCATTTTTTTCAAAGCCTCTTTTTGTGCCGTTTGAATATCAAAAAGCACCATATTGGGTTGGTTGGCTCTGGCAGAAAAAGATACTTGGCTTAGTAGCAAACTTTGGATAAAATATAAGGTAGAAATCAAGGCAGTCCCTAAACCGATAGACAAAACTAAAATAAGCGTTTGATTATTAGGTCGGTACAAGTTTGCTAAACTTTGTCGCCAAAGATAACTCCAAGAGGTAGGGAAAAACTTTCTCACGCTCCAAATAATCAGCTGGGCAAAAGCTGTTAGTAGTAAAAATGCTCCACCTAAACCCAGCGTAAAATAAAACGACTGCAACCACCCGTTGATTTGCAAGCGAGCAAAGCCATAAATAAAAAAGGTAATCAACAAATATGTAACCCAACGCCAAATGTCCCTGTTTATAGGAACTTCCTCATAAGAAGAACGCAAAGTTCGCAAAGGAGAAACATTGCGGATAGAAAGCAAAGGTACAAGGGCAAACAAAATTGCAACCAAAAGCCCTATCAAAATACCTTGAAAAATAGAAAACCAAGAAAGAGAGTAATTGACCTGCACAGGTAGAAAGTCATTGAAAACCAGAGGCATAACTACCTGAATTAGACTACCTAATACGGCACCTATCACCGAACCTATAAAGCCCATTGCCGCTATTTGCAAGAGATAAATTAAAAATGCCTCTCTGCCTTTTACCCCTAAACAACGCAAAATCGCCACAATCGCAATTTTTTCTTTGATATATACATGAACCGCACTTGCTACCCCTACGCACCCCAACAACAAAGCAACAAAACTCACCAAGTTCAAAAAGTCATTCAAATTTTCAAAAGCCCGCCCTGTACTTTGTTTGCGACTTTCTACTGTATCATAGTTGAGTTTGGCATCTTCTAATTGCTTTTTATATTTTTCTATCAAAGCCTTTACGTCAGTACCATTTTGAAAAGCAAAGTAAAAAACATAGTTGATTCGACTGCCCTTTTGCACCAAGCCAGTTTGCTCTAAAAATTGGAAAGGAATATACACAGGAGGAGCTACCGTAGCCACTATGCCCGACTGTCCTGGCACTCTTTGGAGGTCGCCTTCTATGCCAAAAGTTACCTTGCCAATCTTGACCGAGTCGCCTGTTTTGGCACTAAATTGGAGTAGTAGTGTATGGTCGACTAAGGCTTTTTGAGCATTTTTAAAGGTTCTTCCTGCTTGGCTTGGAAGCGTTACGATTTCACCGTAAAAAGGAAAATCCCCTTCCAAGGCTCTGACTTGTACGAGGCGGGTGCCGCTACTTTTTGGGAAAAAGACCATAGAAGCAAAATTACTTTCTCTGGCTTTTTGGATAGCTGTTTTGCCTATGGAGTCTATCAAAAGTTTGGCACTGTCGGAAATAGCTTGGTTACTGCGAATGACCAAATCTGCTCCTAACAGTTCTTTGGCTTGATTATCAATGTCTTTTTGGATATTTTCACTGAAAGAGTTGATAGCAACTAAGGCGGCGATGCCAAGCACAATAGAAGAAGTAAAAAGAAACAAGCGGGAACGACTTTTGCGACTGTCGCGGAGTGCCATGCGCCAAAGCCACGACCAATTTAGCTTGCGATTAGGAACAATTTGCACGATTTTTTCGTAAGTATTTTTTGAAAAATTTTTATCTTTATCAGACTTTCAAATGTAGTGAAAAAAATAAAATTGATAAAATTATGCTTAAAAACGAATGGCTTTTATTATTTGCTTTGCTATTGCTGGCTGGTTGTGAACACGCACCTCTGAATGGAAGATACTATACTCAGAACAATATGCTTGAGGTAGCACCACTGAGCCATGAGCGATTTGCTTTCCAAATCATTGCTACTGCCTCCCGACAGACAAAGTACATTAGTGGAAAGGCTATCCATGTAAGCAGTAGCCAATATTTTTACGAAGGAGAAAAGCAAAATTTACTTTTTGAGTTTGAGGATAACTACGTGAGAGTTACACAGATAGACAATGACAAGTCTTCCTCTTATAAGCACTTTGAAGGAACTTATTTGTTTATTAATCCTGCAAAGTTACACGAACCCACAGAGAATATCATGCGAGTAAGTCATCACCAATAAGTTAAAAATAAATAAAAATAATTAAGTTTTTTTATTTTGTTTTCACGAAAAATTTATTATTTTTGGGTATCTGAATAATTAATTTTTACGTTATTACAAACAAATATATCAGGTTTTCAAAACTTGACATGCTTAGACGTAAGATAGAAATACTATCATCAATCTTTAAACCCAAAATGAATATTGTATGAGAATATAAAAAAAAGGACTTATCATATCTCTCTGCAGGTAGAGGAGTAGCAGGGCGATATGAACTAATGGAGTACACAGCTGCATTAGCCCAAAGTAAACGCTAAGTAAAAGTTTGTCTAAGATAAGACATACCAGCCACTCAACTTTGTTTAGCGTATAAAAAGCAGAAAAACAACGGTTTTGAATCGTTTTAAGATTTTAGTAATAAATATTAAATCTTTAAAAGTTTTAAGATTCAAATTTCTTTAAACCTCAATAGGTATTTTAAAAAGTACAAAATCTTTTTGAGAATTAAATTTGTTTGAAAAATGGCACTTAAAAATTTTAAACCCAATAAATCAAAAAAGAACGGAAAGTTCAAAGGTTACGAAGAGGAAGGTTTCCCAAAAATGAAAACTCCAACCAAAGGAATCAAGGAAAAATTCAGCAAAAATAAATGGCAAGATTACTTAGTTAATAACGAAGAGGATGATGAGTAGTCTTTAAAAATCTGAAATTCAATATGGTTCTACTGATAAAAAAGTAGAACCTTTTTTGTTTAGTAAAAGAAAATGGACGTTCATACAAACAAAAGAAGTTCTAAAAAAATAATAGACCTGTTCAGTTCCTTGCTTTATCACTTGCCTTTTTTGTGTATAGGGCTGGGAATCAAATATTTTTACTCTGTAGCCAACAATGAGCAGCTTAATTTTATTCTTTACCCTACGCACCTGCTTGTAGAGATGTGGACAGGCAGTCAAGGGATTTTTGAGGCAGAAAAGGGCTATGTTTTTTCTCTATTAGGCATTTGCATTGATAAGTCTTGTGCAGGACTAAACTTCTGGGTCATTGCCTTTCTCTCAGGAGGTTTTGCATGGGCTATGAGGAATCCTCGCCTCAAAGGCTTGCCTTTTTATTTGCTTTTTTTGCTTTGTATCACCTTTTTAATTACTATTTTTACAAATAGCTCTCGGATTTTTATAGCTGTCATTTCCTTAAAAACTTTCCCTAATTTAGCAAGGCTCACTTGGTTCCACGAAGCACTGGGGACTTTTGTTTTTATCAATGCCTTGCTTCTTTTTTATTTGGGTATTTCTTACTTTATAAATAAAGTACAATTTTATCGCCTTAATCTAAAATCCTAAATGCTAACTTTGGTATGTTGTTTAGGATACATACTGTAAGTAGCTTTGTTTTATTGTAATTTCATCAATGAAACAAAAAGAGATTTTAATAAAATTTGGGCAACGGGTATGAGAATTAAGGAAAGAAAAAAACTTTCACAAGAAGAACTCTCATTCAAAGCTGACTTACATAGAACTTATATAGGAATGATAGAGCATGCCGAGAAAAATATAACCCTTAGTAACATTGAGAAAATTGCAAATGCCTTAGAAATAAGTATAGACAATTTACCAAAGTTTGACAATGGGAAGTAACGCAAATCGTCTTAGAAAGAAATGGCAACTTGATAGTGGCAATCGTACAAAAAATGCAGAAAGGAATTATTTTCTTTACTTGCCAATAATACGTTGAGCATCAAAAAATTCACAGCTTCTCCCCAAATGCCAAATCTCCCGCATCACCCAATCCCGGAACGATGTAGAACTTCTTATTTAACTCCGCATCTATCTCGCCTACCCAAATTTTGGCATGGGGAATCTGGGAACTAAGGTGATGAATGCCCTCACGACTTGCTATGACAGAAGCGATATGGACTGACAAAGGGGCACCATAGCTGAGAAGTTGCTTATAGGCTAAAACGATGGACTTCCCCGTAGCGAGCATAGGGTCTATGATAATCAAAGATTTTTCATGGAGATTGGGAACGGCAGAATAGTGCAGTTCTATATCAAACTGCTCATCTTCTTTGGTTTTTCCTCTGAAAGCACCTATAAATGCGCTTTCGGAAGAGTCAAAAAATCGCAAAAAGCCTTGATAAAAAGGAAAACCTGCTCGCATAATACAAGCCAAAATAGGGTAGGACTTAGGTAAATGCGTATGGGCTACTCCTAAGGGAGTTGTAATTTTTTCTACTTGATAGTCAAGTGTTTTAGAAATCTCATAGGCTAAAACTTCTCCCACTCGCTCCAAGTTATGCCGAAATCTTGCTTTGTCTTTTTGTATTTCTTGGTGACGCAACTCTGCCAAGAATTGGTTGGCTATGCTATTCTGCTCGACAAGTACAAACATAAATCGTATAGAAGTGCTTACTTTTTTGCTAATTTTTTAGATTTTATTTCTTGGCAGTTTTCTTGGAAGTAGTGTAGAATGACCTTTTCAAGTACCTCTTGCTTGGTTCTGCTCTTGCCTAAACTTTGAATAGACAGTCCGCTCGTTCCTGAGCTAACCGTTGTTGCTGTTTGCGGAGCTACGTCAGTAAATAACTCTGAGGAAAGTTCCCAACGATATACTTTGTCATCTACTCTTACTTTGCGTATGCGTACATCTCCTTCGTTTACCTCCTCGAAAGATACCTTGCTTTTTTTCTCCTCATAGCCTTTGCCCGCAGGAATCATAGTATTGGTTTCAAAGGAGTTATTAGGTAGCTCTGCATATTCGCAGTAACACTCACCCACAAACTTATGGTCTTCTATGGTGGCAGTGGTATAGTGTATAATTTTCCATTCCTCTTTTTGCCTTTTGAATGCCAGCGTTACTGTTTCTGTACCTTTTGCCCACATCTTTTTTTGTCTATGAATATCATAGTCAGCTGTATAAGTTACTACACCCATATCTCCGTTTACATACGTTCTAATAATACCTGTAAGCCTATATCCTAAAATAATACCTCTTTGTGTTGCCTCTTTGAGTTTGTCTAAGTAATCCTCAAAACCCTTATAGTCGCTTTTAAATTTAAGTACATTTTTACTGATATTAGTATTGGTAAGCAAAGCTGAAACACTTTTATCCATGTACTTCAGCACGCTTTCTTTGTCTAAGGTTTTGGAAAAATTGTTATAGGTGCTAATAAATTCCTTCGTCAAATTATTCAAGGTATCTGCCGTAGTAGGTATTTTTTTGACTTGTGAAAAAACATCATCAGTATAAAGAAAAACAGATAATAAATTGATTAGCAATACTTTAAAAACAATGTTTTTCATAAAAAATGGGGTAATGATTAAAGAATATATGTTTTAATAACAACTAATGTAAAAAAATATTATAACTTAGGAAAATTTAATATTTCTTTTTATGTGATAAATTTCTTTTCCCTTGTAAATTTAACTATTTTCGTTTTGTTTTAATCTCAAAAATATTTGTCAAATCTTACAACTTAGGTTATACTCACCCGTAACAGGTTTGCAAAACCCGTCACGGGTAAAAGATGAGGTAAGTATGTTTTATCAGATTAAAGATATAAGTTTGTCTTTATTGGATACATAAACCAAAAACATAGTAAATATGAAATTCAATTCTTTTACAAGTAAACATCTTCCTGATTTTGAGAAAGACGGCTATGTCATTATCAAAAACTTTTTGAGCAAAGAGGAAGTAGATATGATGTACCAAACGGCTATTGCAGATGATTCGGTAGGGAAAAACTCTATCGATTTGAATGATACGCAAGGTTTTAAAACTCGCCTTGCCCTCTGGTACACCCCAGGTGAAGATATTTACAGTATGTATAGCCGATGCGAGCGTGTAGTAGAGGCAGCAGAACTCATTTTAGGAGGACAGGTGGGGCATTACCACTCCAAACTCATGCAAAAAGAACCTAAAAAAGGGGGAGCGTGGGAATGGCATCAGGACTACGGCTACTGGTACAACAATGGATTTCTGTTCCCTCAAATGGTAAGTATTATGGTAGCACTTACAGAAGCGACCAAAGAGAATGGTTGTATGCAGGTAATCAAAGGCTCTCACAAAATGGAAAGAGTGAATCACAACATGAGCGGTGAGCAGGTAGGGGCAGATATGGAAAAAGTCAATGTTGCTTTGGAAAGAATGGAGCTTGTTTATGTAGAATTAGAGCCGGGAGATGCCTTATTTTTCCATTGCAATCTTTTGCACCGGTCCAATGCTAACCTTAGCGAGAAGGCGAGATGGTCGCTAATCTCAGTGTATAACTTACTGACTAATGTACCTTATAAACCAGAACCTCCTTCTTGTTATACTCCTATCAAAAAAGTAGCAAATGATGCTATCTTAAAGGCTGGCGGAGTGGGTTTTGGTAAAAATACTGACTTTTTGTCAAGAGAAATAGACATGAAATTCAAAGAAGAAACAGTAGTAAAAGCCCAATATTAACTTTCTTTCATTTCCATATAAATCATTACCATTATGAAGCAAAGTCTTACTTTATCATGGCTATTAGCAGTTGCTTTTTTTGCACATAGCCAATCATTTAACAATCTTCCTGTCAATACACAAAAACCTCCTTTGCATGGCAGACATTGGATGGCAATTACAGGAAAGCCCTTAGCCGCTACGGCAGGAGCGATGATTTTTACCAAAGGAGGTAATGCCGTTGATGCTTCCTGTGCGATGTTAGCCGCTACCTGTACTATGTGGGACGTGCTAAGCTGGGGAGGCGAAACGCAGGCATTGATTTACAATCCCAAAACAAAAAAAGTCATTGCTATCAATGCTTTAGGGGTTGCGCCTACGGGAGCTACTCCAGAGTTTTTCAAAGGGAAAGGCATGAAGTACCCACCAGAGTATGGTCCTTTGGCAGCAGTAACGCCCGGTACTCCCGGCGGACTCATGGTCATGTTAGCTGAGTTTGGGACGATGAGCCTCAAAGAAGTACTTGCTCCTGCCATGCAGATGGCAGAGGGCTACCCCATAGAAGCACAAACGGCAAACTCCATAGAAAGAGGAAAAGAGCAAATAAAGCAGTGGAAATATTCTACTAAGGTTTTTCTCCCTCATTTGGGCGAAAAAAGAGAAGCCCCTAATGCAGGCGAAATTTTTGTGCAAAAAGACTTATTAGAAACCTTAAAAAAGTTAGTAGAAGCAGAGCAGGAGGCTTTGAAAAAAGGGAAAAATAGAAAAGAGGCTATCTATGCTGCTTATGATAGATTTTACAAAGGAGATATTGCCAAAGAGTTTGCCAGAGGTTGCCAAGAGCAGGGAGGGTTAATTACAGAACAGGACTTAGCCAACTGGAAAGTAAAAATAGAAGAGCCTCTAATGACTACCTATAAGGGAATAGAAGTCTATAAACTCCAGCAGTGGACACAAGGTCCTGCCATGCTCCAAACCCTCAATATCTTGGAAAATTTTGACTTGAAAAGTATGGGCTACAACTCTACTCGCTATATTCATACGCTTTACCAAGCGATGAACTTAGCTTTTGCTGATAGAGATTTTTACTATGGCGACCCTGCTTTCCCACCTGATGAGCCAATAAAAGGCTTGCTTTCCAAAGAATATGCGAAAGAGAGAGCTAAACTCATCAATCCAGACAGAAATGACCCCAATGCCAAACCCGGCGACCCTTATCCTTTTGAGGGGAAAACAAATCCTTATTTGACTTTATTAGAAAAATGGGGAACTGCTCATTTGCATAAGCCTACAAGTCAAAATCCTTTAGACGAAAATTTTTTAGAGGAATTTGCGGCAGGAACTACCTCAGTAGAAGCAGCAGACAAGGAAGGCTGGGTGGTATCCATTACGCCCAGTGGTGGGTGGGTGCCAGCCTGCATCGCAGGGAATACTGGAATAGGCATGAGCCAACGCATGCAGTCTTTTGTTTTAGATGAAAAAGAAAACCCGTTCAATGTAGTGGCACCGGGCAAGCGTCCAAGAGTAACCCTTACGCCGAGCATGGCATTGAAAGACGGAAAACCCTTCCTTTCTTTTGCCAAGCAGGCAGGAGATGAGCAAGACCAGTTGCTGATTCAGTTTTTTCTGAACATGGTAGAGTTTAATATGACCGTACAAGAGGCTTGCGAAGCCCCAAGTTTTAAGACCTACCAAATGTATTCCAGTTTTGGCAAGCACGAAAAAGCAGTAGGCTCACTGACGCTAAATAGTGAGATGCCTGCTTGGATAAGAAAAGAACTCTCCCGCATGGGCTATAAAATTACCTACCAAGACCGCACAAGCGGTCCCATCAATGCGATTTATTTTGATTGGGAAAATGGAAGTTTTTGGGGAGGCTCGAGCAATCATGGAGAAGACTATGGAATAGGCTGGTAATTAGATATTAAAAAAATTATTTTTCTTTCTTTAACCTTTAAAAATGCTAAACTAATGTCAAGGCTCATTTTATTTATCACTGCTTTTATGCTCTTGTGTGTAGCCAAAGCACAAACAGGGAAAGTTTTTGATGACTTAGCCCTCCCAAGTAAGATTCTCAATAGTGAAAGAAAATATGCGGTCTATTTACCCCCAGACTATGAAACCTCAAACCGCAAGTACCCTGTATTGTACCTTTTGCATGGAGCAGGCGATGACCAGACGGGTTGGGTACAATTTGGTGAAGTACTCCACATCGCAGACAAAGCAATCCGCGAAGGCAAAGCAACGCCTATGGTTATCATCATGCCCGATGCAAATACAGGACAAAGAGGTTACTACAACTCTCCCGATGGAAAATGGAGATATGAAGATTTTTTCTTTGAGGAGTTGATGCCTTTTGTTGAGAAAAAATATAGAATCAAAAGTGAAAAACGCTATCGTGCTATTGCAGGACTGTCTATGGGAGGAGGAGGAACTTTTGTGTATGCCTTGCATCGCCCTGACTTGTTCTCCTCTGCCTGTCCGCTGAGTGCGTATGCAGGGCCGCTAAGTGTGGAGGATACTAAACAAATGTTTGAACGCAGGGGGGTTAAAGACTACAAAGAAAGTGATGTAGAGCCTTATTTCAAGCAATATGGCGTATTGCCTTTGATAGAAAATATCAAAGAACAAGACAAAAAAGCAGTACGTTGGTACATAGACTGTGGAGATGACGATTTTTTGTACGAAGGCAACTCTTTGGTACATATTGCAATGAAGAAAAAAGAAATTCCACACGAGTTCAGGATACGTAACGGTGGACATACTTGGACGTATTGGCGAGAATCGCTACCAGAAGTTTTATCTTTTATTTCTGATGCTTTTCATCAATATTAGACTTCTTACTAAAGCCTCTAATTTCCCCTCTCAAAAGGGGAGGGGAAAGAGGCTGTAAAAATTGCTTTTGAAATAAATCTCTTAAACTATGCTTAAGTTTTTATCTTACTCAGCCAAGCAGATAGACGCACTTAACGAAAGAATAGGTCGCATTACGGCTTGGTTGACTACTTTGCTGGTCTTGTTATTTTGCTATGATGTACTGATGAGGTACGTATTTAACGCTACCAATGTAGCTATTTTTGAATTGGAGTGGCATTTGTTTGCTATCATTTTTTTAGTAGGTGCTGGCTATACGCTCAAACATGACCGCCACGTCAGAGTAGATGTACTTTATGCCAAATTTCCACCAAAGAAAAAAGCATACATCAATTTGTTAGGTTGCTTACTATTCTTGTTACCTTTTTGTTTCATTATTTTCAAAGGAGCAATTCCCTATATCCAGCTGTCATGGCGAATAGGCGAGGGGTCTTCTGATGCGGGAGGACTACCTTATCGCTTTGTTATCAAGTCTTTCATGTTTTTAGGTTTTGCATTACTTAGTTTGCAAGCTATCTCTATGGCTTTCAAGTCCTTATTGATTATTTTTGAGGAAAATCAAGTAGAAAAGTGAGAGCAGGGATTAGACTGATTTGCTCTACTCTATCTCTATGCCTATCATTTTCATCAATACACTTGCATTAAAACTTTGGCAAACGCCTTCGGAAAGTTGATAAGGAAAATGTAGTTGATTATCAATCAACTCACTATTAAAACTGTAATTGTTGATGTAGGCAGGATTTTCTTTGGCTAACTCTCCTAATGCCAAATCGTGGGTAGAAACTAAGCCCGACAGCTTGGATTTGTGCAATTGGCGTATTAGTCCTTTGGCTCCTTTATTGCGGTCTTCAGAGTTTGTCCCTTTCAGTATTTCATCTAACAAAAACAGCATAGGAGGCTCATGATTCAGCTTGTCCAATAGTAGCCTAATGCGTTTGAGTTCTGCGTAAAAAGAAGATACACTTTCGCTGAGTGAATCATGCGTTCTCATGCTTGTAAATGTTTGTAAAACACAAATTTGCATCTCATTGGCGCAAACTGGTGCCCCTGCCAAAGCCAATACTGCATTGATGCCAACTGTTCTAAGAAAAGTACTTTTCCCTGACATATTAGAGCCAGTAATTATATGAATGGTGCCTCTATCGGCTAAGGAAAAATCATTGCTTACTCGCTTAGAAAAATGAATGAGCGGGTGTCCTAAATTCTTTGCTTTGTACAAAAACTGTTTTTCTTCTATGCTTGGAAAAGCATAGTTGGGGTGCAAGATATGAAAGCAAGCCAAGCTATTCAATGCTTCTAATGCTGCTACGGCTTCAAACCATTGCTTGGCTTCCTTCTGATAGGCTTTTTTCCAACTTTCTAAACGAATTAAAAAATGTAAGTCCCACAGCAAAGGAATGTTGATGAAAGCAAAAAAGTAAGGATTTTGACGAAACTCTAAATTAGCTATCAGAGAAGATAGCTTTTTTATTGCTTTGGAAACCAATATTTTGTCGTGTCTAAGACTGTTTTTTATTTGCTTATTTTTCTCGCTCTCAAATTCTTCTTGCTCTATCAAACCTATTAGCTTGCCTACTGCCTGAACGGTGGTCAAGAGAGGAGAAACCTCTGCCAAAGTATTTTTTACCCATTCACTTACTTTTCCTAATACAAAGACGTTGAGCAAGAAAGGCAAAGCTATCCACAACAAAGGCAAGTCAAAAATAGCAATAATAAGAAGCGTACTTACAAAAAGGAAAGGCAATACTAAGCTAATAAGTTTAAAAATCTGATTATTAGTTAGTTGATTGTCTTTTACTACCCAAGCCCAAAACTTTTCTACTTCTAAGGCTTCTTGCTTAAAAGCCAAACCACTTGCCTCAAAATTTTGCAAAAAATCTATTTTCTGACCTAATTCTCTCACTGCCTCCTGTCTTGACCTAATTTCCTGAGCATCTGCACTATGGCTAAGCCAATCTGCCAATACTTGCTTGCCCAAAGGCGTTACCGTATGCGTAAGATATTGAAAAAGAGAGTTTTTTCCAAAAATATCTAAGTCTGCTGAGTAAGAATGAGTTTCGTCAAAAAACTCTGCCCCGTCATTTTCAAATTCATCAAACTTCCCTTCTAAGCGTTTGATTTCCTTTTCGTTAATGAGTTTTAAAAATTGGAAATGCTTTTTTTGAGCAATAATTTTTTGATGCGTTTTTACTAAAAAAATAAAAATAGGGAGAGCGACTAAAAAGGTAAGTGCGGTATAAATAGCGTCTCGCTCATTGGCAAACCATATTACTAAAATTAGGGCAACTACAAAAAAAACAGTACGCGCCCAAGAATAGTTATTGTCTTGTTTTTGAAATACTTGGACTTGTTGATGAAAATAATTAGCTCGTTGTTGAAAGAAATTGCTTAGGTCTGGATTCATATAATTGGGTTTAGTAGTTTTAGCGGCTACTTTTATTTATCAAGTTTTTCTAATTCTCTTAATACTTCTACATAATTACTTGGTTTAGGGATATTTTCCAAAATATTTCCAAATTTATCTAAAATAATATAAGTTGGGTAAATGAGTGCCAACTCGCCAGAACTTTTTAGAGGTCTTGCAAATTTTTGTTTGATGTCTGCTTTTAATTTATCGTTCATGCGTATATGATATCCACTCAACTTGTTCTTGAGTACTATTTCTTTCCATTTAGGCTCATCTTTAGGTTTGTCGCCTGAGATGTAAAGCAATACGATATTGTTAGCTTTTGCATATTCCTGCAAAGGTTGCTTGTATTTAAATTCTCGGCGACAGGGTGCGCACCAAGTAGCCCAAATGTCCACATAAACTACCCGCTCTCTGAACATCTGCTTGAGGCTATCAAAGCTCGAGATGTTGTCTTTGATAAACACTACTGATTCTTCAGCATCTGAGATAGTGGGTTTGTTAGCTTGGGCTGTGCAAATCTGCATCACAAAAATAAAGCTTATCAAAAAAAATGTAATTCTTTTGCTGATAAGATTGATTTTTAGAAAATTGTAGTTGTCCATTTGCTTAATTTTATGGTATTTTTGAGTCTTATTTTTTCAACGGAGCGATTGTAATAGGCAAGTAGGTACTTAGGATTCTCCATGACATAAAAAAGTTTTTTCTTACCGAAAGCCTGATATACTGCACCAAAAAGTTCTGCTCCTAAAAAATAGGCTCTTCCTTTGTAGCCACTTAGCCAATACTGGTGCATATAGAATTGTATGCTGTCCTTATTGTATTCGCCTGCATATATCTTTGCCAAATCTGATTCAAAGCGTTCAAATAGTTTTTTTTCTTGCAAAGTATAATCTTTCCAAATATTGGCAACTCTGGTATCCCAATTTCTTATCCTTGTTTTCCGCACTTTAGGAACAAAACCTCCTGGCATATTATCTACAAACTTGGTTGCTGTGCCTTCTGCTACAAAAGTCATCAAATAAGTATAGGCAAGAGAGTCTTTATTGCTTTTGAAAGAGATTGATTGAGGATTTAGACCAAGGTGGTGAGATTCATGAGAAATTACGTCAATGAGTTTCTGAACATCAATATTCCCTTTGTCGTCTCTGTCCAATTGGAAAAAATCGTAGCCCTGACTTCCATTAATAGCAAATGCAGGACTACCTCCATTCGGGTGAATAAAAAAGTAGAAATCGGGAATTTGCATAGAGGAAGGTAGCCATTTTTGGGCATATTTGACTCCCTTTTGTATCAAAACAGCAAGATTTGTTTTTTCTAAAAGAAGAACATCTCTATTAAACTGCTCTATATTTTCAAATGCTTTCTTCCAGAATACTAACATTGCGTCTGCCCTTTGATTTTCTCCTTGTGTGTACTCATTTGGATATTTTAGGGATAATATCATTCGCTTAAATGTATTTTCAGGAAGGTGATTGGGTCGCCAACTGCGATTGTAGTGTTGGAACATGGTTTGATAAGCTTTGGAAGCTAATACATTGTTGATCTGTTGCTCTATCTCTGTCTTTTCTTTGCCTGATTTCATGGCTTCCAATACTCCAAAAATTGCCTTGCAAGCAGAAATATCTGTTTCTACTTTTTGGGCATAGCCGTTTAAACCGCATATAATTATCAGTGTTAGAATGTAATACTTCATTATGATTATCTATTGAATTTATTTTATAAGCAGGTCTAACGCATTTAATTTTACCTTTATCATATCTTTACTAAAAAAATTGCATGGTATAAGATTCTATTCGTAGGTGCTAAATATTAAGTAAATAGACAAAACAAATGCAGATTTATATTTATGCGAATCTGTTGCTCTTCAATTACTTAGAATCGCATAAATGCAATTTTAAAATTGTATTTGTTCTTAGTAAAGAATTGATTAAATATTTTTTTAAAATTTAGATATAACCAATTAAAAACTAATCTTTAAGAATATACTCCTTCGCTTTACCATTTTTATCAAAAACTTTAAATGAAGGTACGCCCAAACTGTCAACCATTAATATGATTTTAGGCTTACCCTCAGGGTCATTAATTGACAAAAAAGCATCCTTTTTATCAGTACTTAGGCTGATTCTTTCAGGTCCACTTGTACCAACTTTTAATATATCTGCGCCTAATGGAATACGTTCCGCTATTGAAAACCCCGCACCATAACTTTTTCCGTTTTTAGTTTCGAACATACTAAAACCCAATGCTTCTGAGTTAGAATAGTCAAATATCATTTTTGTCATATTTGCTTTGGGGATATCGAGAATGCCAATTCCACCACATTCATCACCGTTTTTCTTATAAAATACCATTCCAGAAGGAGCAACACTCCTTTCAAATTCTTTCCCATTCAATATTGGCAAGGGAAATTTTTCTTGATTGGAAATTACAATTACATTTTTACCATTATTATCAACAATGTTTATGCGTTTGACAGAAATTTCCTCAAAACTTTCTTTCAAATTTTTAAAAGAAAATAGCATGATTGCTATTAAAATTGATGACAGGATAATGTAAACATTAATTACAGTTTGATTTTTCATGACTTAATAATTTATTTTCGGTTAAAATTTATTTTGAAAAATGACTTTTTTACTTTGAATAATTATCTCACAAATTAGCAAAGGAATAGACCAGCATACCCATGCCGCAATATTTCCACTATCTATATGGCTTACTTGCAAGACCTGTTCTAAGGTGCCAAATACCATTCGGAAAAGGATAAAACCACAAGTTACTACATAGCTTCTGAGTACCCACTCTTTGTGTTGGCTGATTTGTTTATTGATGATAGCTACAAAAGCCATCACGGAAGTGGAGAGCCACGCAAAAGCCAGTCCAAGCAAACCAATCCCAAACGTAATGTAGCCTCTGTCTATAATGGCATGAAAAACAGAAAGATATATACTTGCCAAAGCAGATAACAATACAGAAATGAAGTATAGCCTCCCCAAAAAGCGATGAAAATATTTGTTTCTTTTGCTTAGTGAGGTATAAAACTGCGATATACCTGTTAATAATGCGACAATACCAAAAAGAATATGAGCCAATAATGCTCCTGTAAATGGTCTTATTTTCTCTGTGTCATAGACAGGAGAGTTTATGTCGAAATAGGGCAAGGCATTGTTGATAATGAATACAAAAGAAAACAAAACGACAAAGCCCAATAACAAGTAAAACCTTATACCTCTTTGATAATTTACTATCTCTTTCATGGTAAATATGGAGTTTTAGTTAAGATTAAATCTATCGATATATTTTTATAAGATTTTATTATTCAAGATATTATGAGGGAAGGTAGGGGCTGGTGGTGGTGGAATCCTTTTCCTTTCAGCTTCCGAAGTAGCTTTTCTCCTTCTAAGTTCCAATTCCAGACTTGTCAAGCCTTTTGACATAGCCCATTCATGATTCGCAGAGAAAATGGGCTTCATCAAAAAAGAGAGGTATTTGAGCAGGGGTTTTTCTGCCTCTATTTTCCAATCGTATATAATATTACAATACGCTCCGTCTTGCTCAAAAGTCCATACGCCACGCCCTACAAAATCTCCAAAAGCCTCCAACACAAATCCATGAGGAAAATTAGTTTCTACTACTCTGAATTTCCACCGCAAAGTATAAGGAAGAAAACCTTTGGTATAAAGTTCTACTACCTTGCCTACACCCCCTTTTTGCCCCTTGTCTATTACCTTCAAATCAAGATAAACAGAACACCACCAACGGGTTAGCTCTTCTACTTGCTCTAACGTATGATATACTTCTTCTTGGTTAGCGACTACGCGCCATTGAGTGATAAAATGATATGATTTAGACATAAAAGTATGAGTTTAATAAATTTGATTTTGCAAATGTAGAGCGAAGCTATGCTCACTTCACTGCTCACTTTGTGTCTATTACCTGTTTAAAAATGATTATTTGTTAAAAGGTTTTTCGCTTATCCAATGGAAGCCTCTGTTGAGGATTAAATACTTTTCCTGTTCTATGAGGTATGCCTTGATAAATACACTATCCCTGCCAACATTGCCAATGAGTTCCATCTGCCCTCCTTGACTTTTATGATAATATAGAGTACTTATATGCGTAGTATCACTTGGATTAGTTAAAAACTTGACAGCATATTTTGCACTATCAAAATCGATAATTGGGAATCTTTGTAAGCTATCTTTCATATCTCTTACTGATAACACTTTGGGATAACTTAGCACTATCTTGTTCCAAACGCTTGTATCTCCTTTCAGCATAGGAATCGTATCATTATTTCGAATAAAAATCCCTACATCATATACTCCATACAAAGGGTGCTGACTGCGTTGTTTTACTTCATCAAAATAGAAAGAGTATGCGTCTGTCGTAAAAACAAAAAGCAGATAGGCTATGTAGCTGTATTTGAATACAATAGCCGTAATTCTTTGCTTTTTGCCCATGAATAGCTCTATACTTGTTTCTGGCTTTGTTTCCTGATGAAAAAAGAATAGATTGACTAAGCTCTTACGGGCATTCAGCAAGAGAAAGACAGCAATAAATAGATAATTAGTAGAGTTAATTTTTACAGGAATGTCATAACAAAAATTAAATACGACGACTCCCATCAATACAATTACAGCAAGCAAAGCTCCAAGTGTTGTCGTTTTTCTGAACAAGAGCAACAAGCCACTCAGCACCTCTAAAACACCCGTAAACACCTGAAAAGCAGGAGATGACCCCATAAAAGCCCAAGCAATTCCCATTGGAGAAAAATGACCGTAGGGCTGCGTAAGTTGTATGGGCGTAAGTGGAGGCATTTGAGAAGGAAATACTTTGGCAAAACCATAAGATAATAGTATTGCACCCAAAAAATACCGTAAATATATACGCAGTATTTCGTACAGTTTATTGTGTGATGAGTATTTCTTAGCTATCAAAAACCATATCAATGCAGATAGCAATGCCAATAGCAAAAACACTACCTGCCTGATGTAAAAGAAAACTTGGTCGCCGCTCCCACTATTATAATTGGGTTCATGGTATCCCAACTTGAATATTGCTTCGCCAACAAAAGAAACAAAGCTATCTTGTGCAGAATAATAATGTCCCAAGATACCATCAACGAAGGGAATAATGCCATCAAATACCTGCGGGAAGGCATACAGAAAATAATAACTAAACAAAAAATAAAAGCCAAATTTTTTTATCTTAGCCCAAGCATGAGTATTCTCTACAGCTTTAAAACTACTTGGCAACATAATTTTAATTTAAGACATAATATTAATTTGAAATGCTAACCTGTGATTTAATGTATTTATTATTTTTAACCTCTTCCATGATAAAATGAACTAAATCACCACAGTTAATCGTCCAACCCTTGGGAGCATAATTTTCATGAACAGCGTAGTTATGTGTAGCTGGATTAGGCAATATCTGAGGTGGGCAGACCAAGGTATAGTCCATGCCACTTTTCTTTAAATGCGCCAATACGCCCAAATGACCTAAGGTAAACCTTAACAATTCAAGCGGAAAATGCTCACCCTCATAGAGTTTTTGGGTTTCGGATATTTGAAGAATGCCCGCCCCTCCAAGCACAATCAACCTACTTAGTCCTTTGTTATTCATCGCTTTAATGATGTTTTCTATATAGGTGATTCTTTCATCAATCGTGTTTGCTGACAAGGCAGATACGACTAAGGCATCTTCCTCTAAAACACGTTCTACCTGTTCCAAAGAACTCACATCACCCAAGACGGTTTCTAACAAAGAGTGCATCATCTTCAATTTAGCAGGATTTCTAACCAATGTTTTGACATGAAACCCTCTATGAATAGCTTGTTGGAGTATTTCAGAGCCGACAAAACCTGTCGCTCCAAAAAGAATAATTTTTTTCATTTTTGTTTCTAAACTTTGAATTTAAAATTTTACATATTTTTTAGCCAATTGTTGGTCAATCTGAAACAATCTTGCTATTAGAGCTTGAAACCTAAGCATTGGCTCAAATAGACTGCGCCAACCTCTCAGATTGCTTTCACTCAACACAAAAAGCCAACTTAAAATAAAAGGATTTTTTGGAATTCCTTTTTTTCCACATTTTCCATCTCTTGCCAACCCATAAGCGATTTGTAGTGCCTGCTCAAAACCTCTATTGGCAGGGACAATTTCTACCATGAATTTGCAACTTTGCCCACTTCTATTTTGAAATAAATGATTCACCAGCTTATTCGCAGTAGCCGAATCACCTTCTGACAAGGTATATAGTTGATTATTTAGCTGTACTTGTACCTTGCCCTCAAGGCAGGTAAATTTTTCGGAGTAGGTTTTATGATAGTGCAGACCTACCCCACCTCCATTAGCAAGTTCTACTTCTAATAAGGTAAACTCTCCTTTGGTTTCCTCTGAAGTTTTTAAGAAAGTTACATAGTCTTTCTGTAGAGGATTATAAATTCTTCGGTTCATAATTTCATCTTCAAATTATTAGTAAAAAAGATAAGCTGGACTTTTTAAATCCGAAAACCTAATACTTTCCCTAGAGTTGCCATAAAACTCATAACAAAGTCAGGAGGCTCTACACTTGATAAAGAATCTTTATATTTCCTGAATACCATAGACATATAAATTAGAGAAGAAAAGTCTTTGGTACTTTTTATTTTTTCTTGCTTAATTATTCTTTCAAAATCATACATCATTGAAGTAAAAGTCCCTTGAGGGCTAATAAAATACTTAAAATAAGTATCTGATTCAGAAGTGTTTTTGTAAGTATGGGCTGTATTCCGTGGTATAAAAATACTTTCTCCTTTTTTAATAACTTCCCACCTATTCTCTTTATACACATCTAATTGTCCCTCAACTACTTCTAATATTTCATCTTGGAGATTATGCTTGTGTATGGGCGGTCCTGCTGTTTTAGCGCGTATTAGTACCGTTCCGTTTTCAGCGTTGGGCTGGTCATTGACAATCATGATTTGAGAATTGAAGACCTTACCGTGGTCTATATTTGCTTTAAAGTCTAACATAAAAGTTCAAATTTTTATACAAAAGTAAAATCATTTTACTAAATTTGCAATAGTTATTTAGATTTTTTGTAAAATTATTTTACTAATTATAACCTAATAAAAATGAATAATGTTGATAGTGAGCATATTGGTAGGCTTGTAAGAAATATATACCATGCTGTATTGGACGAATCAGATAAACAGCTCAAAGCAAAAGGGTATCCTGAGTTGGACAGCTCCTATAGCGTAGTATTTCAGTACATAGGAGAAGGAGCGAGAGCTACTGAGATAGCATCCAAAGGTAGAACAAGCAAGCAGAATATCAAATATCTACTCGATATGATGGAAAAAAAAGGCTATGTAAAAAGAAAACAAGATTTAACCGATGGTAGAGCATGGATTTTTGAACTTACACAACTCGGCAAGGAATACAGAAATGAAGGGCTGAAAATTATTGCTGAGATTGAAAAACAATGGGCTAAGGCTTTAGGGAAAAATGAGTATATTCAATTAAAAAAGTATTTGACGGTACTTAATCAAATCATTGAACAAAAATCTCCTACCTATTGAGTTCTTGGCATATATTATTTGTATGTAATTCCTTTGGTATAAGGTTTATTAAAAGCCTTGATTTTGAGTAAATCAAGGCTTTAATTATTTTTTACTATTGACAAAACACTACCTTTTCGGCTGAGGCACTACGCGAAGATAAGGCTTCAGTGTTTTCCAACCCTCTGGGTATTTTTCTCTGGCTTCTGCATCGGATACTGCCGTAGAAATGATGACATCTTCCCCGTCGTTCCAGTTGGCAGGGGTCGCTACTTTATGCTCGGCGGTAAGCTGCAAGGAATCCAAAGCACGCAAGATTTCGTAAAAATTGCGTCCTGTGGTCATCGGGTAGGTGATTTGCAATTTTATTTTTTTGTCAGGGCTGATAACGAACACTGAGCGAACAGTCTGATTGCTTACTGCGGTTCTTCCTTCGGAAGTCCCTGCCTCCTCGGCGGGTAGCATATCATAGAGTTTAGCTACCTTCAAATCGGTATCCCCAATCATTGGGTAATTGACGGCATAGCCTTGCGTTTCTTCTATGTCTTTTTCCCATCTCAAATGGCTCTCCACCGGGTCGACACTCAGTCCTATTACTTTGCAGTTGCGTTTTTCAAACTCAGGTTGTAACTTTGCCATGAAGCCCAACTCTGTAGTACAAACAGGCGTAAAGTCTTTGGGGTGAGAAAACAAAATAGCCCAGCTATCGCCAATCCATTCATGAAAATTGATAGTACCTTGCGTAGTTTCCGCAGTAAAATTGGGTGCTATGTCATTGATTCTTAGACTCATAGTTTTAAAATTTTGTAAAAAGTAAAATTGTTTGTTTCTTAAACTATACTTATAACTGACAGGTTTCACAAACCTGCCAGAGGTAAAAGATTCTGTCAGTTGTCCATAGATGTTTCTTAAACTATACTTATAACTGACAGGTTTCACAAACCCGTCAGTTGTAAATGAAGCTCGTGTATCTTACAAATTTATCGGATTTATCTTTTTAGCCCAAATCAAACAGTAAGAAAGTATAGCTTTAAGGCAAAATTAACCTTCCATTTGCAAAATCAGAAATTTTTATCTATTTTTAAGATTCAAATAATAAGTGCTTTATGATACAATCAGAGCCAATTATTAATATTCCTAATCCTGATTAACTAACTATAAAACCTTTCAAAACCCTGATAATGATGATGAAAAAATTACTACTTGCATTGGCAACTTGCTGCCTATTCTTACAAATTTATGCCCAGCCCAATAGCACTAAATCTGCCAGCCAAATCCAAATGGATTTGAAAAAGCTCACTGTCTTAGGCTCTGTGCTGTATATTGCGGCACACCCTGACGATGAGAACACACGATTGATAGCTTACATGGCAAAGCATGAGTGCTATGAAACAGCTTACTTGGCTTTGACGCGTGGTGATGGGGGACAGAATTTGATAGGGAGCGAGCAGGGTGAACTCTTAGGTTTGATTCGAACCCAAGAACTTTTAGCAGCCAGAGCATTAGACGGCGGAAGGCAGTTTTTCACCAGAGCCAATGATTTTGGTTTTTCTAAAAATCCCAACGAAACACTCAGGATTTGGGACAAGAATCAGGTAGTTGCTGACATGGTTTGGGTCATTCGCAAGTGGAAACCCGATGTGCTGATTACTCGATTCCCTACCGACGGAAGCGGGGGACATGGGCATCATACTTCTTCTGCCCTTTTAGCCGAAGAGGTTTTCAAATACGCCTCCGACCCTACTATGTTTCCTGAGCAACTCCAATACGTAACCACTTGGCAACCAAAGCGATTGTACTGGAACAAGTGGATAAGAGATAGCAAAGAAGATTTGAGCAAGTACCTCAAAGTCGATACGGGAATTTTCAATCCTTTGCTTGGACAGTCTTATTTCGACTTGGCAATGGAAAGTCGCACTCAGCATAAAAGTCAGGGTTTTGGCTCAGGGAAAATCAGAGGAAAGCAACCCGAATACTTGCAATACATCATGGGCGACTCGGCAAAAGAGCATATCATGGAAGGAGTAAACACGACTTGGGGTCGCATCAAAGGAGGAGAAGTCGTAGGGAATCTGCTCAACGAAGCCTACAAAAACTTCAGTCCTTTGAATCCCTCTTTGGTCTTGCCAAGATTGATTGCTGCCCGCAAAGAAATAGCCAATCTACTTGCGAAAACCAATGACCCTACAGAAATGTATTGGCTGAAAACCAAAAATGCAGAATTAGACGAAGCAATAAAAAACTGTGCAGGTATATGGTTTGAAATCACAGCCAACGACTATACGGCAAGCCCAGGAGATTCTGTCAATGCCACTTTGAGGATAATCAATCGCTCTAATGCTCACGTAAAACTCAAAAAAATAGACCTTTCTTTTGACGAAGAAAGTAACCAGCCCGAAGGAAGTGAAAGCAAAGCGGTAGATTATAATTTAGCAGAAAATACCTTGTTAGAAATCAATCGCAAAGTAGTATTGAGCAGAAAATCTGAGATTTCACAACCCTATTGGCTCAGAAAACCTGTCATCAAAGGAATGTACCAAG
Source organism: Thermoflexibacter ruber (assembly GCF_900113045.1). Taxonomy (GTDB): domain Bacteria; phylum Bacteroidota; class Bacteroidia; order Cytophagales; family Thermoflexibacteraceae; genus Thermoflexibacter; species Thermoflexibacter ruber. Next base: position 55,538 of record NZ_FONY01000031.1, read on the forward strand.
TAGATGAACAAGAAATGATAGGTCTGCCAGAAAAACCCCAAGAGCAGTTTGCAAGTATAGATTTGGACATTGAGGGCGAAGTTTTTAGCTATACTACGCCTTTGATGTATAAATGGACGCACAGAGTAGATGGGGAGCTATACCGCAGTTTTGAAGTAGTCCCCGAGGTCATGGCAAATATCAAATTTCCTACCTACATTTTTACAGAAAATTTGAGCAAAGAAGTAGCTGTAACCCTCAAAGCAGGGAAAAAGAATGCAAGCGGCACTTTGAGCTTAGACTTGCCACAAGGTTGGAGAAGCGAACCGCAACAGGTGAACTTTAACTTGAGCAAGAAAGATGAAGAACTATTGGTAAGTTTTAAAGTATTCCCACCCAAAAATGCCAGCAATGCTACTGCCAAAGTAAAAATCAACGGGGCTGATGCTGTGGGCATTACACGCTTGGAGTATGACCATATTCCTTACCAAGTTATTTTTCCAAGAGCCGAATTTAAGTTGGTAAAATTAGACGTAATCAACAAGGCAAAAAATGTGGGCTTTTACGTTTCCGAAGCGGGAGATGAAACCCCTAATGCCTTGCGTCAGTTGGGCTGTCAGGTGGTAGAAATTACTGATGACAACTTTGAAGCCTTAGATTTGAGCCAGTTTGATGCCATAGTAACGGGGGTAAGAGCCTACAACACCCGCCAAAGACTCAAATACCACAATCCTAAAATGCTCGAATACGTAAAAAATGGAGGCGTTTTGATAGTGCAGTACAATGTAAGTTTTGGCTTAGTAACCAATGAGATAGGTCCTTATCCTTTTAAAATTTCTCGTGATAGAGTTACTGAAGAAGATGCCCTCATTGCTTTCAACAAGGAAACCCCCTTGCTCAATTTCCCCAATAAGATTACCAAAGAAGACTTTGACGGCTGGGTGCAGGAGCGTGGCTTGTACTTTGCATCAGATTGGGATAGCAAGTACGACACCCCTTTCATTACGCAGGATACAGGCGAGCAGGCGAAAAAAGGAATCCAAATCTCAGCCCAATACGGCAAAGGAGTATTCATTTATACAGGATTTTCTTGGTTTAGGCAGTTGCCTGCGGGCGTGTCGGGAGCATATCGCTTGTTTGCCAATATGATTTCGGCAGGAAAGAAATAATAACTTACTTATCGTTTCAAACTTGGGGAAACTTTGAAACGATAAAAAACACTAATTCGTACTTGCTGATTTACTTATGATTATCTGATGTTTCTCTATTTCCTTCCCATACAAGATGTGCAGGTAGTAAGTGCCTTCTTTCAGTCCTTTGACATCAAAAGAAATCTTCTTTTCCTTGTTTTGGTTTTTGCCCTCTCTGACTACTTTGCCGTCTTGGTCTAAGAGCTTTGCCTCAAAGTCTACCTTAGCGGCAATTGTCAAATTCTTGTTTTCTTCGGTAGGGACTGCCGTAATATCTAAAATATCGGAGGTAGGATTGGGACTATACACAAAGCGGAAGCCTGAGTTGCTGCATACATTGACAGTAAACATTCTCCAATCGCTCCAAAGCCCACAAATATTTCTTACCCTTACCCGCATATTGGCAATGCCACCTACACAGCCATTCGAGAGATACGCAGTAGCAGTAATGCCAGACTGAGAAACATAGACGCTACTTGATAGCGATTGCCATTCTACTTGGTCTATGTTTTGAGAATTAGGAGTAGAGGAAATGAAAGAACCGTTGTAGATGACAGCAAGGTTTATCCCTGAGCCAGTAGATATATTCCACGCTTGCTCTACTTTTATATCTTCACCCACAGTGCCAGTAATTAAATTCACTACTTGTCCTGTATTTTTAACATTCCATTGCAGATTAAAATAGGGGTCTGAGGTAGCTGTTTTGATAAAAAGATGATAATTGGGGTGAGCAAATTCAAACTTACCTGTTTCTAAAAACTGATTAGATAAATCTAATGTATGTGTTGATGAGTGTTTGTTAATAGTCAGAATATATACTAAAGGGTCATACTCATACTGCACAATTTTTTCAATGTTTTTAGCCTTAGCCAATTGTTCTAAAAAAGCCAATGAAGTTGTCTTTTTCAACTTAACAATCAACTCATTGGTAAGTCCACCCAAAGACGTTCCCTCTGGACCTACTAATACAGGGCTGGCATAAAGTACACTTTCTTCCTTTAATAAATCTTTTACTAATCTTATAGCATCATCAGCTGTTTTGTCTTCTTTCAAAGATAATATTCTGGTATGAGGCATCTCATCATTGCTGGCTAAAAGTCCATTTAAAGAAATTTTAGCTAAGGTTTGTTTTTTTCTATCTTCAGTAAGATTAGGCACAAACCATACTAATACTTTTTCGGGAGAAACAGTCAGTATTGTTTTTTGTTTATTGGAAGAATAAACAGCATATTCTTGAGAATAAATACATTGGCTAAAAGAAACAAATAAGATAATGCTTGTGATTAACTTTTTCATGGATTTCATAAATGACGTTTTTTAAAAGAATTTTTGATAAATTTTGTATTTGATTTTTGAATGAGAAGGTATTTTGGGGACAAGAGCAAAATAGTTAGCATTAGGAACTATGATAGAAGTCGCACCTAAAACAAACTCTATCGTAAAAACATAATCATCACAATACTTAATGAGTTTCATACTTTTAACGCGAGGAGGTCCCACACAAAAAACAACTCCTGTCAGCAAACTATATTTTTCAAAATCTATTTTGGGTAGAGAAACTACTTGCCCGTTGCTTAGAGTAGGACATTGATTTACTAACTTATGATATTCTTCTTCGGTATTTATAATATAACTCTTATGCGTTCCACTATCATAAGTGCCATCTTTGACTGTGCTATCTGAGTAGCCACACTTTGGTAAGCTGTCATTTTCGTATAAAAACTTAACTACTACTTCACTGCTATCTTTGCAATTAGGATTAGGAATGATTATTTCCGCTTTTGTATCGTCTTGGGAGGAAGATTCTTTTTCTGGCACGACTTCCTGCTCTCCTTTCCCACAAGCCCATGCTGCAAACAGGGCAGTGGCAAATAAAAAATATGCGATTAATCTTTTCATAAAAATTGAGGTTTAAAATTTTACTTTTGCCTACTTTCTTTCAGGCGTTTCGGCGGTAGCCTTGGGTGGCTACAATAATATAGCATTTTTTCCGAGATTCCCACCACTTTGGCGGAGATTTTTTCCTTGAGAGTGCAAGCCACTCATAGCCAAAAAGTTGCAAAGAGGTTTTTTAGCATATTTTAATAGCTTTTAAGATTAATTAACTATTTTTCAGAAACAAGCGTTTCAAACTTTGAAACGCTAAAAAACACTAATTCGTACTTACTGATTTACTTATGATTATCTGATGCTTTTCCAGTTCCTTTCCATGCAAGATGTGCAGGTAGTAAGTCCCTTCTTTCAGTCCTTTGACATCAAAAGAAAGCTTATTTTCCTTGTTTTGGTTTTTGCCTTCTCTGACTACCTTGCCGTCTTGGTCTAAGAGCTTTGCCTCAAAGTCTATCTCAGTGGCTATTGTGAAGTCCTTATTTTCTTCGGTTGGCACTGCGGTAATGGTCAGTACCTCAGAGGTGGGATTAGGACTGTAAATGAAGCGAAAGCCACTACATACATTCACATAGAATACATACCACTCACTCCAACCTGCACAGTTGCGTATTCTTACTCTCAACTGTGCAGGAAGCCCAGATAAACTATTTGCATAAGCGGTTGCTGTAACGCCACCATTAATTTGATTACCAACTATATATACATTACCAGAGGTAGGTGCCCACTCTATCTGCGTGATTCCAAAAGGAAGGGGATAACTAACATTGGCACTTAAATTTACCCCATTATATATCAGCCCAAGATTCAAACCAGCAGAACAAACGGTCATGCCTTGTCCTGAAACTGAGATAAGAGAAGAAGAGGGTAGATTAGGATTAGTAGTTGATGCTGAGCCTGCCAATATTGTATTCGTATATTGAGGGTTGATATTATCAGGGTCAAGCCAATCTTTCAAACGGGTAGAAGGAGTACCACCACCATTCCATGATTGGTCAAAACGTCCATAAATAGAGGTACCTAAATTCTGGCAATTTGGATTAGAACTCACAGGGACTCCTGCAAGCTGTCCCACTATTCTTCTGTTCCCATCAAACAGAGCGGAGCCAGAAGAACCTGATTCTGTGAAGCCTGATGTCCAACTAATTGAAGTTGACCATGAATTTTGAGAACTGAAGTTCCCAAAGTTAATTTTCATAACATCCCCCCTTGGATGGTGAATACCCGTAAATGTTCCATTTGAGGGATTATCTCTTGTCCAACCTAAAAAATGAATCCCTCTCGCATTTAAGGACGCTATTGTAAATCCCTGATTTGATAAGTTTAATTCTAATAATGCAAAATCTGAATCAAACCATAAAGAACGCAATGTACAGCCATTAAGTGTAAAAATATTTGACAAAGGTTCTGGCTCATTTGTGTTATTGCATTGTGTTCTTCTATAACGAAATCGGAAGACACCAAAAGACTGTAAGTTTTGTTGAATGTCAAATACAGCATGATAAGCAGTTAAGAAAAAAGGTTTCCATGTTTGACAAACATCGTTAATTAAAGCCCCTGTAAAGATTCCCCCGCCTGCTACAACCCTTGCGACAGCACTACCTTCATTTGCCCAACTACTTTCACAAGCAATATCTCTTTGACAGGAGGCAGATGTATTGTAGTTCTCTGTTCTACCATTAGAAATACTTTGTTTAGCTTCACTTAAAGCATCTTTATAGCCATGCACTACTTTGGCAATGCTCAATTGCGTTTTACCTTTTTGAGAGGTGGGTTCAAAAAGTTCCAAAATGCTCATATCTCCACTTATTAAATCCGTGCCAAGTGTATTATTTTTATTATTTACAATAGAAGTAATAGGTCCCATGACTGTAGAGCTATCGCGATTGTAAATGAGTAAATTTGCTCCTTCTGGCAAGCGGAATTTATCAAAAGCAAGGTTGATAGACAACGCTTTTGGAGAATGAATAACCAATTTCCACACTCTGCCTTTGGGCGTATTAAACCAAGTGCCTGAATTGCCGAGATTCAAGTTTACATCTATCTCTTTCCCAAATACAAAAACACCCTTGGTTTCCCCTTTTAATGCCTTTTCTTTTTCCTCTTCAGCCAGAATTGTGGCAACATCTACTGTGGGCATAGTTTCAGTAGCAACATTGGCAAGCGTGTTTTTATGCAATTGTTTAGGTTTAAAACCTTGAATATCAATCTGTGCTTTTGCTGAAAAAACAGCAAAAAGGAGTACCATTATCAATGAAAATAGTTTCATGATTTGTTATTTTTTTAGATTAAATAATTGATTAAAAATTAATTAATTGACTTGAAAATTGAGTGTTGCTTTAAATAATTTTATTTCTCTTGACGTTTCTTTCCAACCTACAATAACCCCCTCTTTGAAAACATTTTCACCCTTGATTAGAGGAAAATTGATATAAAACTCTACTTGATAATTACCCTTTTGAATTGGTTTATCAGGGCTGCTTAGGTAAGACCAGTAGCAAGGTGAACTTTTAATGAAAGAGCCTAACATTTGAATGTATTGCCTATCATCAAAGGAACTCTTACTCGTTCCAAGCCAACTTGTGGCTACTTTGATAGTATCTTGAGGTTTAATAGACCAATTAAATACTTGATGGCAAAATTCACCTGTTTGCTGTTTTTGCCCAACTCTTAACCTATTATTGCCATTTAATTTATAGACTTTTAACAAATCGGAAGAATCAAAAGACTCATCTTGCCATGCCCAGTCAAGTGCATCTTTCGTATTATTAATCATAAGTAATTGAAATAGCACATCTTCTCCTTCCTTGAAACAATTGGTTACTTGCCCTTTAGAGTTCATGAGGCGAAATTCAAAGGAGATTTGCCCTTGATTCTCTTTGTAAGAGGCTTTTTCAGGACATAAAGAGGTATTTTCGGCAGGTACTATTTCTTCCTTGCTTTCTTCCCTACTGCAAGTCCATGCAGTACATACCGCAAAGACAAGCCCTAAATACACAACTAATCTTTTCATAAAAATTGAGGTTTAAAATTTTACTTTTGCCTACTTGCTTTCAGGCGTTTCGGCGGTAGCCTTGGGTGGCTACAATAATATAGCATTTTTTCCGATATTCCCACCACTTTGGCGGAGATTTTTTCCTTGAGAGTGCAAACCACTCATAGCCAAAAAGTTACAAAGAGATTTTTTAGCGTATTTTAATAGTTTTTAAGATTAATTAACTATTTTTTTACTCATTGCAACGCTTATGCCTGTCTTTTCGTACTTGTTTTGTGAAGGATTTTATTGCTTTTTCAGTAAAAATGTTATTTTTTTCTTGTTATGGAAATGAAAAATTTAGGCGAGCGTATTCGCCACCTACGCATAGGGAAAGGCTACCCCGTAGAATATATGGCTACTAAACTAAAAATGTCTTGCTCAGGATACTCTAAAATAGAAAGAGGGGAAAGTGAACTGACCTTAAGGCGACTAAAAGCCATTGCAGAGGTCTTAGGTTGTTGTTGTACTATGCTTCTGGAAGAGGAACAGGCTGAACTTGATAAGATAAGTTTAGCTCACTTAGCAAGCAAGATAGACAAAATAGAAACTGCTTTGGCGATTATAGTCAAGGAAATAAATACGCTGAAGAGGCAGAGCAAACAAAACTAAGCAACTGCTGAAAACAAGCGTTTCAAACTTGGGGAAACTTTGAAACGATAAAAAACACTAATTCGTACTTGCTGATTTACTTATGATTATCTGATGCTTTTCCAGTTCCTTCCCATACAAGATGTGCAGGTAGTAAGTCCCTGCTTTCAGCCCTTTGACATCAAAAGAAAGTTCCTTTTCATTGTCTTGGTTTTTGCTCTCTCTGACTACTTTGCCGTCTTGGTCTAAGAGCTTTGCCTCAAAGTCTATCTCAGTAGCTATCGTTAAGTCCTTATTTTCTTCGGTTGGCACTGCGGTAATGGTCAGTACCTCAGAGGTAGGATTAGGGCTATAGACGAAGCGAAAGCCACTACATACATTCACATAGAATACATACCATTCACTCCAACCTGTACAGTTGCGTATTCTTGCTCTCAACTGTGCAGGAAGACCAGATAAACTATTGGCATAAGCAGTTGCTGTAACACCACCATTAATTTGATTACCAACTACATATACATTACCTGAGGTAGGTGCCCACTCTATCTGTGTGATTCCAAAAGGAAGGGGATAACTAACATTGGTGCTTAAATTTACCCCATTATATATCAGCCCAAGATTCAAACCAGCAGAACAAACGGTCATGCCTTGTCCCGCTACGGAAATTAAGGCTACACTGGGGAGTGTGCCAATAGATGATACGGGTATGCTGATGCTATTGCCATTCCCACAAGACGAAGAAACAGCAGTTACTGTAATTGTCCCACTGGCATTTGTGCCTGAGGGTGGAGCAGTAATAGTAGCTACACTGTTATTAGCTGTAGTTATGACGTTGGAAACTGTGAAGCCATTATTAGCAGACCAAATCATCGAGGTTAGGTTAGCTCCTGTTACTGTCAATTGCTTACTTTCTCCTGCACAAAAAGGTGGAGGGTATTGGCTCGATGGGACTGCATTGACTACGGGCGTAGGACGGGTAAAATTAATACTACAAGTTGATTGTAAGCCAGCGCAATCAACCCTTGTTGCTCTAATAGACACGCTTCCAGAAGAGGGTAAATTCTGAGAGGGGATTACAGTAATGCTTGTATTATTACTACTGCTTACAGTCCACCCACTTGGTACTATCCATTGATAATTAGTTGCATTGGCTACTGTAGATGTGGCAAATGTAATAGGTGTTGTACCACAAGGAACACTTATTGAGCTATTACAGTTGTAATTTGTTCCATTTACAGAAATTCCGCTAAACGAGCCAATTGTCTTTATGGTAACATCTAAGGTATATGTCTTTGCTATAGTAGAATTGCATCCACTTCCACTTAAGGTTGCTTCTATCTTCCCAGAAGTACTTGAAGCATTGTTATTCCAAATTACATCAACACTTGTTCCACCATTATTAATGGTTGTTTGCCCATTTGTATTTGAAAATGTGCCACCTGTAACTGTCCAAGAAATAGTACAACCAGAAATCCCCGGTGAATTTCCAACAGCAACTAAGCTGTAGGGAATAGAATTAGAGGCACATGGGGCAGTCTGACCTTGAATTTGGTATGTTTGTGCATAAAGCACTTTAACCGAAAAAACAATAAAATGTAAGATTAAAAGAGACTTTTTCATAAGATATGTAATTAAGTTATTAAAATTTTAAAATAAAACACTCAAATTAATATTCATTAAAGGGCTGTATCGCATAATATTCATACTTCCCTGATAAGAATACTCAGATAGTATATCAGGCATTTCTCGCCTTTTATAATTTATGTTTTCTTTGAAATGCTCTAAAGATAAGCCTGTTTCTGCTGAAATAGCAAAACGGGGGTGAATGAAGTATTTAACTCCCCCAATCCCTCTAAATCCTAAAGAAAAGGCATCACTTTTTCTGTAAACAATCACATCTAAAGAAGTAATTGCGGCGTTGGTTACATCAAAAAATTCTCTGCGATATGTTCCATATACCTCATAGCCATAATAAAAATGGAATTTTTGGAAATGAAACTGCCACTCATACCCTAAGCGCAAGGAAATATATGTAACATCACCAAAATGCTCTGAGAACGAGGAGTATGGTAGAGTATTAGTACGATTGAGATTATAGCTGTTTAATCTACTACCAAAATCAAACCCAACCCTATAGGCTCTTTTTATTAGTCTTTTATTCCTGAGCCTAATAAAGTTTTTCCGAATAAAAGAAGAATAGGGACTACTATTGTTAGCAAAAAAGAGAGGCATAATATTCGTTGCTACCTCCCATTCATAGCGTTTCATTTTTTGTTCTTTTTCTTCTTCTTGAGCTTTTACTTTGGAGTGCAAACACAGCGAAGCCATTAAGACCACCCAGATAGGTGGTTTAAAAATTGGTTTCATAAAAATTGAGGTTTAAAATTTTACTTTTGCCTACTTACTTTCAGGCGTTTCGGCGGTAGCCTTGGGTGGCTACAATAATATAGCATTTTTTCCGATATTCCCACCACTTTGGCGGAGATTTTTTCCTTGAGAGTGCAAGCCACTCATAGCCAAAAAGTTACAAACAGATTTTTTAGCATATTTTAGTGGTTTTTAAGATTAATTAACTATTTTTTTACTCATTGCAACGCTTATGCCTGTCTTTTCGTACTTGTTTTGTGAAGGATTTTATTGCTTTTTCAATAAAATGTTATTTATAAAATGCAAGCTTTATTTCAACAGCTCTCTGCAGATTTGAAAATTAGCACACACTTTCATTTTATAGCCGCTTATTCCCCTCAATTAAGTTTAGTGGAGTATGTAATTCATCTCATTAGGTTAAAAGAGTTGCCTCATGCCGATTCCAAAAAAAGAGTAGCCGATTTTGAGCAGCGTATTAAGTTGATTTGTACACAGCAGGATTTCCTAAGTAAAGAAAATATTATCAATATGTTAGCTCACAGAGAGAGTTTAGTCCTAAATTTATGAATATATTATCCGAAACGGAATAATACAAAGTAAATGCGTATTTTTGTAAAACAGCAAAAGAAAATCATGGATAGAAAAACCTTTTTTTTAGTTTTTGTGGCAGTCTTAGGCATAGTAGGTTACTTGGCTTGGCGGGAATACCAAAAATCCATAGAGGAGGAACGTCAGTTTCGCTTACGCCTCCAGCAAGACGAGCAAAGACACCAAAAAGAATTGGTAGAAGCACAAAGGAAAGTAGAGGAAGAAAAACGCTTGGCAGAGGAGCAGAGAAAGCTGGAAATTCAGCAAAGGTTAGAAGCTGAAAATCAGGAAATTAGTCAAGTAATTGCACAGAAAAAAACAGATGCTTTGGCACAGGTCAAAGGAATTATAGAAAGCAAGGGCAACGGCATCATAGAAAAGCAAGAATCAGAGCAGATTTGGTCGCGAAAAATCACCGAAGTTGCTTTTCATGCTGCGGATTCTCTTTGCACTTATTCCTATCAAACAGGACTAAACGGGGAAACTTTGGTGGAGATAACTTTCTCTCTCAGTCAGTTAGGTAATATAAAGCCCGTAGTAGAGCGCACAGGCAAAACCAACTACGATTTTTTGGAAGTCAATGCCAAATACGAGCAGAAAATTTTTATCTACTGCGAAAGAGGATTGCATAAAGACAACTGCGACAAAAACAAGGAAATCAATACTTTTAGAATTTTTTTAGCAGATAAAAAAGCAGTAGAGCGTCTGCAAAAAAACTTGGAATTACTTAAAAAACTATACGGTACAGACTTCGAGAGTTTGAGAAAAATGTATAAGGCAAATGAATTGTAAGAAAACAGAAATTTATTTGTACCTTTGTTGAAAATTATCTAAAACTTAAACTTTAGTATGCGCAATCCTTATCTTTCTCTCTTAGCGACTGCATGGAAATATGCCCGCCAAGAAAAGAGATTGTATTTATTCATCTATTTTCTCTTTATTTGTTCTAACCTTACTTTTGCTGCCAATCCGCTCTTATATGGTTGGTTTATAGAATCTTTGCAAAAAGATGGCTTAGAAGCAATTAGGTACGTATGGATTTTTGCTTTGGCTTACATCGCTTTGCAGTTAATCGGTTGGCTGTTCCACGGTCCTGCAAGAGTAATGGAAAGAGAATTGGCTTTTCGCCTGAGCAAGAACTTCTTAGAAGAATTGTATCACCAAACTTTGCACCTGCCTACTAAGTGGCATCAGGACAATCATAGCGGAGCCACTATTAACCGTATCCGCAAGGCTTACGAGGCTTTGAGAGAGTTCTTTGAAAATGGGTTCTTGTATGTCTATGCCTTTGCCAAGTTTTTCATGTCTTTTGCCGCTATGCTCTATTTTTCTCCTTTGTTTGGAGGTATTGGTGTCTTGTTAGGCATATTTACGATTTATATTATTTTCAAATTTGACAAGCCTTTTATCAAAGCACTGAACGAAAGTAACGAAAAACAGCACGTAGTATCAGCTACGCTTTTTGACAGCCTTTCTAACATCATTACCGTCATCACCTTGCGTTTGGAAAAGCGTATGCAAGAAGGTTTGATGCAAAAAGTAAAAGAGGTATTTCCTCCTTTTCGCCGACAGGTCAGAATCAACGAGTGGAAGTGGTTTGTGGCAGATATGATGGTAGGCATGGTCTATGTGATTGCGGCAGTAGGTTATGTTTACCAAAACTATGAAGCAGGGCAGCCCTTTGCTCACTTTGGCGGTTTAGTAGCTCTGCTCGGCTTTGTCAATCAGTTTACAAGCGTATTCCACGATATTGCTTGGCAGTACACCCAAATAGTGCAGTACTATGCAGAGGTGCAAAGCGTTAAAAATATCCAAGAGGCATTTGTAGCGCATCACCGCCCTGATGCAAGTATTTCATTACCTGCTCATTGGAGAAAAATAGAAATCCACCACTTGAATTTTTCGCATCAAGAGCGATACAGCGAATCCGTCAAAGCCCATAGTCTGCACGACCTGCACATGCTCATAGAAAAAGGTAAACGCATTGCTTTTATCGGGGAGAGTGGAAGCGGGAAAAGCACCCTGCTGGCGTTACTTAGAGGATTGTACGAGCCTGAAAACGTGAGAGTTAAAATTGACGGAAAAGAAATAGATAATTTAGCTGTGATTTCTGACACAGTAACTCTTTTCCCCCAAGAGCCTGAAATTTTTGAAAATACCATTGCATATAACATCACTTTGGGCTTGCCTTTTTCCGAAGAGGAAATTATGCAAGTATGCGAAGTAGCTCATTTTGCAGAAGTAGTAGGTACACTCCCCAAAGGTTTAGAATCCAATATCCAAGAAAAAGGGGTAAACCTCTCAGGTGGGCAAAAACAGCGATTGGCATTGGCAAGAGGCATATTAGCAGCCAAAGGCAGCGACATAGTGCTATTGGACGAACCTACGAGCAGTGTCGACCCCAAAACAGAGGTACAAATTTACGATAAGCTATTTGAGGAGTTCAAAGGCAAGGCAATTTTATCCTCTTTACACCGCTTGCATCTGCTTAGCAAGTTTGACTACGTATATATCTTGCAAAATGGAAGAATAGTTGATGAAGGTTCTTTTGAATACTTAAAAATACAAAGTCCTATTTTCCAAGAACTTTGGAAGCACCAAGAGGAAGCCCAAGCAGTAGCAGTAGAAAGCGAGTGGTGAAAAGAATGTTATCTATCTTTGTAAGATAACGGTATCAGTGGTATCCCTAAGCGTTCTTCCTTGATTCAGGAAAAGACGCACTAAGAAACGCATAGGTCTGGTCTGATTGGGTGCTTTGGTAAGAAAAAGGTCAATTTTTTCTATGGCTTCGTTTTTTTGGGTAAACAAAAGTTCGCTCCTCTTTCTACGAATAAGCGTATCTAAGAGCGTTCTTTCTCCTTCTTCTGAAAAGCGAGCAGTAAAAAAAGCATTGAGTTTTTTTCCTGCTACAAAAACAGTATCAAAATTTTGCAGGCTTGTAATGTGGATAGAATCAATCCTATCATTGAAAGCAGTGTTTCTGCCAATAGCTCCCCCGCTTGAGTTGCGAGTTCCCAAAGAGCTAATATCAAAAGTCAATCGGATTCCGTAGTCCAGTGCTTTAACGGCTGTATTGTTAGGAATAACTTGCTGATTTTGTGTATTTATATTAACGTGAGTTATTGAGGTAATTGTTTAAAAGTCAATTTTTTATGATAAAAAATGTTCAATATTAATAAATATAGTATATTTGAAAATTACACTAATCAAAGAATACTATGTACTTAATATTGAACACAACAAAACTAATAGAAATTTACATTACTTGTGATGACTTTGCTAAAAAATTTGAACAGTATCAATTAAGTCAAGGACAAGTTGTACCACAAGAAAAAATGTCTTGTTCAGAAATCATGGCAATTGTGATTTATTATCATATATCAGGCATGAAATGTTTCAAAT
>NZ_FONY01000065.1 GCF_900113045.1 Thermoflexibacter ruber
TGAATGGTGTCGTTGGTAAAAATTTCTTGGTATTTGCCCTTACTCAATGTGGCATACCGCACCTTAAAACCGTCAATTTCTTTTGGCGGTTCAAACTTTACAGGTTGTTGTTTCTTAGGTTCTTGGGCAAAAACAAGGCTTGCCCAAAACACGCAAAATAGAACTAAAATATTGGTTTTCATTGGTTTATTTAATTTCATTGAGGTAAATGGTTTTGCGAATTTCGGCATCTTCTTGTTTTTGGGCTGCCTCTTTTAGAGTGTTCAGCCACGCCTCATAATTTTCTTTGGGCATTTGTTCAAAACCCAAATTGTCTATCAAATCATAAATTTGGTTTCGCATTCGTAGCACTTGGATTGCTTGCGGGTGTTTTCGCAAACTTGCCTCGTCTTTGATACCAAATTTTTGCTGCAAATACTGAAACCAAACCGTATAATAATCCGATTTTATTGCAATGGCGTGAACATTATTGGGCGTTACCGCTAAATTTTTATCAATACAATTTGCAATGAAATCGTCAAACCCAAACTTTTTGTAATAACCTTGTGCCAAATCTGACAAACAATTTGCAACTTGTGCCTGCAAACCCAAAGTATCCAAATAGATTTTATTCCGCAACGCTTCTGTTTTGATAAAACCCGATGCCAAAATAAAAGCATTGCTCGTAAACATTCCGTTGGTGAGTTCCAAATTTTGTAAATTTCCGTTTTTGTCTTTCACCCTTACAAAATAATGTTCGGGTGCGGTGCTTAAATACGCCTCTACGCCCATTTCTTGGGCTAAAATTAGGTAGAGTAAAGGCATAGAATGGCATTGTCCTTTTTTGGTATTTAACAGTTTGCTGACAAACTGACTTGTCCAACTTTGCTTACCATAAAAATCTTTGAAATCGTATTGGTAAGGCAGATGAATTTGTATCTTGCGAAGGTCGCCCCCGTCAAACCCTGTATTTTTGAATTTTAGCGTATCTGACATCAGCGAAAAAATAGCCATTTTTCGGTTGTGCGGATTGTCGGACAAGCCTTTTTGTTTCATCAAGGTATGGCACAAGTTTACTTTGTCTTGAATACTTTGGTTGAATTTGTCCCACGACATAGAACTATTGAAATAGGCATTTTCCACCAAAAAAACTGCTCTTTTCAAATCTAAGGGCTTTTTTCCGTCCAACATTTCCGCTATTTTCTCAAAGGCGGTGTAATAGGCTTGGGTTTGTGCGTTGGTAGTTTTGTAAGAGGGCAAACGGTACTGTGCATTGCGTTTTTCTGCCTGTTCCATTTCCCAAATATCCCGCAAAACATCAGGCGGAATTTCCCTTGTGTTACTTGTGGCTTGGTTTATCAGCCTTTGGTTTTGTTCTTGGATTTGTCGCTGTTGTTGCAAGCGTAGTTGTTCCAAAGAGTTTGCTTGCGGAAATTTGTTTTGCTGTTGGTTCGGAAAAAAATTTTGATTTCCGTAAGTTCCCAAATTCGCAGGTTGCGGGGTTTGGAAAGTTGGAATTTGTCCGAAAAGTTGTGTCGTGCTAAAAAGCAAAATGATGAGTAGATGCTTTTTCATTGTTGTTTGTTTTTCCGTTTTTGTTTTTTAAAATTGAGGCTAACGGAAAAATGTTTGCGAAGGGCGGGATTTAACAGCACTTCCCTTGCCCTACGCACAAAGTTTATAGAAAGTACAAAAGCCAAAATTTAGCACATTAGCCCGCCTTGCCACAAATGCAATGTTAGCGGTTTGGGCTTTTAATACTTTCACCTACGCCTTTTAAATAAATAACTTGTAAATTCCACGTAAGGATGTACCGAAAGTTCAAAGCCAATGACTTTATTATTTTTAATTTCAAAAGGGATAATAACTTTTCCAAACATTGTTTGCGAATATTCACACCAAAAACGATTATTGCCTATATATTTGAGCGTAGCAACAAGTTGAGGGTGATGCTCAAATTTTAGTTTTAATGAGTTTGGGGTATCTATTTCTACTTGAATTTCACCGTATGTATCACTCCCGTAAGTACCTACAAAATCATTCAGAGGCAAAATAGTTGGTAAATTTAGTGCAACACTATCTTGCATTTTACTCAAATTTTTTGCTTCCCATTCTTCGCCTGCTTTGGTATAATTATACATATTTTGAGCGTAATTAGTATAATTTCTGTTCAGATAAGCATCTATAATTTGCCATTTAAGAGCCTCACCCAATTCGTGAGCATCTGAATTAGTTAATATTACGAAACCTAATTTTTCTTGAGGTACAAAACCCATCATAGAGGAAAAACCTGTATAAGCACCTCCGTGTGTAATCACTTCTCTATGTTGATAATCACGTACTTCCCAACCCAAAGCATAATTTACATTAGGACTACTGCCATCGGGCAAATACATTTTACCAACGATATTTTGTGGCTTATGTACTCGTTCAAATATACTTTCATTAAATATTTTTGTTGTTCCTATCTTACCCTTGTTCAAGTGTAGTTTAATCCATATTATCATATCATCAATGGTAGAATACATACCGCCAAACGGCTCTATTTTCATACTTTCTCCTTCTACAATAGGCACTATTGTCCCATTAACTTTTATATGACCTTTGGCGACATTTTGCTTTTTCTTTAACTCATTAACCAACAAAACAGTATTACTCATACTCAAAGGTTTCAAAATTTCGTTAGTCATAAATGATTGCCAATTTTGTTTGCTTACATTACTAATTACCTCTCCCGCAATCAAATAACCAAAGTTACTATACTGAAAACCTGAACGAATAGGGTGTTTCGGACTAAATTTTGACCATTTTTGTAATAACTTTTCATTGTTTAGTGAGGATTCAGACCAAAGGAAATCGCCTTGAAAAGTTTCCACTCCCATTCTATGTGAGAGTATATCAATCAAATTCATTTCATTTTCATAACTCGAGTTGTTCATTTTAAATTGAGGATAATGCTTTTTTACTTTATCCTCCAACTTTACACGATTTCCTTCTTCCAACAGTGCCAAAGAAAATGCCGTAAATGACTTTCCCATAGACCATATTGGAAATAAAGTAGTGTTATCTGCTTTGCTTTGCGTTGATAAATCACTGATGCCAAAACTTTTTAAATACACCACAGTATCATCTTTAACAATGGCAACCGCAACACTTGGTATATTCCATAATTTCATAGCTTTTGTTATATAGGTATCTAAACTATCTGCCACAAAACTATTTTTTGTTTGTGCAAAAACTTGCAAACTATGCAAGTTTAGGGTCAAGGATATTAGTATAAATATCAATAATTTTTGCTTCATTTTTTCTGATTGGTTTGTTTTATTTTTTAGCCTGACCGCTAACGTTCCGGCGCTTGGCGCAGTGGCGGATTTCGGAGCACAAAACTGTCAATACACCACAAAAATTGATGCGAGGTAGAATGTTCAATTAACCACGTCACCCGCCATTGAGCCAAACGCCTGTTAGCGGTTCGGTGTTCTTTTTCAGCTTTCATCTGTCAATTTTATAACTTTCCCGTCTTTAAATTCAAAAGTTGATTTGCCTTTTAGTTTTATCTCTTGTCCCTTTTTAAGTCCGTTTGGAAAGTCTTGTGCTAAAACTCCTTGATAGTCAATTTCAATTTGAGTGATATGCCCTTCGTGATTAAAAGATAGTATTTTTTGAATTCTTTGTGAAAAAAACTGTTTTGCCGTTTCCGCTTGGTTCTTGAACTCATTTATACCGTTCAAAGTCATAGTTACTTGTCCGTTTTGTATATTCACAAAAACTATGTCATCAGAAAAACCTTCTGTCATTTTTTCAGTATCAAAGCTGTTATAGCTTTCAACATATTTTTTAATTAAAGTTTCTCGTGCTTCCATACATATAAGATTTAAATTTCTTCAATGATTGATGTACCTTTTGATTTGTCTCCACTTGTCCATTGCCAAGTTTCGTGCAGAAGTAATTTGCCATTTGATAAGACTTCTGGCCGTGAATAGCAAACTCCTGTCATAAGTTCATCCTTACTATTCACCTGATGATAGCGCATATCAATGTTCCCAAAATCGTCAACTATACCTATTAAATGACCGAACTTTATTTGCCCGCCTGAGTAAGTCGCTTTCAACAAATTTCCTTCTTGATAATAAGAAAATACGGTGTCCGAAGATGTCTCACCATTTGATGAATTGCTTTGGGTTTTGAATTTTTTACCATTGTAATTCATTACGAAGATTTATTTTTAAGATTTAAATATTTTACTACAATTCCAATCTGTCCTAAATGATAAAGGTCGTGGTGAATCAGTCCTTCAAGAAGATATTTGAATTTAAAGCCATCTGTATATTCTTTATCCAGAAAGTTATCTGTTTCATTTTCAATTATTTCAATTAAATCTTTCTGACTTTGATAAAATTCAGATTTTAGTTCTTCCCAACCTTTTTTCTTTAATTCGTCATTTGTAAGCCAATTTTCAGGACTTTCCATTGTTAAGGTTGATTTAAGTCCTTTTAACTTTAATATGCTTTCCTTTCTCCAAACCAAAATATGTGAAATCAACTCTGCAACACTATGTAATTCAGGTAATGGTCTCACAAAGGCAAGCTTCTCTGAAATGTTGCCAATCTTTTTTTTAAAATTTTCGTCAAGCCATAATTCCTGTTCTTGAATGTCTCGGAATTGACCGACAATATTTTTAATTAACTTGTTGTCCATATGTGATTTGATTTTTTGTCGTTTATACACTGACCGCTAACGGTGGCAATATGCAAAGTTGGGGATTACGGAGCGATTCACTATCAAGCTACACGGCACATGATGCGAGCCACAACCTTTGAATAACCTATGAAACCCCAATTTTGTATATTGCGTGTTACCTGCTGGCATTTTTTCAATTCTTAGTTATCGTCCAAATAATTTTGAGATTAATCCTTTCTTGCTTTGTTTTTCAACACCCCAAATCAATTCATTTTCGTGTCGTTTTGCATTATCAATGTTCGGCCCATATTTACCCCAAGCAAATCCACTTTGGATAGGTTTATTCCGCAAGTCAGCTATAACAAAACTGTCAGGAAGAGTCTGTGCAAAGTTTTTTAAAATCGTGTCGTTTGATTGTCTTGCATTCTCAAGTTCAATAAAACCATTGTCTTTGCTCCAAATATCCATAACCACTTTCTCGTGTATTATGTCAAGATTTGATTTATTTCCATTCTTTCCAAAGTCACTTACATGTTCAATAAACTGAGTCAAATTCTCAGAATGTTTCACAATAACCGCTGGGTCATGACACACATAGAAAACGTTTCCCCAATTTCCTTTCTTGTCCACGTCTAAAATCCAGAAATTTCCAAATCCGTCACCTGCAAGTTGAACTGAATTAGGGAAAAAATTTTCAAATCCAAATTGTCCAATTCCGTCAAAAGTCACTTCTTCCAGTCCGTAAAATTCAAATCCACTGGTAAATTTTAACAATTCTCTAATCTCAATTGGAACTTGTCCTGTCGGAAGTTTTTTGGCTAAATCATCAATTTGTTGGTCTGTTAATCCTTCTTTAAGTTCAACTTTGTATTTGTCTCCGTCTTCTGAAATGTATTGTTCAGTCAAAATGGATTTTAGTTTCTCTGTCGCTGTCATATTAATTTTTTTATCGTTTGTCTTGTTATTGCATCCAAGCAAAAAAGTCAAGGTCAAAATTGTCAATATTTTAGATACTGTCTGTTTCATATGCTTGCAGGTAACGTTTTCGGGCTTTGCGTTCGGGCGGGTTTCGGAGCACAAAACTGTCAACCAGCATTGAACTTGAATAGAAGCACAAAGTTCCAAGTTTGCACGTCACCCCGCCTGACGCAAAACCCGTGTTATAGCCAGTGCTTTCTTTCGTCATTGTCGTTACGGTTTTAATTTTTCAGCCAAGTTAATGTCGTCTGGCGTAATGATTATTTTTTTGTCGCTGTTTGTTATGATTAAGATTTTGTTTTTCCGTTGCGTTGCATAAAAAGTTGAGTGTCCGATACCAGGCGTGTGAAACTTTCCGAAATAACCAAATAGTCCGCCAACTCCGAAAGTTCTGATTGTGCCTTTTGTTTCATTGTCAGAAATTGTCCGCACTTGTTTAATGTCGCCAAGTTTGATGTTTACTTTTCCAATTGGTCTGTTAATTGTCAGTTCGTTACTGTCAAGAGTATAAGATTGTGGTGCATACAGCCAACTGCCTAATAAAATTAATACAAACAGCAGAAGTGTCCCTGTGTGTATTAAAATTGTCGTTGTGTCGCCTTGTGCAACGAGTAACGCTCGAACACTTTTTTGTCCGATTGCAATTAGTAAAATAAACACTCCGATAGTCAATCCTTTCGCAAGAGTGTCAAGTGATGCTTTGTATTCCATAGTTTTAAATTTTAATTGTTAAAGATAATGTTTGATGTCTATCAAATTGTAATTTTTTAAAAGTCAACGAAGGACTGTCCCACACCAAAAGTATAAAAGTCGCACAAACTGTCGAGTTGCGAAGTCCGCTCGAAAAAGTCACCGAAGGACAGTCCTCCGATGACTTTACAATGTCGCTATGGTTGTCGTCAAGCATTGGCTATAACGGAAAAGTATTTGTGCAGGGCGGGCTTGGTAGCACTACTGTTTCCACACGTACAAAAGCCAATAGAAAGCACAAAATTTCAATTTAGCACGTCTGCCCGCCTTGCCACAAATGCAATGTTGTATGCCGTTTTACTTCTTGTTCTGCACGTCTATTAGGTTCTTGTTGAGGTACTTATCTTTATCTGTCCGCAGTTCCATTAACCAATTCAAATACATTTCTTTGGGCATTTGTCGGTAGCCTAAATCGTGAATTTGTAGATAAAGGTCTTGAATTTCATTGAAAGTTTGCTTGTTTTGGGTTTTCTCAAAAATCTGTTTTAAGGTTTCTGCTTTCAAAATTAAGGCATTTACACAATTTGGGAAATACTGTAAGGCGGTGTTACAACATTTCAAAATAAAATCGGTGTCTTGTCCGTTGGTTTTGCGTTTATAGCCTTCTGCCAAATCTACCAAACAAAGGGCGATGCTTTCTTGGTCGGTTAAGGCTTTCATATACACACTGTTTTGAATGGCGGACAAGTGAATATAGCCCGAAGCCATTAGCCACGCATCTATGGGGAAGGCTGCACTTGTGAGTTCTGTGTTGTACCAACCTGTTTTTTCTGCTCGGTGTTTGATGTAAATGTGATTAGGGGCAAGTGCTAAATTTGCCGAAACTCCTAATTCCTCACACAAGATTTTATACAAAAAAGGCAAGGAATGACAATTACCTTTTCGGGTGGCTAAAAGTTTGGTAACAAACATTTTAGTCCAGTCCTGCTCGCCAAAATAGTCCTCAAAGTCGTAAGTAAAAGGCAAGTGATAGGCTTTTTCGCCATTAGGCAACAAAATTGTAACCGTATCTGTCATTACTTTAAAAACTGCACCCCACAAAGCAACAGTTGCTTTGTCTTTTTGGGTGTAATTGCTTATTGGGTTGGCTTGATGAAAACCTTTGGCAAGCAAGATTATTTTACGCACTTCTTTGTTGAAGTCGTTGCTGTCTAATTGATTGTCAAAAAAGGCATTTTCTACGTGATAAACAGTCTTTTTGAAATTCAATGCTTTTTTGCCTGAAAGCATAGCTTGAATTTCTGTAAAGGCAGTTTGATAATAGAAATTATCTTGGGCAAGGGCAAGACTTGCACTAAATAAAAATAAGAATAAGAGTTTGATTTTCACAATGCTTATTTGATATTAAAAATCTTTCTTCTTTAAATTGATACATGAAAGAAGAAAGACTTAGTTTTATTATAGTGGATACTCAGAAGCCCAAGGGACATCAAATAAATCAGGATTAATATTAAGTTCATTTAATTTTTTGTATATTTCTTCTTCCGAATTTAGATAATATCTCTTTTGATTTTTTTTATCTTCCTCTCCAAAATAAGTATCTATTATGGATTTATCAAGTTCAAAATCTAAGATTAGATATTTATATTCAGGAAGATTTTTATTGATTTTAGGCTTACCGTTATTTTTATAAATAGCAACCCAACGCCTATTATTATCTTCTGTTGCTTTTAATTCAGCAACTATATAATCTCCATTTAATACCAGCCTATTCCAAATTTTAGGTTTAATTAAATTCATAAACATATTAGTTAATCAAAAAATATACGAAATATATTACCTTCATCATCATGAATTTGTAAATGTTTAGCACCACCATGTGGGTTATTCTTACCATGATTAACAATGTTGCCTGTCTGGTCTACTACATCATCCCAATGATAAGTCATTGATTTACCTACAAAGTTTTTTGCTTCCTTAGCCGACATTCCTGTGGTATTAGTATAACCATGTCCTTGAAATAATCTTAAAAAAGTTCTTCGGCTTCTGCACGTGAAGCAACTTTAACAGTTGTACTTCCTTTTGATAGTTCTGCTGCTGCCTTTTTTACTGTACTACTCGACCATTTAATTGTCCCTGCCATAGTAATGATATGTGCAAAAACTTTTCCCCCTACATACATTTTTATCATATCATCTGCTTTTTCCACAGTCGTAGCATTTTCTCCAAGCAGACCCGAGCCAAAGTAATCGCTATAAAAATCAACAGCATTGTTTATCAAGTAAAGCCACGTTGCTAACGTTTTTTCCAATAGTGTTGGTTCTCTTTGTGCATTTTTATTTCCATTTTTATTTTTATCAGGACAACAATTATCATCACCCTTTTCTGTTTTCTGTTGGCTTTGTAGTTGTTTGAACATATTAATAGCATCTTCGCCTGTGTAAGTTGTCTTATCTGCTGTTTCAATAACTGCTCTCCCGTCAGGGTCTATATTCCTAATTGGATTATTCATTACAAAGTTATACGGACTGAGGCTATAATACTCCTCTGCCAAAGGGTCAACAGAAATCCACCTACTATTCACACTCGCATCAGGCATACTATTGGCACTGTCTTTTTTGACAAAACCTACAATTTTACGAGTATTTACATTTATTAGCGTTGTGCCTATCTGCACCACGCTGTCCAAATCGTGAAACTCTTGGTATTTGCCATTGCTTAGGGTTAAAATCTTAATGCCCTTGATACCTGCTTGCTCAAAAGGGTTAGTGTATTTCACTTGGTTTTTGCCTTGCTGCTCTTGGGCTGTGGCAAAGTTGAGTGAAAGTAAAATACTGAAAATGAAGGCAATAAACTGTTTCATTGGGTTATTGAGATTTATTTTTTCCACAAAGACTGTTGAATATTCTGAAAAGTTTGCTTACTTTTTTCGGCTTCTTTTTGTATGCCTTTGAGCCAATTTTGATACGCCTCTTGGGGCATTTCTGCAAAACCAATATCGTCTAAATCCTGTTGGGCTTGTTTCATTTTGTTGTAAAGTTCATAAACTTGTGGCACATCACCAAATTGTATATTCGGAAGTCGTTTTTCTTTGCTTTGTTTTGCCACATAGCTCAGCAAAGCATTGTAATAGTTGGCTTTGGTCATCAATGCAGTAATGTTTTGCGGGTGGTGTTTGAGTGCTAAATTTGCACATTTCAAAGAAAATTCGTTGTAGCCGTATTTGTGTTCGTAGCCCAAAGCCAAATCCATTAAACAGTGGGCAATGAGTTGTTTTTTGCTCAATGTATCCAAATACACCTTGTTTGCCAATGCCTCTGCCTTGATAAATCCCGAAGACAAAGCAAAAGCATCAGTCGTAAAATGTCCGTTGGTGGTTTCGTAATTTTGTAGTCTGCCATTCACCATAAATTTGATAAACGAATGATTGGGCGAATAACTGAGCCAAGCCTTAGCCCCCAATTCCTCTGCCAACAACAAATACAAAAGTGGCATAGAATGGCACTGCCCTGAATGTTGCAGCAAGAGTTTAGAAACAAACATTTTGCGGTAATCTTTCTCGCCTCTGTAATCCTCAAAGTCGTATTTGAATGGATAATGCGTGAATACTTGGTTCTCTTTGTGCGGAATTTTGACCTTAAAAGTGTCTGCCATAAACTGGTAAATTACCAAATTTTTGGCTAATTGATTATTGGGCATTTTGTCTTGTTTCATTTTCAGCGAAATCAAACCCGCAATATTTCGCAAAGTTTCATCAAATTCTTGGTAAGGCATCGTGTTTTCGTAGTACGAATTTTCTACCAAATACACTGCCCTTTTCAAATTCAAAGGTTCTTTGCCTGAAAGCATATTTTGAAACTTCGCAAATGCACTTTCATAAAAATTTGTGCCTTTGGCAGTTACATTCGGAAATTTGTAATTCAGGGAATTGTAAGCCTCCGCAACAGATGAATATTTGGGGTTTTCAAACGCTGCAATGTCGTCCAAAACATCTTGGGGCAAAGTTCTTCGCTGTTGGTGTTGTGTGGCTTGGTTTATCAGCCTTTGGTTTTGTAGTTGAATTTGTTGATGTTGTTGAAGCAATAAATTTTGCAACACGTTGTTTTGGTTGGGTGGTGGAAACCCATTTTGTCTTTGTGTAGGAAAGGTTACTACGTTGTCATATCTGCCCAAAGTTGCAGGTTGCGGGCTTTGGAAAGTTGGAATTTGTCCAAAAAGTTTTGTTATCGTACTGAAAATCAAGGCTATCAGTAGTGCTTTTTTCATTGTAGTTTTGTTTTTTAAAATGGCATACAACGGAAAAATGTTTGCGAAGGGTGGGATTTTATAGCACTTCCCTTGCCTTACGCACAAAGTTTATAGAAAGTACAAAAGCCTAAATTACGCACATTAGCCCGCCTTTTCGCAAACATAATGTTGGTAGCCGTTTTTTTTATTTTTTCAATCGGATTGCTTTTATCACATATCCCTCTTGAATATCATAAAGTTCAATCTTATTTTTATCCGCTAATATGTTAATTAAAGAGTAAGAAAGTCCGATTGAAAACTCCTTTTCTGCTAAATATTGAGTTACAAACCACTTTAAACCTACATAGTTACGTGCGTCTTCGCAAAGATGCAATTCATTAAGTAGTTCTTCTTCTGTTATTGCCTTGTAATAACCTTTGTATGATGATGAGTTCGGTAATTCAATTTTGCCTAAAATTTTAAGTCCTACTACTGAATTTGTGTTTTCGGTATCTTCCTCAACTTGGTTTTGAATTACCTCTACGCTTTCAATAGCCTCAATGGTTGCGTTTCTTATAGCCTCTTTTTCCTCAACGCTAAAAGTCATTTCATCAATATTATTTTCTGCGTCAAGAATAATAGCGGAAAGAGAACTTGCCAACTCCAAACCTCTATCAAGTTCATTTTTGTAAAACACTCCGTGATGTGCCACTTTATTCCGAATTTTAAAAAGTTCTTTCCACTTTTGTTCAAATTCTTTGTCCCTGAAAAATTCCTTGAAATACTTTGTGTAATTCCCTTTTAGTTCTGTTTTAAAATTTTCAAGTTCTTCCAAAGACGAAATTTTAGCAATTTTTTCGGTTACTTTTTCTGGTGTGTTTAAACCTGATGATTGCTTGTAAATCAACTCCCCTAAATCATCAAAATCTGCCAGACTTACGTCTGTTTCACAAAGTGTTGAAAACTCGTCTTTTCTATCTGATTTTCTTATTTTTACCTTGTCAATCATTGACTTTGGTGCAGTTGTTTCCCACCAATCTAAACCAACTCTTTGAATAAAGAACTTTGCCAAATATCTACGAAGTAAACTCTCAACTTTGTTTATTTGAGGATACAATTCTTGTGCTATTGCAGTAGAAATATCGTCTGATAAAACTCTTATATGCGAGAAACTTAATTTCCCTTTTATGTGCCTAAGAAGTTTCAGCCTAAAACTTTCAAGAGCCTCAAAATCTGTACTTTCAACTTTAATATTGAATGCAACTTCAAAATAACCCGTCAAAACCTTCGTAGTATCAACAGATTTAATCCTAACAGAAATTTTAGATTTTTCATCATTTATAGTCCATCTACCATTACTTGAAGTGTCTTTGACTTCGCTACTCCAAAGTTTGGTAGTAAAACACAAAGCCTGTATCAAGTTTGTTTCTGACTTGATTTCAGTTTGTCCATTGACATCAATACAAAAAATTTCAAAAATATAATTCTGATTTTCCATTGTTCCGTTATTTCTTAAAATGGCTACCAACGGAAAGGGCTTGGCGAAGGCGGGAGTTTCGTAGCACTTCACCGCAACCAAGCACAAGGTATATTTTTATTCCAAAAGTTGAAAATTCAGCACCTCAGCTCCGCATTTCGACAAGCTATTGTTAGCGGTTTTTGTTTTCTACTCTCCCACACGAAAACTCGTTTTCAAAGCAGTTTCTCAATAAGTCAAATTTACGTTTTGTTGCGCGGAAAGTTGTCAAAATAGTCTCCAAAAACCAACTTATTTAGTAAAATTTACTTTCTGTTTCACAAACTATCTATATTTTTTCAGTTGAAAAAACGCACTTTGTCGCAAAA
>NZ_FONY01000052.1 GCF_900113045.1 Thermoflexibacter ruber
TTTGAACCGCCAAAAGAAATTGACGGTTTTAAGGTGCGGTATGCCACATTGAGTAAGGGCAAATACCAAGAAATTTTTACCAACGACACCATTCAGCAAATCGGTAGTGTGTATTTTAACCGAGTTACAGGCGAGGTCGTGGGCGAAGTGGAAAGGGACAGCCTCTATTTTCCCGCAGATGTGAGTAGCAGGTGGTGGTCGGTTGACCCTTTGGCGGAGAAGTTTCCTGAGCAAAGTCCGTATCTATTTGCAGATGGAAATCCTATTCTGAAAAATGACCCTGATGGCAGGGCGGCAAGCCCTTATTATGACCAAAATGGAAATTACTTGGGCGTTGATGAACATGGATTTAAAGGGGAAGTAAAAGTAACGACTCAACAAGCATTTAATGCAAGTGCTAAAAATGGGGTAGCTGATAGCAAAACTTTGAGTGCTAATAAGGATACGAAAGGGATAAATCAATCAAAATTAGATGCAAAAGCAGCTTCTAAGGTTTTTACACATATTTTTAGTAAAATGTCAGATAAAAGAATGGATGTAAACAAATTATATAACAAAGAAGTGTCCGTTTTAGTAAGTTTGCAACCTAAGCAAGCAAATCTAAATTACAATGACCCAGAAAAAAGGCACGCAGAAGCAACTACAAGGGTTAAAGGAACAGATGCTTCTTTTAAAGAAGAAGCACCTGATGGAACTATAAAAGTATCTGTAAATTGGATGTCAAATCAAAATTCATATCTCTCAACAGTTGAGAATATCCAAAATATGTTAGGCGTACATGAGTTTATTGGTCATGGAGTCTTGAAAATAAATTTTACAGAGGGTGGTAAGGAAAAAAGCAACCCAAATTATACAGGGAAACATTCAAACGTTTATTTATTGCAAATTAATCACCCAACTTTTAAAAATGCAACTAAGGAATTTCAACAAGAAATGAGGAAAAATTATGAGGAATTTAAAGCAAATGGTGATTAATATATTGACTTTTTTACTGTTTATACAAAGTTGTATATTTCATAATAATGAAAAAATATACATAAGCATTGATTATATTTCAATTAATAGACCTATAACCAATGAAATAAAAAATCAATATTATGAAGACTTGCCTACATTGTATTTTGATTTATGTCTAATAAATCAAACAAGTGATAGTTTATTCTTTGTCGTTAATCGGCTTCTAAGCAAAAAAATAGCAGAAAGTTCATTATTAATTAATTATAAAGGTAAAATCTTAAATTTATATGCAAGACATACAAGTGAAAAGTTTTACATTTTACCTAATGATTCGGCAAGAGTTCATCTGCTTACATCTTATCAAGAAATTAAATCTTTATATGATAGCACCAAATATAAAAACTACGGTAGTCTTATGACTTCTATTGCTAATAATTTTACAATAGAATATATAATTGATAAAAAAGATTCTCTACTATCAGAAAAGGCTGGATTTAGACTTGCAAATAAGAAAGTCTATTTCACAAAATCCAAAGACTTTAAGATTGATTATGAAGTGGATTGAGTTTGTTCATTTGCTAAGTATTTTTTTAGTTTTCGTTGCCATGAGTTGTAAAATGGATGACAACATAAATGATTTGAAAAATAAAAATAATACAAAAATTATTTTAGAAGATGTTTTTATAAACTATTATGAATCTGATAGTTTACAAAATGGTCTTGTTTATCCTCCTATTTTATATTTTGATATGTCTATCATAAATAAAGGGAATGACTCTTTAATTTGGGTAGTGCCAAGACCATTAGTTAATAAGGATGAAGAGTGTAAGAGTAGACTATACTTAGTTTATCATAAAGACACTTTAAATTTGTTTACAAGGAAAGAAGAAGGGAAATTTTCAATTAATCCCAATGATACTTTATATGTTTCTTTTAGGACTATTGTAAAAGAGCTAAATTCTTCTTTCAAAAACTCAGGTAAACTAAAAATACAAGATTTTATGAGAGATTTGGCGATTCAAGGGAATTTAATTTACTCTTTTAATGAGCAGGATAGTATAATATTAAAAAAATATCCTAATCGTAAGGTCTTGAAAAATAATATGATAAATAAAGCGGATTCGTTTTATATTGAATTTAGAAACCCTAATGATAGAGGTGAGCAAGATTGGTGGTAATAAAAAAAAATACATGAAAATCAAATTTTTAATAATAGTAAACTTAATTTTAAGCACTCATCTATTTGCTCAAAATCAAATAGATAGTAATTATCTAACAGCATATCAGTATCTTGAATCTTCCTTGAAAAGAGAAATCGCACCCAATCTAAAACAATCAGTATTTGTTGTTGAAAATGCGTATTTTAATAATCAGCTTTCATTTCAAGAATACAGTAGTCATATTTCTTTGCTTAAAGGGTTAGCTATCAGTATGATTGCAAATAGGAAATTGATTTATGAAGAAAAAGATAAAGAAAAAGTAGAAAAATTTGCCAGTGTTTTTACTATTTTAACTGATACAACAGTTATCTATAATGATAGTTTAGCATTACATCACCTCCCCTTCGGCTACGACTTCGATGACTTCTTTGGGGATAAAGACTGGTCTAAAACCTTTGTAACCAAACTATTAGCGACCAAGACAGGCAACTGCCACTCTTTACCCTATCTCTACAAAATTCTTTGTGATGAATTAGGCGCAGAAGCACATTTGGCATTAGCCCCTAACCACTTGTATATCAAACACCACAGCAAAAAAACAGGTTGGTATAATACGGAACTTACGAGTGCCACTTTCCCCATAGATGCGTGGCTAATGGTGTCGGGCTACATCAGTTTGGAGGCTATCCAAAATGCGGTGTATATGGACACAATAGGCACATATAGGGCAGTAGCTTTGTGTGTGGTAGATTTGGGACAGGGTTTTGCTAAAAAGTATCCCGATAATGACGGTAGTTTTATTTTGCAGTGTTGCGAGTTGGCATTAAAACACTTCCCCACTTGCATTAACGCAATGCTTTTGAAAGCCGAAACTTTGTTTGCCCAACATAAAAAATTAGTAAAGGAAAAAGGCAAAGATGACACAGAAACCAAAGCAAAATTTGCCGAAATGAACAAAACCTATCAACAAATCTACCAATCAGGCTACCGACAAATGCCCAAACAAATGTATGCAAATTGGTTATTAGATTTGAAGGAAAACAAGGACAAGTACATTAACAAAAAGGTAGCAGTTTTTAACAAATAGTTGCGTAACTTATTGAAAGTGAGTGTTAAAAACAAGAAAAACTGAGGCTAACATTGCATTTATGCAAGGCGGGCAGACGTGCTAAGTTGAACTTTTGTGCTTTCCATTGGCGTTTGTGCGTGTGGAAACAGTAGTGCTACTAAACCCGCCCTGCACAAATGCTTTTCCGTTAGCGGTCATTGTAACGGACGACCTAACCTACATCAAAATATACATTAAAAAATGAACAACCTTTTAAAATACATTCGTTCGCTGACAAGTTTCTCTGACGAGAGTTGGAATTTGTTGCAACCTGCATTGACAAAAAGGGAATTTAAGAAAAATGAATTTTTACTGCGACAAGGACAAGTTTGCAACTCACTTTTTTACATTGACAACGGCTACTGCAAAAGCTATTATGAAATTGACGGAGTTGTAAAAAACACAGGATTTTTCTTTGAAAACGAAATCGCAACTAACATCAACAGCTTTGGCAACGGGCAAAAATCGGAATTTAATATTGTGGCTTGTGAACCACTAACCGCCATAATTTTTGACAAAGACAAATTGTTTCAAACAGCCCAACAAGCCAACGAAATAGAAACTTTGGGACGAAACTGCATACGCTTGTTTGCTACGAAACAAGAAGAATTTTCAACCTTATTCAAACTCTATTCTGCACAAGAACGTTTGGAATATTTAGAAGCAAAACACCCCGAAATTTTACAACGGGTTTCACTTTCTCAATTAGCTTCCTTTCTTGGTGTAGCAAGGGAAACATTAAGCCGAATTAGAAAACGCAGAGTGTTGGAATAATTATGTGACGTTTATCACAGGTCTGACACCGTAACATTTTTGACCTTTGCTGAAAATATAAGAGATATGCAAAAGTTGAAAAAAATTGATGAGCAAACCAACGTTTTGACTTGGTTTGAAATTCCTGTAACAGACATTGACAGGGCAAAAAAATTCTACGAAACTATTTTGGACATAGAAATGGTTAAACGTGCAGACGGAAACGATGAAGCTGTTTTCTTCCCTTTCAATCCAAATGTTGTTCAAGCGACATCGGGACGAGTAACGGGCGTTTTGTCAAAGACAGTAAGAAACAATCCGTCAAACAACGGCACAGTAGTTTACATCAACGCAAGCCCAAGTATTCAAACTGTTCTTGACAAAGTAGAAAAAGCAGGCGGAAAAGTGATTGCACCAAAAATACAAATTCCAGCAGGTTTTATTGCTATCATCATTGACAGCGAAGGAAACAAAGTCGGGCTTCACGCTGAACAATAAGACGACTGACAATAGTGCTAAAAGTCAAGTGAAGCAAGTGTTTCGCTTGACTTTTTTTGTTACAGTTGGACACGGAAAGACAAACAACGAACCGCTAACAGCGGTTTGGCGTAATGGGGGCGGACGTTCTTCGTATGAAAATTTGCGCTAAATTTGAACGGTGTGCTTCGTATGAAGATTTGTGCTGAAAAGCCCCCACTACGCCAAGCCGCAATACGTTAGCGGTAAGTTTAACAGACGACACAACACCGACAATAAACAACAATAAATATCTTTGACACATGAAAAATTTGACAAATTGGGTGACTGGACACCACCACAAAAACGGGGCGAAAACGAAAAGTCACACGAGTAGGACAACATCAAATCAAAATAATATGAAACAGACATTATTACTTGCTTTTACCCTTTTCGCAATTACCGCAAACAGTCAGACACCACCTAATGGACTAATTCTAACTAAAGGGATGACAATAGAAAGTGAAATTATTGGCTACAAGACACCATTACTTGAAGACGCAGTGAAATGGATAAAACTTAAACCAAACAAAAAAGCCCAAGCAGTTTTACAATTCAACGCAGACATTGCATCAGGTAAAATTGCATCTACAAGTAAAACACCTGTGCCGACAAAAATAAATGATGTAACAGAAATAAATGGCTCCACAGTTTACACTGGAACAACAAGAATTGGAGTAACTGATTATAAACTCACACTTAAAAATGTTGGCGACACAGTTCACTATTTGCTGAATGACGGTTTGCCGTTCCCAATTCCAGGCAAAAACAACGACACAACAGGCGTGTGGTGCTTCGGAGTTAGACACTTTCCTAAAACAATAGAGATAGGCACTTATTTACCCGGTTACATAAATGAAATGAACTTATTTCCTTACGACTTAAAGACAAGCCGCAGAGAGTTTTTCAATTTTAGCGGTGGAGACGGTTACAGCTACTCAGGGTTTGTGAATGTTAGAAAGACAAGGACAATGCAAATCAATTCTATATTCATTTATACTCCTTACTATGTTGTATCAAAAGAAGAGATAGAAGTAGCAGGTAAAAAATATACCGCTTACAAACTTCTCAACGAGCAATTATCAAAATCAAATGTCAATACAATAGCCAAGGACGACCCAAATGATTTTTTTAATGACAAATACACCAGTGACAAAATCAAAGAGAATTTAGCAAATAGAGGCAGAGGTTGGGACACACCAGAAAAAAAAGCTGAGATACTTGAAAAAATGCAAACCCAAACTGGCTTAGCGACAAACGAACAAGGTTACTCGGTTAACCTACAAGAGAGTTGGTATGTTCCAGAGTTAGGACTAATTGTAAAATCAAGGTTCTTTGACGGGACAGGTGCTTTACAAATGGAGAGTAGAATTGTTTCAATCAAGTAAACGCATTGACGAAAAACAGAAAACCTACCGCTAACAAGGGGTTTGCGATAGCGGGGGTTCCGTGCTTCGCAGACACATTTGTGCAAGGTGGAAGTTCAGTTCTCCGAATGAAGTTTAGTGCTAAAACACCCCGCCATCGCAAACCCCCGAAACGTTGTGGGCTATGCTAAGAGCAACGCCAACTACAAAAAAATCACCAAGTCTGATACAAAACCTTGTCAAACTCTATTAAAAAATTGAGTACCTTTGTACTTAAACCTGACTTAAACAAAAATGAGCAAAGTAATATCAGACAAGGCAATCAAAAGACGTGAGTATTGGGTTGAAGAAATCCGAAAACTTAGCGGAGATTTTGGTAGCGACACTGAAAAATTAGAGAAAGAATTAGAAACCGAAGTAAAGAAAAATAGCGTTTCTTCACTTATTGACCATTTGCGGCTTTGTGGTAATATTCCTGAAAGTTACGGACACGATACAAGCGAAGAAAAGCTATACTCAAAATACACAGACTGTTTACTTTCTTTGACTTATACTGCATTAGGACTTAAAAGTTTAGTGCTTAAAGAAAGAGCAGATGCCGCAGATGTTGAAGCATTTGCGAAAGATTACAGCTTTGTGGCAGATGCAAAAGCATTTAGACTAAGCAGAACCGCAAAAAATCAGAAAGACTTTAAAGTACAAGCAATGCACGATTGGAAACGTGGCAAACCTTATGCAATGGTGGTTTGTCCAATTTATCAACTTCCAACTTCTTCAAGTCAAATTTACCAACAAGCAACTACGCAAAACGTTTGTATTTTCACTTATTCACATTTGGCGTTACTTTTATCTTATTCCGAAGTGGAAGGACAAGCCAAAGCACAGCAACTTTTGAAAAAAATATTTGACATAGTTCAAGCTCTCAATCCTTCTAAAAATGCTTCTGATTATTGGTTAGCTATCAACAAGACTATGCTTAGTTTTTCAAAGAAAATTCAATCTCTTTGGGACATTGAAAAAGGTGTGGCAACTGAAAGCATTGCAGTTGCAAAAGACGAAGCATTAACATTTTTGGCACAAGAAAGAGAAAAAATTATGCGAATGAGCCATCAGGAAGCACTGAAAGAGCTTATCAAAGTTCACAAGATTGAAAGTAGAATTAAAACTATCAGTGCAATTTCCGATAACGGACTATTTACACTTAAATAAAAGACAATGGAGAATTTTATAAATAAAATAATTGAAGGTAACTGCGTAGAAGTAATGCGACAGTTTGACGATAATGTAATTGACCTTACTGTTACCTCACCGCCTTATGATGATTTGAGAAATTACAAAGGTTTTGTTTTTCCATTTGAAGACATCGCCAAAGAGTTATTTAGAATTACTAAACGGGGCGGAGTAGTTGTTTGGGTTGTAAATGATGCTACTATTGACGGAAACGAAACAGGCACAAGTTTCAAACAGGCATTGTATTTTCAACAAGTAGGTTTTAATCTTCACGATACAATGATTTTTCGTAAGACAAACCCTATTCCACAAATCTACCGCAAACGATATAATAATGAATTTGAGTATATGTTTGTTTTAAGTAAGGAAACTGTAAAAACACATAATCCAATAATGGTGGACTGTTTGCACGCAGGTTTGGAATTGAATGGGACGACTTACAAAAACTTTTCAAAAAATGAACAAGTGCGTGAAAAACTTGCCAAACCCGTAAAAGACAAAAAAATAAAGGGAAATATTTGGGAGTATGTTGTTGGGAAAAAACAGGAAGACCAAGAAGCCAAAGGACACCCTGCACCTTTTCCTTGCGAACTTGTGCGAGACCATATTAAATCTTGGACAAATCAAGGCGATTTGGTTTTTGACCCAATGTGTGGAAGTGGCACGACACCACGAGTGGCGTGTGAAATGGGACGAAAATATATAGGCATTGACATAAGCCACGAGTATTGCGAAATTGCTAAACAACGAATTCAGCGAATTTTGGATACACCGACTTTATTCATTGTAGAAGAACCGAGAGAAGAGTAAATAGCCAAAGATGAATAAGCACAGCCCACAACATTATGTTTGCGAAAAGGCGGGTTAATGTGCGTAATTTAGGCTTTTGTACTTTCTATAAACTTTGTGCGTAGGGCAAGGAAAGTGCTACTAAACCCCGCCCTTCGCAAACATTTTTCCGTTGTGAGCAAGTTAAACAAACAAAACAATGATAAAAGACACTATCGTAAGTGGTAACTTACAAAAATTCCAAGAAGAATATGAATTTGCACACCTTACCGAAGATGTTGCCTTTGAACATTTTGTAAATTACTTGACCATTTCAAGAATTAACTCACAGGCTTTTGATGATGTTGAATATCTTGAAAAAGTAAACATTGACAATGGGCAAAATTTGGGTATTGACGGAATTGCTTTTTTGCTAAATAACACCTTAGTTTTTACTGATGAAAATGTACAGAAGTTCAAAAAAGCCAGCGAATTTTCATCAAATCTTAGTGTAAACATAGTTTTTACGCAAGCCAAAGCCACACAAGGTTTTGAGTTGGGAGAAGTATTAAAATTCACCGAAGCTGTTAAAGACTTTTTAAGTGATACCCCTGTTTGGAAAGGTAGAAAGGAATTAGACGAATTACGAAAGTTAAAAGACACTATTTTAAGTTATGAAACTTTGGAGTGTGTTGATAAGACTTCAAGCCCAAGTTGTACTTTGTATTTTGTAACTGCGGGTAACCCAAATACAGACGAAAATTTTGACAAAATGGTTAAAAAACAGGAAAGCGAAATTCAAAGAGCATTACCTGTTTTGAAAAATGTTAGTATTCAACTGATAAGCAAAGATATTCTCAACAAGTTTTATGACGAAAACCAAAATAAAATTAAAAAAAGAGTAAATTTTAAAAACAGAGTTGATTTAAGCGAAAATGGAGAGATAAAAAATGTAGGAAAAGCATTTTTGGGCTACATTTCTGCAAAAGAGTATTTGAAACTTATCACAGATGATGACGATAATTTTATGCGTAATCTTTTTTATGAGAATGTGAGAGATTTCAAAGGAGAAGATAATAAGGTAAATCAAGAAATTGCAGATACTATTAAGGACAGAGCAAGTAAAGATAAATTTGTTCTTTTTAACAATGGTGTAACCATAGTAGCCAAGTTTATTGACACGAATTTTCAAGGTGGAGATGTTCAAATAGTTAACTATCAAATTGTTAATGGTTGCCAAACAAGCAATGTGCTGTACCTTAATAGGCAGCATATTGGCAAAGATGACAACATTATGATACCATTGAAACTAATTGAATGTACTGATAACGATATAACAAGTGAAATAACAAAGGCAACTAACAACCAAAACCCTGTTCCAGAAGAAGCATTTATTGCATTAGAAGTATTTCCCAAAACACTGCAAGCATTTTTTGATAATTATTCAAGAAAAGCACCCGAAAAAATTTATTATGAAAGACGTAGCAGAGAATATGACTATTTTAGTCCTAAAATTCCTCAATCAAGAATTTTCCACTTACACAAACTAATTCGTGCAGTTGTTTCAATGTTTATTGAGCAACCACACAGTACACACAGGTTTCCTGGCGAAATTTATAAGCAAACAACAAGTAAAATTTTTGGGAAAGAGCAAAAAATGTTCACCAAAGAACAATCACATTTTCCTTATTATACAAGTTGTTACACTTGGTTTGCTATTGAGAAATTGATACTTAACAATGATATAGACAAAAAATATAAACCCTTTAAATTTCATTTAATGCTTGCATTTCGTTTACTTGCAACAAACGAGCAAATGAATAATTTTGAAAATATTGGAGCAACTGAAAAATATTGTAGTGCAATATTGAATAAGTTGTGGCAGAGTAATGTTTCGTTAGATTTGTTTAAGAAGGCTTGTTTAGCAGTTGATAGAGCAATTAGTAAGCATCGTGATAAACCGTATTACTCACTAAACAGAATATCTGAATTTACTGAAACATTGAAAGAAGAAGTGCGAAAAATAAGATAACCTGCCCACAACATTATGTTTGCGAAAAGGCGGGCTAATGTGCATAATTTAGACTTTTGTACTTTCTATAAACTTTGTGCGTAGGGCAGGGAAAGTGCTATTTAATCCCGCCCTTCGCAAACATTTTTCCGTTGTATGCCATTTTAAAAAACAAAACTACAATGAAAAAAGCACTACTGATAGCCTTAATTTTCAGTACGATAACAAAACTATTCGGACAAATTCCAACTTTTCAAAGCCCACAACCTGCTACTTTGGGGAATTATGGGAATGTCGTAACTTTCCCAACACAAAAACAAAACGGTTTTTCACAACCTAACCCAAACAATGTTTTGCAAAATTTATTGCTTCAACAACAGCAACAAATTCACCTGCAAAACCAAAGGCTGATAAATCAAGCCA
Source organism: Thermoflexibacter ruber (assembly GCF_900113045.1). GTDB lineage: Bacteria > Bacteroidota > Bacteroidia > Cytophagales > Thermoflexibacteraceae > Thermoflexibacter > Thermoflexibacter ruber. Next base: position 10,294 of record NZ_FONY01000052.1, read on the forward strand.
CGCAATACCAACAACAAGGCACTTTGCCCCAAGATGTTTTAGACGACATTGCAGCGTTTGAAAACCCCAAATATTCATCTGTTGCGGAGGCTTACAATTCACTGAATTACAAATTTCCGACTGTAACCAAAAAAGGCGTAAACTTTTATGAAACAGCCTTGCAGAAATTTGATAATATGCTTGCAGGCAAAGAGCCTTTAAACTTGAAAAGGGCAGTGTATTTGGTAGAAAATTCCTACTATGAAAACACAATGCCCTACCAAGAATTTGACGAAACTTTGCGAAATATTGCAGGCTTGATTTCGCTGAAAATGCAACAAGACAAAATGCCCAATAATCAGTTGGCTAAAAATTTGGCAATTTATCAGTTTATGGCAGATACTTTTAAGGTCAAAATTCCACACAAAGAGAACCAAATTTTCACGCATTATCCCTTCAAATACGATTTTGAGGATTACAGAGGCGAGAAAGATTACCGCAAAATGTTTGTGTCTAAACTCTTGTTGCAACATTCAGGGCAGTGCCATTCTATGCCACTTTTGTATTTGTTGTTGGCAGAGGAATTGGGGGCTAAGGCTTGGCTCAGTTATTTGCCCAATCATTCGTTTATCAAATTTATGGTCAATGGCAGACTGCAAAACTATGAAACGACCAACGGACATTTTACGACTGATGCTTTTGCTTTGCAATCGGGATTTATCAAGGCAGAGGCATTGGCAAACAAGGTATATTTGGACACTTTGAGCAAAAAACAACTCATTGCCCACTGTTTAATGGATTTGGCTTTGGGCCACGAACACAAATACGGCTACAATGAATTTTCTTTGAAATGTGCAAATTTGGCTTTGAAACACCACCCACAAAATATTACAGCCTTGATGACAAAGGCAAATTATTACAATGCTTTGCTGGGATATGTGGCGAAACAGAGCAGAGAAAAACGACTTCCGAATATACAATTTGGTGATGTGCCACAAGTTTATGAACTTTACCAAAAAGTGAAACAAGCCCAGAAAGATTTAGACGACATCGGTTTTGCAGAAATGCCCCAAGAGACGTATCAAAATTGGCTCAAAGGCATACAAAAAGAAGCCGAAAAAAGTAAGCAAACTTTTCAGAATATTCAACAGTCTTTGTGGAAAAAATAAATCTCAATAACCCAATGAAACAGTTTATTACCTTCATTTTCAGTATTTTACTTTCACTCAATTTTGCCACAGCCCAAGAGCAGCAAGGCAAAAACCAAGTGAAATATACCAACCCTTTTGAGCAAGCAGGCATCAAGGGTATTAAAATTTTGACGTTAAGTAATGGCAAATACCAAGAGTTTCACGATTTGGACAGCGTGGTGCAGATAGGCACGACTTTGATAAACGTCAATTCACGAAAAATTGTGGGTTTTGTCAAAAAAGACAGTGCCAACAATATGCCTGATGCGAGTGTGAGTAGTAGGTGGATTTCGGTTGACCCTTTGGCGGAAAAGCATTATAATCATTCGCCTTATATCTTTACAGCCAATAATCCTATATTATATGTTGACCCTGATGGGAGAGATTGGATTATTGGTAGAGTTGCAAATAATACTGGTGGTTATGATTATTCTATTACTTTTAGAGGAAAAGTAATTAACGATACAGGTAAAGAAATGGATTTAACTGCACATACGGAAAGGATAAAATCACAAATAGAAAAATCTTTTACAGGGGCAGGTGAAGGTAATACTTGGACAGCAAGTGTTGAATTATCTGTTGTATCAGCAGACAATCCATTATCTGCAACAGACTACGCAGTGAGGATAGTAACAGAAGAACAAATGGAGAAAATTACAGGTAATAATAGAGAAATTGGACACGCAGAAGGTGGTACACAGGTGCTATATGTTACAGAAAGTATGCTTGAAAGTAAACCACAAGCCAATTCAAATGGAGAAAAAAGTGGTTTAACAAAAGATGGAAAACCTACCTTAGAACGGACTTCTGCACACGAGGCAGGGCATACTGCTTGGTTAAGACACCCACAAGACCAGCAACGTCAATCTGGCAATGATAAAATATCTGCATCAGAAATAGACAAATATAATCAAGGCAAAAACTTAATGTACCAATCACACGAAAGAGGAGGTGCAGGGACTAAGTTGATGCACAAACAAGTACAATTAATGTATGAAAAATATGTTAATAAGTTACTCAATAATGGTGTCCAAACTTTACCTAACAAAAAGTAATGAAAAAGATAATATTTATTTTTTTTGTATTTTTATTTGGATATAAAAATGCTTATGCGCAAGACTTTATTACTCTTGATTTCCAAAGTTTTTTTCTAAAAGATACTGTTAGTCTGTTACTTAATGATAAAAGTGTGTTTAAAAATCAAATTTTGAATACAGAGGAATGGTCTGGACTTACTAAAATGCAAATTTTAATCACTAAAATATCAAAAAGAAAATACTATGTTTCTTTGATAAACTCACCCACAGATTATAAAATAAGTCACTTGCTAAATATAGATTTTAAAAAAAGTACTTCAATTAAAATCATAATTAACAGTCTAAATTTTGTAGAGAAAATTAATATTAATAAGGGTAGATATTTTGGTATTACTTATGATAATGAAAATAAAAAAATTATCATTAAACAACAAAAAGAATTATTTTACTATGATTAAAAAGTATATTTTATTTTTCTTATTGTTTGCTCAAAATATTGTTTTCTCACAAGAAAACCCTTACAATCTTGCCTTCTCCTCAATGCAAAATATGCTTGCAGGTAAAGAGAAAATGAATTTCAAAAAAACAGTATTCTTAACGGAAAATGCGTTTTCACACAATCAATTAGACATCGTACAATTTAACAAACAAATTCGTTTGCTTGTTGGGTTGAGTAAGGAGTTTAGCCAAGCCAATCCCATAAACAACTACACCCAAAAAGGCAAAGCAACGGTTGCTTTGCGGGGTGCAGTGTTTAAAGTAATGACAGATACGGTTACCATTTTGTTACCCAATGGCGAAAAAGCCTATCATTTGCCTTTTACATACGATTTTGAAGACTATTTTGGTGAGCAGGACTGGACTAAAATGTTTGTTACCAAATTGTTAGCAACAAGGAAAGGAAATTGTCATTCTTTGCCTTACCTCTACAAAATTTTATGTGAGGAATTAGGTGTTTCTGCAAATTTGGCACTTGCCCCAAATCATATTTACATCAAACACTGAGCAGAAAAAACAGGTTGGTACAATCGCAGCGGCGAACCGTACAGAACTCACAAGTGCAGCCTTTCCCATAGATGCGTGGTTGATGGCTTCGGGCTATATTCACTTGTCCGCCATTCAAAACAGTGTGTATATGAAAGCACTAACCGACCAAGAAAGCATTGCCCTTTGTTTAATAGATTTGGCAGAAGGTTATAAACGCAAAACCAACGGACAAGACACCGATTTTATTTTGAAATGTTGTAACACAGCCTTACAGTATTTTCCAAATTGCGTTAATGCCCTGATTTTGAAAGCAGAAACCTTGAAACAGATTTTTGAGCAAACACAGAATAAGCAGACTTTCAACGACTTGCAAGACCTTTATTTGCAAATTCACGACTTAGGCTACCGACAAATGCCCAAAGAAATGTACTTAAATTGGTTAATGGAATTGCGGACAGAAAAAGATAAGTACCTAAACAAGAACCTGATAAATGTGCAAGACAAAAAATGAAAACGGCATACAACATTGTATTTATGAAAAAGGGGCTAAAGTGCGTAATTTGGGCTAAGGTGCTTTTTATGGCTTTTGTGGTAAGTTAAACTTTTGTGCTTTTAAGTCCCCTTCTTCATAAATACTTTTCCGTTAGCGGCAACCCTTGGGGACAGTGCTAACTCCGAACTGACGAGCATTGAACGAACATTTTTAAAACCATAAAAACGACAACGGAAATTTAGATGAGTATTGTTGACTACATAATGAAAAACAAAGAATGGATATTTTCTGGTATCGGTGTTTTTCTTCTTGGACTCTTTCTGACATTTATTTCAAAGCGATTTAAGAAGCAAAAAGCCGAAAAGAAAATAGTTGACAACACACAAAGGCAAGACATTCCATTAACGAATAACATTAAAGCGGAAAAGGTTAATCTTCATCAGACAATAATTAGTAATTCAAAAACTGGCGACATTCATTCAAGCGACACCGACAATTCAGTTGGAGTGAAAACAAACAATCCTCAATTACTAAAAATTAAAGACGAGTATTTCAGCGACAAGAATGAACTTAAAGTTTTCCTTTTCAAAAAACTTGCAGAGGCACGGAACATAAATGTGAAACTTGAAGTTCGTCATATTACAGATGCAGCGGAAGATGAATTGCAAATCAAACATGACAAAGCAATAAGTGAAATAGAAAAGTTGGAGGAGGAAGGAATCATTCGTTTTGAAAAAGAAAAAGACGAAGTGTTAAGTCCATATACAAGAATTAGATTGACGGAAAAATATTTTGCTGCAATTAAATGACAACATACAAACACTTATCTTCACGGCTATGAATGCAAATCGCTTTGAACAAACTGTGTCGGAATTTCGGGCTGACGAACTCCGAACGAGCAGCAGGGCAGCCGCTAACATAAGATTAAAAGAAATTTTAAAAAAGGGGGCATTGACCGTTAAACGAACAGTGGTGCATCTAACAAACAGTTGTGGTTATACAAACAGTCGTGCTTCTAATCCCCCTTTTTTAAAACTTCTTTAATCCCTTCTTCGTTGTGGGCTATTTTAGAAAGCACAACTAACAACTAAAAATGAAAGAACTCATCGTTATAGCAGGGGCAAATGGTTCGGGAAAAACAACCTTTTCAAAACAGATTTTGGCAGAAACAGGCTTTGAGTTCTTGAACGCAGACGAAATTGAAAAAGAGTTAGGCGTTTCAAAACTACAAGCAGGAAAGGAGTTTTTTAGCCGACTTGACAAGTTTATTGAAACTGAAACAAGTTTTGTTCTGGAAAGTACATTATCAGGAAACTATCTTGTAAAAGCCATTGAAAAAGCAAAACAGCAAGGATATACTATCCGATTAGTGTATGTATTTTTGGATAATCCAAATGACTGCATACAAAGGATAAAACTGCGTGTAAAACTTGGCGGACACTTTGTGCCTGATGAGGACGTAATTCGTAGATATTACCGCAGTAAAACGAACTTTTGGAATACCTACAAAAGTTTAGTAGATAGTTGGGTGATGATTTACAATTCAACTGATACTGCACCACAAAGAGTGGCAATAGGTAAAGGCAACAGTTTTGTCGTAGAAATTGAAAACCTATTTGAGGACTTTTTAAACGAATTTGAAAAATGAGAGTACAGAAATTAGATAACCTTGAAGCCTATCAAACAGCATCTTACTTTACTAATTTGTTTAGTAAGGCAGTGCAAGAGGCAAAAGAAATAAACCGAAAAAACGGCTTGCCTAACGACTTTGTAGTCAATGGAAAACGCTTTTACGAACTACCAAACGGAGAAATCGTAACTGAAAATCCGTTGGCAAACGAGGGTGCGAAACAATAAAAACAGCCCACAACATTATGTTTGCGAAAAGGCGGGCAAATGTGCGTAATTTAGGCTTTTGTGATTTCTATAAACGTTGTGCGTAGGGCAAGGGAAGTGCTATTAAATCCCGCCCTTCGCAAACATTTTTCCGTTAGCAGCAACCTTCGTACAACTCACACCGACAACGAAAAAATGAAAGATAACTTTTCAATACAGTCTGACAAATACGCAAAATTTAGACCGACATATCCGTCTGACTTATTTGCATTTCTAAATGAAAACGTTCAAGACAAACTCAACGCTTGGGACTGCGGTACGGGAAACGGACAAGTTGCTTTTGAATTAGCGAAAACTTTTGACAATGTTTTTGCGACAGGTATCAGCCACAACAAATTGACAACGCATTGAAAGCCGATAACATTTCTTATTCGGTACAACCAGCCGAAAAGACAAATTTTGACAATGGATTGTTTGACTTGATTGTTGTTGCCCAAGCAATTCATTGGTTTGACTTTGACAAGTTTTATGCAGAGGTGAGACGAACAGCAAAAGATAATGCTTTGCTATGTGTTGTTGGTTACGGTAAATTAGAAATTAACGGACAAATAGACTATTTTATTTCAGATTTTTACGAAAACGTTATAGGCAGATATTGGGACAAAGAACGAAAATACATTGACGAGAATTACAAGACAATTCCATTTCCGTTTGACGAAATTCAAAAGCCAAATTTAGCAATCACACAACATTGGACATTAGAAGATTTAATTGGCTATTTGAACACTTGGTCAGCCGTAAAACATTTTATCAAAGAAAACGACTTTAACCCAGTTGACAAATTGAAAACAGAAATTGAAAAGTATTGGGACAACGAACAAATTAAAAAAATTAGTTTTCCATTACTTTTACGAATAGGACGAGTAACAAAATAAAAACAAAAAGGTGTGCTGCTAACACGGGTTTTGCGTCAGGCGGGGTGACGTGCAAACTTGAGGCTTTGTGCTTATATTCAAGTACAGTGCTGGTTGACAGTTTTGTGCTCCGAAACCCGCCCGAACGCAAAGCCCGAAAACGTTAGCGGCAACCCTCTGACAAAAACTCCTACAAGAAATGGATATTCAAGAAAATAAGTTTGTGACATATGATAAAGGTCAGATTGCTCTGTATAAAGGAGACGTTTGTAAATATGGCTTTTTTGTTAAAAAGGGATGTTTAAAAAGTTACGTAATTGACAAGTCGGGAAAGGAACACATATTACAATTTGCCCCTGAGAATTGGTTTGTTTCTGACATAGAAAGCTTACTTACTGGTAATCCTAGCACCACTTTTATTGAAGCTATTGAACAGACAGAGGCAGAACTTTTCCCCAGATCCTATTTAGAAAAAAAAGACTTGATGACGAAAGAAGAGTTACTTCTTCAAAATCAAAAACTCATCAAAAATATATTAATGACTAATAGACGTTTGGCTTCAATTTTATCCGCTACGGGAGAAGAAAGATACCTTGAGTTTCTGAACATATATCCTTCACTTGCCCAAAGACTTCCTTTGAAGTTAATTGCCTCTTACATTGGAGTTACACCAGAATACCTTAGCGACATAAGAAAAAAGTTAGCAAAAAAATAGCTTGATTACTATTTCTTAAGATATCTTAATTTTTTTGCGATTTATCAGTGAGACATTTGCACTGTCTAACATTAAATCGCAAATAATCATGAAAAAAATTCAAAGTTCACTAATTCTAATAATTGCCCTTGGGCTATCATCATTCACTCTTTTTAATAGTATTGAGTGGTCAATTTCCGAAAACTATTCCATCAAGTTTACAAGTGATAATCCTTCAGGGGTATTCAAATCATTTAAAGGAAAAATATTGTTCGACCCCAACAACCTTAGTCAATCAGAATTTAATTTGACGGTGGATGTGAACTCCATTAATACAGGCAACGGGATGAAAAACAAACATGCCCTGAGTGACGAATGGTGCGATGCAAAACAATTTCCTGAAATTACATTTAAGTCGAATGACTTCAAAAAGAATGAATCGGGCTATTCAGTTCGTGGCGTAATGACGATACATGGCATTTCAAAAGAAATGATAATACCATTTAATTTTGTAAACAACACGTTTATCAGCAGTTTTAAAATTAAACGCACTGACTTTAATGTAGGAAGTACTGAGGGTATGTCAGCAAAAGCCTCAACAGAATTGACGATTGATGTTAATGTTCCTGTTACCAAAAAGTGAAATGCCATGAAATCTAAGTTGATAGTAAGATCCATACTTTCAGGAATCCTTGCATCTATCGCAGGTATATGTTATCAGTTTGCTTATGAATCAGCATTGAATTGCAACTTCTCAAAAATCATCAATCCAATTTCCATTTCAATGGCTTCAATGATTGGAACCATACTAATGACTTTTGGATATTGGATTCTTGGTAAATTAAAATTAGAGAGGTATCAATTGTGGTACTACATAATAATCAACATTCTATCCATTGCAAGCATTATTGGCCCTATGGGTTCTACTTTGCCTTTAGATATTGAGAATCCTGAATTATTCCCTGGATTAATTGCTCCATTGCATTTATTCCCAGCACTATCATTCATAACGCTATCAAGATCTGATAAAAATGAATAACGTTTTATTCAAAGGTAAAAATGTGATAATTACTGGCGGTACTGACGGCATGGGTGCTGCTACAGCCATTGAATTATGCAAATTGGGGGCAAACGTTCATATCGTAGGACGAAGCGAAGAAAAAGCTAAAAATGTTCAGAAAATAACAGAAGCTTACTCAGGCAAGTTAACCTATTCTATTGCTGACTTTAGTTTGCTCCGCAATATAAAAGCCGTTGCAAGCTCTATCGCAGCTCAATTTAACTCGTTTGATATCGTCATTCATGCGGTAGGCATACTTATTACTAATACTCAACATACAGAAGAAGGGCTTGAAAAAGATTTTGCAGTCAGTTATCTATCAAGGTTCGTGTTTAATGAGCATTTATTTTCATTAAATAAATTTAATCCGAAAACCAAGATTATCAACATAGCCGCATCAAGTCCTAAAGTTCCTTCTTTTGCACAAATGGAGTTTGATAATGTTTCGGAAGTAAAATCTAGAGTTGGAATGAAAAGTCATGGTCAGGCACAGTTAGCCAATGACTTATACACTGCTATTGCGGGTAAAAGGTATGGTGTCATTTCAATAGGTTACGGCCCAGGTAGTGTTGATACGAATATCCGAAGAGAAGTTCCTGTTGTTTTTCAATGGCTGATGAAACCTTTTTTCTACTTTGCTACCCGTAAACCTATTGATGTCGCAAAACAGTTTATCGAAATACTTACGTTGGACAATCTGCAATCTGGCAATGCCTATTACTTCAATAAAAAAGGGCAGTTCAAGATTGCAACTTTTATCGACAATCAAAAAAGACAAGACGAACTATTAAATACCACCTTAGCAATACTAAATCCTATATTAAGTAATTAATGATTTGGGTTTTCAAGACATCTGTGCAAAGCCAAAAAGAAGTTAAGAATTTAACTGCTTTTTTAGATTCTATGATTGGCAAGGGTAATTGGAATTTTGACTTAGAGGATTGTGATAAAATTCTACGATTAGTATCATCAAATCGAGAGACTATTAACTCTATAATTGAACACTTCAATGCTAATAATATTGAAATTATCGAGTTAGAATAAGGGCAGCCGCTAACAAGGTATTGCCGCAATGGGGGTTGAGGGAAGTATTTCAACAGATGTACTTCTATCAGCCTTTGTGCAATATTTGAACTGTCGTATTCCAATGCCCCCACTTCGGCAATACCCGAACCGTTAGCTGCAACCGTGCCGAACCGACAGTGCAACCATTGACGAGAGTTTTATTAGACGCTGAATGACTGTCCCCCAGCAGGACATTTTATTAAGCGACAGTTTAACTTTCAACTTTTGTTCTTTTAATTCAGTTCAGTCACGGGGGACAGTAATTCAGGTCTGACAGGACTTGGTTAATGGCAGGATAGACAATTCGCACGACTACAACTAACGCTCCGTGCAAGAGAAAAACTAACTTTGTATAAAAATATGATACGAGTAATAACAATTTTTTCAGTTACAGTTTTTGCACTGACTTCGTGTAACTACTTTGGCAATAATTCATCAAACAAAAAAAGTATGACATCGTGTAGCGACAAATGCAAGGCAAAAAGTAAATCAGGAGAAATGAGTTGTAAATTGACAACGCCCGAATTACAGAAACGTAAAGAGACAGTGATAGCGAGTTTGAAAAGTAAAATGACAGAAAAAAAAGAACTTCAGGTCGGCTTTGCGTTCAAATTTTCCGGGACAGACGATATTTTAGATGAACTGATTGAGTTTATTAAAACTGAGAGAGAATGTTGCGACTTTTTTACTTTCGGACTTTCGGTAAGTGGCGACAAAAGTGAAGCGTGGTTGGAGTTGACTGGTGCTGATGGTGCAAAAGAATTTATTACGACTGAACTTGGATTCTAAAGAAAATAGAGCAAAGAGAACGGCAGCAGCTAACAGCGGTTTGCCGCAAGCGGGGGTACAGTGCTTCGTATGACAGTTTTTTCGTATAATTGAACTGCGGTTTTCCAAATGAACGGTAGTGCTGAAAAGCCCCGCCTGCGGCAAGCCGCCAACCGTTATGCGCTATTGTTGCGCTCCGTACAAACGGCACAGCTAATTTGAACTGATTGCAAGTAACGACCAAACGCTGAAACTGAAATGGAAACGAAACTGATTATTAAATACGCATTACTTGCGCTGTTAATAGTTTTCTATTTGGTTTATACAATCAGGTACGCTATTAAATTTAAGAAGAACAATTATTTTACCGGAAGAAGAAAAACAGTTCACTCTATTATGATTTGGCTCTTTCCCTTCTTTTGGATTTTAATACTAAAATCGTTTGTGAAACCGATTCCAGGTTCATACGAATTTAAAGACAAGAAAGACCCAGATAAATTTGAAGACAATACTACTGATTGGGTTGTGTGGGCTGCTTCTACTCCACCTGAAACGGGAAATGCAGCGGAGAATCACACTAAGATTCGTATTCACACAACAGGTTAGCGCCTTGAATAAATATTGTGCTAACTTTGAACGACAGGAATTCTAACGCAGAGTACAACAGCGCATAACATTAAGATTAAAAGAAATTTTAAAAAAGGGGGCATTGACCGTAATACGAACAGTGGTGCATCTAACAAACAGTTGTGGTTATACAAACAGTCGTGCTTCTAATCCCCCTTTTTTAAAACTTCTTTAATCCCTTCTTCGTTAGCACTCATTTTAAAAAGACACAGAACATAAATAATGACGACATATTTAGAGACAGTTCAACAGAGCAAGAATTACAATAACTACAAGCTGACTGCTGACAAGATTATACAAATCTTATCAGACGTTAGAAATGAAAGGACTAAATCCCGAAGAAGATGGATTTGGGAATTAATGCAAAACGCAAAGGACGTTCCAAACATTTATGGCGGTGTGACTATTGAAATCACATTAAAGGAAAATGAATTCATTTTTAGTCATAACGGAAACCCTTTCAGAGTAGAAAATATTACCGGACTAATCCAACAAGTAAGTTCAGAGAAACCTTCTGACAGCACAAACAAGAGAATAACAGGCAAGTTTGGAACGGGTTTTATTAGCACTCATTTACTTTCAGACACGGTAACCGTAAAGGGAATTGTTGAACAAAATGGACTATTACCAAAGACTTTTCAATTTGAACTAAATAGAAAAGCGGAAAAATCAGAAGACTTAATCACTTTTATAGCCGAAGAGCTTGATAAAATTGAGAAAATTGAAGACGAACACATTTTCCCAACAAGGCACAATTATCATTCGCAAAGAAAAGAAACAGATTTTGACACTGTTTTTATTTATCCTTTAGAAAATCCCGAATCAAGAGAAGCTGCAATAGTTGGAGTTGAAGACCTTGCTTCTACTTTACCGCAGACACTATTTTTTGTTGAAGAACTTAAAAAGGTCATAATCAATAATGAGATTACAGGAAAGCAAATCACTTATGAATTGTTTGAAAACAATAATGATGGTGATTTCTATTTTCCAGTTATTAAGGAAACTATTAACGGAACAACGCAAGATTTATGCTTCATTCACTATAAGGACGATAAACTGGATTTAGCTATTCCGATTAACAATCATACGGAAAGAAGTATTAAGATTATAGAGAAATCAGCAAGACTGTATCGTGATTTCCCATTAGTCGGAACAGAGCACTTTTATTTTCCATTTATCCTTAATGGTCTAAATTTTTTCCCAACTGAAAAAAGAGATAGTGTTTTACTAACCGACACAGCAAGTAATAGTGTTTTAGTAAACCGTGACATTTTTATTCACGCAATAAACAAAGCTCAATTATTCGTAGAATGGCTTAAAACAAACAATGCAAAAAATTTAAGCCTGATAGCTCAAAGTAGAATTCCAACTGCTTTGACTGAAATAGAAGTAATTAATTGGTTTAAAAACAATATTCAAATACCATATAGACATTTTCTCATTGAACAAGAAATAGTAGAAACAGCTTCGGAAAAAATTAAAATGAAGAATGCTGTTATACCCAAATTTCCTGGCACAAAAGAACAAAACGACCAATTTTGGGAAATACTAAATAATTATTTTGGGTCTAACAAGATTTGCAGAAAAGAGCACTTGAGTTCTTGGCAAGACAATTTGGGTATTGAATCTGAAATTGAAACGTGGGGACAAAAGGTATTTTATACCATAGAAGATTTACTAAGAGAAATTCAATCTAAAATCACACTTGAGAATATATCCCTTCAAGGAAGTCAACATACCAATATTCAATGGCTCAATTCGGTCTACAAATTCTTAATTGACAACGAGCTAATTAAGCATTTCAAGGAGTATAAAATAATTCCAACAATTAAGGGAACTCTGAAATCCCTAAATGATGACATTTATATTGAGAAGGAAACTAAAATACCTAACGAATTCATTTCAATCTTTAAATCACTTAAAAATGAAGATTGGAACGACATATTAATTCACAGGGATTTAATTCAAATTGACAATTCCCACGCTTCAAAAACAATAAAAGACATTTCTGATGAAATAAATAAAATCCTGAACTATGAAGAAAAGAATCAATACGGTCAGGTTCAAAGAACTTATATTGATAGAGCAAATGCCGAAGTTGTATTGCTTGACATATTAAGTATTTCAAGCTCCAACTCAAATGATTCGTTTCAATCTAAACTCTTTAATTCAGCTAAACTCTTTTTTAAATCAGAAAAACAGCCCATTGTCATTAATGGTATTTCTGATTTCAATTTCAACCCAGCCAAACGACAACTTATTAAGTTACTTCACAACAAAATTGAAGCAGCTAAGAAGCTTACAAAACTGGGGATTGAAAATTCAGAGAAATGGCTCCTTGACCATTTGTTATTACTTCAAGAAAGTTCGGAATTTAAAACCTTACTAGAATTTGGAAACATAATTCCAAATCGTAAAGGTGACTTCTGTGCCTTTGTAAATGAAATCTTTGCTTACGGAACGAGCGAAAATCCATTAGACGATGATTTAATTAAAATACTATTTGAACTCAATAATGCGGAAGATTGGGACAGATTTTTAGTTCACGATTCATTCAGAAAATTAATACTACCGCCTAAAAAAATTGATGAACTTGCAGTTAAGATTCAAGAAGAAATTGAAAAATTAAGATTATCTGAAACTTATTCAAGCAAAAGCAGTTCGATACTGAAACTAATTAGTTGGTGTTCAAAAAGAGAATTTGATGCTCAACGATATTTTGGTGCATTTTTAAGTCAAAAAGATAAAATATTCGTTAATATATCACTTGAAGATTCTGAAGTAGGTGGAAATATTGTAAAATTATTATCTAACGTGAGTTATTGAGGTAATTGCTTAAAAGTCAATTTTTTATGATAAAAAATGTTCAATATTAATAAATATAGTATATTTGAAAATTACACTAATCAAAGAATACTATGTACTTAATATTGAACACAACAAAACTAATAGAAATTTACATTACTTGTGATGACTTTGCTAAAAAATTTGAACAGTATCAATTAAGTCAAGGACAAGTTGTACCACAAGAAAAAATGTCTTGTTCAGAAATCATGGCAATTGTGATTTATTATCATATATCAGGCATGAAATGTTTCAAATATTACTATCAAAGTATTATTAAAGGCTATCTAAAATCTTATTTTCCAAACAGTTATACGT
>NZ_FONY01000029.1 GCF_900113045.1 Thermoflexibacter ruber
AATTATTTGTAGATATTGCTATGTTAGTTGCATACTACAAGGCATTTACCCCAGTTTTGCTGAGCCACCTCCCGTTAGTCCGCATTTGCAATGCGGACTTTCTTTATTGAGGATTTGCAATCCGACTTTGCAGTTGCAGAACAGCCCGTAACCCATGCAGGGGAAACCGCATGGGAGGAGTTAGCCATAGGCTTTACTACTACCCAACAAGTCAGGGTAGAGGCATACGTCATCAGCACAGAGCCAGATACAGTGTTTTACACTTGGTTTGATGATTTGAAGATAGAGATTACTGACAAGCCTACGGCTATGGTAGTGCAAGAAAATCACTATTACCCTTTTGGACTCGGCATGAAGGGTTTGGATTATGTGCAGACGGCGAGTAAGGAGGATAAGTTTCAGTTTAATGGCAAGGAAAAGCAGACGGAGTTAAGCCTAAACCACTATGATTTCAGTGCCAGAAGCTATGACTATCAGATAGGAAGAACCACTACGCTTGACCCTCATGCGGATAGGTATGTGAATGTTTCAGCTTATTCTTTCTTGAATAACAATCCCTTAATCACAATTGATCCAACGGGTAAAGACGGGATTATTATTATATTTCCTTCATATCAAGCAGATGGTTATCCTTTAACAGGTCATGCAGGTATCCTCCTAATAGATAACAAAACAGGAGTCACTGCCTATTATGAATATGGGCGATACAATGGGGACAGGGGTGAAGTTAGACAACGTCAAACTTCTAAAGTCATAATAGGGGAAGATGGCAAACCCACAATTGAATCACTGAACAAGGTTTTATCACAAATCTCAAAATCTAACAAGGGTAGGCATATTAGTGGACATTATTTTAAAAGTGATAAATTTAATAAAATGAAAACTTATGCTGAAAAAAGAAAGAGGGATAACAAAAATAAAGAAAGAGTCCCTTACAATATTATTTCCAATAATTGTGGTACTTTTGCTTGTGAAGTAGCAAGTGAGGGAAGTTTTTTGCCTACTTGGAATCTTGGTTCTCCTATTCTTACTGATTTTGTTCTTACCTCTTTTGACCCTACTTACGATGATGTGTATTATTATCCCGGTATTGGTACAGATTTTTCAGGAGAGCAGTATAGTGAAAAGGAGAAAAAAGCACAATCTATTAAGCAATTCTTTATTGATTTATACAATAAAACAATTGAAAAAATTAACAAAACTGCAGAAATAGAAAATGAGAAAAATCAAAACAAAAAAGATAATTAGTATCATTAAACTACTTATATTTAGCCTTTTATATTTATTGTGCATTAGTTGTGAATCTAATTCACCAGATAAAGTTGTAAGGCATGAAAAAATTCCCAAAGAGGCTAAATGGTATGGTGGTTCAGATGGGGGTGATTGGATATATGTTCGTAAAAAAATTGCGAAAAACACATTTCTTATAGAAGTTTATAATGATTACACAGGGGAGTTAATTGTTACAGGTAATTTTACAATTTGCAAGTATTGCGACTTTGTAGATTTGCAAGTCAAAGATTTGTTAACATTAATAGCGTTTTATGATGGAGAAGAAATTTTACTTTCTTCATACTTTGGAGATAAGAGTTGCTTTTTGGAAAAGAGATAAGTCTCTCGTTTGCCATAGAGTTAAAATGCAGCGGATTGCCGCCCAGATTCTCTACGACATTCTACCTGCTCATCTCCAGATTTGCGTGTGAGTGCGTAGTAAGAGAGGTAAGTTATTTTCTTGATAGTCAGCAGGTTATAATAATTTAGTTTTACCATTTTCTTACCCCTCCTGTTAGTCCGCATTTGTAATGCGGACTTTCTTTATTGAGGATTTGTAATCCGACTTTGCAGTTGCAGAACAGCCCGTAACCCATGCAGGAGAAACCGCATGGGAGGAACTGAGCATAGGCTTTACCGCCACACAGCAAGTCAAGGTAGAGGCGTATGTAGTTAGCACAGAGCCAGATGTAGCATATTATGCTTGGTTTGATGAGCTGAAGATAGAGATTACTGACAAGCCTACGGCTATGGTAGTGCAGGAGAATCACTACTATCCCTTCGGCTTGGGAATGAAGGGCTTGGATTGGACTGCACCAAGTCCTAATACAGAGAATAAGTTTACCTTCAACAGCAAGGAGAAGCAGACTGAACTTGGGCTGCATTGGCACGACTACGGAGCGAGAAACTATGATGCTCAGATAGGGAGATTCTTTAAAGTAGATAGGTTTGCGGAGAAATATTACAACTTTTCACCATATCAATATGCGGCAAATAATCCAATCAGATATATTGATGTAAATGGAGATAGCATTTGGTTTTCAAAAGACGAAAATGGAAAATGGACTTTTAATATTGTGGGTGCAGTTTATGACCATTCTGGTGAACATGATACAGATGAGTTAGCAAATAATTTACAAGCAAGATTTGCAAACAAATTGAGAGGTGGTTTCAAAAAGTTAGGTATTGGTGTAAATGTTCAGATACGAGGCGTAAAATCCATGAAAGATGTCAAAAAAGGAGACCATTTGTGGATAGTAGATAAAAGGAAAGAAGTTGAGCGTTTTTACAAAGTAATTGAAAGGAAAAAATTAGCAGAAAACACAATACTCAATGGCTATACAGCAGACGGACATATGACTGCTCATATTAGTTCATCAGCTGACGATATAATCTCCACAATGATTCATGAAGGGGGGCACATGCTGGGATTAGGGCATATTGAAGATGAAGATGGTAAAGTATCTGAATGGAGTACAAATCCAATGTCGTATGGCTCTTGGAGAATATCTGGTTTTAGTGAACAACAGATACAAACTATAGATGATTGGAATGAAAATGGGATGCTTAACACACAAGGGAAAATTGATAGAGTACTAAGGGGGTATAGTGGATATCAAACTCCTATAAAGAGTGAAAAGCCTCGTAGGGGAATTCTTGAAGGAATTGGATTCTTTTTTAAGACTGGTAAATTTAACTAAACATTTTTCAGGTGTTTCATAAAATGATTAAGCACCTAATCTTTATTAAATTTAATAATTTCAATCTATCATGAAAACTGCAAAAATATTAAGTATATTGTCCATTATAATAGTCACTTTTATATTTTATTTCCTCGAGGAATTTTCTTATTATTATCATACAGTAGAATCTTTTATAGGGATAGATATATTAGATGATAATAAATATTATCATATTTTAGAAGGGCAACCTGATATGCATAAAATTGATTTAACAACATTTTCTTTAATAACACCAAAATCTTTTCGCTATATAGCACGGAACGGAGAGGATATGTTTTTCGGGAATATTCTAAACAATAGAAATGGTATATATTTTGAATCAGGATTAAATGAAAATCGGAGTGTACCACTTACGCCGGAGGAAAGCTATATAAAATATGGACAATATAGAATCAATAATTTCTACAATATAGTTGTTGATACGCTTATTCGGGAACATGATACAATCATTAAAAAATTAGCTATAAAAAAGGGGTTGCCCAAAAGAATATATCTTTCTTTTATTATCAAACCCAAAGCAGCAATGACTATGCATTCTTACTTAACAATGATTGCATACAAAATAAATAAAGATGATGAAGATATTATATTGAAGGTACTTGCCAGTGTAGAAATCCCACCCTGTTCGCCTTAGAGTTTAGCACAAGCGACTCTAAGGCCGTTCTATCTGCCAATCTGTGATTTGCGTGCAGGTACGAAGCATGAGAGATAGATTTTATTTATTGATAGTCAGTAGGTTATAATTGGGGAAATCAAATTTTATACGCTTCGCCGTTGCGACTCCATTCCAGATTTTTCATTCCAGATTCCTCATTGATATTTCCTCATTTTTCCCTATCTTTGTCTAAAATAAAAGTAGGCACATGATAGCACAAAAATACATCAATCCATTCACAGATTTCGGCTTCAAGAAAATCTTTGGGGAGGAAGCAAACAAAGACCTGCTCATTGATTTTTTGAACGAACTGCTCACAGACAAGGGCAAAATCATTGATTTGACCTACCTCAAAAGTGAGCATTTGGGGACTACTGACTTGGATAGAAAGGCAATCTTTGACCTATATTGTGAAAACGAAAAAGGAGAAAAGTTCATTGTGGAAATGCAAAGAGCAAAACAGGACTATTTTAAGGATAGAAGTCTTTATTACGCTACCTTTCCCATTCAAGAACAGGCGAAGCGAGGCGATTGGAACTATCAATTGAAAGGGGTTTATTCCATAGCCATTACCGATTTTCTCATAGATGATGACAAGGCAAACAAAAGCAAGATAGTGCATGACATCAGACTGATAGAAAAGGAAACACAAAAAATATTTTATGACAAACTTCGCTTTATCTATGTAGAAATCAAGAAGTTTGACAAGACCTTAGAGGAGATAGAAACACATTTTGACAAGTGGCTGTATGTGCTAAAAAACTTAGTAAAAATAGAGGAGATACCAGCTAAGTTGCAAGAAAAAGTGTTTAAAAAGTTGTTTCAAATCGCAGAGATTGCACGTTTTGATGAGAAGCAGTTGCAATCTTACCGAGATAGCGAAAAGAACTATTTGGACTTTACTGCCTCCTTGGAAACTTCGTTTAATGAAGGGAAAATTGAAGGAAAGGTAGAAAGAGAAATAGAAATAGCTAAGAATATGCTAAGAAAGGGCTTTGACAGTGAAACCATTGGAGAGGTAACAGGCTTAACCCTTGAGCAGATAGAAGCATTGAGGTAGGAGGAATTATAAACTTTCATTTTGCCTTCTCATTCGGACTCGGCATGAAGGGCTTAGACTATGGGCTTTCACTTTCTAAAAGTTTAACTAATGATGGAAAAAAAATCGCATTTATTTCAAAAAGCCGCTTCTTTCTGTGCTTACCAAGAACGTTGCCTAAGTGAGACAAAAGAAAAGTTGTACGAGTGGGAAGCAAGCCAAGAGGAAGCAGAGGAAATAATAACCCAGCTTATCAAGGAAAAATACATAGATGAGGAACGTTTTGCCAAAATCTATGCAGGCAGTAAGTTTCGAACTAAAAAATGGGGACGCTTGAAAATCAAGTATATGCTCAAACAAAAACATATTCCCACAGCCTTGATAAGCAAAGGTTTGCAGGAAATCAATGTAGAGGAATACTATGAAACGCTCAAAACCTTAGCCATTCAAAAAAAAGAAGCCCTCAACAATAAGTTTGATAAGGTAAAACTGTACAATTACCTTATTTCCAAAGGTTTTGAAAGTGATTTAGTGCAAGAGGTGGTTAGAGAGGTGGGGTAGATTTTATTACATGCCTTGAAAGACTTATCACATGTATCAGCAATGTAACTTTGAAAAGCAAACAGGCACACGAGTTCCACGAAATATGGGAGTGCCTCTAAGTATCTCAGGACTAACTTGTATTTGTTAAGGAATTTTCACGTTATCTCAATTTTATATTACATATAGAAACAAAAAGTCCTCACCTCTCCCAAGATGAAAACTTTTTGTTTTTAACATGATAGTTCCGCTATCCCACCTTTTCCTCTTCCTTCGCCACCCCATTCTGCGTATGCCCTTCTATTTGTTGCGTGTTTTCACGCAACAAACCGTCATTAGCCCTCACATTCACCCTTGGCGGTAGCAATTTATACAATACAGGCGTAACGATACGACTGAGCAACGTACTGCTTATCAAACCACCTATCAGCACCCAAGCAAGCGGAGAGTAGAGTGGCGCATCTTCCAATACGAGCGGAATAAAGCCGCCAATCGCCGTCATGGAAGTCAGCAAAATTGGGAGGAAGCGAGTTTCTGCCCCGTCACGAATCGCAGTTTCAAGGGATACTCCTTGTTCTCGCAGTTGGTTAGTATAGTCCACGAGCAAGATAGAGTTTTTGATTTCTATGCCCATCAAAGCGATAAACCCAATTGTAGCCACAAAAGAAAGCGTATTTCCTGTAATCAGCAAGGTAACTAATCCCCCAATTACGCCCAAAGGCACGACGGAAAGCACAATCAGGGTACTTTTGAAAGTCCTAAATTCCAATACCAAAATCGCTAATAAACCAAAGACGGTCAGCACGATAACAGGACCCAAGCCTCCAAAGGAATTTTCGCTACTTTCTTTCTCCCCCGCTACTTGGAAATAATAGCCTTCGGGTAAGGGAATCTCGTCCAATTTTTTCTCCAATACTGCATTAATTTCAGAGGCATTGTAGCCAATTTTCGTAAAGGCATTGATAGCTACGAAGCGGTCTTTGTTGTAGTGCTGAATTGTAGGGGCAGAAGTTTGCAACTCTACTGTGGCTAAGTTACTTAGCGGAATCAAAGCTCCTGACAGCGAGGTTACGTATATCTTGCTAAATACTTCCAAAATTTGATTTTTATCTTTTTCTACACTCACATTAATTTTATACTCGTCCCCGTCGTCTGCCCTGAAATTCCCCACATTTAGCCCTGCGATGCCAAGTCGCACCGTTTTGGCTATCTCACTACTTGGTACGCCCAACATTCCTGCCTTATCTTTATTGATAACTACTTTTAAATCAGTTTTTTGTATCTGCAAAGGGTTCTTTACGTAAATCGTTCCTTCGGTTTTCTTAATCAAATCTTCTAACTTGAAAGCCAAAGCCCTGAGAGAGTCTAAGTTATCTCCAAAAATGCGGATAGAGATAGGCGCATCAACGGGAGGTCCTTGCTCAAACTGCTTTACCTCAATATTCGCTCCCGCATAGTCTTTGAATTTAGCACGCAAATCATCTACAATCTTTTCTATTTGTGTCATTTTCAGATGTTCTAACTGCACAAATAATTGAGCAAAATTACTTGATTCATTTTGTGGGTTTACGTTGTAATAAATTCTTGGATTGCCTTTCCCCACATTGGTCGTTACGCTTTTTACCTCTTTAATTTTCATAATTTCTTGCTCAGCATACTTGGCAATTCTATTGGTTTCGTACAAATTCGTTCCGAGTGGGGCTTCTATATTTACCAAGAACATGGGTTTCTCTGACTTCGGAAAAACACTAAATCCTATACTTGGAATTAAGAACAAGCTACCTACAAAAAGTCCAAGTGCTAATAGCAAAGTTAAGACAGGGTGGGCAAAGCCCCACTCCAAGATATAGCGATATGGCTCGTTAATGTATTTTTTGAAAGCACGTAGAAACCAATTACCTTCTGCTTGTTCGTGGTCTTTCAAAATTTGGCTGGAAAGAAAGGGAATAATTGTCAAAGCTACAAACAAAGAAGCTAATACTGTCATACTCACCGCCATAGGCAAGCTTCTTATAAAATCTCCTGCACTTTCAGGTAGGAAAGATAAAGGCAAGAAAGCCAAGATTAAAACCGCAGTACAGCCCAAAATGGCTAATCCAATTTGTTTAGTTGCCTCTATTGCGGCTTGCTTGCGGTTGTAACCCATTCGTAAAAAGCGTTCTATGTTTTCCACCACCACAATAGAATCATCTACCAATAAGCCTAAGGCAATCACCATACCCACAATGCTTAACTGATTGATAGTATAGTCCAAAAAGTCTAACAATGCCAAGCCAATAGCCAAAGAAAGCGGAATAGAAATCATCACGACTACAGAAGCCCTCCAACCTAAAGGGACTAAGGTAATGAGAACCAAGACAATAGCAATCATAAAATCTCTGCCCAAACCCGATAGGCGGCGAGAAACGCCTTCTGCTTGGTCAAAACTCTTTACAAATTTGAGGTGAGCAGGTACTTCTTTTTCAAACTTTGCTAATATAGGTTCTATTGCCTCTCGTGTTTGCAAGATATTTTTTCTATCTTTTAAACTTGCAGTGATAAAAACTGCCCTCTTTCCATTGAATCTACCTATATAGGTTTCATCTTCGTAACCCATCATTACCTCTGCTATATCTTTTAAATAGACAATTTTTCCTGCGGAGGAGTGAACAACCACATTCTTGATTTCGTCTAATTTTGCAAAATCTTCCCCTGTTTTTACGTTATATTTTTTAGTAGCAATATCTACACTTCCACTTGGAATATTTATATTTTCAGCTTGGATAGCCCCCAACACCCTATTCAACCCCATTTTGTTCTGTGCCATTCTCTCCAAGTCAATAGAAATTTTTACCTCCTGCTTAGGAAAGGCATGAATTTCCACATTTTTTAAAGTTTTTATCTTTTCTAAACGCTTCTTCAGCTCGTCTGCTTTTTTCTCCATTTCACTATACGGTGCCGTTTCTGAGATGATTGCACATTGCAAAATATTGACATTAGAACTTTGGAATTGCCTAACTTCTAAGCTAAAAAGGTCAGCAGGGAGTTTGGTACTGCGAAGATTGGTAATCTCGCGCACTACTTCATTTTTCTTGTCATCTACATTGACTCCGTGGTTAAACTCCACAATAATTACCGCCAAACCATCAGAAATGGTAGTAATGATTTTCTTGATGTCCTCTAACTCATACATTCTATCCTCAATAGGCTCTACTACCAGTTCTTCCATGTCGGTAGGGCTTGCCCCGGGATAAACGGCAATAATTGGGTAACCCGTGCCGTTAAAGGGAGGGTCTTCACCACGAGGCATATTGAGTAGGGAACTGACCCCAAGCACCATCACCGCAATAAAAATGATGATAGTGAATTGGTAATTTTTTACAGAAAATTCAGCGAGTTTCATGTGTTTTAGTTATAAGTTATGAGTTATTAATTATGAGTTTTTTGTATTTTCTCTATAAAGAATAACTATCAAAAGATAATGGTAAATTGATATATCAGATAAAAGTTATAAGTTTTATAAAATTATGATTATGTGTATTTTAATTAATAATTCATAACTCAAAACTCATAATTCCAAAGTTTTCCTCACCCCCTCTTGATACGGAGTAGGCTTAAAATCAAAGCGTTTTTCAAATTTTTCACTATTGAAAAAGTAATCTCTATCGTACTGATAAAGCATTTCGTGCAATTCCTTCATAAAAGGAACAAACCAACCAATAACAGCAACCAACCAAGCAGGAAGAACCGAAATCTTGGGTGCGACATTCATCTCTTTGGCGAAAAGCTCTATCCACTGCTTGCCCGTCAATTTCTGGCTGTCAGTAGGCAAATGCCAAACTTGATTATAGGCATCTGGCGTATTTCCCAAAATAGCGGTTGCTTTTGCGGCATCAGGCGTATAGGTAAAGGAGTGAATTTTGTCCAAACGCACAAACCAATTCGCCGCCTTGCCTTTTTTGAAGTTTTTAGGTACCACCTCCATTAGAAAACTTTTTTCGTTTTTGGGACCGTAGAAGTCTGCTGCCCTCGCAATCAATGCTTCTAACTTTCCTGCTTTTACTGCGTCCATGATGAGTCTGACCACTTCTGCTCTCACCTCTCCCTTTTTGCTTGTAGGGCGAATCGGAGTCTCCTCCGTCATATTCCCCAAAAAATCGCGGTCATACATATAGACATTATCAAAAAATACCAATTTTGCTTTGTTTGCTCGGCAAGCCTCTATAACCGTTTTCATCAATTTTACCCATTCTCTGCGCCATACTTTAATGTTGTACTCAAAACCTACAACTACATACACAATTTCAGAACCTGCGATTGCTTTTTTAACTTGTTCTGAATCAGTCAAGTTCGCAGGAAAAAGTTGGTCGGTTTCATTCACCTTTTTTGGATTACGACTTACCAAGCGAATGTCCGAAGTATATTTTTTAAGTTCTTTGGCAAGTTCGCTACCTATCGTACCCCCTGCCCCTAAGATTGTTTGCATAATTTTTTAATTTTAATCTGGAATTGTTCAATCTGTAATTATTTTTAAGTAATTAAAAACCTTTGAGTTGTAACAGCAAATTTTGTATTCGATTTGGAATATTTTTGATTTAGAATTAATTAGTTTGGAATTTGTAATTTCTCATTCCAGATTCCAAATTCTGTATTCTATTCCAGATTTTGCATTTATTTAATTACCACCTTCTTGCCTTCCACTAAATACGGAGAGCCAGCAGTAACTACCTGATTTACATTTTCTAAGCCAGAAGTTACAACGACTTTTCCCTCTATCAATCTTGCAATGGTAATATTGACTTTCTTAGCAATTTTCTTATCATCTATAGTATAAACAATTCCTTCTTTGCCGTTGCTTTCCACCAAAGCCTCTATGGGAATAATGGTTTTCGTCTGTACATTAGACGGGGTAATTTCCACCGAAGCCATCAATCCAGAAGCAAAACGAGCATTCTTGGGATTGACTGAAATTTCTACTTGGAAAGTGCCACTCATGGGGTCGGCAGCTTGGGCAAGTTGGCTTACTGTCCCTTCAAAAACCTCGTCAGGATAAGCGTCAAAGTGTACTTTTGCCTTGTCGCCAATATTAATTTTTGCCCAATCTCTGTCAGCCAAACCTACTTTAATTACCCAGTCTTGGGAAGTAGTGCCGTTCATCAAAAATACAGGCGCACCTGCTTGTGCCAACTCGCCCACATTCATCAATTTTTTTAGAATTTTTCCGTTGGCAACAGCACGAATTTCTGTATAGTTTTGGTTAAACTTGGCAATATCAACATTCTGTTTAGCAACAGTATAGGCAGTATTTACATTTTGAAACTGCTCCAAAGTAGCTACACTGTCTTTGTACAAATTCGTGATGCGTTGCAAATCTCTTTCTGCTTTGTTCAGTCCTTCTGCCGCTTGGGTAACTTGGGCGTTGATTTCAGTTTGATTCAAGACTGCCAAAAGTTGCCCTTGTGTAACTGCCTGACCTTCTTTTACATAGATTTTATCAATAATGCCACCTATCTTGAAAGAAAGGCGAGCCTCTGTACTTGAAGAAAGCAAGCCAGAAGTAAGCACTTTTTCAGTAATAGTTTCTTGGGTTACTTTGGTAACTTGCACAGGAACAGTGTCTTCACTAACCTCAGCTTCTTTAGCTTTGTTATCGGCACAGGCAACAGCAAAAAATACAACTGCCACCATACCAATGATTTGAATAAAAAGTTTTTTAGTAAGCATATATTTGGGAATTTTTAATTATAAATGGAATACAAAATCTGGAATTAATTTTTAATCTGAAATGAAAAATCTGAAATAAGAAACAGCCAACAAATGTGTTTTAACTATATCAAACAACTTCAAACCACATCAAACAATTAATTTTCAAACAATTTCACAACTAACAATTAGCCATTTGCATTAATATATTTGACCACATCACGCACACGCCTTAGCTTAGGAATTTCATTATCAGCAATTTGAATATGAAAAGCGTTTTCAGTATAAGCAATCATTGCCACAAATTCACTCTCACTTAGCCTCAAATCCTCTTGGAAAGACTTGCTAAAATCTACTGACTGCGGACTTACAAAAAAGTTCTTGGCAATCAGTCTTTGGAATTTTCTGAGTATTTTTTTCATAAGTTTTTATAATGAGAAATTTGGAATTAGGAATCTGGAATTACAAAAAATACAAAATCTGGAATTAGGAATCTGGAATCAAATACAAAACAACAACGAATAATTAACTATATTTCTCAACTGTTTAACTATTTGACTGTCCAACTATTCAAACTATTTCAAACCATATCAAACAACTATTCAACAAGCACATACCCTGCCTTTACCCTTTCCACCTCTGCCAGTTTTATCCAAACATTGTAAAGTGCGATAGACTGTTGGAGTTGGGCAGAAGTTAGGTTGTTTCTTGCATCAAGGTACTCTATCTGAGAGGCTTGCCCTTGTTTGTAGCGTTTGAAAGTATCGTTAAAATATTTTTGTGCAGACTCTACTTGAAACTGTGTACTTTGGTAAATTTCTAAGGCAGAACGATAGTTGTTTACCGTAGTTTTTACTTGTAGGTGCAACTGATTATCTACCTGTTCGTATTGAGCGTTGAGGGCATTCAAGTCCATTTCTGCTTGCTTGATTTTCAATTTGTTGCGACCGCTTGCAAACAAGTTCCAATCCAAAGAAATCCCTAAAAGTGCGTAGCGAGTTTGGTCGTTGAACTGCCAATGAAAACCTTGAGAACCCAAATCCACAGCAGTCCCTAATTTTGGTATCCAAAAGGTCTTATTTAAGTTCAAAACTTGCTGGTTGGCATTGATTCCTGCCTTGATTTTCTGCAACTCCTCACGATTTCCCATTTCCGCATTGATATTCTCAGGAATTTGAGTTTTAATCGTATTAAAAGTCGTATCTATTTGAATTTGGCTTTCTAAAGGCTTGTTTAAGAGAAAATTAAGGTAAGCTACTGCGTTTTGCTGATTGTTTTGTGCTTCCATGATTTGTGCCTCTATCTTGCTGATTTCACTTTGAGAACGGGCAAGCACCGTACTTGTCGCCATGCCATTTTTTACTAAAGACTCATTGATTCTTTGGCTCTCTTTCAACAGATTAAGCGCATTTTGGTAAATTTTTACTGCCTCGCTTGCCTGCAAAAATTTGAAATAAGCCGTTTTGATGTCTTTGACCAACTCACGCTTATATACATTGATTTCTGCTTGCTGCATAGTGAGTTGCTCTTGCTTTATCTTTTTGTTGTAATAAATTTCTGCATTGACCAAAGGCACAGCAAACCTAAACCTTGCATCGTAAAAGTCATGAGGCATCAACTGCTCGTTTACATTGGAAATCTGTGGAAAGCGGTCAGATTGAGTAAGTTGGTTCAAAGTCTGATACACTGGGTTTACCAAATCCCCCACAGGCAGATTGATGCGACGACCTCCCGTAGCTGAGGTATAGGTGGTATTGAAATTGACCGTAGGCATGAAAAGCGTATTTGCTTCTCGCAGTGCATAGAGATTTTTCTCCAATAAGAATCGCTGTTGCTTCAACGCCTGATTGTTTTGCAAGCCTTCTTTGATATAAGCCTCGAGAATAGGAGTTTGCGCAAGTAGCTGAAACGGTTTTGTAAGTAATAACACTTGCAAAATTGTAATGTAAAGAATCAAACTTTTGAATGATGGTTTGATTTTTTCTGATAAAAACCCTCTCCTTTGTGCGGTGCGGCGTTCCGCAGGGTTTGGGTAGGGCATACTAACTTGACGATGAATAAATTGTGTTCTCATTTAATTATTGATGTTTAAATAATAAACAGTGTTCAGTTTAAATATAAATTTTTTTGCTTTTAGTTTTCTGTAAAAGAACTTGTCATAGGATTTGCCTTGAAAACCTGCATCAAATTGTCCATAGCATCTCTGAACAAATAGGGCAGTATATTTTGGTCATACATTACCAGTCTTTCTCTGATATAGAGCGAAGCCATGCCGTGCATAAGCGAACTAATAGTAACAGCGGCTACATCTAAATCCATTTTTCTCATATATCCTTTCTCCATGCACTCTACAATAGTGTCTTGTAATAGTTTGAAAGAACGCATACCACAAACCCAATCTATATTTCCATTCTCATTCCGAGCTTCAATAGGTGCGCGCATAACAAACATCAAATCGTAAAATTCTCTATGCTCAAAAGCAAACTCTAAGTACAAATCTCCCATGCGTCTAAGCCTCATGTAAGGATTTTCTATTTTTTGGGATTCGCTTAGTTTAGCAAAAAACATATCAAAGCCTTTGTCGTGAATAGCTCTAAAAATTTCGTTTTTATCCTTGAAATACAGATAGATGGTTGCTGGGCTGTACTCTATTTTTTCTGCGATACTTCTTATAGATGTTTTATCAAAGCCTTCTTTTAAAAAAAGTTCAGTAGCCGCTTCAAGAATCTGGTTGCGTAGTTCTAATTTTTCTCTTTCTTTTCTTGCTAATACTCCCATGTGTTACGGTGGATATGGTTAAAGTAAAGTTAATTTGGGTTTGATAATAAGTTATTTTCAGTAATTTCAAACAAACTAAAACTATTTTCAAACCCCTTTTTAATCATTTAACGGAAATGATTTTATAAACGTTGCAAATTTACTGAACAGTGTTTATAAAAACAAATAATTTTTAGATTTTTTTCAGTTATTTAGAAAGCAAATGTAAAACTTACTATATTTTTGTCATGAAATTAAATCCACACAAGGCTCTCCCAAATTTTAATTATCAATGCTAACCTTCACAGATAAAGGAATTTACTGCCTACAAGGGGATTTTTACATAGACCCTTGGAAGCCAGTCAAGCGGGCAGTCATCACCCATGCTCACTCCGACCATGCCCGTTGGGGTAGCCAATTTTACTTAGCCCATGAATATTCTGCTCCTATTTTAAGACTTCGCTTGGGACAGGATATTCAACTACAAACTATTCCGTACAATAAACCGCTTTATTCTAACGGTGTAAAAGTTTCTTTTCACCCTGCAGGACACATTATTGGCTCGTCCCAAATCAGAGTGGAATATCAAGGCGAGGTTTGGGTAGTTTCAGGGGACTACAAACTCGAAGATGACGGTATCAGCAACGCTTTTGAGCCTGTTAGATGCCATACTTTCATTACTGAATCTACCTTTGGGCTACCTATTTATCATTGGGACAAGCAAGAAATAGTATTTGACCAGATGAATCGTTGGTGGCAAAAAAATAAAGAAAATGGCAAACAAAGTGTACTGATTGCTTACAGTCTTGGCAAGGCACAGCGACTGATACAGCATTTGGATACTTCTATTGGCAAAGTTTTTGGGCATGGCGCAGTCTATCAAATCCAACAAACCTTTGTAGAAGCGGGCTTTCCTATAAAAAGTATAGAAAAGTGGGGAGAAAATTTCACCAAACCCGAAGCCAAAGGAGCGTTAATCATCGCTCCGCAAAGTGCCATCAATACCCCTTGGCTGAGGCGATTTGAGCCGTATAGCTTGGGAATGTGTAGCGGTTGGGTAGCAATAAGGGGGACTATCAGGAGGCGAAATGCCGATGTTGGTTTTGTACTTTCTGACCATGCCGACTGGAAGGGCTTGCTCTCAGCTATCCAAGCAACTGAAGCAAGTAAGGTATTTGTAACACATGGATTTACAGCTACTTTTGCCCGCTACCTTAACGAAATAGGCGTACAAGCGGCAGAAGTACAAACCGAATTTGGGAAGGAAGAGGAAGAACAGATAAGCACAAATACTGAAAAATTAGAAGAAGGAAACCTACAAAAATAGTTTTTTTGTGCTTACTACTGTATTTTTTCGTTTTTCTCTGTATTTTTGATAAATTTGATTACGTTTTAAACGCTAAAAAACTATGGAAAATACAATTCTGCTGGAGAAACCGCTTCAAAAAGAACAAACTAAGTCGATTAGCTTACTGCTTGGGATTCCATTTTATATCTACGCAGTTGTTTTTTCTTCTGTTTGCATCATCGTAGGGCTGATTTGGGATATTTCTTGGCACATGAGCATTGGGCGAGACGGCTTGCTTTCCCCTCCTCACTTGGCTATTTACTTAGGCGCGGTAGTTTCAGGTGTATTTTCTGGCTTTCAAGTATTAAAAATTAGCTTTGCGGGAAGTCTTGCTGAGAAAAGCCAAAGCGTGCATTTTTGGAAAATATTTTATAGTTCTCTGGGAGGGCTTTTTTGCATTTGGGGGGCGATTGCTATGCTTACTTCTGCCCCTTTTGATGATTGGTGGCACAATACGTATGGTTTAGATGTAGTGATTCTTTCACCTCCACATTCTATTTTGGCATTGGGTATGATAATGGTACAGTTTGGGGCAATGATTGGTGTTTTAGCCTTACAAAACAGAGAAGAAAAATTCATAGGCTGGGCAAAGGCAGCTATTGAAAAACGCAATTTCCGCTTGCGTATGCTTTTTGTAATTGCCTCTGGACTGGTTTTAGTAACTATCTATACTATATTTTCTGAGTTTTTTGGCAGAAACGACATGCACAAAATTTCCTTTTACCAAATCGCAAGTCTTATCTTTCCCGTTTTTCTAATCGCTGTGGCTCGCTCTTCTAAGCTCAAATGGGCAGCTACTACTACGGCAATCGTGTATATGTTTGTCATGGCAAGCATGGTTTGGATTTTGCCTTTGTTTCCTGCTCAACCGCTTTTAGGTCCTGTACTTAACCACATTACACACTATCAAGCCTTTGACTTCCCTATGCTGCTGGTATGTCCTGCTGTAGCGATAGACTGGCTAATGGATAGGTACAAAAACAAAAATCAATGGTTACTCTCTTTGATAATAGGAGTGGCTTTTGTATTTACCTTATTGATTCACTATCCTTTTGGAGATTTCTTGATGTCGGAATATGCAAGAAATTGGTTTTTTGGCACAGAATCGTGGTATTTTGGTAGCGACCCCGACTGGGAAGGTCGTTATAAGTTTATGCCTTGGCAAGAAACAGGGCTGGTTGACTTTATGATAGGTTTGGGTATTGCTCTGCCTATTGCAGTTCTTTCTACTCGTTTAGGGCTTGTTTGGGGAAAATGGATGAGCCAAGTACAAAGATAAACACAACTTAAAATTTTGTTTTTTTATGAACAAATTTAAATCTTTTTCTATTGTTTTTTTGCTTTTTACTGCCTCTTTGACTTTTGCTCAGCAAAAAAAGTTTACCCCAGAAGAGGAAGCACTAAAAAAGCATATCTTGACCTTTGGTGAAACCTACGGCACTTTTGGCAAACATAAAGACAAAGCAAAAGTATTGGAATACATGGACAAAGAAGTATTAGGAACACTTATTACAACCGACATTAACAGGAAAGTTACTTCTTTTGATAGCGATATTGCAGGTTTTGACAATCACCTGAAAGGAATTTTGCTTAAAGACGGATTGAATGTGAATTATAAAATTGTCAATGTCCCAAGAGCTTATGTGAGTGGTGATGTGGGAGTAGCTGTTTATGAAGCAACTTATCAGCAACAAAAAAATGAAGAAATCTGGTCAGCAGGGGACGAGACAGTAGCCCTTACTCTAAAAAAAGATAAAAATGGGCAATGGAAAATTATTCACTACACAACCATTGCCTTTGAGAATGAGAAATACAAAGGGCATTGCTTCTGCTCGGTCAAGGAAACTGACAACTTGAAATATCAAACTGCAACTACTGCACCCTCAGGGAAGGGCTATGCGACCTACACTCACGATTTTACCTTTGCTAACAAAGACCAAGATAAAATCATTACCATAGAAAATAAAATTGAGAAAAAAATAGAAGTAAAAACAGCAAAAAAGACAGAAATAAAAACAGAAGTCATTACAGAAAGCTATACCTTTTATCACACTTTCGCTGGTGAACTTTTCTTACTGAAAGGCAAGCATCACCAAACAGGAGAAATGGTAGAAACTGAGGAACTCAAAAGAGAAAACGGTATAGGCGTAGCTCCTAACAAGGAAGAGGCGATGATGCAGATAATTCAGAAGTTTTTGATGCCAAGTATTTGTGTATCTATGAAATATGTTTCTCAGTAATGTATGTAAACGACCTTTTTTCAGTTAGTCTTATGAAAAACTTAATTATTATCTTTATTTTTAAAACAATACTTTTTACCTGCTCCGTACTTCATGCTCAAAGTATGTTGGTGTTACCCTACAAGGAAAAACCCATGCCTTTGTACCTGAACTATGAAAATGAGGTAGTTTTCAACATAGAAAATCGCTCTTCCTTAGACAATCTTCGCTTTGAGGCTGAGGGAGGCGAGATTTACAAAGGAGCTAAAGCAGGTGTGTTTATCATCATTCCCAAAGACAAAGAAGTAGTGATTAGGGCTTACGAAGGAGAAAAGCTCATAGCTGAAAGCAAACATGAGGTTAGAACTTTGCCTATGCCTGAGTTTAAACTATTCTTAGATGATTTTGAGTACAACCCTAAACAAACTTTCCTCAAAGAGCATTTGGATACTGTGCAGGTAAAGGCAGAAGTTGCTTTGGAAATCCAAGAGTATTTTTCTAAAAAGTTGGAGTTCCAAGTATCTGAAATAGAAGTGTTTTTACTAAGAAATAACCACACTATCAAAGAAGAAACCTTCAAGGGAGCAGTGGCAGATTTGACGGAGTTTTTGACTCCAGCAAGCAGTGGAGATTTGTTGATTATAGAGGTAAAAACTTTTACACGTATCAATAGCAAATAACAATATGAGAGGAATCAGACTAATAGCTTTAAAGTATTCACTATTCCTATTCACTAAGTATCATGTACCAAGCAAGTATTTCGCTATCCACTCATTATTTTTATTATCAGATAGACACTGTTTTTTTTCAAACTCGACAAATCTTTACTAATCTAACGAGTTTGGCGACTGCCTTTGTATTTTCTTCATCTTACCACAGAACTCAAGAGGAAATCAGAGCAGAGTATGAAATTGTACAAAAAGCACAGCAAAATCCACAGTTTTTTGCTCCACTCTACGAAAAATACTATGAAGCCATCTTCATCTATATCAATCGCAGAGTAGATGACGAAGAGATTACAGCAGATATGACGGCGCAGGTTTTTTACAAATGCCTGAAAAGCCTGCCTAAGTACAACTTTCAAGGCGTTCCCTTTTCGGCATGGCTTTTTAAAATTACTATCAACGAAATCAATCAATTTTTCAAACAGCAACAAAATAGACAGCGTGTAGTCAGCCTAAAAGAAAAGCATATCAATATCCTTTTTGAGGAAATCCAGCACCACGACATAAAAGATAAATACGAGCTTGTTACCCAATTATTGGAAAATTTAGAGCCAGAGGAAGTGCAGTTTCTGGAATTGCGTTTTTTCGAAGACCGCTCTTTCAAAGAAATAGGCTTCCTACTTGGACTTACCGAAGTCAATGCCAAAGTAAAAACTTATCGCATTTTAGGAAAGTTAAAAGCACATGCTGAAGAACTATTAAAACGATAAAACCTTATTAAAATAAAATATATTACTTTTGTCGTAGTTAAAAATCTGAAATATAAAATTAGGAATCTGAAATAAATGCTTTATCTGCCTTCATTATAAACTAAAAAATTCCAGATTCCAGATTAAATTTTTATGGAAAACATAGACTTGCTTTCTCCCAAAGAATACATCATCATCAAAGGTGCAAAAGTCAATAATTTAAAAAATCTAAGCGTAGCTATCCCCCGTAATAAGTTAGTGGTTATCACAGGCTTATCGGGTTCTGGCAAGTCCTCTCTTGCTTTTGATACGCTTTTTGCCGAAGGGCAGAGAATGTACGTAGAAAGCCTCAGTGCATATGCAAGGCAGTTCTTGGGAAGAATGGAAAAGCCCGAAGTAGAATACATCAGAGGCGTTTCCCCTGCGATTGCAGTAGAGCAGAAAGTAAACACTCGCAACCCGCGCTCTACCGTAGGTACGACTACCGAAGTCTATGACTACATGAAACTCCTTTTCGCTCGCATAGGGAAAACCTACTCGCCTATTTCAGGAAAAATAGTGAGGCGAGATACAGTAACAGATGTAGTCAATTTTGTACTGAATCTTCCTGAAAATGAACGCTTCATGGTGCTTGCCCCTTTGATAGTAAAAGCAAACCGCACCTACCAAGAAGAACTCAATATCCTCCTCCAAAAAGGTTTTACAAGGCTATATAAAACTTCTTTCTCCTCCGCAGGAGGAGGTGAAGTAATCTTTATCGAAGATGAACTCAAGCAATTAACAATTAACAATAATCAATTATCAGCTAACACCAAGAACAGAGAAATTGCATTTTCCCGCTCAGAAGGAGGAGGGCAGGGGGAGGCATACATTTTAATAGACCGCAACAGCGTAAAAAAAGAAGATGAAGATTTCCAATACCGCTTGGCAGATTCTATCCAGACCGCTTTTTACGAGGGAGAGGACAATTGCGTTATTGCCTTAGCCAATGGAGAAACGCATACATTTTCGGATAAATTTGAGGCTGACGGAATCACTTTCGAGGAGCCAAGTGTAAACTTGTTTACCTTCAACAATCCCTACGGGGCTTGCAAGCGTTGCGAAGGTTTTGGCAATGTCTTGGGCATTGACCCTGACTTGGTAATTCCTGATAAAACCCTTTCCGTTTTTGAAGGCGCAATTGCCCCTTGGAAAACGGACAAAATGCGAGAAGAGTGGCTAACACCTTTGCTAAGAAATGGAATTAAGTTTGATTTTCCTATACATCGTGCTTATAACGACCTGACAGACAAGGAAAAAGAATTACTTTGGACAGGCAACGAATATTTTTTGGGCTTAAATGATTTTTTCAAATACTTGGAAAGCCATGTTCACGAAATCAAATATAGGGTGATGCTGTCAAGATACAGAGGCAGAACGGCTTGCCCTGACTGCAAGGGGACTCGCCTTCGCAAAGATGCCCAATACGTGAAAATTAATGAGAAATCTATTGTAGATTTGGTTTTACTCCCCGTGAGCAAGGTAGTTAAGTTTTTTGAAGAAATCCAACTTTCTGAATATGAGGAAAAAATAGCCAAAAGAATTTTAACCGAAATTCAAAATCGACTAAAATATTTAGAACTCACAGGCTTGGGTTATTTGACACTGAACCGCTTGACTTCTACACTTTCAGGTGGTGAGTTTCAACGCATTAAATTAGCCACCTCTCTGGGAAGTGCCTTAGTCGGCTCTATGTATATCCTTGACGAGCCAAGTATTGGTTTGCACCCAAGAGATACGCATAATTTAGTGGAAGTGATTAAAACCTTGCGTGATTTGGGGAATACGGTGATAGTGGTGGAGCATGAGGAAGAAGTGATGCGACAAGCCGACCAAATCATAGACATAGGACCCGAGGCAGGCTCACATGGAGGCGAGTTGGTTTTTCAAGGAAGTTTTCAAGAAATTTTAAAAAATCAAACAAGCCTCACTGCTCGCTATCTCAATGGAAATCAGCAAATTGAGATTCCTAAAAATAGAAGAAAATGGAAAAACTACATAGAGATAGTAGGGGCAAGGGAAAATAATTTGAAAAATGTGCAAGTCAAATTCCCTTTGGGCGTACTGACAGTAGTAACAGGCGTAAGTGGTTCGGGCAAATCTACTTTGGTGAAAAAAGTATTGCACCCTGCCCTTATGAAACATCTTGGCGGCAGAAGTGGAGAGGAAAGCGGAAAACTGGATAGATTAGGGGGAGATTTGAAAAAAATAAAACAAATAGAATTTGTCGACCAAAACCCTATCGGCAAGTCATCTCGTTCTAATCCAGTAACTTACATCAAAGTATATGACTATATCCGCAATCTTTACGCAGACCAACCTCTTGCTCAAAAAAGAGGCTACAAAGCAGGATTTTTTTCTTTTAATGTGGACGGTGGCAGGTGCGATGTGTGCCAAGGGGAAGGCGAAATCAAGATAGAAATGCAATTTATGGCAGACATTTACCTCACTTGCGAAAACTGCAAAGGCAAGCGATTCAAACAAGAAGTCTTGGACATTACCTATAAGGACAAAAGCATTGCAGATGTTTTAGACATGACAATTTCCGAAAGTATGGAATTTTTTAAAGACTTACCTGCTATTCGTGACAGGCTTAGACCACTTGACGAAGTAGGTTTAGGCTATGTCAAATTAGGGCAGTCTTCCAATACGCTTTCAGGTGGCGAAGCACAAAGAGTAAAATTGGCTTCTTTTTTAGGCAAAGGGAATGAAAATAATGAAGGTATCTTGTTTGTCTTTGACGAGCCTACTACAGGCTTGCACTTTCACGATATTCACAAACTTCTTTTTGCTATCAATGCCCTTGTTAATCAAGGTAATAGCGTGATTATCATAGAACACAATATGGATATTATCAAGTGTGCCGATTGGATAATAGACTTAGGTCCCGAAGGAGGTGAAAATGGTGGCTATATCTGCTTTGAAGGCACACCTGAGGAAATGATAAGATTAGAAAATAACCATACAGCGAGATTTTTAAAGGAAAAATTCAAATAAAAAAAATAATAGCTTACTATTTTTTAAGTAAGCTATTATTTTTCAATTATTTACGCTAATACTTGAAAAGTTTTACAAAGCTAACAGGTGTAAAAGATTGCCCTTACTTTATTTTAAAGCGAAGCAACTTTAATCTCTCCTTCCTAAAAAAAGCATAATGTAATACATCAAAGTTGCCAAAGAACCTAATGCAGCTACTACATAAGTCATTGCCGCCCACCAGAGTGCATCTTTTGACATCGCATATTCTTGGCTATTAACTACTCTGGACTGCTTTATCCACTCCAACGCTCTACGACTTGCGTCAAACTCAACAGGAAGCGTAACAAAACTAAATAAAGTAGTCAAAGCAAACATCGCAATACCTATCAGCATTACCCATGGAGCAGATTCCAACATAAACAAGCCAGCTATCAATACCCAACCTATCCAAGGGCTTACAAAACTCACCGCAGGTACAATGGCAGAACGTAACTGCAAGAAACTATATGCTTTGGCGTGCTGAACAGCATGTCCTGTTTCGTGTGCTGCTACTGCCGCTGCGGCAGCATTTCTTCCATAATATACGTCAGGGCTAAGGTTTATCGTATAGTCAGTGGGATTGTAATGGTCGGTCAATGTGCCTTCCACACAAGTAATGCGAACCCCACGAATCCCGTAAGCATCTAACATATTCGCCGCTACTTCTGCTCCGCTCATTCCTGAACTAATCGGAGTCATAGAGTAATTTCTAAACTTAGATTTGAGCGTGGCACTCACTGCCCAACTCACCAACATCACGATACCCGCAATTAGCATATAACCAGTGTCAAATATCATAGTCTTAGATGTTTAAAGTTTTGTGTTAATCTATAAAGTGTAACTACTTACAAATTTACAAAACTTATTCCATACAAAGCAAATAAAAAAAATAAGTCATTTTGTCATGCTTTTTAGTATTTGTAAGTATTTTTTTATCTTTTTTAAGACAAAATTTCCTAATTTGTATCGTTTTATTGCGAATCTATGTGCTGTATTCCCCTCTGTGTTGAGCATCAAAAAATTTATTAGCGTATTTTTAAGAAGAATACGGATGCTGATAAGGCTTCCTATATTCTCTTTTGAGCATGGCTTGCGCTTCTTTGTTGTTTTTGATATTCATGTTTGCCTTGTCTATTTGCAAGTTTGTTTTTGCCAAATACGCCATGTCGCCATAGATAATGGTAGAAGTCGTTTTAAAGGCATCTTCAAATTGGTTGGTGATGCCTTTGTTAGATTTTGTCCTGATACCTTCGGCAAATTGCTTGAACATATCTACCATGGCTTGCATAGCGATTTCCATTTGTTTTGGGTTGCCCATAGGGTCAAAAACTACATCACCATTCACAATTTTTTCACCTTTGGCAGTATAAACTTCCCAACCGTAATCACCTGCAAAAATGGTTGCCTTTTCTCCATAGTAATACACCCCTATATTGTGGGTCGGAATTGGGGAAATGTAGCCCCAAGCCTTGTGCGACCAATAGACGGGCAAGCCACCAAAGTCGTAGCGTACCTCTAAGTGGTCAGGATTGTCTTGTAAAGTTTTTTTAGTGATGCCGCCAATCGCAGATACGCTGTCAGGTAAGTCCAAATCCAAGACTTTGCGGATATTGTGAATATAGTGAATCCCCCAATCTGCCATGACTCCTCTGCTAAAATCGTGTTGGTATCTCCAAATAGGATTATCAGCATCTTTGGGACAGATGAATTTCTGCTTGGGTGCGGGACCGCAAAAAGTTTCAAAATCTATGCTTTTAGGGATAGCTTTCTCTATAAGGTCGCCTTCGTAATTATGAATGTTGGCTTGTACTTGCAGGATTTTCCCAGCTTCTCCACTTTTGATAAAGGCTTTGACTTTATCATTGGTATCCAGCATCGTTCTTGGGAAATCGACTACAACTACGTTGCTTGCCTTTTGCTGGGCGGCAAGCATTGCTTGTCCTTCTCTGATGTCATAACTAATAGGTTTTTCGAGAAAAACGTGCAAACCTGCTCTGCAAGCATCTATAAACTGCAAGGCGTGCCAATGCGTAGGGGTAGCAATTGCTACTGCTTGCAAGCCTCTTACTTTATACATTTCTTGGTAAGCAGAAAATAGCTGTGGCTTTTTTAAACCCGCATCAACTACTACTTTGGCGGCTCGGTCAAGGGCTACCTTATTGACATCGCAGAGGGCTACGATTTCGTATAGTCCAGAAGCTAAGGCACTATTTAAGAGAATGTCTGTTCCCCACCAGCCTGTGCCAAGAATTGCCAATTTGATTTTGTTTTCCTCAGCGAATACGCTCAAAGGCAGGATAAGTGAACCTGCCACTACTGCACTTGTTTTGATAAAATCTCGTCTTTCCATGTCTATAAAAATTTTAGATTGTTTTATTTCAAACCTGTGAGGTTTTGAAAACCTCACAGGTTTGGCTAATTATCTTTGTATATAATCGGAGAGTGTAACTTCTGTCAAGTTGGTTATTTTCCACTGCTTATTTACTTTTTCCAAAATTCGCTGATGTAGCGACTGCTTCCCGTCTTTGCTTTTTTGAGTATAAGTTACCCATGCCACATCTTTGTAAATGCTAAACTTGTAGTTTTCGTTTTGGAAAGTTACCCTATCATCAGCAGAAAACTTGGAAGCATATTCCTTGATATCCTGATAAATAGCACTCCATCCATATACTTGAAAACTCATATTCATACTTGTATAGCAAAAGAAAGATGTGGGTTTCTGAACCCAACAATCTGCCCACTTATCAAATTGATGTGAGTAGCGATAAAGCGTTTCTTCCTCTATTGCCTTACAAATAGCCGCTTCTTCTTGGCTTTGAGCAAAAATCATTTGCAGATTTCCTACTACCAATAAACATAAAAATATATTTTTCATAATATTAAGTATTTGATAATGAATTAGATTTAGAATAAAAAAATTAAGACTTAAATTTGTGTAAGTGATTTTTTCAGATAAAAATTATTTACTTGCCTCATATCTCAACTCAAATAAGCAATTCATATCAGGGCAAATAGGAAAATCAACAAAAGCTGTGATTTGGTACTTGCCTTGCTGTTTTGTAATTTTAGCTTTCATAGAAAAAGTAATTTGCCTCTCTATCCCCCTACAATTGGCTATTTCTGGCAAAGTTTCCAACCTAATCTCTTGCTCTACTATTTTCCCTTTCCATGTATGAATTGTAGGATTATCACCTTCTAATAGTTTTTCATTAATAGTTACATCACCATTACTGTCCACTTGCCATAACATTGAAATATTGTATTGCGTAGGCTCGAAGGTACATGTCCCTTTCTGAATGATATTTACAGTTCCTTTCCAAGTCCCATTAAGTTCTGAAAGGACGATTTCTGGGGCTGCATCTTCTTTTTTAGTGCAAGAAGATAAAGCCAACACTAAGGCGAGCATTAAAATTAATTTTTTCATAAGCATAATAATTTAAAGTTTTGAGTAAGTAATTCAATTTTTTTAGATATTCTATAATAGTCCCATAGGGACGACACATTTTGTTTCAAAACAGATAGTTACGTCCCTAACGGGACTTCGATAGCTTTGATAAAATCTCGTCTTTCCATGTCTATAAAAATTTTAGATTGTTGTATTTTAAACCTGTGAGGTTTTCAAAACCTCACAGGTTTAATTCACTGTCAATCAGTTCATTCTTCTCCTATCCTCCTCTGCCCCTGTATTTCTATTGCGTGCTTTTTTAACTTTATTATTCCCAAAGTTGCGGGAATAAGTCAGTCGGCAAAGTCTTGGCTCAGAGAAAATAAGGTCTGTTTTTACATCTAAATTTTGCTCAGGGATATAAGTACGGAAATGCCAGTTGTTTGTCCAAAACACATCAGTAATAGTAAAACTTAGCGTTCCTTTGTCCTTGTTTAGCTTCTTTTGCAAGCCCAAATTGAGTGTGCCAAAAGGCTTTAATATATTTGCTCCCCAAAAGCCTCCACTGTTGTAAATACCTGACATCTCTAAGGAAAAACTCTCTGACAAGCGAAAGTTTTGTATGCTATTCAGTTGAAAGTTGAACTGCACTATCTCCACAGGTTTTTCCAAATAGTCCACCATCAAGTATTGTTGGTTAAAAGTTCCATTGTTTTGCATAGACCACCACTTAGCAATGCTCACAGGCAAGGCAAGCACCAGAGAATAGGTATCTTGGGATTTGAGATTGACCGCATAGCCCAGCATACGATTGGTCGCAGGATTGATGTGGCTTTGAAAAGGAGCAATCACATTGGTATCATGGCTGTACTGCAAGGCAAAAATCAAATCCTTGTGTCTGTATTCTGTTTTGAAAGAATAAGTCAAAGTAGGAAGAAGCGCAGGATTTCCAGAAAGAAAACTATATGGGTCTGCAAAAATCATAAAAGGAGCTAAGTCCCTGAAAGTAGGGCGAGTAATGCGGCGGCTAAAAGCAAACTGCAAGGAATTATTTTTATTAATGTCTTTGGACAAAAATAAACTTGGGAAAAGATTGCCATAGTTGCGGTCTAAAATATTCCCTACTTCTACCAAATCCATCTGAGTACGTGTATGCTCATAGCGAAGCCCTCCATTGAGTTTGGTTGTGGCATTGATTTGCACTTGGATAGAGGAATAAGCGGCTAAAATATCCTCCTCCAATTGGTATTTTCCACTTAGGCTTGGGTCTATGCGCCAAAAATTATTTTGCAGATTTTCTACACTAATGTCATTCGTAAAGCGATAGAGGCTTGCTTTTGCGCCTATCTCCAAACGTGTTTTTCCAAAATTTTTGGTGTAATCTATCTTGCCTACGGTCATGCGAATAGGCGTAACTTTTCTCGACCTAAAAAAGTCCGTTCTTATCATGCTTCCCTGTTCATTGTGGTAATCTGCTTGATAATCAGTAGGGTTATTGTCATGGTAATACAAATAATCCACATCAAAATTGATGCTTTGGGTGCTATCAATTTGGTGATTCAAGTTCAAATTGCCAGAGAGATGTTGCCAATGATTGATTTCCGAGTTGCTCATGCTAATAAGCGTATCTGCCTCTCTGCTTTTCCTCAACTGAATATCTGCCAAAGCATCTATTTGCCACTTCGAACTATATCCCGAAATCAAGCCACCAATGACCGTTTTAGGGCTAATTGCATAGTCAAAACCCAAGCTGGCATTGTGGAGATTAATTCTTGGGTCTCTAACATTATTGGTGTGTGTTTCTATGGTTTGCTCTTGATAGTCCAACTTCCTGCTTCCATTCACTTCCTGTGCCGTATGATTCCTATTAAACGAATACGCTCCAAAAATATTCAGCTTGCCCTTGCGGTAGTTCAGGTTGAGGTCTGCGCCTGCTTTTTCGCCTCTGCTATATCCTCCTGTGAGAGAAAAAGAGCCATTCATGCCTTCCTCTATTCCCTTTTTCAAAACCAAGTTAATCATACCTGCATTGCCTTCTGCATCATACTTGGCAGGAGGATTGGAAATCAACTCTATCTTTTCTATGTTCGCCGCATTCATTCCTTTCAAAAGCTGAATGACCGCCTCCATAGGCAAGCGGTTGATTTTGCCGTTTATCATCAAAATTACGCCATTTTTCCCATTGAGTCCCAGCGTATTACTTTGTTGA
Source organism: Thermoflexibacter ruber (assembly GCF_900113045.1). Taxonomy (GTDB): domain Bacteria; phylum Bacteroidota; class Bacteroidia; order Cytophagales; family Thermoflexibacteraceae; genus Thermoflexibacter; species Thermoflexibacter ruber. The sequence continues at coordinate 27,320 of NZ_FONY01000029.1, forward strand.
TTCACGATGACCCCAGGTGAGCGTTCCAAGACTTCTAAGGCAGTTCCCCCAGCCAAAGTCAGGCTACTTTCTATGTTGATAACCAATCTGTCGATTTGCTGTTCATAAAGCGGTTTCTGTGCAGTTACCATAACCGCTTTTAACTCTTTGGAAAGCGGACTCATCTGCAAAATGCCCAAGTCCAGATTTTCTACTTTTAACTCAATTTGCCTAAAAAATGCTTCATAACCTATCATTCTGATAGAAAGCAAGTAACTCCCTCGTTTGACATTTTCTAAGGCAAACTTTCCTACTTCATTGCTCACTGTGCCTTTGAGCAAAGTCGAATCATTTTGATTCAGCAAAAGTACATTGGCAAAGGGCAGGGCTTCGCTGTTAGTCTGCACGATGCCCTGTATCTTGGATTGGCTAAATCCTTGAAACGAATAGGCAATTAAGCAAAAAATAAAAATCAAGTAATAAAAAAAACGTTGCATAATAATATAGTGTTTAGAGTAGTGAAAAATGTGTTATTTTTATTAACTTTGCTATGTTCCCATTTGAATTAATTTAGTTTTACTTTTATGGAAAATTTTGAAATAGAAGATATTACAGCCGAAACAGAAGAAAAAAATATCATATAAAGTAAAAATCATGCTATCATAGAGGGGAGGCTCACTACTTATTTTTCTGTGCATTATAGAGATGAATTTTCAGTATTGCCTCAGCTAAGTTTGGAACTTTCAGGCGAAAAAATTATTCCTGATATTTCTATTTTTCCCCTCATGGAATACAATTGGCTCTTTGATGAAGTACGCCTTACACAACCACCTCTTATTGTCATAGAAATCCTCTCCCCCAAGCAAAGCATAGATGACTTGACAGATAAGATTTCTATTTATCTCAACTCAGGGGTCAAATCTTATTGGGTAGTCATTCCTACTTTCAAAACAATCCATATTATTTATGGAAACAAACAAACTGCTACTTTCCTTTCAGGCAAAATCAAAGACCCTGCAACGGGTGTTGAGATTGACATGGACGAAATTTTTAGGTAATTGCACTGCTTATTAAGGCTGTATTGATATTCAAGAGTTTCCACCGTTAATTGGCATTTAAAGAATAAACCGTTCTTTGAATGTAGCACCGATTTTCCAAAATCGGGGAGTGTCTGACTTGGAAAGTCGGACCTACACAAGAACGAATATTTAATGAAACCCAATAAGTCTAAATTTTCATAGTGGTTGAAAGATTACATAATCCAATTTACAAACTGCTGGTTTTGAAAAAGTTTCTTTTTGATTTGAGGCTCTCACTTTTCACGTAATAATACATAAAAAGGTGATTTTCAATGATTAAAAAGAATTTTCCTCTAATAAATCACCATTAGGGATTTCATCTACTAACAGGGATTAAGCCTTTTTCAAAAGCAACTGTATTTTCATCTCCGTCAATGACCGCCAAAACCACTCAAAAAATCCGTAGCGAAACTTGCTCATCCACCATACGGCAAAAAAAGTTTGGAACACATAAAATACAATGCCTATGATGATAGAAAGTGTAACGCCTATTTTTCCCATCATGCCAAAGCCAATGCCCAAGAAAATAAGGACACCCAAAACCGATTGCATGAGGTAAGTCGTTAAGCCCATCTGCCCTACTGCCGCCCAAGATTGCAAGAGTTTAGGGCGGTAATTCCAATAAAGCAAGGTGATGCCTGCCACATAAAAAAGCGACAAACTTGCTTGGTGAATGTCAAAAGCGGTAAGCCCAATGAAGTCCAAGAAACTAATACTTGGCGCACCAAAAGGAGGCATATAAAGCAAAGCCAAAATAGTAGAAATCAAGGCGATGCCTCCCGACCAAAACAGTGTCTTTTTGAAAAGCAAGCGATTTTCGGGTTTGTCTATAAAAAAGCCTTTTCGCCCTACATACAAGCCCAAGAGAAACAAGCCAAAAGTAATAAACAGGCGACCCGTCATAACTTGAAAGCCAAAAGTGCCAATAATACCACTTTCAAAGTTCATACTCACCAATGCCGAGAGCGAGCCAGATTGCTTGATTTTGTACTGCGTTTCTGCTTCTTTCATAAACTGCTCGCCTTGCACTTTTCCCATTTCTATTTGTGCAGGAGTGGGTGGAGGCGCAAAAAAGGAATTTACTCTCCCCACAAATAGTGGTGTATTGAGAATCAGCAGGATAGCCACTATGAGCAAAGCTCGATTGCCCATTTTGATACAGGGAATTAAGAACAAACCCAAAAAGGCATAAATCCGCAAAATATCCCCACTGTAAAAAAGGCTGTGGATAAAGCCAATGCCAAACAAAATTGCCAAACGCCAAGTAAACTTCCCTAAAAAGCCTTCTTTATTTTTCTTTTCTGCATTATGGAGTTGGATAGCGAAACTCAACCCAAAGAGAAAAGAGAAAATCGTAAAAAACTTTCCACCAGTAAGCCAAAAAGTAAGTGTATTTACTTGCTCGTCTAAGGGGCTGAAAATGTTAAAATTAGGCGCACTTGGTGGCGGTGGTCCCGCCAAATAGCTATAAGCAATGTGGTTAATGATTATCCCAAAGAGAGCAAAGCCCCTGAGCGCATCTATGACTTGGATACGCTGAGTAGAAGCAGACAGCGTATCGTGTTCTAATATCAAAGTTTTTTCCATTGGGTTCTTTATTTTTAAAACCTGTCAGGTCTTTGAGACCTGACAGGTTTAATGTATTGTTTTTATTTCGCAGGTGCTTGAATAATCGTTACTTGTGTCGCTGAAATTTGCCAAGTCCCATTTTTCTTCACTAAGACATGGAGAATAGCTACTGAGTGCTTATCTCCTTTGTTGGCTTTTGTTCCGTCAGCCATAGTTGCCTCTCCTGTCATGGTAATATTGTATTTTACATTCACCAAAGCCACTTCTGGGGAAACAAACCGCATCTTTTGAATATCAATCACCAAAGAAGTAAACTTAAAGTAGGCTTCATTAGCTGCAAGGTGCATTTTTACGATTTCAGTTTTATTGGCACAGAATACGCCTTCGGGATTGACCAGCGTAGCATCTTCAGTGTGCAAGCCATTGTAGGCGTTGATGTCATGTTTGTTCCACAAATCTTGCATTTTGCTAATGGTCGCTTTGACCGCTTTTTCGTCTTCTGCGTTTTGTGCAACCGCCCAAGTCATGCCTAACCAGCAAAAAAGGGCTAAAAAAATGATGTTTTTCATAATGATAAATAAATTGATTTAAGATGCTTAGAGCTTCATGTACTTCGTACTAAGAGATACTACATGAAGCATTTAAAAAATAAAAATCAACTTTTCATGTGTTATCACATGAAAAGCAAAAGTCTTGTAATTATTTCAAGGTTTGTGTGGTATGCGATTGTATGATTTTCCAAGTAGAGCCAGATTTAACGGTTACACCTGTTTGAATAAAATCTACTATAACAGTACCTCTGCTTTCGTTTCTATAAGTCGTGGTGATAGTGCCTTTCCCTTTGTAAAGTACAATCGTTGGAGAGATTACAACGTATTCATATTTGTAATCTGATACTTTGAAAGATTGCAAACTTTTGAACGTTTCCGTTACCCTTTGCTTAAATGCCGCATAGTTATTGGCTTTGTCCATCATTACCTCCACGAAATCAGGGTGGTTGGCATAAGAAGCAAATACTTTTTCTACATTCATACTTTCCCAAGCCATGATAGTTTCACTAAGCAAGGCTTGGTGCTGCTCGATAATTTCGCTTTTTTCTTTGTCAGAAACGGATTGTGCATAGCCACTTATGCCTGCGGCTATAAGTGCTATTAGAAACAAAATTGGAATGAGCGTTTTCATAGTAATATAAAGTTTTTAAGAGTTAAAGTATCTTTTTATTTAAAAGTTAAACTTTCATAGTAGAAACATTTAGGAGTAAATTTATTCACTTCGCAAAAATAGCGTAAGAAGTAGTGTTCTTGTTAGCATTTTTGAGGCATAGATTAGCACTTTTTGAGCGTAGTATCGTTTTTTGCCTTAAAATTCCATATCTTTGTAAAAATCCATTGTTTATGCCTTTGAAGTATCCCATAGGAATCCAAACGTTTAGCGACCTACGCAATGATGGTTATGTGTATATTGACAAAACCCAGTATATCTATCAACTCATGCAGGGGAAATATTACTTTCTTTCTCGCCCGCGTCGCTTTGGGAAATCCTTGTTATTGAGTACCTTATCCTCTATTTTTTCAGGGGAAAAAGACCTCTTTCAAGGACTTTGGATAGAGGACAAAATTACTTGGGGAAAGTATCCGATTATTTATTTAGACTTTGGGAAGGCAGATTTCAAAGAATTGGGATTGAGAGCGTCTATTGAAATTAAACTTTCTAAAATAGCAGACGAGTCTGGTATTGTGCTTACTGCCAATGGCATTGGTAATCGGTTTGAAGAAATTATCAGAGAACTCTCTGCAGAAAAGAAAGTAGTCATACTCATAGACGAGTACGACAAACCAATTATAGAATACTTGGGCAAGGAGCAACTCCCCCAAGCCTTAGAAAACAGAGATATTCTCAAAGAGTTTTATTCTGTCATCAAAGGCTTAGATGCTCATATTCAGTTCTTTTTCCTCACAGGGGTTTCTAAGTTTAGTAAGGTGTCTATCTTTTCTGACCTGAACAATTTGCATGACATTACCATAGAACCTACTTTTTCTACTATGTTAGGTTATACCCAATCTGAGTTAGAACATTATTTTGGGGAAAGAATGAAGGAATTAGCTCAACAACAAGGCGTGAGCTATCAAGATTTCTTGGACAAAGTGCGTTTGTGGTACAATGGGTATGCTTGGAATGGGAAAGAGAAAGTTTATAATCCCTTTTCTATTCTCAACTTTATGTACAGCGGTGATTTTCGCAACTATTGGTTTGAAACAGGAACACCTACTTTTTTGGTCAAAATGATGAAGGAAAGTTTTATGTTCAACGTAGAAAGTATTGATGCAGATGAAGGAATGTTAGGTAATTTTAGGATTGAAGCCTTGAATGAAACTACTTTACTTTTCCAAACAGGCTATCTGACTATCAAAGAAAGAGAAGGGAGAGTTTATACTTTGGGGTATCCCAATTTTGAAGTCAAAGACTCTATGAATCAGTATTTGATGCGAGAGTTTGCTTACAAAGACCATGTGAATGCACCTATTTTGTATATGCACAGGGCATTGAAAACAAAAGATATAGAAAAAGTAGTAGAGCATTTCAACACGCTGTTTGCCAATATTCCATACCAGATTTTTGAGGAAAAGCAGGAAAGTTTTTACCATGCGATTATCTTTTTGGCTTTTCAGTTGTTGGGCTACTATGCTCAGGCAGAGGTCAGCACCTCCAAAGGGCGAGTAGATGCAGTTGTGCAGTATGAGGACAAAATTTTCGTCATAGAGTTTAAGGTCAATGACAGTGCAGAAAGTGCGATTAGCCAAATCAAAGCAAAGAATTATCATCAAAAATACCTTCGTCAGGGCAAAGAGGTGATATTGTTGGGCTTTGCTTGTCAAAACAAGGAAATTGCTGATTGGAAAATGGAAACAATTTAAAACTCGCTTGGTACTTTCCCAAACTGCTCCTTGAAACACTTAGTAAAATAGGAAAGGTTCTCAAAACCAACTTGGAAAGCAATTTCCGAAACATTGGCAGTTTTATTAGTAAGCATTTCGGCAGCTCTGTGCAGGCGATAAGTACGCACAAAATCATTGGGAGGTTGATTGATAGTTGCTTTTAGCTTTCTTGAAAGTTGGGAAGGGCTTAGGTTCATCGCTTCCGCAAATTGTTCATTGTTAAAATCTGCATTGGAGAGATTTGCCTCTATGATATTTTTTACCTTTAGCATAAATTTTTCATCAACAGAAAGCACATCATCTTTAAGTGCAATTTTCTTATCTGGCACTTTAAGTGGCTGTTTTTTGAACTCCTTACCAAATTTTTCTCTTAAAACCCGACGTTGTTTTACCAAGTTGATGCTGGTAGCCATCAGTTCTTTGGCATAAAAAGGCTTGACCAAATAGGCATCTGCTCCGCGTTCTATTCCCTCCACCTTGCTTTCTGGATTTGCCTTAGCAGTAAGCATGAGAATAGGGATATGATTGGTTAATTCATTCTCTTTTAAAAACTTACAAAGTTCAAAGCCATTAATTATGGGCATCATCACGTCAGTAACTATTAAATCTGGTAACTTTTTGATAGCAATTGCATAGCCTATTTTTCCGTTTTCTGCTAATAAAATATGGAATTTTTCTTGTAAACATTCTTGTAAGTAAACCCTCATGTCTTTATGGTCTTCTACAATGAGGCAAATAGGTAGTTTTTTGTTGCTTGTTAGCCCCTCCCCTTGCCTCTCCCCGATGGAGAGGGGATTTTTTGTTTCTGTCGCCGTCATCACAGACAACTCCTGCGAAATAGTCATTGTCGTTGTTTGTGTCCCTATAAGCAGCTCCTTTACAGGTAATTGCACCCAAAAAGTAGAGCCTTTTTCCTGCTCGCTTTCTACCATAATGCTCCCTCCAAGCAGTTCTATTAATTCTTTGGTCAAAGCCAGTCCTATGCCACTTCCTTCATATTTTCTTGACAATGAACTTTCCACTTGGTGAAATCTATCAAAAATTTTGTCAATCTGCTCTTTTGGAATCCCAATGCCTGTATCGCTCACTCGCAAATGCAAAATACCTTTTTGGGCTTCTGTTTTTTCTACAACAGCACTGAAAGTTACCTTTCCTCCTTCAGGAGTAAATTTAAAAGCATTGGAAATCAGGTTATTGACTATCTTACTGATTTTATCGCTATCAATTTCAGCTTTATATTGGGTTGAGGGCATGGAAATAGCGAAATCAACGTTTTTATCCTGTCCCAAAGAGTGAAAATTGGCGGCTAACCTTTCTAAAAAAATAGTGATGTTTTGGGTAGAAGTATGCACTTCCATCGTGCCTGTTTCCAATTTTGCGACATCAAGTAATTGGTTAATGAGTTCCAACAAACGCTTGGCATTGCGGTAGATGCGGAGAAAGTCAGATTTTAAAGTTTCATCTGTCCCTCCCCTATCTCCCCTGCTGGGAGGGGAATTAGTAAGAAGTTTCTCTATGGGGCTGATAATCAGCGTAAGCGGAGTACGAAACTCATGAGAGATATTGGAGAAAAATTGGTTTTTGAGTTTGTCGACTTCCTCTAAGCGAGCAGATTTGAGGGCATTGAGTTCGGCACTTGCTTTGAGCCTTTCTCGCTGAATGATGAGTTTTCTTGCTAAAAGTGCAAGCCCAAGTACTAATAGCGCATAGAAAGTATATGCCCACCATGTCAGCCAAAAGGGAGGTAAGATGTTGATTTTGATAGATTTTCCTTTTTCATTCCAAAATCCATCGTGGTTGCTTGCCTTGACTTGAAAGGTATATTCCCCATGAGGCAGATTAGTATAAGTAGCAGTGCGATTATTTCCTACTTGTACCCAATCTTTGTCGTAACCAACTAACTGATAGGCATATTGGTTTTTTTCAGGTTTAGTGTAGCTCAATGCAGAAAAAGATAGAGAGATAAAGTTTTGATAGTAGGGCAGAGTAATTTCCTTTATAAAATCCAGTTCTTTGGCAAAAATGGTATCTCTATTATTGATTTGGAACTTAGTAAGCACAATGTTGGGGGGAATGGTATCTTTAAGAAACTCTTTAGGTTGCCACTCATAATAGCCGTATTCTTCTCCTAAAAGGAGTTTTCCATTGCTTAAAAGGCAGAGTGGGTCATCTATGAAAGCTTTTTCTTCAACGAAATCAGTATTATCATGGAAAGTAAACTGCTCCTTTTTAGTATCATATTTGGCAAGGTGAAAATCAAAACTAATCCAGAGGTCATCGTTTCTGTCAAAGATAATATGCCCAACTAATAAATCTTTTTTAAGATGCGCCATAGGTATAGACTTTATCTGCTTACTTTCTGGCTGATAGACATACAAAGGATTAGTTTTTTTACTTTTGATTTTAAGTCTTGTCCCTATCCAAAGTTGATTTTTTTTATCTTTTTCTATACCTCTAATTTCTATGCTATCAAAAAAAGTTAATTCACTTTTAGAAATAAAAGTTTTGCTTTTCATGTCAAAAACTCTCATACCCATCGTAGAACCAATGTATATCTTTTTATCGTGTTCTATGATATGTCTAAAATGAGTTTCATATTTATCGGGCAGAGGGGGATAATGTATAAAATTTTGTCTATCTGGCGAAATGCGAAAAACTCCGTGGCGGCGCGACCCTGACCATAAGTAGCCCTCGCTATCTTCGTAAAGTGCATAAAACACCTCATCTTGAATCAGTTTTTGCATTTCCGCATATTTTTCGTAGGGTCGCAACTGCTTTTTTAGCGTATCTAAATAGTACATACCATTGCGGGCATTGACCCAAATCCTGCCGCTTCTATCTTTGTATATCTTGGTGATTTCAAAGGCATTGTTTATTTTTCCATTGGGTAATACTTGTCCTCTAATTACCTCTATTACTCGGTGAGTAGTATCTAAAACATGCAGCCCCATGTTTGCATAAGTCCCCGCATACAAGCGATTGGATTGGGGAATTTCTAACAAAGCAGACACCCACCAATTAAAATTGTTATATGTGCTTTCGTCCTTTATTTTTTGAGAAAGAGTATAAAATTGAAATTGTTGGAGTTGTGGAGGAATCATCATCAATGGGGCGGTAGGGGTATTCATTCCTATCCACAGATTCCCCTTGCTATCTTGGAAAATTGCTTTAAATATAAGCGTATTGGGCAAAAGTTGGGAAGGACTTGCCACCCATTGAGTAATTTTTGGGGATATGGTATGAAAAACGTACAAACCATTTAACCTGCCCGTATAAAGCCAAAGTTCATGTGAAGATTTATGGAGTAGATAGGCTCTCTGTAGATTAGCGGGAAATTGGTAAGAAAAGTAATCTGTCAATTCAGATTTAGCTTTATCAAATTTTTTAACAAACAATTGATTATTAATTCCTACTGGTAAAAAAATTTCTCCCTTCTCATCTTGATAGAGATTATCTACTACTGAATATTTATCTGTACCCAAAATAGGATAAAGGCTATGCTTTTTTGACACAATGTCTAATGAAAATAAGTAATATTTCTCTTGCAAATAGTGATAAACCACTCCCCACAAAAGATTTTTATTATGTTTGTCTTTGAGCAAGGATTCATAGCTTTTACGGAAAGAAAATTCCTTAGCGAAGCGCACTAAAGTATCTGCGAGAAACTTCTGATTTTGGTAAGAAAAGGCATAGACCGACGAGTTAAAACTCCCAAATAATTGCCCTGTTTTTTCTGCCAACAAATAGCCCTCTCCTTGGAAAAGTTCCCAATCTGGACGCGCCCATTGTTTGGTAGGAATATCATATACTGTAATTTGCCTCCCCCAAGTGCTATATCCCAAAATTTTATCTTGAGGAGTAATGTACAAGTACTCCCCCAAATCTAATATTGTGGAATCTCCACCCTTTGCTTCTGTGAAACTTCTCCCATCAAACTTGAATAAACCTCTATCTGTTCCTAACCAAATCATGCCTCTGTTGTCCTCTGCAATCGCACTTACCATATTCACATTTAGCCCTTGTGATTTGTCATAGGTCTTGAAGTTAAAATATTGAATAGGAATATCTTTTTGTTTTTGACTAAAACAAGGAGAAAGGAAAGCAAAGGAGCATAGCCAAAAAAAGATAAGCAGTTTCAAAGCATTGTATTTTGAGCAGACGTTTTCTTAACAAATTTAACAAATTGAAATCAAATTTGCAATTTTCGTTTAAGGTTTATGTGGTAAAACTAAATAAAACTTAAACTTTTCCTAATTTTTTACTGAATCTGCTATTTTGCAAAATATATATCACTGTAAATCAATAAAAAATTACTATTTTCATAAAGATTGATTTTTAAGTTACAAAAATTTTCCTATCTTTGCCCTTCATTAGCCATTAATCAATTAGTCATTAGTAATTAATCCAATGGAAGACAGCCACTTACATGATGTACTCCCTGTTTCGGGAATGTATGAAAACTGGTTTTTAGAATATGCCTCTTACGTAATTTTGGAACGTGCCGTCCCTGCTTTGAATGATGGTTTAAAGCCTGTTCAACGCCGCATCTTGCACGCTATGAAGGAGATGGACGATGGACGATACAATAAAGTGGCTAACATCATTGGGCAAACTATGCAGTATCACCCGCATGGAGATGCTTCTATTGGCGATGCTATGGTTGGCTTGGGGCAGAAAGACTTACTTATTGATACACAAGGGAATTGGGGCGATATTCGCACAGGGGACGGGGCAGCGGCTCCACGCTATATCGAGGCTCGCTTGTCCAAATTTGCTTTGGAAGTGGTTTTCAATCCGCAAACTACCGAGTGGCAACTCTCTTATGATGGGCGTAAAAATGAGCCTGTTACGCTTCCTGTAAAGTTTCCTTTGCTCTTGGCACAGGGAACAGAAGGCATTGCGGTTGGGCTTTCTACCAAGATTTTACCCCATAATTTCATAGAACTCATCAAAGCCTCTATAGATTATTTGAGAGGCAAACCTTTTGAAATTTTCCCCGATTTTCCTACTGGAGGCTTGATAGATGTTACCAACTACAATCAAGGACGAAAAGGCGGGAAAGTAAGGGTAAGGGCAAGGATAGAAGAATTGGACTCTAAAACTTTGGTTATCAAAGATGTACCTTTTGGTGTAACTACTGACGGTTTGATGGAATCCATAGTAAAAGCAAACGACTCGGGCAAAATCAAAATCAAAAAAGTTACTGACAATACTGCCAAAGAGGTCGAAATCCAAGTAGCTTTGGCACCAGGCGTTTCTCCTGATATTACTATGAGTGCGCTGTATGCCTTTACGGATTGCGAAGTTTCCATTTCGCCTAATGCTTGCGTGATTATTGACGAAAAACCGCTTTTTACCAGCGTGGACGAGATGCTCAAAGTTTGTACGGACAATACAGTAAAACTTCTTGAAAAAGAGCTACTTATCCGCAGACATGAGCTAATGGAAAAACTTTTGTATTCTTCTTTGGAAAAGATTTTTATAGAAAACCGAATTTATAGGGACATAGAAGAAGCCACCACTTGGGAAATGGTCTTGCAAATCATAGATGAAGGCATAGAACCTTATAAACCACAGTTTTACAGAGAAATTACCCAAGATGACATTATTAAACTTACTGAAATCAAAATCAAACGCATTTCCAAATACGACGCTTTCAAGGCAGATGAACTGATGAGAAATTTGGAAAATGAGTTGAAAGAAGTAGAGTATAACCTTGAAAATTTGATAGAATACGCCATCTCTTATTATAAAAACTTACTGACTAAATACGGCAAAGGCAGAGAACGTAAAACAGAAATTCGCACTTTTGATGTAATCACCGCTACCAAAGTTGCCGCTAACAATCAAAAACTTTACATCAATAGGGCTGATGGCTTTATAGGCTACGGTTTGAAAAAAGATGAGTACATTTCAGAATGTTCTGACATAGACGATATTATTGTCTTTTTAAAAGACGGTAAATTCAAAGTAGTGAAAATTGCCGAAAAGGTTTTCGTAGGCAAGGACATCATTCACGCTGAGGTTTTCAACAAAGATGATGAGAGAAAAGTCTATAATGCCGCCTACTTGGACGGCGAAACGGGCATAACGTATGTAAAACGCTTTCAAGTCGGGGGGATTACCAGAGATAGAGAAAATGACATTACCAGAGGAACAAAACATTCTAAGATTTGGTACTTTTCCGCTAACCCCAATGGAGAAGCAGAAACCATCACCGTCCAACTTACCCCAGCTTGCAAGGCAAAAATCAAGGTTTTTGACTTTGACTTTGCGACCTTGGCAATTAAAGGGCGTTCCGCTCAAGGCAATATTTTGACCAAGTACCCTGTTCGCAATATCAAGTTCAAAATGGCTGGAGGCTCTACTTTGGGCGGATTGAATATTTACTACGACAACAAAATAGGGAGGCTAAATACCGAAGAAAGAGGCATTTACTTAGGTTCTTTCCAATCCGACGATAAGATTTTAGCCCTTTATACTGATGGCACTTACGAAATCATGAACGCAGACTTGGCAAATCGCTATGAAATTGCGGAAGTCGTGAGTCTGCACAAGTTTGACCCCAAAGCCATTGTCTCGGCTGTCTATTTTGATGGAGAAAATGAAAACTTCTATATCAAACGCTTTTTGATAGAAACTACTACCGTAGGCAAGAAATTTTCTTTCATCACCGAACACAAAAAGTCTAAGCTATTGATGGCTACCGTAGCCGAGCAACCTCAAATTAAAATTACCTCTATCAACGAGGCAAAGAAAGAAGTGAGCAATATCTACGACGTGGACTTGCTTACCGAAGTCAGAGGTTGGAAGGCACTCGGCACGCGGCTACCACAGCTCAGGATAAAGAGCGTGCAAATAGTTTCTGAGGGAGAAGGGGAGTAAATTTTATATTTGCTTATCTCTCTTCATTTTATTATACGCAATAATACCGCTTAGTACCACGCCCGGTATGCCTTGACCAGGGTAAGTAGTATCGCCGCAGAGGTATGCCCCTTTGCTATCTAAGCGGCTATCTATCATCTGCCAAGGTTTGATTTTTAGATACTGAGGGTAGCCACCTACAAAACCGTATTTGCGGTTCGTCCACTTTTCCCAAGCAGTGGGGGTAGAAGAATGAGCGTAGATAACCTCTTCTTTTTTTAAAAAACCCCGCTTTTCTAAGGCTTCAAGGATAGCTTCTTCTGCTTTTGCCTTGTCAAAGGTCATGTTTGCTGCGGGATTTTTTACGTGTGTGCTGATAGAGGCAACCATGCTATTAGGCTCATCACATCGGCTTTGGTCGTGGGGGTGGTTCAAGCTGAGAAAAATACTCGCCGAGCCTACCTGTGGCAGAGGCTTTTCAAGGTGAATTTGGTAGTGAATGCAGTCAAACTCTTTAGTTTTTTTAAAGCCAATACCCATTTGGAAAGCACTGTTGAGTTGGGGAGAGAGCATTTGCTTTTCTTGTAAAGGCTTGATGAACTTTTCTTTGCCTTCCCATAATTCCAAAGTATTATTAATAGGAATACCTGAAACGAGAATAGGAGCATAAAACTCCTGTACCTCTTTGCCCTTGGGCTTGACGGTCAAGTGATAAAGATTATTTTTTGAACTGATTTTTTCTACTTTATGCCTCAAGAAAAGCGTTGAGCCTTGTGTTTCTAAATACTTTACTAAGGGACTGACCAAGTTGATAAGCCCACCATTGATATAGTAATTGCCGTAGTTGGTATAGCAAAGGGCTGTAGCCCCGAAAAGTACATTGACTTCCTGCAAGTAGTTTTGGGCAGTAATGAGCAACTGCTCGTTTACAAAATCTACAAAAGGCTGATTGTCCAACAAATCATATTTTTTCAACAGCCACTCCATAGAAAAAAAGGCGTAACCTGCGTATCGCAACTGCTTGAGATTGACATTTTTTGCACAATAAAGTAAATCAGAAAAATTGCTTGGGGGGAAGGCTGTCTGCTCCAAAGAAGTTTCCCAAACAAACTGGCTAACTTGATAGCAAAACTTCCAAAAAGCCCGTTGGTTTTTCTTGCCAAATACTCGCTCTGCTTCCTCTATCCATTGGTCTAAGTCTTTATAGCGATGAATAACTACACCATTTTTCATTACTATTTTCATAGGCAAATCTAACTCAACTACTTCTAAAGCAACCCCTATTTCATCTAACAGATACCTCAGAGGCATATTTTTGTCCAAGCCGACCAAAGTAGTAGCCCCACTCTCAAAAACAAAGCCTTTTCGCCAATAGGAACTTGTGCAGCCTCCCGCTAACCAATTTTGCTCTAAAATACCCACCTTTTTCCCCTCTTTGGCTAATAAGCACGCCACCGTAAGCGAACCCATGCCACTCCCTATGACTAAGGCATCAAACCGATTTGACATGATTAGTAATTAATTTATACAACTTATATCAAAATTTTTCTATTATAATTTGATATGCAAGCAAATTGTTATGGCTTTGACAAAATCTGTAGCAATAAAAGCTTTAAATAAAAACCGTATATTGTTTTCAAATCCTTTGTATCAGTTTGTTATATGCCACTTGTTTTTTCATATTTTTGTAATCAATCGTACACAGACAGGAAATATAACTTTATAGCGATTGACCATTTTTAGTAGTTTTCAGAGAACTTTAAAAACATATTTTTTATGAACAACAATGATATTCCTTCGCATATCTTGGCTCAGGTAGAAAAGTTGGAACAGAAATACGAGGCAATGGGGCAGGACTTATCCTCTTACTTAGACGGCTTGCTCTATGCCAACTACCTGACTTATTGGGACTATATTCATTTGGACACCCTACTTAGCTTGCAAAATCCCAAAACAGATTTTCCCGATGAGCAGATTTTTATTATTTATCATCAAATTACAGAACTATACTTCAAACTTATCCTTTTGGAAATTAAGCAGATAACTAAGCATGATTACTTGACAGAAGATTTTTTTACTGCCCGTTTGAAACGCATTAATCGGTACCTTGCGTATCTGGTGCATACTTTTGAGATTATGGGCGAGGGCATGGAAAGGGAGCAGTTTCTCAAATTTCGTATGTCTCTGCTCCCTGCGAGTGGCTTCCAATCAGGACAGTTTCGCATGATAGAGATTTGTGCTACGGATTTCAAATATTTAGTAGAAAAAAATTTTTTTAAGCAAATAGACACACATACGACCATAGAGGAAATGTATGAACATATTTATTGGAAATATGGCGCAACCGAATTAGCTACAGGAAAAAAAACGCTTACACTGAAACAGTTTGAGGACAAATACGCCGAGACTTTTATCAGATTAGCCAAAGAACATATAGAAACCAATTTTTTGCGACTTTTTAAAAGGAAATTTTCTCAGTCAGAAAGCATAAAAAGTGAACTTCGCAAATTTGATGCACTACTAAACATAGATTGGAAGTTGGCTCACTTTGGTTCTGCGGTACGCTATTTGCATAAAGAACCCGCAGATATTGCCGCTACTGGGGGAACTAATTGGCAGAAATACCTGCCTCCAAGATTTCAAAAAATAATTTTTTTCCCTGAACTTTGGACAGAGGATGAAAAAGAAAATTGGGGAAAAAGCTGGGTAGTAGAACGATTTGGAAAGGAGAGTTCGCATCGTTAAAACTTGGAGGGGCTTCTATCTGGTATTATACTTATGCTATCATTGCTAAAAATTGCTGATATTTTGCTTTTTTAGGAACTATATTACTCTTTTTTTATAATTTTATGTGTATAATTTATCAGAATTTTCCGTTGTTTTATATATATTTGCCTTTTCCCTTTCTACTCATTGTTTTAACCTTAATATTTAGGATAGTCCACTTATGAATAAGGCGTTTTTTTGGATATTTTTCCTTTTGTTTTGCTTTGGCTCGTCTGCCTATGCCCAACACCCCATAGATAATATTGTAGAGCTATTAAACCATAGAGAATTAACGACTGCTAAAAAGCTATTGAGTGAAAACTTGGTGCATAATGCAGAGGATATGGACTCTCGTTTGTTGTTAGGCAGCCTTACCGACTACTTTGGCGACTCAGAAGATGCTATTAAAATCTGGTCAGAAGGACTAAGAAATACGGAAGACGACTATCCTTTTTATCTAAATATTGGGGAAATTAGATTTAGGCAAGGAATAAAGGGAATGAATGTAAAGTTTCGCAAGGGAAAGGTGGAGTTATTGAACCAAGCAGATTCAGCCAAAGATGCTGATTACAAATTTTCCATGCTCAAATTAGCTTCTGAAGCATTTGAGAAAGCACATATCTTGCATCCTTACGAGGACGAGCCTCTTATTCACTTGGGTAAGCTACACGACCACCTGAAAAATTATGATAAGTCTATGGTTTTTTGGGCGAAACTAACTGAAATGTACCCCTCACATGAGGAATACTGGGTCAGATTAGGAAATGCGGCTTTAAACTTACATCATTATGACAAGGCAATTTTTAGTTTTAATCATGCCCTTGAATTAAATCCCAACTACTCACCTGCCTATGACGGACTTTCTGATTATTGGCTTGCGTTGGGAAATATCGAGCAGGCAGAACTCGCTACCCAACAAGGAGCATTCTATAATTGGCTACCCTCTTTCTGTGAAATGGAGTATTCCAAAGAAAATTATAGGATTTATGAGTTGATTAACTTTGGTGGAGAAAAAATGGATAGTAAAGGAAAAGAAAAAGCAGTGAGAAGCCTGCTACAAGATAAATCCCCAACCTCTACTAAGTTCTTAGCCACAGTTTGCTACTATCACGAAGTGCATGGAGAATTGGAAAAAGCCATAGTAAGAGAACTTGTTAAGCGAGATAAGTTTTCCTTGTATATGTTGATTGCTTTGGCGCGTCATACAGAATACCTATGTACGATAGACCACGTATTAAAAGAGCTGATGCAAGTCAGACCTGCGGGAATGTTGGATTTGTTGGTGGAGTTGCTGGAAAAAGACCAATTAGAAGAGGAAACTATTCGCATAGCAGAGTACATGGGAGAATTGGGCAACGAACAGGCGGTATTACCACTGATAGACTTGCTCAACCCTACCTTTCAGTCCTCCTTGGAAAATGGTCATCTTGGCGAAATAAAAGCACGCCAACGTGCTGCGCTTGCCCT
Source organism: Thermoflexibacter ruber (assembly GCF_900113045.1). Taxonomy (GTDB): domain Bacteria; phylum Bacteroidota; class Bacteroidia; order Cytophagales; family Thermoflexibacteraceae; genus Thermoflexibacter; species Thermoflexibacter ruber. The sequence continues at coordinate 43,980 of NZ_FONY01000029.1, forward strand.
TGCTAACTTTCCTAATGCCTATGTTATTAAAACATTAGAAAGTGGATTAGGCAATCCTGAAATCAGTGCTTACTGTGCAGCAAGCCTTTATAAAATTACTTTAGATGAAAAATACCTGAAAGTAGTTGCTTTAAAACGCAAAGAACCTACGATAGCTTTTTTCCTCAAAAAAATTGAAACTAAGGAAGCCCAAAAGTTAGCTAAAAAATTAGATTAAACACTCATTTCAAGCCTTACAAATCAGATGAAACGCTCTCAAATTAACCAACTACTCAAAGAAAGTCCTACTTTTTTTGAGCTTCATTGCTTTGCGCTACCCCCTTGGGCAAAATGGGGAGTAGAAGCATGGAAAGAGAAAAAGGAGTATGCCCAAGAAATCATAAAAAATCATTTAGGTTGGGACATTACAGACTTTGGGAGTGGCGAGTTTCTGAAGAAAGGCTTAATACTTTTTACTCTCCGCAATGGAAACATCAAAGAAGTGATAGGAAAAAGCTATGCAGAAAAGATAATGATAGTCAGGGAAGAGCAAACTACGCCCGCTCACTTCCACTGGTACAAGATGGAAGATATCATTAATCGTGGCGGAGGAGTATTGGTAGTACAGCTTTGGAACAGTACAGAGGACAAAAAATTAGCAGATACTCCTGTAAAAGTGCATATAGACGGCATTAGCCATACCATACCCGCAGGAGGCACTATTGAGCTTCGGGCAGGTGAATCGGTATGCTTGCCTCCTAAACTTTATCACCAATTTTGGGGTAAAAAAGGGCAGGGCAAGGTCTTAGTAGGTGAAGTAAGCAAGGTAAATGATGATTTCACAGACAATTATTTCTACGAGCCTATCGGTAGATTTCCCACAGTAGAGGAAGATGAGCCACCTCTATACTTACTTTGTAATGATTATGAGCGGTTTGTATAAAAACTTGAAAACAAGCCTGTCTGAGCCTAATAAATTCATATATTTGCCACGAACAAATTATTTTTTACTATCATGAATGTATTAATTCTTGGTTCTGGTGGCAGAGAACACGCTTTTGCATGGAAAATCGCTCAAAGCCTATTGTGCAAAAAACTTTTTGTAGCCACAGGGAATGCGGGGACAGCCCAAATCGCTCAGAATGTAAATATCTCTTTGAATGATTTTGCTAATCTTGGTCAGTTTTGCATAGATAATCAGATAGATTTGGTTTTAGCAGGGACGGAAACTCCTTTAGTAGAAGGCATTACTGATTTTTTCCAAGCAAATGAAAATCTAAAAAAAATACAATTTATAGGACCTACCAAAGCTGGGGCTATGCTCGAGGGAAGCAAAGATTTTTCCAAAGCCTTTATGCGCAAGTACGGTATTCCTACTGCCACAGCGCGTACTTTTGACAAGGATTCTTTGCAGGAAGGTTTGGCTTATTTAGCAACGCACTCATTGCCTATTGTACTCAAAGCAGACGGTCTTGCAGCAGGAAAAGGGGTGATTATTACAGAAAATAGAGAAGAAGCCAAACAAATCTTGGTGGAGATGATAGAGGGAGGCAAGTTTGGTACGGCGAGCAGTAAGGTATTGATAGAAAGCTACTTGAAAGGAATAGAACTTTCTGTTTTTGTGCTGACTGACGGGACTTCGTACAAGATTCTTCCTTCTGCCAAAGACTACAAGCGTATAGGAGAAGGAGATACAGGGCTGAACACAGGAGGCATGGGAGCGGTATCGCCTGTTCCCTTTGCAGACGAAGTTTTTATGCACAAAGTTGAGCAGAAAATTATCAAGCCTACTTTACAAGGCTTAAAAGCAGAAAATATTGATTATTTGGGCTTTATCTTTATTGGTTTGATGAATGTAGCCGGAGAGCCTTATGTCATAGAGTACAATGTTCGTATGGGCGACCCTGAAACAGAAGTAGTGATTCCACGAATCAAGTCTGATTTTTTAGAACTGCTATCTCTTGCTGCTCAAAAACGCCTCTCAGAAGCCAAACTTGAAATAGACGATAGAACAGCTACTACGGTTATGCTGGTTTCGGGGGGGTATCCAGAGGACTTTGAAAAAGGAAAAGTCATGACAGGATTTGAAAAAGTAAATAGTGAAGTCTTAGCTTTTCATGCAGGCACTGCCCTCAAAGAAGGTAAAATTTTGACCTCTGGCGGACGAGTAGTGGCACTTACAGCTTTGGCAGAGAATAAAGCACTTGCCTTAGAAAAATCCTATAAAGCGGCACAGATGATAGATTATCAGGGCAAGTACTATCGCAAAGATATTGGCTTTGACTTAGCTTAGTAGATGACAGTATAGGGCATTTTTACTTTTAGCCGTTCTATTTCTGCCTCAGGGATTTCATTTCCAAAAAGGTACAATACTTGTAAATTTTTCAGATTTTCTATACCCTGAGGTATTTTTTTTAGTGAATTTAAAGACAAATCTAAGATTTCTAAAGATTGCAACTGACTTATGGAAATAGGTAAACGCTCTATTTTATTGCCTCTCAGGTACAGGGCTTTGAGGTTTTTCAGTTGGGTGATTGTATGAGGCAGGGCTTTGAGCTGATTAAAACTTGCATTTAATTCTACCAAAGCACTTAATTGGTGAATATTGGCAGGGAGATAGCTCAACTTGTTATTATCTACATCAAGAGTAATGAGATTTTCTAAGGCAGGAAAGTACCCAATCCTACTTATTTGATTGTGATTTAGGTGCAAAGAAAGCAAAGAAGTCAAGTGATTAATTTGTGAGGGGAATCTTTTTAAGTTAGCACGGCTATAATCTAAGCAATAGACCTCTTCTTTGCCTGTAAGTTGGGCTTTTCGGGTATAGCACTCTGTACGTGCTTTTTTCCACAAAAAATAAAAAGCCTCTTTCTCTCCTAACTCTTTGGCTTTCAGCAAGTCACTATAAATATCTTTGATAGAAATAAGTTCAGTTTCTTCTCTAAGAAACAGTTTGGCTTTTGCCCGCTGAAGATAGGCTTCTTTGAAACGCGCATTGATACTGATAGCATGAGTAAAATCTGCTATAGCAGGAAGAAACTGCTTACTTTTAAGATGTTTCATTCCGCTTTCATAATAGCTTTTGGCATCTTTCAATTGATGAAAAGCGGAAGTAAAGAGTAAAAGTGATATAAGAATAAAGTAACGCATACCGATTAAGGAACAGATAAACACTTGAAAATCCTAAACACAAATGTAGGGTTTTCTATTGTAAGTTACCCTTGTAATCTAAGTTACAAGGGTAAGTTTTAAGTAGAAGTAATCAATCTTTGACCATTTTAAATAGCTGATTTTGACCACTCTCGTCTTTAATTTTTACTATATACAATCCTTTGTTTGTATGTGGAAGTTCAATTTTTAGTTGGTTATAACCTTCTTGTAGCACTTCTTTACTTTGCTTGACTATTTTTCCAAGTACATCAAAAACCATAATTTCCACTTTGCTTTGTTCTTGCAATAAAATATTTACCAATAGTTTGTCTGAGAATGGGTTAGGATATATCTGAGCCTCAAACCGCATATCTTGGTTAGGTGCATGATTGAAAAACTCACTGTCAAAATAGGTGTTTTCCTCTACTCTTGCATCTAACAAGGCTCTCCTTCCATTGCTACCTGTAATGGCATCGGCGACTGCCTCTGGACAAATAATTACACCATCCACGTCGTAGCCTTCATCTTTGTAAATGAACTTGTCTATGTCAGAAATATCCTCTACCATCAGGTATTTGACAAACTTATGTCCTGCTCTTATCGCAGGGGCAACATCTACAAAAGTAGTTCGACAACCTTCTCCTAAAACTACCCAAGTTTTGCTAAGCGATTCAGTCCCATAAAATCTGGCACGCTCAGGGTAGTTTTGGTCTTGATTCTCTCCGCAATTCTGATTGATTCTTCCAAAACTTGTTTCCACCACGATAATATCCCCTAAACTTACCTCCTTGCCAATGAGGGTATTGTTGTGAGCGGCACGCAAGCCGTATTTGTTGTGGTTATATACAGGACTTGCCAATTCTAAGACAATATTTCCTCCAAAACCCAAAGAAACAAAGTTATACAAATCATTTTCCTGTGGTCTGCCTAAGGCATTCTCTGGTCGGTTTCTTTGGCGATTAGGCGTGTCGTCTATGGGTTGCCCATCTTTACGAGTACGCTCATCATAGCTGATTATTTTTATAGCAAAGTCTTGACATTCAGGGAAGCAGGTACGCTCTAAGCTAATATTCAAACTCCCTTTGGTATCTCTATCTCTGTAATTGATACTAAAATAAAACAAGCCTGAACCTCCTAAGCTATTGTCCTTCCCATTGGCTTCCATGCCTATTTGAAAGCCGTAGCAATTACTTGGGCTAAAGTTTTTGGCATCTTCCCCGTAGCGATGAGCCAAGCTAATCGTGCCTGTGCCATTGACTTGGGTAAAACTTGTTTGCAAGCCGTTCAACTCTAAGTAGTCCCAATTTTCTAACAAAGTAGCTAAAATAGCTTCGCCAAGTTCACCTTTGTCGGGGCAGAAAGCCTTTGCTGACTTGTCCAAATACATACGCAAAATCCAAGAACTGTTCACAGGTACATCTGCCACCTCGCTACTGCTTACTTTTAGCTTTCCATAAATATAGGCACTACCATTCGCACTAAACTCCAAGTAGCTTCCTTCTTGGAAATCCATAGTCAAGGTTTCTGGGGCATGAAAAGTAAGTTGGGCTTGACTTTGAATCAGATACCTTTCTTTCTCAGGGCTACAAGGGGTAGCACAAGTCGGTGCAGTAGTACTGCTAATATTTTTATTGCAACTTCCTGAGGCAATTTCCCAAGTAGGCACATTAGTCCCCGTATAAGTAACTTGAAAAACATTGTACCACCTTCCTGTCTGGAAAGTAGTAGGTTGTTGATGAAAACTTACCCCTACCAATCTATTATTTTGCCCACTGGGAATCTGGACTGCGGTAGTATTAAAACTTTCATAGCCAAAAGTAGCGGTGCGAGAGCCGTCTTCGTTCAAAGAAATGCACTCCAAAATCGGAATAATTGCATTATTTTCATTGCCTTGAATGAGAACTCGTACCCTCAAAGTGTTTCTTAAAGGCGAGCCGCAAGTATTGTCTTCTACTACAAAATCCATTTCATAAGGTTCGCATCTTGGAGCAAGCCTATCAAAACATACATCTAAAAGCAACTTATCTGTACTTCCGTTGGTAATAGTTCCACTATTCTGCAACAAGATACCCGAAGCATCAGCAAAATTGATAGGAACTATACTTGCTTTGATTTGTGTATTATTATCTATATCAGTTACTTGTAACTTAGTGCATTTGTTAGTAGCACTTACACTGATGGGCAAAACATCACTTGTATCGTAAAACTCCTCACTGTCAATAAGTTTTAGCTTTGCTTGCGGTGGATTATTCCCTCCGCAGTCCAAGACCATGATTTGGAACTCTCTGACTACTTCGCCTATTTTTACTCCATTCCTACGCTCCTCACATACTACTGCAAAAACAAAAAGTCCTGTCTCTGTGGGGGTAAAAGTCATTAATCCGGTATTTGCATTAATTTGCATGGGTGGATTACCTTTTATCATATTATTGACGCTGTAGCCCGCCTGCCACTGAACGGGAGGATAGGGAGCAGAAAATCCAAAAGGAGCAACATTAAAGGGATTACTATTGCCATTAGCTGGGGTACGAAGCATATAAGTAAGTTGGTCGCCGTCAGCATCACTTGCCGCAAAACTCAATGTAAAAGGCTGATTCAGACAAGCATACGGATTGTTAGGTTTGGGAAAAATAGGGGTAGAGTTCAAAAATGGACTTCCGTTGCTTTCCAAAGCAGGAAATTCCATGTAAAAAGTCTGCCCTGCGCTCTCAGGTTCTATGATATTTTCTATGATTTTATTCCTGCAACATCGTTCCCAACTGATGTAATAGCCTTGTGGGTCAGTCAGGTTTGCACCAGCAAGATTGACATTGCCCGAGTAAACAATATGCCTTGTTTTTAATGAACCTACTGCACACTTGGGGTCTGCATAAGGGATAGGCGTATCTGAAATTTTAGGCAGGGTGATGTAACCTATGTAGGCATTGTCAGACTTTCTGAAAACAGCAGGAAAAATAAACTCGTCTATTGCCAAAGGGTCGCCGTTTATTTCGTCAAAATACAAGTTTAAGGTAAAGCGGTAGATAGTCCCTCCCAGATGCGTCATTTCTATTTCTCCACCTACTATGTGCGTAGCCTTAGCAGATGTAAGAAACAAAATAAATAAAGCAAAAAATAGTATTTTTTTTAGCATAAATATTACTTTTATAAGACTAAAAAGATATAGTTTCAGTAAGTCAAAGTTGTATGAAATAAAAATACAATTATAATAAAATGTTGATATACAAAGATATACAGTTTATTTTTTATCTAAAAAGCCTTGGCGCAAGTTAGAAAAGGCTTTCAATTAAAGAAAAGAGTGTACTTAAAGAGATTAAAATAATTCCCTTTACAAAGCTAAAATAATTTGTGTAATATTTAGCATAAAATAGATTAAATTTTTAAAAATTTAGTGATTTGAAAATTTCCTACTTACAATCTCAAAAAATCGTATTATCTTGCAAAGGTTTTTAGCTAAACGTGTCAGGTTTTGCAAAACTTGACACGTTTAAAGACAGAATTTTATGGAAAATTTCGTTGTATCGGCAAGAAAATACCGCCCCGCTACTTTTGACACGGTAGTAGGACAGTCGCACATCACCACTACGCTCAAAAATGCTATCAGGAACAACCACTTGGCACAAGCGTTCCTATTTTGCGGACCCAGAGGCGTAGGAAAAACGACTTGCGCCCGTATCCTTGCCAAGACTATCAACTGCTTGAATCTTACCCCTGAGGCGGAGGCTTGCAATACCTGTGAGTCATGCAAGGCTTTCAATGAAAACGCCTCGCTGAATATCACAGAGTTAGATGCAGCATCAAACAATTCCGTAGATGACATCAGAAGCCTCATAGACCAAGTGCGCTACCCACCTCAGTTTGGCAAGCGAAAAGTATATATCATAGACGAGGTACACATGCTCTCTACTGCCGCTTTCAATGCTTTTCTGAAAACCTTAGAAGAGCCTCCTGCGTATGCAATTTTTATCTTGGCAACTACGGAAAAACACAAAATCATTCCTACGATTCTCTCTCGTTGTCAGATATTTGACTTTAATCGTATCCAGATAAAAGACATAGCTGACCACTTGGCAACTATTGCTATCAAAGAAGGCATCAAAGCTGATACGGAGGCACTGCACATCATCGCCCAAAAAGCAGACGGCGGGCTGAGAGATGCGCTTTCCCTCTTTGACCTGAACGTAACCTTTGCAGCAGGCAATCAGCTGACTTATAAGCAAGTAATTGAGAATCTGCATATTTTAGACTACGATTATTACTTCAGAGTTACTGATGCTCTCCTCCAAGAAAATCTCTCGCAGGCTTTGCTCATTTTTGATGAAATATTGAGAAAGGGTTTTGATGCTCATAACTTTATCATTGGACTTTGCGACCACTTTCGCAACTTGCTGGTCTGCAAGGATACTGCCACAGTCCACCTGCTGGAGGTAGCCGAGAACATCAAGCAAAAATACATCGCCCAAGCCAATGCCACTACTGCTTCTTTTCTACTTTCGGCTATGAGCATAGGCAATGAATGTGATTTGAATTATAAAAGCAGTAAGCATCAAAAATTCCACGTAGAACTCTGTTTGATGAAATTGGCAAACCTCAAATCTGCCATTTCCCTTCCCAAAGTCATGGAGGAGGCATTAAAAAAAAAACTGATAACCTAAGCGAGCAGAGCAATAAGGTAAGCGAAAGTAAGATTAATTATACCCCAACTTCTAAAACTTTAAAAACAACAGCAAGCATTTACAGCACTCCTATAGCTAAAATAGAAACCTCTGCAAAGCAAGAAGTTAGTAAAATAATTGTCAATAAAAACAACGATAGCCCAAGCGTTGAGCAAAAAAAGCAAGCAATTAGCCTTCATGCAGAAGAAGTAAAAAAACAGATAAAGGAGTTTGCTCAGAAAATAGAGCAAAGCGAAGTCAGAGAGATGCTGTCCGCTATGCCTTTGGAAATAAAAAAAGAAACCATTACCCTCTTTACCAATATCCCTGAGCATGAAAACTGGGCAAACCAAGTAAAAAACGAATTATTGGCACACTTACAGCAACATTTTCAACTGGAAAATCTGCAAATCCTGATTCGCCGCCCTTATACAGACAGCGAAAAGCTATACTTTTTCAAACAAAAATACCCGCAAGTCAATGACTTAGTGAATAAGTTAGGCTTGGATTTGGGATAAGCAATGAATGATTTTTATTTAAGTAAGTAAGTATATCAACAATTCTAAACGTTCTTTAAAAACACACAACTTATTCATAGTTAATACCTTAAATTTTTATAAAGAATGTACAAAAAAGTTGATATACTTATAAGTTAGCAAACAAATATAATCAAATGCCGTCAATTCTCTGCCAAAGTTTGCTTTACTATCGCTCTCTCACTTGGGCTAAGTTCAAAGATTTCATATACCAACTCATCTATTTTGTTTTCTTCTGTTTGCGTATCCTCCCCCTTTTCTTTTTTGGCTAAAACCGCATCTACCAATTTTACTAAGGCTTTTTGCTTTTTCTCCTCAGTAGAAGGGATAATAAACTTTTCTACTGAGGTCTTTTTCAGTACATAAGCCCCTCCTGCGGTGTATTCACCTACTTTGATAAAATAATACTGAAAAAGTCGGCTATTCAACAAGGCTAAAATGAATTTAATAGGAATTTTTTTAGAAGAAGTCAAGAAGAAAGAAGCACTTGTTAAGAAGTGTTTTTGTCTATCTAAAGCAAAAGACCAATTTCCTGAAATCAACCCCCAGACTATTTTTTCTTTGCTAAACTTGTTATAATATGTATTAGCACACCTTTGCAAAGCATACCACTCGTATCTTATGCTTGTTTCTGCTTTATTCCTATTTTCTAACTCAGTGCGAAATTTTGTAATAAATTTAAAAAGAGCAGGGTATTGGTTTTGGAAGGCTTCTTCTGCGTGTGATGAACTTCCCCTAATACTTTTGTCTTTTTCCAAGGGGAAATGCCATGGAATAAATAACAAATTTTGACCACTTGATTGCAAAGCATACCTATTAATATCTTTGCCTCTCAATAACGGTTTAATGACAGAAGCAACCTGAGGTTCCTGATTGATTAGTTCTTCTTTACTTTCGTTACCAATAATAAAAGCCTCATCAAAACCTGTGGTGATTCCCCTATAAATCACAATATCAGGTATTTCGCTAATTGGCTTCCCTTTTGACTTTATTTTGTGAATCAAAGCATCGGAGTCGGCACTATTAAAAAGCCAAGCCTCTGCTAATAATGTATTTTGAGGGAGTAAGACTGCATTTTTTACCGATTCTCCTAAGTTTTCTATGTCTTCTACTTTTTCTTTGAAAAACTTAAAGTAGCGAAAATACTCCTTACTTACTCCTTTATTTATAATAAGAATAGCACTTGATACTAAGGATTCTGTAAATACTCTGACCTGCTCTAAGTTAATGATTACGTGCAGATTGTGCTTAGCAATAAACTCCCTCAGCTTTTTTCCATATTCTGCATTAAAAAATTTATTGGTGTTAATTATGCTTACGATGCCTTTGGGAGTAGAAATAGCCATGAGTTTTTCAAAAAAATAAGAACTAATATCAGAAGTCCCTGAGTAAACTTGGTAGTTTTCTTTCAAATATGGGCTAATATGCGCAAGCTCTCTGTGTTGAATATAAGGTGGATTGGAAATGATGACATCAAAGCCTTGAAAATCACCATTGTCATTTAAAACTTCAGGAAACTCAAAACGCCACTCAAAAGCATTTCTGTAAACTTTGTTATTTTGGCTCTCCTCCAAAGACTGCGTAAGGCGGTCTCTTTCCTCTTCCAATTTTTTTATCTTTTCTCTTTCTAATCCGTTCCCTTCGCCATTGCCTTCTTTTTTGTCTATGCCTTTGTTGAATAGGTCATCGCTTGCCCTTAGCACAAGTTCTGCATTTACTCTTTGCAAGCGTAGTATGCGTGGGTTGCTGTATTTGGCAATTTCTGCCCGAAAACCACTTTTGATTTCTGCAATGATTTTTTCTAAATTCTTTTTGCTATCTCTTTGTTTTTCATTTTTGTAGCTATTTACGAAGCCTCTATACTGCACTATATCGTATTTGGCATTTTTAAGCACTCGGCTCAAATCGGTAGCAAGCTCATACCTACTTATTAAACTGTTCCCACATTTGATATTGATATCTATGTTAGGTAGCGTTTCCAAATTGGTAAAGCCACTTTCTTCTGTATAGTAAGCGTTTTTGAGCAGCTCTATCCAAAGACGTAAGCGACATATCTTGACGGAGTTAGGATTAATGTCCACCCCAAACAAGCAGTTTTCTATCAGCTTTTGTTTCTCGTGGAAAAGTGTTTTTTGTATGCGTTGGCTTTCTTTATTGTTGAAATGATAAGTAACAATGTCCCCGTCCTCATCTGTAATCACAAGTTCATCATCAACTACTTGCACAAAAGTTTCTTTTAGTCTTTTGCCTTGTGCGTCCTCTAAAATTCGGAGTTCACTTTTGATAGCGATGATTTCGTTGAGAGCTGATACCAAAAAGTGTCCTGAGCCTACGGCAGGGTCGCAGATTTTCAAGCTATTGATGATTTGATTTGCTTCTTTTCTATCCTCAATTTGGTTGTATAGTTCATCATAAGTTTGACATTGCCAATTTTTCTGCTCGTTGAACTTTTGCAGTACCGCCAAGCGAATGGACTCCCTGCACATATACATCGTAATAAAGGCAGGAGTAAAAATAGCCCCGTCTTTGTAGCCATTGATTTTCTCAAAGACTTTGCCCAAGACAGAAGCATTGATGATAGGTCGATTGTCTTCTCTGATTTCTGTTTTTCCCTCAGTACCAAAGTCATACGCATCTAAAAACTTAAATAAATAGACTAAAACAGGAAGTTTGTCTGTTTTCTTTTGCTCCTCTTTGAGAATAGTCGCTCCAAACAGTTCCAAGTATTCTGTATTGCTCAGGGAATCTATTTGAATGGTTTGGTCTTCCAACTCGCTGATTTCAAAGAGAGAGCTATTTAGGTAAGGGACTTTGCTGTATTTAGTTTTGAAGCTTTCGGTACGGTCTTGGATATTTACGGCTAAAACTCTGTGAAACAGTTTGAAAAGTTCATCAAAGTTGCTAATCATTTCACTATGGAGAAAGCAATAAGCTTTATCTCCTTTGTGGTAACTGACTAATTGCCCTTCTAAAAGTTTGAGAAACAGCACTCTATTTACCCAAGTAATGCAAAGTTCTAAGGCAATATTAAAAAGTTGGTCTTGCTTATTTTCTCCGTAAAGACTTATGTTACTAACTTTGTGTAAGCCTTTGATGTTCAGAATTTCTATGACTTGCTCTAAGAAAGAACCTGCATTTCGCTTGTCTTTTTTCCTTCTGATGATGTTTTTTCCGCCTTCTTTCTCTTCCTCTACGCCTAAAATGTGTAGAAGTTCTTTGTAAAATTGGGGGTTTAGGGCATTGCTGTCTTTGCCTTCTGTGGCTTTGAGCAGGTAAGTTGGCGAAAGAATCCTGAACAAAGCTATGAGTTCTCTATCGTTTTCAGTGCTACTATCTCGCAGGATTTTCTCGTAATTTCTGAGGTCAAAATAAGCACAAGGAATTTCCACGTCTATACTGTCTATGAAAGGTTTGGCTATTTCGTTGTAAAACAAGTCGGTATTTTTACTTACTTTTTTACCATCTCTCCATTCTTCGTATTGCTTTACAAGTTCTTTGTTTTGGTAAAAAAGTTTCTCGAGATAGCTTGCTTCTATGATGTACCACTCATAAACATTAGTAGCTACTAAGTATTTGAGGCTAATGTTATTAGCTTCTATTCGCTCTCTGAGATAATATAATACCAATTCTTGCAGTGCCTTGCTGTTGGGTTTCTCGGCAGTGAACCAATCCGCTTTATTGCTTGGTTTTTTAGCTTCTATAATTACCCCAACGGAAGTTTTGTTACTTTCTCCATGGTGAATTACGAGGTCTTGTCTTCCCTTCGTATTGATGAAGTAGTCGTCTTGATAAAAAACTTTTTTGAGGAAATCGCTAAATAGGTTTTTATGAAACTCCTCTGATTCTTGGTCGTCTATGCGGTTTAGTAGAGCCGTCAGTTCTGCCTTGAAAATGTCTATCTCAGTTCTTAAAGGGGCTTGCTTTAAGAGGGCTTTGAGGGCTTTTTTGGGTGTAAGCGTAGAGAATTTCATTTAACTGAAGCAAAATTTAGCAATTTTTATCCTACAAATATACAATTATGCCCCAATAACGCAAACTTATATTGCTTACTTATCCTTCAAAGACTGTTTAAGATTGGCTAAATTCTGAGCGTACTCGGCATGATTGGGGGCTAATTCTATTGCCTTGTTAAATGCTTTTTCTGCTTCGGAATTGTTTTTCATTTCTTGGTAAATCAAGCCTAAGTTGTTGTAAGCCGCCGCATTTTTCCCTTCTAACTCTAAGGATTTTTTACAATCAGCTAAGGCTTCAGTGTATTTTTGCAGCCGCAACTTAGCCAAACCTCGATTGTTGTAAGCATACGCAAAGTTTTTGTCTAACTCTATTGCCTTGTCAAAGTCTTTAACTGCTTCTGCAAATTTGTTTAGTTGAATTTTGACAAAACCTCTGTTATTGTAAAAATCAGCAACTTTGCCGTCTAAGCTAATGGCTCTGTCAAAGTCTTGGAGGGCATTTTGCAAGTTGCCAATTGTTTTTTCTGCCATAGCACGCTGGTAGTAAGCAGAAGCCATAGCATTTTCTAAGTTGATGGCTTTGGTAAAATCTGCCACCGCTTCGTTAGGTTTGCTGGTCATGCGATACAAAATCCCCCTTTCCATATAAGGCACTACATCGCCTGCGTAGAGTTTGATAGCACTGCTGTAATCCTTAATCGCTTCTTCCAATTTACCAAGTTGCTTGTATAGTTTAGCACGATTGAGGAAAGCAGGACGGTTTTTTGCATCTAATTTGATGACTTGGCTGTAGTCGGCGATGGCTTCCTCATATCTACTCAAGCCCGTTTTGGCAGAGGCTCTCATCATCCAAACTTTTACTTCATTAGGTGCAATTTTTAAGTAGGCATCATACTCTGGGAGAGTGGCTTCTAAGTTGTTTTGTTGTATGTAGATGTCTGCTTTGTAGAGATATACCTCTTTTTCCTTAGGGTTAAGTTGGATTACTTTGGCATAGTATTTCAGTGCAGGCTCTAACTCGTTGGAAGTGTGGTGGATACGACCTAAACGCAAGTGAGCTGCCACATTTTTTGGGTCAAGGGCGATTACTTTTTCGTAGGCTTTTTGGGCTAAGGGATATTTTCGCAAGCCATCATAAGACATGCCTAAGTTTAAATAGGCGGTTGTGAATTTGGCATTTTCTTTAATAGCTCGGCTAAAACCTTTGACGGCACGTTGATAATTTCCTGCCAAATAGTAGATATTAGCGCAGTTAAAATAGTACTTTTCTGTATAGGCATGGTCAGTACTATGTTGGAGTGCTTTTTTGTAATCGGCTAAGGCTTCTTTGTATTTTCCTAAACGTGTGTAGGCGGCAGCACGCGCATCATAGACCGCAAAGTTATCTTTTTTTATTTTTAAGATTTCATTGTAAATCGCTATGGCTTGCTCAAATTTCCCTTGGCTATAATACCTTGTGGCTTGGTCAAAGATAGGCTTGATGCTCCGCTTCCCACCACCCTCGCCCTCTTGGGCAAAAATTACACAAGGGATAAACAAACATACAAATAGAATGAAAATTAAACGATGTGGCATGATATTCTACAATAAGTATTTTAATTGTTTACTTGTCAAATTTTGTGCTTAAAAATTAGTCATTGATGACAAAAATTATCAAAAGTAACAGGTATTTATTCACTACATTTTATTTGACCACTCTGGAGTCCAAATAAACAAACTTGCCATCCTCTTGGACTTGGTATTGGGCATCTAATTTGTAACCGTTTGGAAGTTTCATTTTCTCATAGCCAAGCTCTTGAATATTGATTTTCAAAGATTTATCTATAGTAGTTTTTCGTTCTACTGCCCCCATGGGGTCGCCGTCGGCGTAGCAAGCCGCAATTCCGTTGATGTACTCTCCTTGCGGATTGAAAGAGCAAAGGAAAGTAGTTTTGCGGTAAGTATAAAGAGAATCTCTATAGTTAAACTCCTCTAAATCGCTGATTTCTACTAAGATAAAATTCTCATTTTGAGCTATTAGGGAGGCACCGCCCATAGGTTTATGCGCTCCTATGTTAAACTTGTCGTGGTGTGTACGTTTCCAAAGTCCTTCAAACTCGTTTGGCACATTAATAATCTGCTTGCCGTTGATTTGATTACGCAAAAATTGGTGGTTTTCTTTAGAAAGTTTTTGGACGGAAGGAATACTTGCAACTTGGTAGGGTAAGGAAACTTCATGAAAGTTTTGGATAAAACTCTGGAAAGCAATGTTTCTTATCTCTGTGGAGATAGATTGGAAAGTAGCCGTAGAGTCGCCTCCTATCTGATTTTCTGCGTTTTGAGAATCTGAGGCACAAGCGTAAAAAAACAAGGCAATGACTACAAAATAAAGATGTTTCATAAGAAGGCAATTACATTTTTTACAAATTTAAGATTTTTATGTCAAAATTTCATTGGCATGGTTCACAAACTTATCAATTTAACTAAATCTTCCATAGAAAGTTGGGTAAAATCGTCAATGACTAAATGCGTAGTCGGTTGAAGTTCCTCCTTCGTATGCGTAGTAGTAATGCCTATGACCTTTGTACCTGCATTTTTTGCAGAGGTAGTTCCTGCCAAAGAATCCTCAAAAACAATACATTGCGAAGGGAGGAAGCCTATAACTTGAGCCGTTTTAAGATAAATTTCAGGATGTGGTTTGCCCTCTTTGACATGACTATCGTCCAAGATAGTGCTAAAAAAATGCCCGATTTGCAAGTGTTCAAAGACAAAATCCACATTCACTCTTGGGGCAGAGGTAGCTACTGCACAAGGGACTTGGTGATTGCTTAGTAGAGTCAAAAAATCGCTCAGTCCTTTTACCTCTTTGATGTCTTTTTCATACATCTGCCTGTAAAGCAATTCCTTGTCTAAACCAAGTTGATAAATTTCTGCTTCGGAAAGGGCATCACCGAAAACGACTTTGAGCCACTCCTTGTTCATTCTTCCCCACACTTTTTGTTTGAGTTCCTCATCGGTAAAAGAAAAGTGGTGTTTTTTTAAGAAAAGTTCAATGGAAGTTTTGTGATAAGGGTTGCTATCTACCAATACTCCGTCCATGTCAAAAATAACAGCAAATTGAGGTTTCATTCAGTATGTTTTTTAGGATAATCAAAAAATAAAAATTGTGCCTTATTAGGTTGTATGTCTGCCCAAGTGCTTATATCCCAACGCACTGCAAAGATTCCTGTGGTAGGGATATTTTCTATGTGGAGTGTTTGGGTAAGTTGGTTTGCCAGCAAAGTGAGTGCAGGATTATGCCCTACCAGCATTAGTTTTTCTATGTGATTTTCTTGATTTCTAATTATTTGTAATAACTTTTCAGGGCTTGCTTCGTATATCTCGTATTCAAAAACAATTTTTTTTAGTGGATAATTGAGTTCTCCTGCCAAGATTTCCGCAGTAGCTTTGGCTCTTTGGGCAGGACTTGACAAAATCAAATCAGGGGTTTGCCCACTCTTTTTGAGGATTTTTCCCATAAGAGGAGCATTTTTCTTCCCCCTGTTGTTGAGCGGTCGGTCAAAGTCTGCCAACTCCACCTCTTCCCAACTTGACTTGGCATGACGCACTAAATACAAGGTTTTCATTGGACAATGATAGTAAAATGAGGAAATGGCTTGATACTCTTATATTTATCTCCTAATTTTTCAATATTATTTTTTTCTTTGGTGAGTACTTCGTTAAGAATGAATACATTGTCATCATAAGTTTTTCTCAAGATAAACTCATTTTCATCTGCATTTTTTATTTGTGAGAAAAGGTTACGGCAAGGTTTACATTTTTCTATTTGTGGTGTATTTTGCATCAAAGAAGTCAATTTTGCCATAAGCAGTTCTGTATTGGCATCGTAATCGTCTATGCGTTTAGAGTCACTTAGGTTAGCTTGCGTCAGTTTCAATTCCAAAGCTCTTTGGTGTAACATTTTGACAGAATCCAAGGCTGCTTTGTTGTGCTTAGGTAGTTTGGCTAACTCTTGAATAAATACCCCAATATTTGCATTGCGTTCGTCATCATTTTTATTCCACGCATACCATTGAATATCAATACTATCCAAGATAGCATCTAATTTTTTGTCCAAAGTAAGTCCGCGAAAAGGGTCGTTTTCATCTTCCAATTCGACATTCGCCCAAGGGTCCTCATCTGCTATTTGTGTGCTGTCTTGTGTTTGGGAGCTTGTTTTTTTCTTATTTTCGCAAGCCACAAATAAACAACTCGATAGCAATAAGAGTAAGGCACACTTTTTAAGTATTAAATTGTTCATTTTCAGTCTATTTTAGAGTTAAAAATAAAATAGCAATATGCTGTAGAACCTCTCTTTCACATTTTGAAAGTAAAATTAACAGATAATATTTTGATTGTAAGACAAAATGAGGAATAAAAAATGAGGAGGCGGAAATTTTAAAAGAAAAGAGGCTATCCTTTTGGACAGCCTCATCTTTCAAAACAAATATTAACCTACTCCTCTTTTAACCCACTCAGAAAAGCGACCAAGTCCCTAATTTCCCTTTTGGTAAGCATACCGCCCATAGGAGGCATACCCGAAGGGGCAGTTCTGCGGTTAGCGATTTGGCTTTTTTCTACGGTGCGAATGTCACTATTGCCTATTTTGAGTTTGATTTCTTTAGCAGTTTCTTCCAAGACTATGCCTGACACCGTTTCCTCATTTTTCATAGTAAGAATAAGCATTTCGTAGCCTTTGGCGAGTTTGGCACTTGGTTCTACTATGGATTCCAACAGTTCTTTGGGCGAAAGTCTTTTCCCTACGCTTGCCAAACCAGGTCCTACGTTGCCCCCAACTTCAAAAACAGCATGGCATCTAACGCATTGGGCAGATTCATGGTTGTAGAAAATATCTCGTCCTTTCCAAAAATTTCCACCTACTAAAGCCTCTTGGTAGGGTGCCAAGGGGTCATCTTTGGGTTTTGCCTCTTGGTAAGTTTTCAATTTTGCTATCAAATTTTCTTCGTTTTGCTTTTCTACTGCCTCAATTACGTCCAATTGGATAGCTGGGCTTAGTTTCTTTGCTATCAAGTCATTCAATGCTTTTTCTAATGCCTGCACTGCTTCTTTTCCTTTGAAGCTACCCAAAGAGGCAAGGGCTGTTTGCTTTTCCATGTCTGTCCCAACTGACAAGACTTTTTCCAAAAGTTTTACGGAGGTTTCTTCTTTCAAATCTGACTTAGGCAGGATTTCCAATGCCTCAGAACGCACTTTGTTGTCTTTGTCTGCCAAACCCATTTCTAAACCTTCGTTGAGCAGGTTAGAACCGATAGCATACAAAGTATTCAAAGCCGATTTTCTGACCTCTGCGGAAGCATTGGTTTTGACCAAAGCGAGCATTTCTTTTTCTACTTGGGTGATTTTTAGCCTACCTGCCGCTTTTGCCGCTGCCAACTGCATAGCTTCTTCTTTTTCTGCTAATAAATTGGGCAAAATTGCCAAAACTGCTTGCTTTGCCTCTGTGCCATCGCGACTTATTTCGCCTCTGTAATGCCCATCTACCCTGTCTGTAACCGAAGGTTTTGCCCACGTGCTTAGTGCCTCTAATGCTTCTGCTCGCATAGCAATCGTTTGTGTTTTGTTGTTGGCAAAGTCAGCTAAGAGTTTGATATTCTCTGGCTTACCTACTCTTAGGTTAGCATTGATTGCCCTTCTGAGCAAAGCCTCGCTGGTAAAGCGTGTTTCTTTCAAGACATTAGCTAAAGCAGGCAAAGCCTCCTCAATAGAAAACTCATCGTTGATAGCTCTTGCGGCTTCGGTTACTACTAACTCACTTTTATCTTGCAGGAATTGAGCCACTTGTGGGCTTTTCATTCTTCGCAAAGCTACTACTACTGCCAAGCGAAGGGCTTGGGAATTGTGATTTTTAAAAGCCACCAAAGCCTGCTCCTTCCCAATTCTGCCCAAAGCAACCGCACCTGCATGACGCAACCACATATCTTTGTCATCATTGCTCACCAACAAATCCGCAATAGGCTGAATCCCATTTTCATCTTGGGTTCTGCCCAAGGCTTCTGTGGCATAGAGTTGCACTCTTGGGGAAGCGTGTTTGAGCAAAGCAATCAACTCTTTGCTTGCTCCTTTGTAACGCACATCTCCTATTAGCTTTGCGGCTTGTGCGACTATCTCAGCATCTTTATCTTGCAAAAAAGCAGTCAAAGATTTGGCGTAATCTGCTTTTTGGCGAGCTAACTGCCCTATCCCCCAAAGCCCATGTACCCTTGCTAACTGATGTTTTTCTTGCTTGGCTGATGCCAATAGCACATCAAAACCTTTTTCGCCTCTTTTCACCAATTCAAACTGTGCTTTTTGCCGTACTCTCATGTCTTCATGTTGCAACCATTGGCTTAGTTCGGCTTCCGTATTTTTGCTAAAATCCGCAGAAAGCAACTTTTTGGTTTCTTGGCGAATCGCAGAGTTTGCCTCGTTAGGTACGTCCAATTTCCAAATTCTGCCTTTGTTTTTAATTCCCCAACCTTCTACCCAATCGGAAAAGTACAAAGCTCCGTCTATGCCAAAATCCATGCCCGTAGGCAACAAACCTTTGACCACTTCTTGGGTTTTGTCCAGTTCAAAAGATGCTCCTTTGGGTTTCAAAGTAAAAGCGTGGATAGGCGAATTGGTCTGCGAGCCTCTGAACTCAGCAATGAAAAAGTGGTTTTGCCATTTTTTTCCCAAAGCGGTGCCGGGGTTAAATTTCATGCCCGTAGGACCATTTACATAGTTGGCAATCGGGGGCAGAATGTATGCCGCTTGCCCTTCCCAACGAGGGACGTGCAACTTCTCGTCCATCCAAACTTTATAGCTATTGTTGTCAGTATCGGTATATTTGCCAAACTGCCAATTGGTTCGCCACCCGCTATCTGAGCCATCAATCAAAAAAACCAAGCGTTCCATTTCGCCAGGGTGGTCGCCATCATTGTCCTCTGTGATGAGGTTTCCGTACTGGTCAAAAACAAATTCATGCGTATTTCTCAAACCTGCGGCAAAGACCTCAAAATTGCTTCCGTCAAGTTCCGAACGCACTATCACACCTTGGTTAGGGTATTTCCAATTTTTCCCTTCCTTGTCCACTACGTTCATGCCTATGTCCCCAATTCCCCACCAAAGTCTGCCATCGGGTCCTATGGTTGCACCTGACATTCCATGCCCGCTAAACCCAATATGCACCGCATAGCCATGACTGATAGAAGTTTTCCTATCTGCAATTCCGTCTTTATCAAGGTCTTTGGTGCGCCAAACGTCAGGACCCACCGCTACAAAAACGTTGTCTTCGTGAACCTTGATACCATTGGCAACATCAGTAATTTCCTCATTGAAATCCTCCAAATAGAGTTGCGCCCTGTCCGCAATTCCGTCCCCCGATTTGTCCTCTACTACCCAAACTTGCTCTTTCTCTACTGCCAAATCTTTCCAATCTTTCACGCCATCATTGTTCAGGTCTTTCAAGTGCTTCTTGCTCTCCTCGCTGTCTGCGGAGAAGGTTTCTCGCAAAAACTTGCGGCGGTCTTCCACCGTTTGGAAGGAGATAGAAGGAGTAATCCAATTGCGGTGTCCTCTGATGTCAAACTCAGAGTTTTTTTGTCGGGAGGCACGCGTATAATAGATTCTCCCCTTGTCGTCTATGCTAATCGCAATAGGGTCTTGCACCAAAGTATCAGAAGCCCAGAGAGATAGCTCCAAGCTATCGGCAAGCGTAACATTTACTTCCTGCTTGATTTTGCTGGCAAGCTCGGCGGCATCTTCCGCTTTTAATTCTACCACCTTTTTGGGGTAAGTTACTTTTTCTCCTTCGGTCTGCGTGCTTTCACTTCCTTGATGGTTGCAAGAAAAGAGCAAAACACTGCCAGCGAAGAATACAGTAAACCAAGAATACAATTTCATTTTCGAATTGGTTTATAAGTTATTGGATTGAAATTAAGGTTTTCGCTTTTTACATCATATATAGTGAGTTGATTTTCAATGATTTGTGTGTTACCATATAAAACACTAAACGAAAGTCCTATGAAAATGCAATTATACTCAATATAAATGGGTTTTAGCAAAAAATGGTGAGGGAAGTTAAGGTTTGGAGAAGAGTTGGGGATAGAGCAGCTATTTTTGTTGATATGCTTATTTATCAAAATTGAGACTTTGAGAAACATAAAAAGTTTTTCAAAAAAATTTCCCTCCTCTAATAGGGGTAGGTTTCCCCTCGATTGTCTTAGCTACGAAATCACAAAAAATTAATTTTTAAAAACTTAAACTTTGCACTGGTTTTCAGTGCTTTAACACCATTTTCTTTTATGAAACCACTTTTTTTTATTACGCTATTTTTTATTCTGTTTGCGCTAACTTTTGCTTCGCCAGCTTTTGCTCAAAATGCCAATAAAGCAGTTGAAAAATTCACAGTTAGCGGCAATATCAAAGACCTCAGCAATGGGGAGGGGCTTATCGGAGCTACAATTACAGTCAAGGAAATGCCTACGGTAGGAACGACCACCAATAGTTATGGTTTTTTCTCGCTGACTCTGCCCAAAGGGAATTATACCTTGATTATCAGCTATATAGGCTATATCAACAAGGTAATTACCGTTAATTTTTCTTCTAACCGCATCATTGACGATATTCAGATTGCAGAAGACCAAAAGCAACTGCAAGAGGTCGTAGTTATGGGAAATACCGCAGAAGAAAAATTGCAAAGTATAGAAATGAGTACCAATAAGTTGGAAATAAAAACGATAAAATCTATGCCTGCTCTCTTGGGAGAGGTCGACATAGTTCGCAGTATTCAGCTACTCCCTGGTGTAAGCACCGTTGGCGAAGGGGCAAGCGGTTTTAACGTAAGAGGGGGCGGAGTCGACCACAACTTAATTTTGCAAGACGAAGCACCTGTGTATAATTCTTCTCACCTTTTTGGATTTTTCTCTGTTTTTAATCCTGATGCAGTCAAAGATGTGAAGCTCGTCAAAGGCGGGATTCCTGCCCAATATGGGGGTCGCTTGGCTTCGCTGTTAGACGTAAGGCTGAGGGAAGGGAATAGTAAAAAATTTACAGGTGCAGGAGGAATAGGCACAGTATCAAGCCGATTGACTTTGGAAGCTCCGATTGTCAAAGACAAAAGTTCTTTCATCATTGCAGGGAGAAGGACGTATGCGGATATGTTTTTAAAACTTTCTTCTGACGAAGCTCTCAACAAAAACAAATTGTACTTTTACGATTTGAGTGCCAAGTGGAACTATGATTTTGGACAAAAAGACCGCTTGTATATTTCTGGTTATTTTGGCAGAGATGTGTTCAAATTTGGGGAAGATTTTGGCATGAATTGGGGAAATGTAACAGGCACAGTGCGTTGGAATCACGTTTTTAGCCCCAAATTGTTTAGCAATTTTACCTTGATTTACAGCGATTACGACTACAACTTGGGCGTGCCTTCGGGAGCACAGTCTTTTGATTGGAAATCCAACATAGTGAATTACAGTGCCAAAGCTGATTTTTCCTACTTTTTAAATACGAATAATACCATCAATTTTGGGGCAAGTGCTATCAAGCATGATTTCCGCCCTGGGAAGGTAAGTCCTGTAACTGAGGGAAGTATTTTTAGCCCTTATGAAATTGCAGGGCAAAATGCCTTAGAATATGGACTTTATGTAGATGATGAGCAGAATATAGGGAAAAGATTGGCATTGCAGTATGGGGTGCGTTGGTCTATGTTTAACTATATGGGAGGTCGCACTATTTACGACTACGAAGGCATTGACGGTCAGCGCAAAAAGCCTACGAATGAGCGCAATTATGGAAGCGGGGAAGTAGTATCTTCTTACAACAATTTTGAGCCAAGATTTTCCTTGCGCTATACGATTGACGAAACGAGTTCTATCAAATTGAGTTACAACCGCATGGCTCAGTATATCCACTTGATTTCCAATACCACAGCCGCCTCGCCTTTGGATATTTGGCAACCAACTACCAATAATATCAAGCCTGAACTTGCCGACCAAGTAGCTTTGGGTTACTTTAAAAACCTGAAAGACAACAACTATGAGTTTTCCGCAGAGGCGTATTACAAAACCATGACCAACCAAATTGACTACATAGACGGGGCAGACCTCCTGCTAAACAATCACTTAGAAGGCGATTTGCTTTACGGTCAAGGTCGTTCTTATGGCTTGGAATTGTACGCCAAAAAGAACACAGGCAAACTGACAGGTTGGATAAGCTACACCTTAGCAAAAACTGAACGCCAAATAGAAGGCATCAATACAGACTATATCACAGGCGTAAGTAATTGGTATCCTGCTAAATACGACAGAAGGCACAATCTTTCTGCAGTTTTGATGTACGAGCTAAACCCACGCTGGACTTTTTCAGCCAACTTTTCTTACATCTCTGGTGTGGCTACTACTTTTCCTGACAGTCGTTACGAATATGAGGGTCTAATAGTCCCGCACAATTCCGAAGGGTCAAGAAACAATTACAGAGTGCCAGCCTATCACCGCTTAGATTTGTCGGCGACCTTGCACCCCAAGACAAAAAATGGTAAAAAAGGGAGAGGAGAATGGGTATTTACGCTTTACAATGCCTATGCCCGCCGCAACCCTTTCAGCGTCTATTTCCGTCAAGAGGTGCAAAAAGACAGCCCAACGCCTACGATTAACACCCAAGCTGTACGCCTATCCTTGTTTGGTAGCGTTTTGCCTTCGGTAACTTATAATTTTAAGTTTTAGAGGTATTTAAATTTCATGTTTTCGCTTTTCACGTGATAACACGTGAACAAATGACTAAATCAATAATACGTATTTTTAAATGTATAAAATCTTGCTACAAAGCGGTCATACCTATGGTATTAGAGATGTATGGTGTTTGACGTACTTCGTACCGAGAGATAATGCGTGAAACATTGAAAATCCCCCTTTTACGTGTTATCACGTAAAAGACTAAACACAAATAAACTCATAATTTATAACTCATAACTAAATTTATATGAAAACTTCTTTTTTAAATCTCATTTTAGCAATCTTAACTATTTCTCTTTTAGCCTCTTGCGAAGATGTCATAGACATAGACTTGAAGCAAGGCAAAACACTTTTGGTGGTAGATGGACAAATTACCACCCTGAATCGTCCTGATACGATTCGTTTAACGCTTACTGCACCTTACTTTGAGAACAAACCTGCACCCACAGTGGTAGATGCGCTTGTAACCATTGCTGACAGCGAAGGGAAAAGCGAAACACTGAAGCCTGTAGGCAATGGCAAGTACGTTATCAATATGCGAGGCAAAATTGGCAATTCTTATACCCTGACTATCAAGCACAACGGAGAAGAATACGAGGCTGTTACCAAAATCAATCGCATCACAGACATAGACTCTTTGGTAACGAGGTTTGAAAAGCCAACGCCTTCTATGGAAGAAGGGTATTATGCCTATCTTTTTGTCCCTGAACCCGCAGGCGTAGGCGATTACTACCGTTTTAAAGTATATAAAAACGATACTTTGGCAAATCAGCCAGAGGATTTGACTGTTGCTTATGACAAATTGGTGGACGGAAACCGCATAGACAACCTACGTTTGAACGACAAACCATACAAGAAAAATGACAAAATCAAGGTAGAAATCTTGGCTATTACAGAAGACCACTTTCAGTTTTATGTAGAGTTAGAAGCACAAATCAATAACGGTGGCATGAATGCGCGCCCTCCTGCTAATGTCCGCACCAATATTTTCAACAAAAACCCCAAAGGAAGCAGGGCTGTAGGCTACTTTGGAGGAATGTCGGTAAGTTCGGCAACTATCATAGTGAAGTAATAATTATTTATCACCGCTAAGACGCAAGGATACCAAGAATTTTTAATAAAATCTTGTGTCTTTGTGCCTTAGTGGTAAACTTCAAAAAACACACTACCAATGAAAAAAAACCTCAAAAAACTCCAAAAAATCGTGGTCAAAAACTTTTTTATTAGACCCGAAAAAATAGATTTTAGCACTTCTTTCCAAAAAGATTTACACTTTACAGAAAGCGAATTTATCGCCTTGCTTGCCTATACAGAAAATGCTTTTCGCATAGAGATTGCAGATAGCGAGATTCCTAAGCTAAAAAAAGTAAGAGATGTGGTCAAGTACATTGAAAGAGAGAAAGGGTAGTAAGTATTCTAAGGTTTTAAAAATCTTAAAACATTTACTCATCTCAAATTTTTTTATGCAGGAAAAATTTGTGCGAACCTTAGACTATTTACAAATTATTAACTATTATTGCGATTGATTTTCTGAAATAAATGTAACTTCTTCATAAAGAAGATATTTTCATAAATACACTTTTCAAAAATGCCAAGTTTAAAGGAAGTAAGAAACAGAATAAACTCTGTTAGGTCGACCCAGCAGATTACCAAAGCGATGAAAATGGTGTCTGCGGCAAAATTGCGCAAAGCACAAGATAAAAGTATTCAAATGCGTCCATATTCCCGACGACTTAGCCAAATACTTTCTAATGTATTAAACAATGCAGAGGTAGGCAATCTGGGAGTCTATGCACAAAAAAGACCTGTCAATCAAGTCCTTATTATAGCAGTTACCTCAGACAGAGGGCTTTGTGGAGGCTTTAACTCCAACGTCGTCAAAGCGGTAAATGCGCTGATAGCAGAGAAATATGCAGAACAAAATCGCAAAGGCAAAGTAACTATCTTAGCTATTGGGAAAAAGGGAAGGGATTACTTCAAAAGACGTAATCAAAAATTGATAGAAACCTATACCGAACTCTTTGGTAAACTTTCTTTTGAAAATGCTAAAACTGCCGCCGAGTTTGCTATGGAAGGTTTTGCTAAACAAGAATTTGACGAAGTAGTGATAGTATATAATGAGTTTAAAAATGTGGCAACGCAAATTATTCGCCAAGAGCAATTTCTCCCTCTGCAAATGCCACAAGAAGATACTAAAATCAAAGGTACAACCAAAGCTGATTACCTCTACGAGCCTTCAAAAGAGGAAATCATTTCAGAACTCCTGCCCAAGACCTTGAAAATACAACTTTATCGTTCACTGTTAGAATCCAATGCTTCTGAGCATGGTGCAAGAATGACTGCTATGGACAAGGCTACAGAAAACGCAGGTGAACTACTCAAAGAATTGAGATTGACTTATAATAGAACTCGCCAAGCGGCAATTACAAAAGAAATTTTGGAAATCGTAGGAGGCGCAGAGGCATTAGCAAACGGGTAGATGAGCCCTTCTAAACCTATTAGATTGCATCATAGTATTAACTCTAATAGGTTTATTTTTTTAGATACCACATCTGCCTTATTCCTGTTTTAGATAATACTCCTCATATTGCGGTAATTACATACATTTCTGCTCGTTAGTTCGCTGTAAAACAGATTGGCTATTTTGAAATAATGATTTAGAATGTGCTTTTGCCAATAGATTTTAAAACATTCCACCCTCATAGAAGATGGAATGTCTGGCATTTTGTTTTTTGACACGATTCTGTAAGTACTATTTTTTATGGCTGAAACTTAGAATCAGGGCAAAGATATAGCTTGTTTAGAATCATTCCAAATAATTTTGTATTTATTTAGACTTATTCTAAATAAATTTTTGGTATTCTCATAGAAGAATACATTTAAAGTTTATCTAACCATACACCTTGCCTATAAGCAAAACATATAAATTTACTTGCCTCGTTTACTATGGAAAAATACCACCCCTCTTGGGTTTTCATAGACAATAGGCTTCTTTGACTATAAAAATATTATCCCAGAGAGATAATTTACCAGCACCAAACACCGATTGGTGTGCTATTTTTTGTAGAAAATAATGAATAAAACCGCGTAGCGGTGGCATATTTCACGCTTACGGCGTTACTGTATGTTGTTTGGGCTTGCTCTTTTCTACCAAGATGACAGCCCTACGGGCTTAATTTACACACAGTATTGCTTATTGGCTAACTCCACAAAAAGCGTCAGAGAACCAAAGTCCCTTTCTTAGCAAAGCGAAAGGGATTGAAAAATCATTTTATTTTGAGTATAAATATCAATCTTATAGGTAATTATTTTTCTTAGTAACGAAGTTCATCGGCTAAAACCTTAATCATTATGAAATATTTACCAACTTTGTAGAAAACAACGTACACAAAATAGACTAAGCGATTATTATGAAAAATTTGACACAAAACACAAAACTGTTGAGTTTTCTGAAAGAATATGCTCAACACCCTCACTACAAAGCCCCAAGAGGCACGCAACTGCACGCCAAATCTTGGCAGACAGAAGCCCCTTTGAGAATGTTACTGAACAACTTAGACGCAGAAGTAGCCGAGAATCCTAACGAGTTAGTAGTTTACGGGGGAATAGGTCAAGCGGCGCGCAATCAAGAGTCTTTGCAAAAAATCATTGAAGTTTTGTTGGAATTGGACGAGAACCACTCCTTGCTGGTACAGTCAGGGAAACCTGTGGGCATCGTCAGAACACACCCCCAAGCCCCAAGAGTACTCATAGCCAATAGTAACTTAGTGCCTAAATGGGCTACGTGGGAACACTTTAACGAATTAAAGGCAAAAGGTTTGATGATGTACGGTCAGATGACGGCAGGTAGTTGGATTTACATAGGAACGCAGGGAATTTTGCAGGGAACTTACGAAACTTTTATGGAATGTAGTAGGCAACACTTCAAGGGAGATTTGAAGCATAAGTTGTTGGTTACAGGTGGTTTAGGAGGTATGGGTGGAGCGCAACCCTTAGCGGCTACTATGGCAGGAGCTACTTTTTTAGGAGTAGATATTGACCCTACTCGTATCCAAAAACGCATAGATACGGGCTATATTGACCGTATGACGTATAGTTATGAAGAGGCTAAAAACTGGGTATTAGAAGCTAAAAGTAAGGGCAAAAACTTATCTGTCGGTTTAGTAGGCAATATTGGAGATGTGCTTTGGCGACTGACTGAAGAGGGAATTACCCCCGATATTCTGACCGACCAAACCTCTGCTCATGACCCACTGAACGGCTACGTACCTCATGGAATAAGTTTGGAAGAGGCACTTGATTTGCGTAAAAAAGACCCAAAAACTTATCAAGCATTAGCTATTAAAAGCATGGCAAGGCATGTAGGCGCGATGCTCGAACTGCAAAAAAGAGGAGCAGTTACTTTTGACTATGGCAACAATCTGAGAGAATTTGCTCTGCAAGGTGGAGAAAAAAATGCGTTCAATTTTCCCGGTTTTACTCCTGCTTATATTCGTGAGTTATTTTGTGAGGGCAAGGGACCCTTTCGCTGGGTAGCACTTTCAGGCGAGCCAGAGGATATTTACACTACCGACCAAGCCCTTATAGAGGCTTTCCCTGAAAACAAAGGCTTGATTAAATGGTTAGAACAAGCCCGTCATAAAATAGCTTTTCAAGGTCTGCCTGCTCGTATTTGCTGGCTGGGTATGGGAGAGAGAGAAAAAGCTGGGCTGATTTTTAATGAGTTAGTCAAAACAGGGAAGGTGAAAGCCCCTATTGTTATTGGACGCGACCATCTGGACTGTGGCTCTGTAGCCTCTCCCAATAGAGAAACCGAAGCCATGAAAGATGGCTCTGATGCGGTTTCAGATTGGGCATTGTTGAATCTCATGTCTAATGCCACAGGAGGCGCAACTTGGATTTCTTTTCATCATGGAGGCGGAGTAGGCATAGGTTATTCGCAACATGCAGGCATGGTGGTACTGGCTGACGGTACTGATAGAGCAGAGGCTTGTTTACGCAGGGTCTTATACAATGACCCTGCTATGGGCATTTTTAGGCACGCTGATGCAGGCTATAATAAAGCTGAGGAATGGGCAGATAAGTTTGGTTTAAGTGTTTGGTAATAAACTAAATAGAGTTATTTCATAAGTGTTTTTTTACCCCTCTCCGTCTGGGAGGGGAAATAAAACTGTCATTCAAATAAGGCTTTTTAGACAGTGTTATAATCTATCAATCTTTACAGTTTAAGTCCTTTCAATCTCAAGCTATTACTTACTACCGATACAGAGCTTAGAGCCATTGCTGCCCCGGCGAGCATAGGGTTGAGCATAAAGCCCCAAAGAGGGTACAGCACTCCCGCCGCCACAGGAATCCCAATGAGATTATAAATAAACGCCCAAAAGAGATTTTGGTGAATAGTTTTAACAGTCTGCTTAGAAAGTTGGAAGGTTTTAGGAACTTGCTGCAAATCAGAAGAAATTAGCGTTATTTTAGCGACCTCTAAGGCAATGTCAGCCCCTTTGCCCATCGCAATGCTTACCTCAGCTTGTGCCAAGGCATGAGCGTCATTGATGCCATCACCTATCATGGCTACTATTTTTCCTTTGTTTTGTAAATCTTTGATAAATAGTCCTTTGTCTTGTGGCAACATTCTCGCTTGAAAATGTTGGATTCCTACTTCTTTGGCTACAGCTTCTGCTGCGGTAGCATTATCTCCTGTGAGCATATAAACCTCTATTCCTTGTTTTTGAAGTTGTTGGATGGCATTTTTAGAAGTGGATTTTACTTTATCAGTAATGAAAATAGTAGCGATTAAAGATTGGTCTTTAGTAAATAAAATGGTAGTTTGAGGATTTGGGTTTAGGGTTTGAAGTGGTTTGAAGTAGTTTGAAGTAGTTGATGGTTGTTGGTTAATAGTTGTTGGTTGCTCATTAGTAATTGGTAATTCGTAATTATACATTGCTAATTGTTCATTTTTGGTTGTAAATTGCTCATTACCAATAAAATACTCATCGTTTCCGATTTTTGCTTTTATGCCCCTGCCTGTGATGCTTTCCCAATGTTGCAAAGTCAAATCTTTGATTTTTTCTTCATTTTCCAAATAATTTACTATAGCAGTAGCTAAGGGGTGTTCTGACCTTTTTTCCATTTCGTACAAAATGGTTTGATAATAGATTTTTCCACTGTCAGAAACTAAATTCCACACTATTTCACTTACTTGTGGTTTCCCTTCGGTAATCGTGCCTGTCTTGTCCAATACTACTGCATTGACTTTATGAGCAAGTTCCAAACTTTCCGCATCTTTGATAAGTATTCCCTGCTCTGCTCCCTTGCCCATGCCTACCATGATAGCCGTTGGGGTAGCCAAACCCAAAGCACATGGGCAAGCAATGACCAAAACCGTAACCATAGCCAATAAGCCTTGTGTAAAACCATTTTCTTCAGCCAAAATTACCCAGGCAAATAAGCTCAACCCTGCTATTCCTAAAACAATAGGCACAAAAACTCCTGCAATTTTATCAGCTAACTGCTGTACCGGGGCTTTGCTTCCTTGTGCCTCCTGCACATAGCGAATGATTTGAGAAAGAAGTGTACTACTCCCAACTTTTTCCGCAACAAAGCGAAAACTCCCTTGCTGGTTAATAGTCCCAGCAAGTACCTGCTCACCTACACTTTTTGGAACAGGCATAGGTTCACCTGTCATTAGACTCTCGTCCACTAAAGAACTGCCCTCAATTATTTTCCCATCTACAGGGATTTTTTCCCCTGCTCTTACTAAAATAATATCTCCCTTACTTACTTCGCCAATAGGGATTTCTCCCTCTTTGCCATCTCGCTCCACTCGGGCAGTTTTTACTTGTAAACCTATGAGTTTTTTTATCGCAGAGGAAGTGTTGGACTTGGCTTTTTCTTCCAAATACTTCCCTAACAGAATAAAGGTAATCACCACTGCCGCTGCTTCAAAATATACATGAGGATGCACACCTTTGCTATGCCAAAATTCAGGGTAAATGGTATTAAGTAAGCTGAAGATAAAGGCAATTCCTGTACTTAGAGCCACCAAAGTATCCATATTTGCCTTGAAATGCCTTGCTTGCTTCCATGCTCCTATAAAAAATCTTTTTCCAAAAACAAACAAAACTATTGCCGTCAAAATCATAGAGAGCCACTTGCCTATTTCCCAATCCATGAAAAACATGCCTATTACCATCACGGGTAAAGAAAGCAAGGCAGAAAAAATGGTGTTTTTCCTGAGCATTTCATAGTGCAGTATTTGTTTTTCCTCTTGAATAGCTTTGGCTTTGTCTTCTTGTGCAATAATTAAATCATAACCTACTGATTGCAAGGCACTTTTAAAAACATTTACATCGGTTTCTGTATCTTCGTACTCTACGATTGCATTGGCATTAGCAAAGTTTACAGAGGCATTTTTTACCCCCTTTTGTGCTTTCAAAATGCTTTCTACGCTCACTGCACAAGCGGCACAGGACATTTCTAAAACAGGAAAAGTTTGTTTTTTTATCATCTTTTAAAGATTTTGACCTCTCACATCTAACAAATCATACTGCAAAAATAAGCACTTATTATACAGTCTTCTTTGCAAAATTTTGGTAGGATTGTATATGATTTTAGTAATGAATTGAAAGTAATCTCATTCATTATTTTAAAAAATCCTTTTGAAATTCAATCAAATTTGCCAATTTTATATTTTAACCTTGTATGAGGTAAAGTTATATTATCTATGTATGCAATCCAAAATCAATGTAAATATGAAGAAGTTAAGACGCATTACTACTTTTGTAATTATTATTCAGAGTTATTTTCTTAGGTTAATTGTCCTTCATGCCCAAGACCTGAGCAACTCTGCTTGGCATATCCAAGCCAAAAATATTAACCCCAGTAATTACTACGGCATCACAGTAGCCAACGGCATGATAGGCATAGTTAGTTCGCCTAATCCCTTGCAAGTCAAAGATGTAGTCCTGAACGGGGCATTTGATACTTACGGTAGAGGCAGAGTTTCCAATATTCTTAAAACCTTTGACTTTGCCAATATGGACTTAGATATAGAAGGCAGGCGGCTTGGTAGGGCTGACATCAGCAACTATGCTCAGACCTTAGACATGAAAAATGCTGCCCTGACTACTACCTTTGACTATCAAGACAAAGCAAGCATCAAACATACAGTATTGGCTTTGAGGCATTTGCCACATACCGCTCTAATAGATGTAGAGATTACCGCCAAAAAAGACATAGAGTTTACGGCTCATAGCGTCATGTCTGCCCCAGATATGCTCAGGGACGTGAAAAACTTTTACCATCGGATTGACCGCCCTCATGCCCTTATTCCTTTGCTGACTTCGGTAGCTAAAAGCCCTACGGGAAAGCATATAGTCGCCGCTTCCAATAGTTTTATTTTTGAAGAACACAGAGGAGAAGAACCTCAACTGATTCATGAGGAGTGGGACTTTAATATGCACCGCTTGAAGTTTTCTAAGAAACTAAAAGCAGGAGAAAAATATAGCTTTGCGATTGTAGGCTCGTCTATCGCCACCGAACACGTAGCTGACCCGCATAACGAAGCAGAGCGCATGACCATTTTTGCTGCTTTGGAGAAAAAGGAAAGATTGCTTAAAAGACATAGAGAGGCTTGGGAAAAACTTTGGCAGAGTGATATAGAGATAGAGGGCGATTTGGAATCACAAAGGGCAGTACGCTCAATGCTGTATCACTTGTATTCTTTTGTGAGAGAGGGAACGGCGTACAGTATGTCGCCTATGGGCTTGTCGGGTTTGGGGTACAATGGACACGTTTTTTGGGATACTGAGCTGTGGATGTATCCTCCGCTTTTGCTTTTGCAGCCTGAGATGGCAAAGTCGACTTTGGAATACCGCTTTGAAAGACTGGGGCAAGCCAAGCTCAACGCCAAAAATCGCGGCTATCAAGGCGCAATGTTTCCTTGGGAATCTGACGATGAGGGGCAGGAAGCTACGCCCGTTTGGGCTTTGACGGGACCTTTTCAACATCACATCACAGGTTGCGTAGGTTATGCCTTTTGGAAGTATTACCAAGTAAGTAAAGACAAGACTTGGCTTAGAGAGAGAGGCTACCCTATGCTTAAAGAGATAGCAGACTTCTGGGCGAGCAGAGCAGAAAAAGGTAGCGATGGCAAGTATCACATCATCAATGTAGTGGCGGCAGACGAGTGGGCGGAAAACGTAGATGACAACTCTTTTACTAATGGCATTGCGATAGAAGTGCTAAAATATGCCAGCCAAGCAGCAACAGACTTAGGCATTAGCCCCAATCCTAAGTGGAATGAAGTAGCAAACGGCTTGGTCGTTCTCAAATTTCCTGATGGTACTACCAAAGAACACGCTACCTATAAGGGCGAAATGATAAAGCAAGGCGATGCCAACTTACTTTCTTATCCTTTGAAAGTCATTACTGATGAGGCTACGATAAAGAAAGATTTGGCTTACTACGAGGCAAAAATGGCACCTGATGGACCCGCCATGTCCCATGCGATACTGGGTGTGCTTCATGCCCGCTTAGGCAACGCAGAAAAGGCTTACGAACTTTTTGTACGCTCTTATAAGCCCAACGAAGTACCACCCTTTGGAGTATTAGCAGAAACGGCGGGCGGAACAAATCCCTACTTTGCCACAGGCGCAGGCGGAACTCTGCAAGTAATCCTGAATGGAATAGCAGGGCTGGACATTACCCCTAACGGCATAGTACAGTTAAAAACTAAACTCCCTTCCAAGTGGAAATCTTTGACTATCAAGGGCGTAGGACTGGAGAAGAAAACTTATGTGGTAAAGTAAATTTGTTCTCACCTTTAAGTGACTCAGCCTCTTAAAATGTGCTTTTATTTAGTATCGTAGGCACGATAGCCTTGCAGCCAATAACCGTCCATACCATAGATTTATCAAAGTTTCATTAGGAACATAGCATAAATTTGATAATCAATTAGTTATGTTCCTATGGGACTTAAAAGACGCGCTCAGGTATTTTACTTTCTACAAAGCGCATGTCCCCATAGTGAAACTGCTAACAGTACTGTTAATTCATAAAACACGTAATTAAGTTGAATTACTTACATTGAGTTTATGTTAGCAACTATTCCTTTGTAAGCATAGATAAATGACAACTTTTAAGACAAATGTAAATACAGATACAAAAAAGCAGGAATTAGTAGGAATTTGTAAGGAATTTTTAAGAAATTTGTAAGAAATAACTTGATAATCAATATATTAATAGGTGTCTTTGATAGGTTACTGCTCATCTAAAATAGCACTTTTTTAATAAAATAAAAAAATATAAAGTGTTGATAATCAATAATATTATTTTTTCAATCTTTCTTCCCTATACCTTTTCATCTTAGATATTCCTGACTTATCCTCCCACCTTGAAAAAACTTCTTGCGTTCATAATCTCAGAACTTGGATAAAATTAGCACAAATCAAGAAAGAGAAAATTTTAAAAAAGTTCACAAAAGTAATTTGGACTACGGAATTAGCAGGAATTTGCTGGGAATAATTAACCTATTCACGTACTAATCAAATACTTATACGATACAAGTCTTATAAGAGATTTGAGGTACTATGAAAAGGAGGCATCTATGCCTAAAATCGCAGGCTTGCATATCACTTGCTAACTTTCTACTTAGGTAAAACCGTCAAAATTCCCTTGAAATTCCGTAGCCATATTTTAAATATGAAAGAATCTTACTATCCATAATTATATACTTTATATCAATTATGCGAAATAATTAATAAAAAAAATATTTATTTATTGATAAACTTTTAAATTTATGAATAGACAAATCATTTTCCTTGTTTCTTTATTTTTATTTTCTTTCTCTGCTTTCTCCCAAAATCAAGGGTATGAAACCAATATGAAAGCAGTGATGTATTTTGATAACTTGATTCACCAAACACCCAGTGCAGAACTGCACTATCAGAGGGCAATGGGCTACTTCTACATCGGCGACTATACCAGTGCTATTAAGGACTTTGACAAGGCTATCCAACTTGACTATAATAAACCTGAAGCCTTTTATTTCAGAGCCTTAGCCAAAGAAAACGATGGAATGTATAAGGAAGCACTGCCAGATTACGACAAAGCTATTCAGTTGAGCGGAGCGACAGCCAATTATTTTATGTATATGCACAGAGGTTATTCGCACTACAATCTTTTTATGTACCCACAAGCGATTGAGGATTTCAATAAAGCTATCGCTCTTAACCCCAGTGATGATGAAACCAAGCACTTGTTGGAAAGAGCCATTGCCAAGCGGGACGGCAAATCCACCATTGACCCCAATGATGAAATCCAAAAGTACATCGCTACTCACAAGTTCTCCAGCATAGCAGAGGGTGCTGCTTACTACGATAAGTTGGAACACATGGGCTTGACTCATATCCGCTTTGAGGATGCTTGTACTTCGCTGAGAACCAAAGTAATAACCGATGTGTATGGTGATGCTCCCACTGCCGAGCAGTTAGAAGAGTTGCGAGATATTCTACAAAGAGAAAGGTGGTTGCTTCCAGAGGGTATGGAAAAATACTTCCATTACGTTTCCGAAAATCC
>NZ_FONY01000048.1 GCF_900113045.1 Thermoflexibacter ruber
TGCCTGTAAAGACCTCTACTTTCCACTTTTTATTTTTCAACAGTTTACTTACTCCATTGACTTCGGTTTCGGTTTCTGGCAAATCCCTCCATTGTATTTCGCTGACTGCCTGATTGGTAGATTGTATTTCGCTGGTCTGCTCCTCGTTTCCTCTTACCTTAGCGACTGCGGTTTGGTACTCCTCCTTGCTCATGCGGTACTGAGGTCTGCCAAAGAGTAGCGCAGTCTTTGCTGTATTTTCTTGCACCTTGTTTTCCAAGATTTCTTTCAGGTTGGTCAGTAGCTGGATTTGGTAGCCCTCCTCTACGACAAACTTTTTGGTCTGTGGATTTTGTAGGGTATTTAGGTTGATTTGGTGATAGATGCCGTCAGGGGAGAGATAGACAGTTTTCACATTTTCCCCTAACTGCTCGGCAATAGGTTTCCAAAAGGCATTGTAAAGCAGAGTATCCTCAAAAACTTTGGGGTTCATGGTAACTTTCATTAGCTTTTGGTAGGCTGCCCAATAGGTAGTTTCCAATTCCTTTCCATTCTTGAGCAGAACAGGTTTAATGTCTGCTTTAGTGAGTATTAAAGCCAAGTAAGTGGTATCTTGCTTGTTTTTTTCTTGATTTTTGTACTCAGTTTTAATCATTTCTATAGCGACTTCATTTTCACCTAACTTTTGCTGAATGTCTTGACAGGTATAGGTAGGTGGGTTAAAAGCGGCGGTGAAGTTCGCAGAACGTAGAGAAAGTCCTCTTTCCAACTCATTGGCTTGGTTTTCCAACTTAGCAATGTCGATTCCCTGTTTTTCCCTTTGGGCTATGGGCAGGTTATAGGCTTTGGAAATGCTATTTTTGATTGCCTGCCAGCTTTCAAATTGGTTGATAAGGGCTGTATCTCCACTTGCCAAGATGCGCTTTTTCATTTTTTGCGTTTCGGAAAGAAGCAAGCCCTTGGTTTGGAGTTGGAGGTTGATGGCAGTTTGGAGGAGGATATGTCTGGAAAAAGTTTTATCTGGAAAAAGTTTTATCTGGAGGAAGTTGATAACATAACCGTGAAAGTTAGTAAAAAAACTTTGATTGGCATTGATGTAAAGTTTCTTTTCATTTTCGCTAAGGTTAGTAAAGTTTATTTGCAATTCTTTGAATTTGGCTTTAGCTACTTTGATGTAAAAATATTCAGCTTTATCATATTCATTCTGAGAAAAATAAGCGTATGCAAGATTATTAATAGTAGCTATGTACATAGAATGATTTTTATCTAATATTTCCTCTTGTATTTTGGTTGCTTGTAAATAATAAGAGATAGCGTTTTCATACTTTTCTTGTAGTGCATAGAAATGTCCCAAATTATTCAAGGAAGCAGCATAATCAGGAGTTTTTTCGCCAAGCATCTTACGAATTTGAGTTGCTTCTAAATACAAAGGTTCTGCCTTAATATAATTACTTTGTAATTCATATAATTTTGCTAAATTATTTACCGAGTTGGCGTAAAAAGAATTATTTTTACCAATTGTATTTTTACGAATTTGAATTGCCTCTATGTATAAAGGTTCTGCTTTGGAATAATCTTTTATTGTGTAGTATAAATACCCTAAACTATTCAATATTTGAGCATAATTAGGATGATTTTCTCCATGTAGTTTTTTAGTAATATCTTTGGCTTCATTAAGAAACAAGATAGATTTATCATAATTACCTTGTGTGATAGAAACTTGAGCCAAGTTATTTAGCATATTTGCATAGTAGCTATTTTCCTTATTTTTACGCCCGAAAATCTGAAGAGACTCTGTATAAAATAATTCTGCCTTGACATAATTTCCTTGGCTATTATAAAACAAACCTAAACCGCCTAAAAAATTTGCATAATTAATATCCTCCTTAGTGTTCACTGTCTTTATCCATACTTCTTTTGCTTCTTTGTAAAGAGGCTCTGCTTTTAAGTAAAGCCCTTGAGCTTGATATAAAATAGCTAAGTTGCTTAAACAAGAGGCATATTCACTACTTTGTTTTCCCAATATATTTGCTACGATTTTCATGCCTTCTAAGAAATATTTTTCAGATAATGTATATAGCCCTATCTCTTGATAACATATGCCAAGGTTAGTACATGTAGTTCCATAATTTTCATTTTCTCTTCCAAACTCTTTTTCTGCTTGCATAAGTGCTTTCTCGTATGTTTGAATTGCCTCTTTATACTTACCTTCGCCTTCAAGAACTAACCCCAAGCTGTCGAGTTCCTTCCAAGTTTGGGCTTGTAGCGAATTTGAAATAAAGAATCCAAAAATTTGGAATAGAAATGCAACAATCTGGAATCTGGAATAGGTTTTTAGCGTTTTCATGGCAAAAAAGGTTTTGGTGATGAGATGTTTTTCTGTGCCGATTTTTGTAGTACTAATTGTATATTAGAGTTTTTACTTGCTTATAATCAATGAGTTAAATACAGAATGCTTTTTTAAAATAATGATTTTGGAACACGGATTTTACAGATTGGACAGATTTTCACTGATGAATTTTATCAAAAAATCTGTGTTTCATCAGTAAAAACAGTATTATCCATGTTCTATAAATAAATGAGTCAGTAACAATTTAGATAAATTAAAAACAGCCGTCTACCCCTATCTGAATCTTTTAGTAGGTATTTTACCTCTGAAAAGTAACTTTTCTGCTGATTTTTTGCAAGTAATTTCTGTCAAATTTTATCTTTAACTATCCTCTGACTTGACGCGTACTTAGCAAAGTAGAGTTACTCCAATAGACTTATGCCACCATGCCTTGTTTAGCTTTTACATACTCGAGAGCGGTATCTATGCTATGCAAGGTAAAACTTTGGAAATTAACATCTTTAGCTTCTTCTAAAATCTGCTCTAAACTTAGTTCTTGAATCAAGTCTTCTTTTCTCAGCACAAGGAAAAGTTTTTTCATGCTAATCTGAACAGCGGGCTTGATGATATGTTCGCTAAGCCAGACTTGTAATGATGGAATCACGACAAACTCTGATTCGCGGAAATCTGCAATTACATACTTGGGCTTATGTTTTGATAGAAATTGGAGTAGCGTTAGCATAGTGTTTTGATATTCCTCTTCGGTCATCACAAAGTTGGCGGGTTTCCAGTGATAGGTCATCAAAGAAAGGTCAGGATAGATATAGACTTTGATATATTTTCCGTCGTAAAGGAGTTGCATAAGCGTTTCTGTATGTGATTTGGTGATTTACCTAAATTTTTTGAGAAGAATAACAATAACTTGGAATAAATCTTCTCTTTGGATATAGTCATACTATTGACTGATTTTACAAAGATATAAAAGATGAGCAATTTTTTCTATATAAGATAGCATTATGTTTTAGTTACAACCAAAACAAAATGTCAGATTAGCCTATTTTTTTTAAAATACTTTTTAAATTTACTGCATTATTTGCCATTCTTTCCTTTACTTTACATAGCTTAATATATTCATTATCAACCTATAAAACATGTATAGATTTTTTACTATACTTTTCTTCTTGTGCATCTTCTGGATATTTTTTGCTAATGCCCAAGAAATAGTTGTATTCCAACAAGAAAAGGAAATCGTCAGCCTATCCGTACCTAATCAGGTCAGCGTCTTAAAAAACAAGCCTCTTTTTCAAGAAGTTTTAGAAGAAAACGGGCAAAAAGTCTATATGCTCACTCATACAGACGCTCAGTTGTCCGCCAAGGCAGCGGACAGTATGGTTACGTGGGTAAAATTTTCTCTACAAAACCGTATGAGTAAAGATGTTTACTTAGAAGTAGGCAGTTTTAGTATTCCTTATTTTGAAGTGTATGTACCAAATAAAGTAGGGAAATACACAATGAAAAAATTGGGAAATATTCTTCCCGCCTCAGCCAAAGAGGTAAGAAGTAATCTTTTCCTTATTCCTCTCATAAGCGGGCAAGATACGCTTACCAAAGATTTTTATCTTGCCTTTTATCACCGATATACTCATCTTGCTCCTGTTGAGGTAAGCACTATCCCGCTAAGGTTAGGTAGCCTTCCGCTTTTTATCAAAGAAAGCCACAGCAGAGATTTATTTTTTGGCTTTTTTATTGGTATCATCTTCATTATGTCCGTGTATAACTTCTTTATTTACTTGTCTATCAGGGAAAAAGCCTATATTTACTACATTTTACATATCTTGTTCACTGGACTTTCTACGATAACTTTTGTAGGCTATGGCTTTGATATTTTTTGGGCAGATTTCCCCCAATTCAATCAATATGTTTATGCTTTTGCGATTAACCTACCCAACTGCTTTTTGATAGGCTTTTCTATTTATTTCCTCGAGACCTTCAAGTATGCACCTGTTTGGCATAAAGTACTGCTGCTTTTCATTTTTCTGTTTATCGCCAATACACTCTGGGCTTTAACGGGTGATTATGCCTCTATTGTACTTGGGCAACTGCTCATCTTGATACTTTGCTTATGCCTTTTTATCGTTTCTTTGCGAACTTATCTCAAAGGACATAGGACTGCTCGCTTTTATATTATCGCCAATACTTCTTTTATTGCGGGGGTGGTAACTATTATATTGGTAAGTAATAAACTTATTCCTAATAACTTTTTGACGGCTCATGCTAATCAGATAGGAACGGTATTGGAAATTTTACTGTTTTCTCTTGCCTTGACGGATAAAATCAAAACCTTGACCCTTGAGCGAGAAGAAGCCCAAAAAGAAAACCTAAGATTAGTAGAAGAGCAAAAAGAAATCCTTGAACAAAAAGTAAGAGAAAGAACCAAAGAATTAGAAACAGCTAATCAAGAAATAATAGCTCAAAATGAGGAGCTGATGCAACAACAAGAGGAAATCTTGGCGGTAAACGAAGCCTTAGAGCAAAGTCATAACATTATTAAATACACCTCAGACAGGCTCAATAAAAGTATCCAATATGCAAATCAAATTCAGCAGGTAATTCTGCCCCAAAAAGAAAAAATTAACCGCTTTTTTAAGGAATACTTTGCCCTTTATTATCCCAAAGATGTGGTTTCAGGAGATTTTTATTGGTTTACTTTGCTTAGCGACCACAAAGCTATTTTTGTATTGGCTGACTGCACAGGACACGGTGTGCCGGGTGCCTTTATGAGTATCATTGGCAATACCCTGCTTCACGAAATTACTAAAACTAAAAATATTCATCTACCTTCTGAAATACTTTATAATTTGGATATAGCGGTGAGAAATATCCTAAAACAAGATGAAAGTAAAAACTCTGACGGCATGGATATTTCAGTGTGCTTTTTTGAAAAGCAAACCAATAGCAATACTTATCAAATCATCTTTGCAGGAGCAAAGAGCGACTTGTTTTATGTGAAAGAAAATCAGATACATAAATTGAATGGAGATAGAATTACGATAGGTGGACTTTCCAATAGGATAAAGACCTTCAAAGATGAAAAAATTACTCTGCATGAGGGAAACTTGCTTTATTTTAGCTCTGATGGCTACATAGACCAAAATAACCCTGAAAGAAAAAGGTTTGGCAGTCAGCAGTTCCAAAATCTGCTTTTTTCTATTTCCATACTTCCCATGCAAGAGCAAGAAACAAAGCTATTGGAAGTACTAAAAGCCCACCAACAAGCGGAAGAGCAACGAGATGATATTTCGGTGATAGGAATAAGGTTGTAAATAGATTATCAGAAAATAATAGCTGATAAAACATTTTCCTTAGAAACACTTTTTAACAAACAATGTACCTATCTTTGCGTTATTGATAAGGTATCCACAAAACTAATAATTTAGATGAAATCTACTTCTTTTCCACAAATTATCAAACGTTTGGCGGATTTATCTAAGCATACGCTTGGGCTTTCTGAATTGAGATATGATGTAAACCAACTTGTTGATTTTCAAAATAATATAGAAATATTCATCAACTTACTTACCGAAGTAAGCCAAAAGCAAGATTTGACTTTGCTTAGAAGTGAAACAGCCAAAAATGATTTTGCTAACCTTTTAAAAGCCTCTGAAATACCTGTTTTGACTTTTGTAGTGGAAGATGAACAAACCCTACCTATCATCTTCTTCCCCACCGAAGAAGATGCTTTATGGGAGGCATACCTATACAAACAAGACAAAGAGGAGCATATCAAAGATATTACTCCTTACCTGAATATGCTCCATCTGAGCGAAGAGGATACGGTGATTTACTTTACTCCTTTTCCTCTTACGCCTTTAGTTTCAGAAAATGACGGGAAAAAAATAGAACCGCTTTCTCCACTGAAGCGACTTTTTCGCTTGTTGAACTTAGAAAAAAGAGATATTCTCTATATTTATTTCTACGCTTTGATTATTGCTTTGATTGGCTTGACCTTGCCTTTGGGGATTCAAGCAATGATGGATTTGGTTTCGGGAGGTGTGATTTTTAACTCCATCGTTTTGTTGATAGCTTTTGTGATTGTAGGTATCTTGGTGGCTGGGGGACTACAAATACTGCAATATACGCTGGTAGAGGTAATTGAACGTAGGATTTTCGTCAAGGCGGCTATGGAGTTTAGCCATCGCATACCCAGAGTACGCACCGAAGCCTTAGTGAATTATTATGCGCCAGAATTGATGAATCGTTTTTTTGATGTACTTACTTTGCAAAAAGGCTTACCTAAGTTACTGATAGACATGGCGGGGAGTGCGTTGCAGATTATATTTGGTCTGATATTGCTTTCTTTTTATCACCCATTTTTTGTATTTTTTGGGGTGGGGGTAGTATCTGCACTGACTATAATGATTTATTGGACGGGGCCCCAAGGATTAAGAGCAAGTATTGTAGAGTCTAAATACAAATATAGAGTAGCCCATTGGTTAGAAGAATTGGCACGTACCTTAGAGGTATTCAAAATGGCAGGGCATACCTCCCTCCCGTTGAGTAAAACCGAGTACTTAGTCAATAACTACCTCTATTACAGGAAAAAACACTTCAAAGTGTTGATGATACAATTTAGTAATATTGTAGGTTTCAAGACCGTAGTTACTGGTGGCTTGTTGATTATAGGGAGTTATTTAGTGATAGATAGACAGATTCAGTTAGGGCAGTTTGTCGCTTCAGAGATTGTAATAATTCTGATTCTTGGTGCTATAGAGAAGTTGATTTCAGGGATTAGTACGGTCTATGATATGCTTACTGCGGTAGATAAAATAGGCTATGTTACTGATTTGCCTTTGGAAAGGAAAAGTGGTATCTTTTTCCCAAACACTCATACCGCCCCTTTAGCTGTTACTATTAAAAACCTGAAATATAAATATCCTAATAGCTCCCAATACGCACTCAAAGATATTAATTTGGAGATTAAGTCAGGCGAGCGCGTGTGTATAGCAGGTTTTGGCTCAGCAGGAAAAAATACTTTTGCCAAAGTACTCAGTGGACTGTTAGATTCCTATGAAGGCTCTATCATACTGAATAACTTTTTCTCTATGAGAGAAATAAGCCTACCAAGCCTTAGAGATGTTGTAGCGTCTAATTTTTCCACTGATGACATTTTTGATGGTTCTTTTTTTGAAAATATACAGATGGGGCGTAGCAATATTTCCTACGAAGATGTAATTTGGGCAATCAATAACTTAGGGCTAACCGATGTAGTGCATAATCTCCCTGAGGGCATACACACCGAACTCATTGCAGGAGCAAAATATTTTTCTAATAGCGTACTTACCAAAATTACCATAGCACGTTGTATAGCCGAAAAGCCTAAACTGCTGATACTAAATGACTTTTTACACTTCTTGGAAAAAGAGGAACGACTAAAAATACTCCAATTCCTCTTAGATAGGAAAAATCCGTGGACTTTAATCTGCGTTTCCAATGACCCTACTATGCTGATTAACTGTGATAAGATAGTAGTGATGAAAAAAGGAGAGATTGTAGCCAAAGGTAGTTACAACGAACTGTTGCCAAACAAAGATTTTCAAGAAATTATCATTGCACCAGAGGAAGTGAAATTGGATATGTTTAAAGAGAACAACTCATAAGACTTCTTGCGAAAGTGTTTTTTTTATTGCCTCACCCCTGCCCCTCTCCTTCTGAGAGGGGAAATAAGTAATTTCGCAAGAACTCTAATATTTAGATGTTGCATTACTCATTGAGGCATATCTTTTGCCTTTGTATTTTTTATTTTTACAGATAAAACATTATCTTTGTTTAGAAAATCAATTTTGCAAGATATGATAAGGTTCGCTTTTTTATTTGCTCTTGTTCTCTGTATTGTTTCTACAAAGACCTCAGCACAAATCTTGGACATAGAGGAAGAGGATACTACGGCAACAAGTGGTGTAGAACTCACTACTGACGTGCTTCCTTCCATAGAGCTAAATACCAAAGCCAAAAAACAAGAAAAAGGTAAAAAAAGCCTATTGGCAGAAATGGGAATTGTGAAAAATAAAAGCCAAGTCAGTAAACAAAAACAGCCTAAAAATGAATACTATGGGGTAAAAACCTCACGCTCTTTTATCAAGCACTTGCGTGGAGAAAACATTATGATAGAGCGGTTTCAATACGTCAATGAATACAAAGCCCCGCCACCGCATAACGAAGAAATATATTACCTCAACAAGAAAAAACGAGAAATTACTAAGTCGAATAAGTTTGACAAAGAAAATGGGGCTTTATTGCACGGATATTATAGAAAAACTTGGAATGGAGAAACGCTGGAGGAAGGGTATTTTTATTTTGGAGTAAAGCATGGAAGGTGGGAAATCTTTGATAGAGATACCAACTTAGTTGCTAAGTATTACTATGACAAGGGTTTATACGAAGATACCCAAATTACTTATTATGATGCAGGGAAAACGAAAGTCAAAGAGATAATCCCCTTGCATCATGGCGTAAGGCATGGCACTTACAAGGCTTTCTATGAAAGTGGCAGACCCAAAGAAAGAGGAGAATACATAGACGGAGAAAAAGTAGGAAAGTGGTACGAGTACTACGACCAAACCAAGTATGCCCGCAAAAGAGAAATAGTGTATTCTAATCGTCCCTTTGACGAGAAGTTTCAGTCATACGTTACCAAAGAATGGGACGATAAAGGCAAGTTGATTGTCAATCAAGTAAAGTAAAGAGGAATCTCATGAAAACGTATTTTAAGTATTTGTTTTGGACGATACTCTTACTACCTACTATTTGGCTAATCAACACAGTATGGTACAAGCCGTTTGACATAGACGACTTCTATGAACGCTTAGTCATACAGCATGGCTTAGAACAGCCAGAGGAAATGTCCCGCTTCAAGTTTTGGAAAAAGTATGGCATTGATTTTTATAATGATGAGCTAAGCGATATTTCTGTAGAAACTTCTCTGCAACGTTCTACTCGCCTAAAAAGGGATTTTGAGATGCTCAGAAGCTACAAACGCTCTAAGCAAACCCCTTCTCAAGTGATTTCTACTGATGTCTTAGATTGGTACTTAGAAAATGAGGTGCATCAATATCTTCTTTACAAAGACTATCACTATGCCATCAACCACATAGACGGGGCGCATCTAACCCTTCCTTTCTTTATGGCTTCTTCGCACCAAATCAAAGACTATGCAGATGCAGATGATTACATTCTCAGAATGAGCAAATTTGAAAAGTACTTTGAGCAACTAATTAGTAAAATTATCGCACAAGAGGATTCTGGTTTGGTCATGCCTAATTTTATCATAGATAATATCTTAGTGCAGGTAAGTGATTTTATTAGAGAAAAGCCACAACAAAATATATTATACGTTGATTTTTCCAAAAAAATAGACAAACTCCCCAATATTACCCCAAAGATAAAAAGCGATTTGACTAACCAAGTAAGGAACTTATTGGAAACGATTATTTATCCTTCTTACCAAAAACTTATTCGCACATTGGACGAGATTCGCGAAAATCGCCAAAAAAATGAGGATAATGTAGGGATTTGGAGGTTTGCAGAAGGGCATGGCTACTATAACTTCATGCTTAGAAAGCAAACCAATGACGAGATTTCTTCAGAAGAACTCTATCAGTTAGGACTCATAGAAATAGACAGTCTTACCTATCAAATGCAACTGATATGCAATCAATTAGATTTTGACAAGACTAAGAATGTCGGGGAATGTCTCAAAAGCCTGAGTCAAGACTCAATGTTCTCTTATCAAAATAA
Organism: Thermoflexibacter ruber; assembly: GCF_900113045.1. Taxonomy (GTDB): domain Bacteria; phylum Bacteroidota; class Bacteroidia; order Cytophagales; family Thermoflexibacteraceae; genus Thermoflexibacter; species Thermoflexibacter ruber. The sequence continues at coordinate 10,103 of NZ_FONY01000048.1, forward strand.
AACCAAAGAGGAATTGGTAAAAGACATAAAAACATTGGTACATGAATTAGAAGAAAACCTGTCCTATATTTTTGAAACGAAGCCTCGCACAAAACTGATTATACAAACTGTGCCTCCTTTTAAAGAAAAATATGCTCCCAATATTTCCTATCAAAATTTTTCTTTGGACGGAAATTCTGCTGCAATCAGCTACTTAAACCTTAGCAAAAAAAATAATTGGAGAAAATTTGAAAATCGGGCTTTGGTATGCAAAGAAATACTATTGGGCAGGCATTTCCCCACAGCCATTCAGAGAGAAGCCAGTATCCTGCCTACTTTCCGCCGTATTCTTAGCTTTGATGCTTTTAATGAAGGATGGGCGTATTATAGCTTACATTTAGCCAAAGAGTATGGATATTTTAAGACTCCCTACGACCAGTTAGGAATGTTGCACCTTTGTCTGGTCAATGCGGTAAGTATGGTAGTAGATATAGGCATACACACAAAAAAATGGAGCAGGGAACAGGCTATTGACTATTTTCGCCAGCACACCGGACTAAGCGACACGGAAATTTCATACCTTACTGACCTTGCCATTATCTATCCTGCCAGAGCCTGTTCTTATTATACAGGTTATCAGCAAATTATTTCCCTGAAAGAGAAAACTCAGAACCTACTTGGGGAAAAATATAACAACAAAGATTTTCATGAAATACTCTTGCAAAATGGGGCTGTTCCTCTCAATATACTTTCTAAAATCATAAATAGCTACATAGAAAGGGTAAAAAATGAAAAATTTTAACTTTTGTGAAAGTATGTATCTGCTTGTATAATTATTAAGATAAAGAGTTGATTATTAAGTTTTTAAAACAAATATACCAAAAGCAAAAATAAATAATTTTTTAAAAACATACTTAAAGGCATTTTTTTTGTTAAGTTTTTAAATTAGTTTTGTCAAAGAAAATTTATAATTTCGTGAATTGACTTTTATTAATCAATAAGATAAATATACACATTAAAACATCTGATAAAAACATCGCTCTTTTTACAAAAATCAGATTATCTTATGAAATATTTTAAAGTACTGTTTTTTATAACAACCCTACTTTTGTCAGTGGTAGATTTTTCTTTTGCTCAAAAAGACAATCCTACTGAAAAACCCAAATACACTGTTTACAGCAAAAATAAATACAAGCAAAATCCCAAACATACATGGTCTTGGTTCAGCCGTAAGCGTTATTATAGTGCAGGTTTAAGCATCAATGCGATGAACTACTTTGGAGATATTACTCCACAACCAAGTTTTACGAGTTTAGATATTAAGTTTACTCGTATCAACTTTAGCGGTTATATCCAAAGAAGATTGTACCCTGGCATTACAGGACGTTTGGCATTTTCGTATGGCAGAGTAAAAGGGGAAGACGCCTCTGTAAGTCCAGATAAACCTCGCTGGGACCACAATCAGTTTCGCTATATCAGAAACCTAAGTTTCAGGAATGATTTGTATGAACTTTCTGCGGTAGGTTTGTTTGATTTTGTAAAAAATAGAGGGGTCTTTTATAATAGACCTAAAAGAGTAATACCATATCTGACGGCAGGGGTGGCAGTTTTTTATCATAACCCAGAAGCTATCGCTCCCTCTCAAGACCAATTGGGCAATCCTTTGGCAGAAGCAGGAGAGTGGGTCAAACTCCAACCTCTCGGCACGGAGGGGCAAGGATACGAGCCTTATACCCGCTACAACGTTCAGGTCAATGATACGCTTACTTATGGAGGTGGGAGAAAGTACTCCAAAGTTCAGGTAGCATTCCCTTTAGGTTTTGGCTTGCGTTACAAAATCTCAAGCCGTTGGGACGTTGCTTTTGAGGTTTCCTATCGCTTTACTTTGACTGACTATTTAGACGATGTGAGTAAAAATTACGTAGATTTGGGAATTTTTGGCGATAATAATTTAGCGAGAGCCATGAGTGACAGGTCAAGAGAGGGAGGTAGAGCAGCCGCAGTAAGGTCGGTAATTACAGGTGATTTCTTAGGAGATTACCGATATGTAGGCGTAGATGGAAGAACTTACACTACCTTTACAGGATTTGGTAATGACCAATACATAGATAATATCAGAGGAAACGTAACAGACAGAGATGTGTACATAGTTACGGGTTTTCATATCTCTTACATCATGCCTGGGCAGGTAAGATGCCCAGAACCCTTTAAAAAGATTTTCAGAAGGCACAGATTATAAAAAGTAAACTTCATAGATAGCGAAAAGTGGTATATCTTGCTATTTATGAAGTTTCTCTTCAGTACCCTTCCAACATTTTATACTTACTCCATGGCAATACTTTTACATCTTGTTTAAATAAAATTACACAGTCATAGGCTTTTTAAACTTTTATTGTATGGGAAACTGTAAAGCTGGCAGTTTATTATTCATTTGTTGGGTGGGGTTTTCTTTCCTTTTCTTTATTCATTCACAAAGTTTTGCACAAAAAATTGAGATAGGAGTAGGAGTAGGAGGAGTAAATTACAAAGGCGATTTAGCTCCTAACTTTCAACCCCTGAATGTCAGACCTGCGGGAGAGGTTTTTTTTAAGTACAATCTATACTCTTTTTTAAATTTCAAGGCAGGCTTTATGATGGGGGAAATTGGGGCGAGAGATGAGCAATCGCGCGACCCCTTTTTGCAGCAAAGAGGCTTATTTTTCTCTGGCAAGCTCCGAGAACTCTCAGCAAGAGTAGAATATAACTTTTTTAACTTTCGCCCTAAAAATAATAGAAGAAGGTTTGAAAAATGGTGTCCTTTTCTATTTGCAGGCATAGCAGGAGTAAACTACGATGTCAGAAATAATTTTACAGACAAGAAGGGCTATCAAAGTACTCAAATTGTCATTCCTTTTGGGATAGGAGTGAAGCACTTTTTACACCCAAGTTGGAACATGACCTTAGAGTTTGGAGCGCGAAAAATGTTTACAGATACTTTAGAGGGCATAGAATACAATCCTAATGACCCTAAATTTCGTCAAACTAATCCTGAGAATATGGACATGTATTTTTATTCAGGAATTACTATTAGCTATCTGTTTCAAGGGATTAGATGTCCTATTACGTTTTAGATAATGAAGATATATGTCATCAACTTAGCAGAGGCAACCCAACGTATGCGTCTCATGAGCAGTCAGTTAGAGGCACTTGGCTTGCCTTATATACGTTTTGAGGCAATAAAAGGTAGCACACTTACCACAGAACAAATAAGTCAGTGGTGTAATATGAATGCCATAGAAAGCAACCCCACTTGGCTCACTCGTGGAGCGATAGGCTGTGCTTTAAGCCATTGGAGAGTATATCAACAAATAGTCCAAGACAAATCAGAGGTCAGCTTGATATTAGAGGATGATATGCTCTTGCCTGCTGATTTTGAAAATATTTTAAAAGCCATCACCCAGCAAATCAAAGATAATGAAGTCATATTGCTTTATTTTCAATCTTTTACAGAAGTAAAGTTTTCTTTGCAACAAAAAACTACACTATATAAAAACTATGAATTAGTATATCCCATGGATATTAGCAGACTGGGAGCAGCAGGGGCTTATGTAATTACCCAGCAAGTCGCCCAACGCTTAGCCGAGAGAATTTTTCCTATCTCAGCCGCCGCAGATACATGGCATTTTTTTCATCAAAGAAAAGGCTTCGATACGCTTAGGTGTGTTCTCCCTTTCGCTGTTACTTCCTCTCTTTCAGAAAGTACCATTGATTACATCAAAAAAGATAATTTGTTTGGGAAGATTAAACACTTTGCGGTAAAGCACAATCTTTTCTTTATCAGTAATTTACTTAAATGGAACAGGAAAAATATATGGAAAAAGCTCACTAAATATTCCTTCAGTGAGGAAACTTCGCCATTTGCTCAATCCTAAAAACGAGTATAAGTTTAGATATTATATTCAATATCTTTCCTTCATACGCTCTACTATCCAAAAAACAGCAGGGCATATTTCTATATTTTTTAGGGTTAAATCCAGAATTTGCACCATTCTTTTGCGGTCAGTATGCGGGTATTCTCTGCAAGCAGTAGGGCGAGCCTCGTAAACTGTGCAATAGTTTTCCGAGTCTAAAAAAGGACAAGGAGCAACATTCAGTACATAGTCATTGTCTTCGTCAATATGTAGATATTTTTCTATAAACTCCGAAGGTCTAATTTTCAAAAACTTAGCAAGGCGTTCTATGTCCCTTTCATAAAAAATAGGGCTGGTTGTTTTACAGCAGTTGGCACAATCAAGACATTCTATTTGCTCAAAAACCTCTTCGTGGAGTGCATGAAAAGTATCATCTAAGTTTTTAGGTTTTTTCCTTTTAAGTCGTTCAAAAAGTTGCTTATTCTCTGGATAGGCTTTTTGGGCTTTTTCTTTGGGAGGGCTAATATCTATGCTCATAAGTCGTTTCAAATAATAGAAGTAAAGAAGCAAACTTTTAGAAAAGTTTGCTTCTTTATAAAATTTGTACTACGGTTGAATCACTATCTTTTTTGTAACAAGGTTGCCATCTATGTAAAGATGAACCAGATACATCCCTGCACTTAGTTGGGGAAGTGCAATATTTTGTTGATAAATCAGCCCTTTTACTGCTGAGTCATCTGCATATATTTGCCTACCTGCTAAGTCAGTAACCACTGTTTTGAGTTGTTTTACATTTTTCTTGAACTGAGCGTAGATAGCAAAAGTCCCTTGACTTGGGTTAGGATATACTTTTACATCTTCCTTACTTACTAAGTATTCGTCTAAACCGACTACTCCAGATTGGATTTGCAGGTTGTCTATTGCCCAACCCCAGCCATGCGCCGCCTCGTCAGAGAAAAGTCGGAAGCGAACCAAGACCTCATCGTTAGGACGCAATCTATCTAACAAATTGATGATTCTTGGACGGAAAAGACTTGGAGTTCCTACTGTGGTAGAATTATTGCCTACAATTCGGCGATTGTAAGCGGTGAGCCAGTCATTGTTTGCTCGAGAGTCGTACCCATCTAATAGTCTTGTCCATGTTCTTCCTCTATCTCTTGACGCTTCTACGATTACATAGTCCCAAAATTCAAAATCTCCAAACACACTACCTGGGTCGCCTGGTTCTACCAATACAATCTCATCAAAGCGAATGAAAGCGTCTTGATTTTTTACAATAATTGGAAATTTCAACTGGTAGATGTAATCGCTACCACTATACCCCGCTACACTTGTTAGCCCTGTCCCGTCTTTGTAAGGATGGTCTGAGTGAATCGCACCATTGCTAAATCCGTCAGGTTGCTCTATACGGAAAGATGCCCCAAAGAAGTCATCAGAAGGTGCGTCAAAATTATTTTCGTAAGAAGCCCTTGCTTGCCCAAAACCCTCTATTCTTACAGTATGAAAACCGTCGGCAGATGGACTGACCGCCTTGTTTTTCTTAGAAGAAACATCTATAGCAGTAATTCTATATTTAAGCGTGCCTCCTGCCGTCAAAGAGCCAGCAGGAAATGCAATGATATTTCCAAAGGCATCATCTCCCAAATCAAATAAAGGAATACCTCTCAAAGGTTGGTCGTTGATAGCATACTCTAAGTAAGCGGTATCTACACCTAATAGGTCTGTAATTGTGGCTGCCACAAGTAGCGTATCTGTACTCTCTAAGATAAAGGCATCAGGCGTATGGGTAATTACAGGCGGGTCATTGTCTATAGCTACAGCAAATCCGAAAGGCAGACGAGAACCTGTAGAAGGTAGTACGATTTCTCTGCCTTCAGGGGATTTTGCAGAAAAATAATAGTAAATCTCTTTATTAGCATTAGGGGCTGGTAGTTGGAAGGAAAACTCTCCATTAGCACCTACTCTCATTGCCTCAGTTTTTCCTGCGGTGCGGAATCTATCTTCTGAATAAATCAGATTAACGGTAAAGCGATTAAAATTTCTGGTCGTATCACTGACTAATCTTACTCTAAAGTCTATAGGCTTGTCTATTTGGTCAGAGTTATTGATAGGAGTATGCTCTATTTTTGTCAATATCCAGCCCATTTCCACAAGCATATTAGTAGCAAGCGGTCCCGGGTCTAAAATACTCTCCCCGTTACTTGCCGCAGGGGTCATCAGTGCATCTCTTGTGCCTCTGTATGTATTTTGGTCAAGATGAGAAATACTTGAACCTCTGCTAAACATGGAAGGAGCATATAATTTTATGCCCTGTCCATTATTTTTACTAATGACGTATGGGCTTTCAAAAAAAAGATTATCACTTCTATAAGCAGTAGCTAACTCGGCTGAGGGATTGCGAAAAATATTGGTATCTGCTAAGAACCTACCTCTTTCATCAGCTACATAAGTATCATAGACGGTAGGATTACGCGTTCCTCCTGATTCTAAACCTAAGGTGCCATTATTACTTTCTATATTGACTTGGGCGGCGAAACCTAAGCCGTGTGCCAATTCATGCAATACAATAGAAGCAAAATCTATTTGATTGCTGGCAGGTCTGCCATCGGTGCCAAAATACCAATTAGGATTATTACTACTAAAATTAGCCATTATATCAGGTTCATTGTTATTTAGGTTTCTTCCTGTAAATTTTTCTGCTAAGGCTTGTGGATACCAAACAGGAAATTTAGGGAAAAGAGGACTGCGCCTATACGAAGTAGTGTTGGCACTTCCTAAGACGTTAGCTCCTAATGCACTCCAGTTAGCCTGCACATTGATAGTAACAGGAGTATAAATGAGATTTCGCCAAATATCTACGGCATACTCAAAGGCATTTACTGCTGCATTGGGAAAGTTAGCACTGTACTGCACTACTATATTGGCGCCTGCTTCTGTTCTCGCATTAGCTTTTCTCTGTAAATATATTTCAGGCGGAGGAATCCGCAAAGTCCCACTTTCTCCACTTTTATAACAAACTACAATAGGGAATTTTCGGAGTACTTGTTCTCCAAAATCTCTAACAACTTTACCTTTTTGAGTATCTTGCGTCTGCGACAAAGCTGGAAAGAACACAACAAATAAAAGGCATAAAACCAAAGTAAGTGTACGGTGTATTTGCATATAGGCACAAATTAAGGGTTGAGAATTTTTTAAATTTAATACTTTGTTTTTGCTAAATAGCAGAGAACTAAAACAGGACTAAATTTATTAAAAAATAAGCCTAATCCTGCTAAAATGTTTTAATATTTAACAATAATGCAAAGATTTAACAAACATAGTACGTACACCGTACTTAAAATAGTTGCATTATGACTTTATTTTTGTTTCTTCGTACTTAGAGGGGCATTTCATCAAGATTTCACTTGCTACAAAGTTTTCTCCCTTGCACTTGCCTATGATGACTATTTTTTCAGATTTTTTAAAGTCTTGCATAGAGGGAGGGGGATTGTAGCAAACTACTCTAAAAACCTGCTTGCTTTCATCTATTAGATTAAAAGCCAAAAAGTTAGGGTCTTTTAAAGGGTCATATTCTACCCCTATAATCTCACCTTGCTCATTTTTAGTGAGTTCGCCAACAACGTGTACCTTGCTGTCCTCTCCTTTTTGGGCAAGGGCAAGGGCTTGCTGATAAGTAACGTATTGGCTGGCATCGCCTGCCGAGGTAATGATAACCCCAATAGCCGCCGCAATAACAACGAGAATGAATATATGTGATTTTTTCATGGTTTGACTTAAAAATTAGTTATATACATGACTAAATTAGAACGTACTTGTCTAATAATTTTGTGGAACTACTTAGTTGCTAATTCCTCAAATTGTTTCTTACAAATTTCTAAAATTGTTGTTAAAACATTAAAAAGTAGATTTTGTTCATTAATATCAAATCTTTGTCTGTACGCTGTAAAAACTTGCGCTTTTAGCTGAGCAACCTCCCATATTTCTCCATTGGAAACTATGCCAAAAACAGTAATTTTGTTATTTAGGTTAATTTGTTGGATAGCATACATTTCTAAGCCACATTGCGCCCAACCTCCTGTAAAATCATCTTTTTTAGCTTCTATTACTGCAATATATGGCATTTCAAATATAATTTTCCCTAAGGCTGACTTTTTGGAAATCAAATAATCAGGTATTCCTGAAAGTTCGTCATTGTATTCAATAGGCTGATGACTCCAAAGAGCAAAAATGTCTGAATAGAGTTTCCATGAAGCCTTTAACGTAGGATAAATTAAATTTTCGCAGATAGCCGCCTCAGATACTTGGTAAGGAATTTCTTTTAAAGTAAAATTAATATCTTCTATCCAATAAGCAGGAGGTTCGTACTTAGTAATTACCTTAAAATCAGCTTCTTCATACTTAATCAAGTATTTCTTTAGTACATCTGCTAATGATTTGAATTGTGAAAAACTCATGCCTTTTACTAATCTTTACTGCTTTACTTGTTTTTCCAAAGTACTAATTTTCTTATCTAACACCACCAAATACACAATAATTCCACTAAGAATGGTCAAAATCACTGCTATCACTACATAAATCTTGCCTTCCTCTCTGAACTTATCTGCCATAGGTATTTCCTGATTCGCATAATCTTTTTCTTCTATTTTTATTTTGTCGGTTTGCTGGGCTTGGACAAAAAACGAAGCAATGAAAAAGCAAAACAATAGTATATATCTTTTCATTTTTAGAGTAATTTATTGATAACCAAAAGATTAAAAATATGCTTTCTATAAGCACATCAAAATTACAGATAAAAAGCCTTTTGAAAAGATAAAAAGCAAATTAATTTGGAGAAGTGCTACACAGTAATTGAACCTATCAATAAAATGTTTACTTGTTCAGTAACTAATTTCTACTATTTTTGCTTCATTGCCTTGCAAAGTAAAATCCACATAAATAGACTGTTCTACTTGTGAAGTGCTAAAAGACTGCACTTTCCCATTTACCAATACGGTTTGGGCTTTACTAACCCCTTTGGGAAGTAAAAAATGGCAATGGATTTTTTCACTGCTCCCTGCTATATGGACGATTAGCTTTTTTTGTGCTTTCTTGTGCAAATAAGTGTAAGCTATATAGCCATTAGACGCAGGATAGTGAACGCACGCATTAACAGAGTCAGACAGGGTTTCATTCCATCGTGGGGCGAGCCTAACCTCATGGAAAGCACAAGCATTAGGGACATCTTTTACGCCCGCTAAACCTTCTATTAGCCCTGCCATTGCTGTTGCTGCCGCCCAATTATCAGGACCTCCAAAAGAGGGTGCTTTGACGGGGACGTAGTGCGGTTTATCTGCCAAAGTAATGCCTAATACAGTATAAATGCCTTTGGTTTCAGGTGCATGAAGTACAATTTTGGCGATTTTCTTGTTGGGTTCAGGGTTATCAAGGGCGCACCAACTTAGCCCTACTCCTTCGCTGACTAAGTTTTTTCCATACCAAGCAATGCCCGCATAGTCGTTTTGTAGTTCAGAAAACCACCAATAAGTCAAGTGTTTACCCATGACAAGGTACTGATACTTTCTGCTTCCATCTTCATAGACAAAAGAAATACCTCCTACGATGTTTTCAGAAGCAGGTTTGGAAGAAGTATGCAAAAAATACACACAAGCGGCATGTTCATTGACAGGGATTTCTATAGAAGAAGGTAGATTATTTTCTTTTCCTACAGCAAGTACTGCTTTCCTGTTGTTTTTAGCAGGGTCTATGATGTTAAACTTAATATTAGCCAATGTCTGCTCGCCAGTGGGCAATTCTCTCAAATCATCTCCTATTCGCTTGCCCAGCATCCAAGTATTTTCTTCTTGTTTTTCATTTACCCAAAAGTCCATATTTGCCAGAGAGTTCAAATTTAGTGGCTTGTAATTGGGTGGGGGAGGTGGGGGGAATATTGCTCCTGTATAGGCAAAATAAATTTTATTGTCATATTTTTTCCCCAATTCAAACAAACGGTTCAAAATATCTGCGCCATAGCTTTCATAACCATTTTCAAAAGCCCCGCGTGCCAACTCGCCTGCTACATGTCCGCCTACCCCTCCATTCATGTACTGCCATTTTGCTCCATGCAAATCGAAACCTCGCTCAAAAGGAGGGTAAATCGCATACCACTCAGCGGGCGAACCTTGTGGCAAGTGATTTTTTAAGTTCAAATAGGTTTCTATGATTGCCTTGCTCTGCTCTTTGGACAAAGGACGATTGAGCGAATAGGCATTGGATTGAGCAATTTGAGAACGCTCATCTACACCCAAATTTCGCTTGACGGTAGAATCCTCATCTATGAAATGGGTATAAAACTTCCCATTCCAAGATAACTTGTCCAAACGTTCTTTAAAAATTTTTCCTCTTTCTTTGAATTTCTGAGCCTCTGCGGTCTGCCCTACATACTCCAACATCTCAGCCAGCTCGTAACAAGCGGCGATATAACCTGTATTATCTCCAAAAAATATCCCAAATTTAGATTTCTCAGGGTCAATAATCATGGTATTGGTCAGTCCTATGTCGGGCATATACTCGTCCTCTACAGCAAAGTCCCAAGAATCAATGGTATAAACTCGTTTAAGCAACTGAAAACGTTGGCTGAAGCGGGCAGGGTCTTTATAGATGTAATCCATAGCTTTCATAGCAGAGGGAAGCGTTTTCTCTAACCACGCTTTGTCTCCTCCTGACTTCCAGCACATATACACCGTATTGACATAAATATATTCAGGGTGATTTTCAGTGGGTTGGCGCACAAAATAGCGGTCGCCAATTTTTTTGGTATAGCCCGATTTTTTATCTCTTGTATAAAAGTAGTCAGGATTAGACATATATTGAACAAAACTGTAAATCATACCGTCCTCTCGTTGTACTTCTCGCATCAGGTCAATGAACTCATGCCCTACACCACTAAAATATTTCAAACCCTTCATCGTATGGCAGTGGTCTAAGGTCCAAGGTACAAAGTAGTTATAGACTTTCCCATTCCAACTTACGCTGCCTACTTCGCTGTCCAAGCCTTTTCTAAACATCTCAAACATTTTCTTGTAATAACCGCCGTCATCTATTTGGGTCTGGGCTTTTACCTCAAAAGCAAACAAAGGTGTCTTTTTTCCTTGTTTGTCCAAACTGCTTACTTGGTGCTTGCCCAATGCCCCACTCACTATAAAAGGTACGATTGGCTTGGCGGAACTGTAAAAATATTCTTTCCCTTGTGCATCGCTTACTATGATTTTTTCTCCTTTTGCCCCTAAAATATACAGTTTGTCTAAGGGAGAGGCGGAGCTAACAGGACGTGCTGTACCTGTTTGCATATCAACTACTTGTCCTTTGGAAAAAGTAAAGACAAGTAAAAATAAAAAGGTAAAAAGTAAGTTTTTCATTTTTAATCAATAGTTAAATCAGTGGTATTTTCTATGTAGCACTTTGCATTTTGCAAAGATTTGATTTTTTGTCCATGCACTTTCAGATTTTGAATACGAATATTTCTAACATCATGCTCACTATCAAACCCATAAAAGATAGAAAAAGGAAAAAGTCCTTCTATGATGCTTATATTTTTGAAAGTAACTCCTTGTACTTTTCCTCTGAATTGGGCATGATAGTCTTTTTTGTCAGGAGGTGTTAGCTGCACACCGTCCCAAGCCCCATGCAGATACATTTTTTGGGCTTCCTCGGGGTTGCGTGTGCCGTCCTCTGAGTAACGAGAGCGAAAAATAGCCACGTCAAAAAGTTTTTGTCGGGCATCTTCTATGCGTATATTTTCAAATAAGATATTGCTTACCAAAGACTTACCTGCATTGTGGATACTGAGTACAGACCCTGCCTCTACGTGAATAATGTCGCAGTCTTTAAATTGAATGTTTTTGACCTCTGCTCCATTGAGTTCGAAGCCAATTTCTAAGGCATTACCCCATGCCGCATTCCAAAATACGCATTGGCGAGTAATTACGTCATCTACCTCTTGGACTTGGTGAGTAAAGTAAGTTTTGTATGTATTAGGCGACTGCACAAGTACACTGTCTATGCCATAGTCTTTGGTTTTTTTCATGTATGCCTTTATCACTACGCAATCGTCTTTGGTGCGGATAAAGGAATTTTCAATCAAGACTTTTTGAGAGTGTACTACATCTATGCCGTCATCGCTTGGATTGTCGCTAATGATTTTGATGTCATTGATATTTACATCTCTACAGTTGATAGGGACTATCTGCCAAGAGGTGCTGTTGAAAAGCGTGATGCCTTCTATGCTTACATTTTCGCACCTGTCTAAACGGATAAACTGCTCGTATTTTCCTGATTTGTTTTGACGAATTTGGGCTGTATCTCCTGTTTTAATGAGGTCGCTACTGAACAGGCGGTTATAAGTGCCGTCTATGATACCCCTGCCTGCGATGCGCAAGTTTTTTGTATTCTCCCCTTTGATAACCCCTACTACCACCGCTCCACCCTCGATATAGATAGTTTGGTTGCTTTTTGCTTCTATCATGCCTGCATAGTGAATTTTCCCCGCTTCAAAGAAAAGCACATTGGGGTCTGCTTTGGAGGGCTTATTTTTCTCTGGGGCGTTGGCAAAAATGAATAAGGGGTGTCTAAGGCTTCCATTGAGTTCTATGCTCAATTTTTGGGGCGTATTTATCTTAAAACGAATAGTTTTATCTTTGAAACTTGGTAGAATCTGAGCAGAGCGGGGGCGAATATCCACCCATTTAATGTCGCGGTAGTAGGTTTCCACTACAATTTCTACTGTACCACTTATTTCAAAACTGCACCAAGCTGCAGGAATAGGAGAGGCGTAAACAAAAGTTTCTTTTCCATTAACAAAAACCTTGTATTCGGTAGAAGGGTTTATCCCCAAAGGTGCAGGGTAAAGTTGTGCAGTTTGGGCATAACTTTTCTGAATAGAAAATAAGATGCTGATAAATAGCAAACAGATTAGTTTTTTCATTTTCATTGTGTTTTAGAGAAAGATAAAGAAAACTATCTGTTCTAATCTATAATCGCATACTATTTTTATCTATTAGAGTTTCTATAAATAGAAAGCACTTTATTTTCAAATACTTAGGACTTCACATGCTTTTCTTGCGGCATCTTGCTCTGCATTTTTTTTGCTAAACCCTAAGCCCGAGGAGATAATTTCATTGCTTAGAAGGACTTGTATCTTAAACTGTTTTTGATGCTGGCTTCCTTTTTCATCTACCATTTCAAACCGTACTGTTTTTCCATTTCGCTGCGCCCATTCTATGAGTTTACTTTTGTAGTTAGTATCGTTACTAATGATTTGATTGAGGTCGAGGTGAGCGTCTAAGAGATTTTTGATGATAAAAGTTCTGCAAAACTTGAAGCCTTTGTCCAAGAATACAGCCCCGATAAATGCTTCCATCGCATCGCCGTAAACATACTTGAATGAAAGGGCAGTTTTTCGTTTGGTATCATACACCACCAGTTTATCCAATCCGATTTTGCGAGCCAACTGATTAAGAGATTCTCTACTGACAATGCGCGAGCGAATTTCTGTGAGAAAACCCTCGTCTTTGTAGGGGAAACGCTTGAAAAGGTACTCAGCTACTATCATTCCAAGCACAGCATCTCCTAAGTACTCTAAACGTTCATTAGATTCTTTGAAACCTTCAAAGTTTTCTTTGGCTGAAGAAGTATGAGCAAAAGCTAACTTAAACAGATTAAGATTGGAGGGTTTCTTACCTGTAATTTGCTTGATTGCTGCAATAAGTTTTTGGTCTTTGGGTGAGTAGTTACCAAAAAAATGTCGTAAAAACTGAATCAGAATAATGAAAAAGTTTTAGGATTAAAATTTGAATGTTTATCAAAAAAATAACCACTTACTACACCATAAAGTTAAAAAAATTTTTCCTCAGCGTAATAAGTGGATTTTAATATATACAAAATATTTAAGATTTAAGCCTCGAACTTGCCTATTTTACTCATATTTTCTAAAAATTACCGAACAGTTATGTCCTCCAAAACCGAATGTGTTGCTCAATGCTACCTCGACCTTTCTTTCTTGGGCTTTGTTGAATGTAAAGTTGAGCTTGGCATCTATTTCCTCGTCATCGGTAAAGTGATTGATAGTAGGAGGAACGGTCTGATGTTGGATGGCTAAAATAGAAGCTATAGATTCTATTGCCCCTGCTGCTCCAAGCAAATGCCCCGTCATGGATTTGGTCGAGCTGATATTGAGTTTGTAGGCATGTTCTCCAAATACTTTCTGTATTGCTTTGATTTCTTGCGGGTCGCCTATGGGCGTAGAAGTTCCATGCGTATTGATGTAATCTACGTCTGTAGGCTGTATGCCTGCATCTTCTATGGCACTTTTCATTACTGCAATCACGCCTAATCCTTCAGGGTGAGGGGCTGATACGTGGTATGCGTCGGCTGTCATTCCACCGCCTACGAGTTCAGCATATATCTTTGCGCCTCTTGCCTTAGCGTGTTCTAATTCTTCTAAGATTAAAGCACCCGCTCCCTCGCCCAGTACGAAGCCGTCTCTGTCTTTGTCATAAGGACGAGAAGCAGTTTCAGGAGAGTCATTCCTTTCAGAAAGTGCTTTCATGGCGTTAAAACCTCCAATGCCTGTTTCTGTAGTTGCCATTTCAGAACCTCCTGTAATGATGACATTTGCCTTGCCTAACCTGATATAGTTAAAAGCGTCTATGATAGCATTAGTCCCTGTAGCACAAGCAGATACAACAGAAAAGTTCAAACCTCTGAAACCATATTTCATAGAAATATGTCCAGCACTCAGGTCTATAATCATTTTGGTAATGAAGAAAGGACTAATTCGTGGAGTACCATCGCCTCTGGCAAATGCCATTGCCTCATCTTGAAAAGATTTAAGCCCACCGATACCCGAACCCCAAATAACCCCTGCTTTGTCCAAATCAATCTTTTCTACATCTAAGCCAGAATCTTTCATTGCCTCATCAGTAGCTACCAAAGCGTATTGGCAAAAAGGGTCTAAGCGACGCACTTCTTTTTTATCTATGAAATCCTCTGCGTTGAAGTTTTTCACTTCACAAGCAAACTTTGTCCTAAATTTAGTAGCATCAAATTTGGTAATCAAAGCCGCCCCGCTCACGCCGTTCTTTAGCCCTTGCCAATAAGCGGGTACATTATTACCAATAGGGGTTAATGCCCCCATGCCTGTTACTACTACTCGTTTTAATTGCATATAAATAGTGAATATAATCTTTGATAAAATACAAAACAGGAACTTGGTAAGAAGTTCAATGAGAAAGAGTTAAAAAAACATACCAAGTAAAATTTGAGGAGAAAGGCAAAAACTTTCTCCTCAAAAATTGCTATTTCTGAGCATGCTCTTCCAAATAAGCAATAGCTTGACCTACCGTAGTAATGTTCTCTGCTTGGTCATCAGGAATAGAAATATTGAACTCTTTTTCAAATTCCATAATAAGTTCAACAGTATCCAATGAATCTGCTCCCAAATCATTGGTGAAACTCGCATCAGGAGTAACCTCTGACTCCTCCACACCTAATTTATCGACGATGATGCTTTTTACTTTTTGAGCAATTTCTGACATTGTTTTATCTGTTTAATTTTAAAATCTGACCGCAAAGAAATACATTTATTATATGAATGTCAAAAAATTTGAATGCTTAATTTTTTTGTGTTTGATAGTGAAGCAGTATTAAAGAGGAAGAACTTTTGTTAAAATTATGATTATAAGTGCTTTATATTTTAGATTATGTCTTATTTTTTAGCATACTTAGCAATTAGCCAATCTACCAATTTTCGCAAGTACTTAGGTGCTTGCAAAATTAAGAAAACGTTTTGGAAGAGGACTATGACTACCTCGTGAGATGCAAATTTACAAAACCTTCTGCAAGAAGTGCTTACCAAGTTAAACGTTTTGGAAGAGGAAAATCATACCAAGACGAAAATTTCTCAATCATAATCATTCTATGTATGTTAGTATTCTGAAGAGCCTCAAATCTCTTCCTTCCCACAAAAAAATTACCTGAAATAGCAAGGGTAATTCATGGTTTTTTCATCTTATCTTAAAAATTGTTTAATTTCAATGTAGCTCTCAAACTGCATTCAATATGAAACTACATTTACCTTTTGCAAAAAACTTGGATAGAAATAAGTCCTCTCTTTCGTTAAAAAGCGAAGATTTAGAAACCGAGCCTATTGTAGTAGATGATGATGAGATTTTTATCCGAAAGTTATTAGAATCCAATCCTGAAAAAGGTTACGAACTGCTTTTTAAGCGATATTACCGTTCGCTGTGTAGCCATGCGGTACGTTTTCTGTACTCTAAGGAATTAGCAGAAGATATTGTAAGTGAGGTATTTCTTGTTTTTTGGCAAAAAAAAATCTACCAACAAATCAAAACATCATATAGGGCTTATTTATTTACCTCCGTGAGGCATCAGGCTTTTATGTTTCTGAGAGCAGAGTTAAGCAAGCATAAAAATATAGATTTAGTTGATTGGAAAGCACAAGCGGACTTGCCTATTACCCCACAGCAAATTATGCAGTACAACGAACTATATCTACAAATGGAAGAAGCCATTAAGGCAATTCCACCCCAAGCACAAAAGGTCTTTCTGATGAGTCGCTTCGAGGGTAAGAAGAATCAGACCATTGCTGATGAACTGCAAGTTTCCCTAAAAACAGTAGAAGGGCATATCACCAAAGCCTTATCTATTTTAAGAAAATTGCTCTTATTTGACTCAAACGTATGAAAGAAAATTTCACGGCTCTTATTCAAATAAATGCTTAACCAAATCATTATTCAAAGCTTATTATTAAATAAAATGGACTTAGAAATAGCTAAAAATTTAGTATTCAGTTCTTTGGAAGGAAAAGCAACGCCAATGCAGAAAAAATTAATAGAGGATTGGCTTGCTTGCCCAGAAAACATCGAACAGTACTTCAAGTGGTTAGATGAGTGGGAAAGAATAAACCCACAGTTTCTCCCAGATACAGCGCGAGCTTATGAGAAATTTTTATCTAAAACCTATACCTACTCTACTGAAAGCAAATTCAACATCCAAGCACATCACTTGTACAAAAGTAAAAGCTATCGCCTACCTATTGGGTTGGGCATAGCGGCTTGCTTCATTTTACTAATTGGTATAGTCAGTTTATTTTTTAAAGACCAAATTTTTTATACTATTCATCAAACGCACTACGGCGAGATAAAAAGCCTCACGCTACCCGATAAAAGTGTAGTTGTCCTTAATGCCAATTCTATGCTTAACGTGAGTTATTGAGGTAATTGCTTAAAAGTCAATTTTTTATGATAAAAAATGTTCAATATTAATAAATATAGTATATTTGAAAATTACACTAATCAAAGAATACTATGTACTTAATATTGAACACAACAAAACTAATAGAAATTTACATTACTTGTGATGACTTTGCTAAAAAATTTGAACAGTATCAATTAAGTCAAGGACAAGTTGTACCACAAGAAAAAATGTCTTGTTCAGAAATCATGGCAATTGTGATTTATTATCATATATCAGGCATGAAATGTTTCAAATATTACTATCAAAGTATTATTAAAGGCTATCTAAAATCTTATTTTCCAAACAGTT
>NZ_FONY01000075.1 GCF_900113045.1 Thermoflexibacter ruber
AAGTCCATGTACTCCCTCCTGTTACATTTTGATTCCCATTGATAGTAACGCTACCCACTTGTGCAAATAAATCTGAGGAGAAGCCACTGGTCAGTACGAAAAAGACGCAAGTCCAGCAAAGCAATAGCTTTCGGGGGGGGTAAACCCCTGATTTTTAACTGTTTGAATCATTTTAATTTAAGAATTTTGTTTGAAAAAAATAGAATAGTAAAAGCCTGAGAAGTTTAAAGTGAAGATTAGTTTTTGAGTGTTCGCCAAAGTACAAATTTTACAATGAATACTTTTAAAGCAAAATCTTTGTCAGTACGTATGAGTAAAAACTATCGTTGCAAGGAAGGGAAAAGGCAGGAAAAAAAAAAAATAGTTTCTTTTGCTTGGCTGAATTGTACTTTGCAAAGATAGCCAATATCCAGATTCCCTCCAAAAAAAGCCACTGCAAATACCTTGCAGTGGAGAAGGATGTAAAAGGGCTTGCTTCACTCAAAGCGAAGCAAGCCCTTTTTCAAAATATACTATCAAATCAACTATTGTTACATATAGTTAGCGTCATTGTTCTTCTTTAGACGAATAATGCGTAACTTATTCATTAGCAATATAATAGGGTAGGCAGGGTCAAACTCATGCCATCTGATGCCAAAATTGGCTCTGCCGCCAAACTTGTGGTGATTGTTGTGATAACTTTCGCCAAACATCAAGAAATCAAAGGGAAGGAGATTTTTTGCAGTATCTTTTAGCTTAAAATTGGTGTAGCCAAATTTATGAGCAAACCAGTTGATAATAGCCCCGTGAACAGGTCCCATGATGAAGTGAATAGGTAACAGAAGGTACATCCACCACTCCGTAGCAAAAAACACATAGAAAATTACATAAGCTACCCCCCAACCTATGCGGGAAAGCCAATTATCTCCCAATCTTTCCATAAAGCCCCAGTGAGGAATATTGCGTTTGAATCTTTCTTCTATCTGCTCTTTTCCTTTGAGAATGCTGTTGTAAATATTTTTTGTTTTCCACATCATAACAAAAAGATTTTCTGAATATTTGGGCGAGTGAGGGTCTTGCTCTGTATCGGCGTAGGCGTGATGTAAGCGATGCAGGATGCCGTACACATAAGGGCTAAGAAAAGAAGAACCCTGAAAGAGCCAAGTAATCACATAAAAAAACTTTTCCCAAAATTTACTCATCGTAAACATTTGGTGGGAAGCATAGCGGTGTAAGAAAAATGTTTGTGCAAATAGCGATAAGTACCAATGAGATACAAAGAAAATGGATACTGCCATAATTAAAAAACGAAAATTAAATAATTGGAATACTTAAAAATTAAGGTGTAAAAATAATGCAAACAAGTCAATAAATGCCTCCTTTATAAAAAAAAAACTGTAAGGTTTTTGCCTTACAGTTCAAAATTAACTTCTTTCTATTTGGCTATGTTTCTTATTTTTCAGTTTTAATGATTGATACCTAAGATTATATCTGTCTTATTTTTTATATCAGATTACCTATACTCTTTCTCTTAAATTATTTTTACAGTTAATCGATAATGAAATAATACTCAGTATTCCCTCTGGTCATCAATTTTTCTGCCCCCACAGGTAAATCAGAAGTACGTACTTTCCCATCAGAAACCTTGGTTTCTAAGATAATCTGACCTTCTGCATTAACTACGACTACCTTCTCAATTTTACTTTCTAAAACTTTTAATGGATTTTCATATTTCTGAGAATAGAACTCGTCTATTTCCTCTATGAAATCAATCTCAGCCTTTGACAAAGTAGCCTCGGGTTTTTTCTTGACTTCCTTAATAGGAGTTGGCTTCTTAGGCTTATCGCTTTTAACCAAAGTATCAAGACCATTTGCAAACAAGTTGTTTACTAAAATCATAGCAAATATTACGGATAAAACAATTGACTTTTTCATGTTAATTTAAGTATTTAAGTTTTTGTATAATTAATTTGATTACGCATGATTATATGCTAAGCATGTGCCAAAAAATATAAATAATTGATTATTAATATGATAAAAATTTATGAGTAAATAAAAGTATGATAAAAGTGTTCATTCTTATTTTATGAAGTGTTCATTTTTGATACAATTATTTAACTACATCAAAAAAAACTTACATAGTTTACCCAACACCTTGAATTTTCTTCTCCAAAAATGCTAAAAATCGTACTTTTGGAGTCAAAAAGTATAACTTTACAAAATCCATGAAAAAAATATATTTCTTCCTGACTATCAGCCTTTTTCTCTTCAGTACTATCTTTGCCCAAAATCTCATCAAAGGCAAAGTCATCGACCAAACCAATGGAGAGCCTATTGCCAACGCAGTTATCAAAGTCAAAAACACAGAAATTCAAACCATCACTGACGCTAAAGGTGAGTTTGAAATTAACAGTGAGCAATTATCAATCAACAACCAGAAATTAACAACTAACAACCAACAAGAAACCACTAACAAAAGACCAGCAACTAACAACCAACAACTAATAATTACCCACCTGACCTACGAAAGCCAAGAAGTAGAAATCAAAGCCAATCAAAGTTTTTATCTCATTGCTTTACAGGCAAATACTACCCAACTTGGAGAAGTTATCGTTTCTGCTTACCAAAATAATCAAAAGTTTTTAGACGTAGCAGGAGCAGTTTCCGTCATTACTGCCAAAGAACTACATAGAGATAATGACATAAGTATTTCTAATGCAATGAATAGAATATCAGGAATTTATATGCATGCAGGGACTTTTACGACCAATCGAGTTACCATTCGTGGCATCGGTTCGCGCTCGCTTTTTGGCACAAACAAAGTCAGGGCGTATTTTAATGATATTCCGCTTACTTCGGGCGACGGCGAAACGAGCATAGAGGACATAGATTTGAGCCTGATAGACAGAGTAGAAATTTTAAAAGGTACAAATTCAAGTATTTATGGAGCAGGATTAGGAGGAACGGTGCTACTTCATGCCCAAAAAGCAGATTTTAGCAAGACTTCTTTGAGTTCAGATTTTTTTGTAGGCTCTTTTGGACTAAGGCGCAATGTAGTGAGTTTTAAGACGGGCGATGCCAATGGAAATTTTAACTTGACCTATACTAATTTTCATACAAACGGCTACCGAGAAAATAACCAAACTGACCGCCAATCTATCGGACTGACGGGGCAGTTTGCAAGTGGCGAAAAAACAACGATTGCTATATTAGCCAATTACATCAAACTCAAAGCCTTTATTCCAAGTTCCATTGATTTTAATACTTTTAAAAACAATCCTCGTGCCGCCGCACCTACTTGGCTAAGAAGCAAGGGCTATGAAGATTACCAAAAAGGCTTGTTTGGCGTTTCTATTGCTCACCAACTCACTGATAATTTGCAAAATACGCTGAGTTTGTTTAGCGCTTTTCGCAACTCTGACGAGCCAAGACCTTTTAATTTTTTGAGAGAAAAATCTTTTTCTTATGGTTTTAGGAATCGCCTGAATTTTTCTCCTCAAATCAAGGATTTCAAGCCTATTTTTATGCTTGGCACGGAGTATTTTAGCGAGTTTTATGCTTGGGGAACTTACCAAAACAACAACCAAATCTTGGGCAATGCCCTCAGCGACCAAGAGGAAAAACGCAACTATCTCAATATTTTTGCCCAAGCGGATTTGCCTCTGACTCAGAAAATGATGTTTTCTTTAGGTTTAAACTTGAATGATACTGACTATCGATATATTGACCTTTTTGTAGGTGATGGGAAAAATCTTTCTGGGAATTACGGATTTAAAAAAATGATTTCTCCACGATTGGCGATAAACTATAAACTCACTGAAAAGCAATCTATTCATGCAAATCTAAGTCATGGTTTTTCTCCGCCTACTCTGAGCGAAACCCTCCTGCCCTCTGGGGCTATCAATCCTAATATTCAACCCGAGGACGGCTATACTTATGAAATTGGGAGCAGGGGTAATCTATTGAAAAACAAGTTATTCTATGACATTGCGATTTACTCTATGCAAATCCGCAACTTGTTGGTAGCTCGCCGTACAGGGGACGATGCCTTTGTAGGGGTGAATGCAGGAAAAACTCAACACAACGGCTTGGAAATCAATCTGAACTACCAAGCTATCCAAAATGAGAAAGCCTTTGTTTCGCATCTTTTCTTTTTTACCAATTATACCTTGGCAGATTACAAATTCAAGGAATTTATAGACGGCAACAACAATTTTTCTGGCAATATGCTTACAGGTACGCCTAAAAATACTTTTAATGCGGGCGTAGATGCCAATAGCCGCTTAGGATTTTACACCAACTTAAATTTTCAGTTTGTAGATAGAATGCCTATTTTGGACAATAATACGCTCTTTTCTGAGGCTTATCAAGTCGCAAATGCAAAGTTGGGTTGGCAGAAGAAGTTATTTAATCAGCTTAAAATCAATATTTTTACTTATATCAATAATCTTTTTGATGTCAAGTATGCTTCTATGATTTTGATAAATGCGGCTGGAACGCCGACTGCTCCCCCACGCTACTATTATCCTGCCCTGCCGAGGAACTACACTTGGGGAATAAGCCTAAAATGGGAATGGTAATAGGTACAAAAAAAGACTTATTGCTTGCTTTTCTGGTTTAAAATCCTAACTTAGAGGTGTTTTTTCCTACTTTATCATTTTTCATGCGTCTAAGAGCAAGTTTATTTTTATTTTTTTCTTTAAAAATAGTGGCAATTGCTTTGGCTTTTCAAACAAAAAGCCAAACCGATAGTCTTATAGCTTGTTTAAAAAAGTATGAAAACCAACAAGATACCCAATATGTAAACCTGCTGAACCTCTTGGCTTTTGAGCTTAGGAATACAGACAACCAAAAAGCCTTAGCTTATGGATTGGAAGCAGAGAAGTTAGCAGAAAAACTCAATTATACCAAAGGGCTAATGAAAGCTAAAAGTCATTTGGGCTGGATTTTCTATCGTAGAGATGATACGCAAAACTCTTTTTCTTATGCTACTCAAGCCCTGCAAATGGCAGAAAAGTTAGGCGATATAGAAGAGCAGATTAATAATCTCAATACCATTGGCACAACTTTTAGCGACCAAAAAGAGTATGACCTCTCTATCAAGCACTTGCAAGAGGCTATTCAACTGAGTAATGCTAACAAATTCCCTTACCTGTACTCCCGCTCTTACAACAATCTGGCGTATGCTTACATAGAAAAAAATGAACTTGATTCCGCACTTTTCTATACAGAAAAAGCCATTGAAATAGGGAAAAATAATAATTTCCCTTATACAACAGGCTTTGCTCTAAGGAATTTGGGCGATATTTATGTAAAAAAACAAAAATACGAAAAAGCCTTAGAAGCATACCAACAAGTAGTCAGCTATGCCAAAGAATACGAGAATAACTTTATGCTCATTAGCACTTATACAAAAATTGCCTCTATTTACTTTCAAACTAAGCAAGACAAACCCAGCCTCGAGTATTTATTCAAAAGTATTGAGATAGGTAAAAAGTACTATTTCCCTTACGAACTTCATGTTGCTTACAGGCTTTTGAGCGATTTATACCAGAGAAAGCAAGATATAAAAAACGCATTTTACTACCAAAACCTTTATATCCAGTTGAGGGATTCTATCTACCAAATAGAGAAACAAACCTATCTTGTTGAAAATGAATTTTCTAAAAAAGAGAAACAAACACTAAGTGAAGAAAACATTACTAAGCAAGCAGAAATTATAAAAAAAAATACTTGGCTCGTAGTAACTCTTTTTTTACTTTTTGCCACAACAATATTTGCTCTTTTACTTTTCAGAAATATGAATCAGAAAAAAGAGGCTTATAAAATTGTTCTCCGACAACGCAATGAAATAGCAGCGCAAAACGAGAAAATTACACAGCAAACTAAGCATCTTCAGCAACTCAATCAGACCAAAGACAAGATTTTAGCTATCATAGGTCATGATTTTAGAAGTCCTATTGCCAGCTTACAAAACTCATTAGAACTATTTGAAAATCAAAATATTGACACTGAGAATATGCTTCGCATTGCTAAAGAATTGGGTAAAAATATTGGTATTGTGCAAAATACCTTAGATAGCCTGCTTCATTGGGCTTATGCACAAATGGACGGTTTGCGGACTCAAAAGGAAGTATTTGATATTCAAAAAGTAATCATGGAATTGCATAAGTTTTTTGCCTTAGATTTGCTTAAAAAGGATATTGCCTTAGACTGCCAAGTAACGCCTCATACGCTCGTTTATGCCGACCCCGACCAAGTAATACTTATCTTGCGAAATCTTATTGCCAATGCGATTAAATTTACCCCTAAAAACGGAAAAATTACCCTTTGGACAAAGGAAAAACAAGAGGAGAGGCTTATTTGCGTGAGTGATACAGGCATAGGCATAGACAAAGAAAAAATCAAGACGCTTTTTGTAATAGATAAATCGACTTCTACCAAAGGTACAGAAGGAGAAAAAGGTACAGGACTTGGCTTACTACTGTGCAAGGAATTTGTAGAAAAAAATGGTGGAACTATTTGGGTAGAAAGCGAAATTGGTGTAGGAACAGATTTTTACTTTACCTTACCTTTACCTGTTCAGAAAGAAATACTTAGTACTGAAATGGATAAATCCCCTCTAACCTTGCAAGACATAGCATGAAAATCAAAGAAATTTTTATCAAAAGTATTGTCATCATCTTTTTAGGGTGGTTTATCATTTTCTTAGATGAGTATTTTTTCCCTAAATCTATCTATGCAGAAGTCATCATTCCCATAGTTGCTCTTTTCAAGGTCATTTTTTTCGTATATCAATCTTATTATATCGTGATGAAAGTCATAGAGCATAATGTTTCTTATCATCGCTTTCTTATCATTACTACGATTAATATTTTCTTCATTATTTGCTCATTTGCCGTAGATTATGCATCTATCTATCATATAAATCCTGCGAGCTTTGAAGGGGTCAATACGGATTTTTCTTTGGGAGAAATCATTTTTGAGTGGTTTTATTTTAGCGTTTTGAATTATACCAATTTCGGGTATGGCGAGATTTTACCTAAGACGATTCCCTCCAAATCTTTGGTAATGATGCAAGATTTGATTTCTTTTATGACTATTCTCTATGTACTGACTGATTTTGTAACCTTGAAGCAATCCATAGAAGAATCCAATTTTATGAAAAAAAGAAAAGAAAAACCTGCTATTATAAGCAAAGGGAAGCACGATTAGATAACGTAATGATGCTAAAATACATCTAAAGATTTTATACTCCTTTTTTCCTATACATAAACCAATACATCAGAGGGATAAAAGAAACAGAAATCAGTGTGCCTAAAAGCATACCTCCAATTACAGAGAGCGCAAGTGGAATCTGCAATTCTGCTCCCAAACCTGATGAGAACAAAGTAGGAGTTAAGCCTAAAATCGTGGTCAGAGAAGTCATCAGTTGGGCTTTGAGCCGTCGCTTGCCCGCTAACTTGATTGCTTCCATAAGGGAGTGCGTTTCCCTGCTTTTGTTCATGGTATCTATTTTTAGGATAGAATCGTTATCTACTATGCCTATCAGTACGACCATGCCTATAGCAGACATCACATTGAGAGAGTTCCCTGCTAAAAACAGCATTAGCATAGAGCCTGTTAGCCCAAAAACTACGGCAATCATTACGATAAAGGGTTGTAAGAGCGACTCAAACTGGGCGGCAAGAATGAAAAATAACAAGCCAATCGCCACTAAAATCACAACAGTTAGCTCTTTGATAAAGGCAAGATTTCGGAAGTAACTCCCTGAGAAAGTAAGGCTTAAATTCCCATCCTCTTGAGCTATTTTTTGGATAACGGCTTGACTTTCTGCGATTTTCTCTGCATCAATATCAAAACTGAAAGGGATAAAGTCGCCTTCACTTGCAGAGAAAAAGGACTTGTAGTCTTGTTGGGTGCTGACCCGAATGAGGTGAGTTAAGTAAATATTTTGACCTTTGCTGTTCTGTACAGTAGCTTTCTGCAAAAGCGTATTGATTTCTTGCTCTTCTCCACCCAAAACAATCGGAATGTAGCGTTGTTCTGCTTTTAAGTTGCCTAAATTGTTCTCATTAAATAGTGTTTTTAGGGTAGTGAAGACTCTTTCGTACTCTACTTCATAGAGTAGGAGTTTTTCTTTTAGAATTTCAATCTGTAAACGACTTTGCAAAGAGGGAAACTCTGTATAAAGCCCTTTTTTACTTAGATTTTGATACACATTTTCCATGCGGGCAGGGGTGGGTACCTCTGCTTCTTGGTTGTTGGTAAAGCGAGCGACCAAGGGGGCTTGGGTGGTGTTAAAAAGTTGTTCGAAGATATTTTTAGCCGCAGAAAAACTCACATTGGCTTTTGGAAAATCTTGCTTAAAAAGAGTTTGCAGTTTGGCTTGTAAGTCAAAGAAAGTTTGATTATCCCCTACTTTTATGGAAAGTAAGGTTTCATTAAAGTTTTGCTGGAGTTCGCGATTGAGCAAAAATTGTTGTTGCCCTATGAAAGCACTTGTATAAAGTAGTTTTCCCTCAAAATTTGACAGTCCCTTGTTAATTTTTGAGATTCTTGCTTCGTTTTCTTCCACAGTAATCGCTTCGTTCCAATCTATTTTTGCCTCCAATTCTGTTCGGCTAATGTCAGGCATTCCTTGCTTAGGAATGGAAAAAGAAAGAAATATAGCTAAAAAAATCAAACTTACAAAAAAGCCAATGGAAACTACTTTTCGCTTAAAAATGAAAGTCATAAGCCAATAATACCCTTTTTCTACTTGGCGCATGAAAAAAGAAGGTGGCTTTGGAATATAGCTTTTTTGATGAAAGTAAAACAGCCTATATAACACAGGAATAAGGGTAAAAGAAGAAAGCAGAGAAATGCCCAAAGCCAGCGAAACAGAGAGGGCTTGGTCTAAAAATAAAGCACCTGCTACCCCACTGATGAATACCAGAGGCAGAAAGACCGCAGAATTGGTCAAGATAGAAGTAAACAAGGGCATCATTACTTCGTTAGTACCTGCAATACAAGCATCATCTAAGGTGTAACCGTTTTCTCTAAACTGCTCTATGTTTTCTATCACGATAATTGCACTGTCGACTACCATGCCTATCCCCAACACCAAACCAGCTAAGGAAACCACATTGATGGAAATGCCAAAAAGATAGAAAAACAAAAAAGTAACTATCAGCGAAACAGGAATGGTAACGCCAATCAAAACAGGAGCTTTGAAATCACCTAAGAAAAAGAAAATCACCACAAAAGCACAAAAGCCTCCTACCAATAAGTTAGAAATGAGGTTGTTAATAGATAAGTCCAAGAGTTCGGTTTGGTCTTGGCTGATGTGAAACTCTAATTGGGGATAGTCTTTTTCAAACTCTTTGCTTAGGCTTTGCAAGGTTTTTCGCAGTTGCAAGAGTTGGGCATCGGCTTGTTTGATAACTGACATGACTACAGCCCGCTTGCCGTTGTAGGTATAAAAACCACGCAATTTTTGTGGTCTTAGCTGAACAGTAGCTACCTCTTTGATTTGCAAAATACGGTTTTCCCCTACTTTAAAATACACATTTTCAATATCTTCCTTGCTGCGAAGCACAGAGTTAAAGCGAATGTTGTACTGGTACTGTCCATCTTTGACGGTAAGGTTGCCTAACTCTATATTATTTCTCTGAAGAATTTGCGAAAGCGTCTGCTCGTTCATGCCCAAACTCAATAGCTTGCCTTGGTCAGGGATAATCACCATTTCTGGCAAAGAAAGCCCACTCAGGTCGACTAAGGCGACCTCGTCCAACTGCTCTAAACGCCTTTTGAGCACATTTTCACAAAATTCGCTGAGAGAGAGGAAGTTGGATTCATTTTTAGCCCCACTCCGTCCTTCCCCAGAGGAGGGGGAGTTAGCCGACTTATAACTTACATTGAGATTGAATACAGGAATATCGGAAGCACTTGCTTTGATGACTTTGGGGCGGGGCATATCGCGCGGCAAGCTACCCATCAGTGCATCTATTTTCTCATTGGTTTCTATGTAAGCAAGGTTAATGTTTGTGCCGTAGTCAAAAGATAGCTTGATGACAGCTAAGCCATCTCTGCTTTCTGC
>NZ_FONY01000100.1 GCF_900113045.1 Thermoflexibacter ruber
ATAAGTATAAATACTGAGATTATTCCAAGAAAGTATGGTGCTTTTCTAAGAAAATAGAAGGTTTTATAACTATAAAGATAGTTTTATAAATATTTAGCTAAAACTTAACAATTTATTAATATTTGCAGAAAAATCCAATAGCCTATTCGCCCACAACATAAGGTATCTTATTTTGCTGAGGATACCCTATGTCTAATTCGTTTACTTCCCTACTAAAACCTGATGTTTCTCTATTTCCTTCCCATACAAGATGTGCAGGTAGTAAGTGCCTTCTTTCAGTCCTTTGACATCAAAAGAAAGCTTCTTTTCCTTGTTTTGGTTTTTGCCTTCTCTGACTACCTTGCCGTCTTGGTCTATGAGCTTTACCTCAAAATCTACCTCAGCGGCAATCGTCAAATTCTTGTTTTCTTCAGTAGGGACTGCGGTTATGGTCAGTACCTCAGAGGTGGGATTGGGGCTGTAAACGAAGCGAAAGCCTGAGTTGCTACACACATTGACGGTAAACATTCTCCAATCGCTCCAAAGCCCACAAATATTTCTTACCCTTACCCGCATATTGGCAATGCCACCTACACAGCCATTCGAGAGATACGCAGTAGCAGTAATGCCAGACTGAGAAACATAGACGCTACTTGATAGCGATTGCCATTCTACTTGGTCTATGTTTTGAGAATTAGGAGTAGAGGAAATGAAAGAACCGTTGTAGATAACAGCAAGGTTAAGACCTGATTGTGTAACTGTCATGCCTTGCCCAGAAACGGAAATAAGTGAAGAAGAAACAGAAGTAGGCAAGCAGTAATTTTGCGTATATAGCAAAGCCTGATGTGTGTCCAGTCTTCCATGTCCCATAAACTGATTCCATGTCCCATTAGGTTGTCCTGGAACATTAGACTGATAGACATTACCTCCCTTTTTCTCTGCTGTAAGTTCTATAATTCTTCTTACTTGACTTTGTGTTAGGTTTGGATTCAAAGATAAAATCAAAGCGGCTGTTCCTGCTACTAAAGGAGAAGCAAATGATGTTCCACTTTGAAAGTCATAATTACTGAATTGGTTATAACCTTGTAGAGTTAAATCAGTAGAGAACATTTGTTCTCCAGGAGCAACTATATCTATCCCTAACCCATAATTAGAAAAACTTGCTTTCTCATCGAATGGATTAGACGCTCCAACAGCTATCATATTAGGATTACTTGCAGGAAATGATATGCCGTTTCTATTTTGATTATGAGTTATTCCTACCATTACACATCCTTTCCCTCCTCTACCTTGAGTAATGGCTCTCTGTATAGCAGTTTCTATATTTTGAATATTAATGCCTATTCTAAAAGACATATTCATAACATCAACCCCACCTTGATGCCACGCCCAATCAATGCCAGCAACTAATGCAGAGCCAAAAGCAGTACTCATAGTATCTAAATTAGTAACAGCTGTTAATACCTTAATTGGAACAACTCTATTGTTATATGCTATCCCTGCGATACCCTCTTGATTATTAGCTCTTGCTGCTATAATTCCTGCTACAAAAGTTCCATGAGGTTCAGAACCTGCTGGTTCTGTATTATTTGTTCCATTAGTTGCATTGTACCCTAATAAAATATTTCCTAATAAGTCAGGATGATTACTTTGTATTCCATCATCTAAAACAGCAACTTTAATACTTGATGAACCTGTAGTGATGCACCAAGCTTGTTCTGCATCAATATCTGCATCTGTAATTCCACCAAATTGTTGTGTATTTCTAAGATACCATTGCTGGTTAAATGATACATCATTGGGGATGCATCCCTTATCTATAAATAAT
Organism: Thermoflexibacter ruber; assembly: GCF_900113045.1. Lineage (GTDB taxonomy): Bacteria > Bacteroidota > Bacteroidia > Cytophagales > Thermoflexibacteraceae > Thermoflexibacter > Thermoflexibacter ruber. The sequence goes on from NZ_FONY01000100.1 coordinate 1,808, forward strand.
AAAAAATCAGGCTCAGACCATTCAAAAAGACCGCTTTCGTAAAACAAGTTTGCCATTTCTAAGGCATTTCCTTGTGAGTTTTTATTAACTGCCAAGATATATGTTTGCTTATCATATTTATATTGCTCAACAATTTGAGTACGAGTTTGCGTAACTAATCTTTGTAGTTGTGTAATATTTGTATTGGTTTTAAGCCTAACAATAAACTGCTCTGTTAATGCTCCTATCTCCTCACTCTTTTGGTTGAGTAGGATTGGGCTTATGGAAATTACCTCATCATTATTTTTATACTCCTTGATGAAATGCTGAATTTTCTCTTTTGAAGTGTTATTTTTTAAAACAATGATAGAAATGCCATTACCTGCTTCTCCAACTTGTTCTTTTTCATTGACTAAGCTATGAAGAATTTGATTTTTTACAGATACTGTTGCTTCCTTTCGGAATCTGACAACTATTTTATTTTCGGAAGTTTGGTAAAATTGTTTTTTACCTTGATAATAGCTAGAAAGGTCTTGTGCTATAGAATATTGAGCATTTAGCAAAAACAAAGCAATTACAGTCCCTAAAAATAGGGAAATAAGTAATTTTCTCATAAATTTTTGATTTTTAAGTTTAGCTAATGATTTTTAATAACTGATATTAAATTGAATTTGAGTACCCTCTTTTAATTTGGGTATAGTAAAGGAAAAGTTAACAGGTGTAAACGCCGCTCCTGCTCCTGCAAAAAGAAGCACTTCTGCTCGTAATCTACCCTCTTTACATTCTTTTCTTACTCTTAAATCCTTTAACCCATCACTACTGGTTGCTGTAAACCCAGCCACTACCAAACTATTTTTCTCAAAATCTACGGCAGGGATAGGTTCTCCCTGCTGAGTGACCAACTTACCGTATAGCTCATGTTCAGTAGAATTGATAATGATATAAAAAGGCTGATTGACACGAGGGTAGCTGTAAGGTTTAGAGGTATCTTTAGGGGTAAGTTCCCCTATGATTCCCATCGCAATATCTACTTTTTCCAAAGCGATAGGGGTGCTATCCTTTTCACAAGGAATTTCAGTCATGGGAGGTGGGGAGTCTTGCTTTACTGTATCTTTAATGATACCTACCTCCTCTTTGGGCTTCTCGGCAGGTGCTACTTCCTGCTCTCCTTTCCCACAAGCCCATGCTGCAAACAGGGCAGTGGCAAATAAAAAATATGCGATTAATCTTTTCATAAAAATTGAGGTTTTAAAATTTACTTATGCCTACTTGCTTTCAGGCGTTTCGGCGGTAGCCTTGGGTGAGCATTTGTTTTTATGAATTTTTCATACGATTAAAAATTTTAGG